>CAZCDU010000141.1:0-12787 GCA_964497125.1 uncultured Victivallales bacterium | reverse complement strand
AGTGATGAGCTGGCATGGGAGGGGCTGAAGTTCATTTCCCTGCAGTCGAGCGAGTGGCAGCAGGACCAGGATTCCGATGATGGCGAGCTCAGCACAGAGGAGGGGCTTTTCCGCTTCGATGGCACGTTCGTCGCCAACGAGAGCGTGCTCGGTAGCTGGAAGCCTATTGGGAAGGTCGATGCGATCGACGACTTCAAGCCGGGCGCGGAGATCGACGCCTCGCTGCCGCGCTACCGCAGCATCACGTTCAAGGATAGCGGCTTCACGGACACGGCGTCCCGCTACTGGTCGGGTGACACGCTGATGGAGCTCGGGCATGGGGCGGGAGCCCTGAAGATGAAGACCAAGACGATCGATGGCGCCGAGTACCTCTTCATCGAAACCGGCGGCTTCACCTTCTACCACGAGCGCCAGCACTACAAGCACCCCCGCACGTGGCACAGCCCCTGGTTTGTGCTGAAGCGGTAACGCCACCGCTACGCCGGTGGCGGCAGGGGGAAGACAAGGGGAAAGATTAGGGTAAAGACGAAGCGGTGTGCTTCTTCTCCTTGTCTTTACCCTAATCTTTCCCTTCGTCTTCCCCCCGAGCCCCGAGCCCGCCTGAAGGCGGCACAACATACGGGGAGTTGGGTACCGTGCTGTCACTCGGTCGCTCCCGTCATTGAGTCGCCCGGGCGTCATGAAGACACGACGTCACGAAGTCCTGATTCCTTTTCCGCTTCGCTTTCTTTGTCGTTCCCGCTATATCTGGCTGGTATGAAAAGGAACTCACATCTGATGGCGGTGGACCGGCGGGCGGCTTCGTTGACCGGGATGCCTGAGGGGCCCACGGTGGCGTTGATGCTGATGCGTGTGCTCCACCGCGCAAAGCGCCGCATCATCGAGCGGGCGATGGCGTTGGGGTGGCGGATTGTCGATCTCGAGTTCTATGACGGCAAGCTGCCGCCCGGGCTGGTGCCGGATGGGGCCCTGGTTGAGCGGCTGTGGGATGAGCCGCTGGTGCGCCAGCTGAGGGAGTTGGGATGCCCCACCGTTCGCTGCGCCAGTTTCCCGAATCCGCATGACCACGAGTTTCCCGCGGTTGCCGGCGATTTGCCCACTGCGGGACGGTTGGCGGCAGAGCATTTTGCAGAGCGCGGTTTTCGTCATGTCGGGTCTGTCGGGTATGAACCACTCTCGAATTTTGAACCGCTCTATGAAGCCTTCCGTTCGCGCGCAGAGGAGCTGGGCGCCGAGTGTCATCTGCTAGGATTCAAGCCGTTTGGTGATGCGGGGCAGGGATTCACCGCCCGAGAGAAGCACCAGGCGCGGGACCGTGAGCTGACGACATGGCTCAAAGCTGCCCCGAAGCCGATTGGCATGTTGGGGTTCAGCGATGGGATGGCGGCGAGAATTTGCGTCCGCAGCCTGGATGCCGGGCTTCAGGTGCCCGGCGAGGTCGCTGTGATTGGCTGTGGTAACGATGTCACTACGTGCGAGTGTACGCCTGTGCCCCTCTCCGCGATCGAGCATGGCGGGGAAGAGGAGGGGGAACGAGCCGTTCAACTGCTGCAGGATCTGATGGCGGGCAAGCCACCCCCGAGCGAGCTTGTGCTGGTGCCCCCACGCGAGGTCACGGTCCGGGCTAGCACGGATGTGCTTGCCACGGTCGACCCCGTGGTCGCGCGGGCCGTGCGCTTCATGTGGGACCATCTTGCGGAGAACCTGTCGGTGGACGATGTGGCGGATGCGGTGTCGGTGAACCGGCGCGCGTTGGAGCGCCTTTTCCGCCGCGAGCTCGATCGCGGCGTCAACGCCGAGCTGCGTCGTCGCCGCCTCGAGGTGTGCTGCGCGCTGCTGCGAACGACCGAGCTCTCCGTGAGTGACCTCGCGCCCAGGATCGGTTTCCGCTCCAAGCACCACCTCCACACCAGCTTCCGCGCCGCTTTCGGGTGCACGCCGCTGCAGTTCCGGCAGCGGCGTGGGGAGACCGCCTGAAGGCGCGTTGATCTATCGCTCCTTCGCTCTGAGTAATGCCCCAACGGGGCTACACAATCATAGCCTGGGGCATGGCCCTCGTTGTTCTACACATGTTCGACGAGACCTCTGGACGTCTGGACAAGCCGGAGGCTTGCCAGCCATTAGCCGGTGGTTACGCGAGGAACGAGCGTCACCACCGGACCTAAACCGCGGAATACATCATCCCGGAGGGATGGCAGCACCGCCACATCGCTGGCATCCCTCCGGGATGCAATTCACATTCCTGATTGTGACCGGTGGTGTCTCCCGCTTCGCGGGATCAACCACCGGCTAATAGCTAACATCCCTTCGGGATGAAATTGCCGTCCGCCCAATAGATCAACACGCCCTGAAGGCGGTCTTCCCTTTGTGTACTCTTTCGTTCGTTCGGGGACGCCTCTTGTTTGTCGCAATACTGACTCATGTCGTCGCAAGATTGGGCTCTCCCCCCCCCTGTGGCTTATGGGATAATGATCAGTAGTTTAATGGGAGAAGTCTAGCGTTTCCAGCTGTGGTGAATGGCGGGTGCAAAGGAGTGGAGTGATGATGATAAAGCAGATCACGAACGTATGGGCGATCGCCGTTGTGGCGATGGGGATTCTGGGGCTGACGGCTGGGGTGGTAAACGCTGCGCCGGCTATCGGAATCGATGTTGGTGATGGTGTATGGGATGATGGCGGTGAGGAAAACGCCAACGGTCTTCAGATCACGGCGACTTCGTTTGGCACCATTGCCACAGGTAACGGCGAGAAGATTGTCACGGTGGACGGCATCACGTTCACATTCAACATCGACAGTGCGGAGTATGTTGGGGCCTGGCAAGACCGCAGTGAGATCCTCGGCAGCGTCAATCCCGGCAGATACACCGGACCAGTTCCTTGGTCGCTGACCGGGCTTGTGCCGGGTGGCCTTTATGATATTGCATTCCTGATGCTTAATGGTCGGCCGGGGACGTGGACTATCGATGGTGTGGGTAGCGCGACTCCTGATGCTGATAGTGACAGCAACTTCGAGGATGTTCGGGCCAATGGTTCGGGCGTAATCAGCGGTACTTGGGACTATTGGACGATCAGCGCGTGGTGTAGCTTCACCGCTCTTCTGGTTGAATACACCGAAGTGGTTGTTCCCGATGGGGACGCGCCAAGCATCTCCACGCTCAGCCCCACCAACACCGCGACGGATGTGCTGGTCGATGCCAATCTGGTGATTACCTTTGACGAAGATGTACAGAAGGGCAGTGGCAATATTGTCATCAAGGATATCGGCGGCGGCACGTTTGAAACGATCGATGTGACAACGGGCCTCGTCACGGTCGACGGCGCGGCGGTCACGATCAACCCAAGCGCCGACCTCGGTTACAGCACCAACTACTATGTCGAGATCACCAGCGGTGCGATCAAGGATCTGTGGTCGACACCCAATGACTTCGGCGGCTTCAGCGGTAGCGCCACCTGGAGCTTCACGACTGAGAATCCCGACAGTATCCCGCCGGATTTCACCACGCTGAGCCCGACCAATGGCGCGTCCGGTGTGGCGCCGGCGAGCAATATGGTGATCACCTTCGACGAAGAGGTGCAGAAGGGCACAGGTAATATTGTCATCAAGGAGATCGGCGGAGCCACGTTCGAGACGATCGATGTGACAACAGGCCTCGTCACGGTCGATGGCTCGAATGTCACGATCAACCCGACCTCCGACCTTGGCTACGGCACCAACTACTATGTGGAGATCGCGAACACGGCGATCACGGATCTCGCCGCACCCCCAAATGCCTTTACCGGCTTTACCGGGAGTGCCGCCTGGAACTTCACGACCGAGCTTCCCGACACTACCGCGCCGGACTTCACGACGCTGAGCCCTACCAATAACGCGACCGACGTGGTGCCTGCCGCCGATCTGGTCATGACTTTCGATGAACCTGTTCAGAAGGGCGCCGGCAATATCGTCATCAAGGAGAGTGGCGGGGCTACGTTCGAGACAATCGACGTGACCTCGGGCAACGTCACGGTCAGTGGCTCAGACGTCACGATCGATCCCGTCGGCGCTCTGGCCGCTTTCACCGACTACTACGTAGAGATCGATGCCGGCGCGATCAAGGACCAGGGGCTGCCAACACCGGTCAACTACGGCGGCATTAGCGGTGATTCCACGTGGAGCTTCCGGACGGGGAAGACGCCGACGGTGATCAGCATTGATTTTGATAAGCCACAGGGCGGTGTGCAATCGGGCGAACCCACACACTCTGTGGGGCTTACGATCCCTGGTCAGGCGGGGAGTTGGTACCAATTGGTAAAGGGCGCTTCGGGAAGCAGCCCGAGCATCACGACGCCAGGAGGAACCTTCACGTTCAATACCACGGGCGCTTCCTATAGAGCGTATAACACAGGAAGTCATGTTCTGCGTGAGGACTTCTTCTGGCTGACAGACGGATACGGACCCTGCACATGGACCTTGACCGACCTCGTTCCGGGAGCGACGTATGACATCATCATGTACGGACGCCGCGTGGTCTCTGGCAACTATAGAGGCGCCGACATGACCATCGTCGGTTACAACGACGACCTCCCCCTGACGCAAGAGGCGGGTGCCAATTCTGAAGGTGACTGGAATGCAGCCGGCGTTGAGGCAGATGCAACTGGCACGATTACGGGCATATTTGCCTGGAATGGCGCGGCTCATGCCGAGTTCTGCGCAATCCAGTTCGACAAGGTCGGCGATCCGATTCCTCTCGGCATGGTCTTCATACTCAAATAACTCGGGAGGCTGTCATGCGTATATCCCGAAGAACATTTCAACTTGCAGTTGCCGGCATCGCCTGCGCCCAGATTGTGGCGCTGGATGCCGTGCTTGCGGCGTCGGTGCCGACGTCGCAATCGTTTGAAGCGTTTACGAACAACCACCCCGTCGCGGACATCGCTCACTGGGGCGGCGCGACGGACGATGCCGGGGCCGTTTCGACTAATGCGGCGGCCGTGGCTGCACTGACGACGTATACAAGCGGAGGCGGTGATTTGCCGCTTCCCAGTGCGTCGCACGAGAAGCTATTGGCGGTCAGTGGCACGGTGAGCAACTCCGTGTCGAGCACGACGGGTGGCGTGGTGATTGCGGAGTGGCTGGTGATGCCGACGCAGCGAGTGCAAGAGCCCGAGGGGAGTGACGAGAACCAGATGGCGTTCTATCTCAGCACCAACAGCGAGTTGGTGGTCTGGCACCGCAATCCTGCAGTTCCGACCAACCAGTGGCTGACGCTCAGCGGCAATCCCACGCTCAGTACCAGTGCGTGGGCCCGCATTACCGTGCTGCAGGATTATGTCACCGACCGCTACCAGATTTCGGTGAACGGGGATGCCTACACCAACGCGCTGGGCGAGACCCGCGGCGGCGATCCCAACGGCTCCTGGTTCCACATGGTCCAGACCAATGGCTACCTCTCGACCTTCGAGACTGATGGCAACCAGCTTACCTATGTGGATGATGTGCGCTTCGCAAGCCGTTCCATCGCCTATAGCGGGACGCTCTTTTCCGAGGGGGCGGGCAACGACGGCAGCATCGTTACGACAAATACGATTACGCTGACGGGGGACAGCTTCGCCGACCCGCTGACGCCGAGCCACTACACGACCTCCGGGGTGCCGGCCGGCCTGACGGTCGCGCTCAGCCGCGTGGGTGATACCACGGCCACGATTACCTTCTCGGGAAGTGCGACTGCGCCGCATACCGATGATGTGGTGGCGGGATTCGAGTTCCTCGACGATGCGTTCACGCTCGGGGCAGCCGCCAGTGTCGACGGGGTCACCAATGCGCTGACGCTTGATTTTCATGATGGCGTCGGTGTGACGTGGTCGACGAACCTGCTCAGTGAAGCATCGGCCAACGATGGATCGGTCGACGACGATATCACCGTCACCTTGGCGGGGGACACCTTTGTGGATACGACCTACAACCTAGGCGATGAGTATGAGGTCACTTCGGGCATAGTGCCCACGGGCTTGGTTCTGTCGGTGTCCTACGTGGATCCGTTGCATGTGACGGTGTCACTCGGCAGTGCCGCCGATGCACATGATGGCGGTAGCGAAGGCTTTACGCTGGCGTTCAAGGACGCGGCGTTCACGGGGGGATCGGCGTCATCGCTCCCGGGGTACTCCGCGGGGCTAACGGTCAGTTTTGTGGCGCAGCCGGCGGTGAGCTATTCGAGCGGTTCCTTTGTCGAGCGCGATGCCAACAACGGAGGGATTGATCAGGCAGTCACGATTACGTTGACTGGCGATACCTGGGCGGCGGACCTGGACGCGACGACGCATGTGGCGGTTTCCGGCGTGCCCGGTGGCTTGACGTTCGATCTGCTGCGTATGAACCCCACCAACCTGACAGCCTCATTCACAGGTACAGCCACCGATCATGACGGCGATCCGGATGGTAGCGTGACGTTGACCTTCTCCAATAGCGCCTTCGTGGCCATTGGCGATGCGAGCCTGGTTAATGACGCTGCCAAGACCTTCACGATCGATTTCACGCCGCAGCCAAGTCTTAGCTATTCCACCGGCACCTTCTCCGAGTCGCTGGCAAACAATGGAACGGTGGACACGGTCATGACGGTGACCCTGAACCCAAATGGAAGTGGCGAGACCTTTGCCGGTAGCGTGGACGATGACTTCGTGGACGCAGGCTGGGTGACGGACAGCAATGTGCCGAACGGGCTGACGGCCGTGGCCACACGTGCATCGGACACGACGGTGAGCATAACCCTCACCGGCGCTGCTTCTCCGCATGATGTGGACGTGAGCAACATGGCCTTTGCCTTTACGGGCGATGCGTTCACCAAGGCCGACCTGGCACAGATAGGTAACACCAGCACCAACGGGCTCGTGGTGGACTTCAACTCGACGGCCCTGGCGCTCAACCTGGTGCCATACCGGGAATCGTTCGAGACCTATGCTGATGGTGCCCTGATGGGGGCGGACAAAGGCTGGCAGCCCGGTGACGCCGGGACGGTCACATCGGAAACGGCGATTGTCAGTGCCTTGAACGCGGCTTTCAGCGAGTTCCCGATGGTGACGACCCATACGAAGGTCCTGAAGATCACCGATGAGATCACCGATGAGATCAGGAGCGAGACCGGTGGCGAGCTCTTTACCGACTGCATGCTCTACGTGACGCCGCGCGAGGCGGCCCCGGCCGGCAGCACCGACTACCAGGTTGCCTTTTACGTGAACACGAACCAGCAGATGGTGCTCTGGCATCAGGGCACTTCGAGCAACGAATGGACCACGTTGACGGGCACCACGGTAACGACCGGGGCCTGGCATCGCATCACCGTGCAGCAGGATCATGCCAACCACCGCTTCCAGCTCTATCTCGACCGTAGCGAGACGCCCATCTCAGACGCCGCCGGCTATGCGCGGAGGACTGGTTCCTCGACCCCCGGCTCCTGGTTCCGGATGGTTAACCAGAGCGGTTGCCTCTCGCAGCTCGAGATTATCGGTGCCGATGAGAGCGTGCCATGCTATCTCGATGACCTCGTGGTCGACACCGAGCGCCCCGGTTTCATCCCGATCCCGGGATCGCTGTTTATGTTCCGGTAGGGGTGACCCCAGTCCGTGGGGAGGATTCAGGACTTCGTGATTTCGTGACGCCGCATGACTTGGTGATGATGCAGATCCGAGCTATTGCCCCCCCGAGCGCGCTTCGCTTTCCGGATCTTCCGGGAGTGCGACTTGGAGACTGCGCAGAGAGCAGAGCCCGCGGCCCTGAGAAAAGCGGTGTCGCCGGGCCTGGGAAGGCCCTCTGCCACCGCACTCCAAGTTGAGACTCTGGAAGAGGGCTGCTGTTGACTTGGAGTGCGGTGGCAAAGTCCGAAGCGAGCTTGCGAGTGTAGGACGGCGACACCGCTTTTGCGTCAGGGAGGGTGAACTCGGGGAACCTTAATCTTTTGCCTTAATCTTTCGCCCTAATCTTCTAAGAAAGAGGAAGAGATTAGGGCGAAAGAACAGGGCGAAAGACAGAGGAATGGAGAACGCATGTGGATTCAAGTCCCAGTCCACCCACTCACGGGGTGTCGGGGACGTGTGACGTTTCCTCCTGCGCGACAGGGCGTCATGAGAAAATGCGCTGACGCATCGCGGTGGGCACTGTGTCGCAAAGTTCCTCTAGCTGATGCTGCACGGCAGGTGTATTATCCCCGCATTCAACCTGGCAAGAGGAACTGATCGACCTGATGTTACTCAAGTAGTGTGGAGTAAGCACCATGAAGAGACGAGCAGGGCTGTTGAAGGCGCTTGTGATGATTGTGGCGGCGGTGCTGCCGATGCCGCTATGGGCAGCTCTACTTGTTCATGAGCCGTTTGACTATGGGGATGGATGGCTCACTGGTAAAGGGGGCGCCAAGGGCACGGTCGGCACATGGGTGAGCTCGGATACCGGTTGGGGAGATGGCTGGCGCGTGCATCCGGAGGGCGAGTTGACGGGGGTTGCCGTCCACACGAATGCCCCGCCCGAGAGTGGCTTGAATCGCTTCACGGGTACGGCTTCGAACCTATGGACCTCAGGTGGTTTTGTGGGCATGGTGGGACCAGAGGATCGCGGTCTGCCCTACGGGACGGATGGCGGAACAGGCAACCTGGATGCCCACATCGGCCTGGCTTCCAGCGTGACGGCCTCCTTCAGGTTCGGGACGACCACGTGGTTCAGCTACCTGGCTGCCCACGCATGGGACAGAAACCAGGGGTCGCCCGTGTTCATGATCGGCTCGGATCCCATTACCCCAGGATCGCGAGGCCTGTCGATGCAGAACGAAGGTAACGGAATCGGCGGCGTCGGCGGTCCACCTCGCTCGAATCTGTACGATGTCTATCCGCACTATTTCAGTAGTGGGGTGCACCACCAGACACCAGGTGGATACCTGGCCGGTGTCCTCGGTGATCACGATGGCATCGTACCGCGTTTCGCCAGTGGCGCGACCAGTGACGGCGTCCTGGGGCCTGCTGACGTTATGACCTGGGCAGTGACAAATACGGCCGGATTCGGTGCCCCCAATATCGTTGTAGGCAAGATCGAATGGGACGCCGATACCAACGGTGAGGATATCATCACGGTCGTCCGTTTTCTGGAAACGAACGTGCTGAGTGAGGCGGCGTTCGATGCCCTGGTCGTCGCCCAGCCGACGCTGTCGAGCAAGAACTGGCCGAATGCGGTCATCCCGGCCGACCCGCTCAATCCGGCCAACAAACCTGACCTCGATCAGAGCCAGTTCGACACGCTAAGCCTATCCAGTCTCAAGTTCTTCATCGACGAGCTTCGCATTGGAACAACCTTTGGCGACGTCACACCCGCCTCCGCCCCTATCCCTCAGCCAACGGTCTATATCATTCGAGGGATATTGCCGTGACGTGTGATGGCTCCGAAGCAATATGGGAGCCGTCTGATCAATGTGTCCGTGCCATCGCGAATTCAGAAGCACGTGCCACCTGCGAGATTTGCGTTTGCTTTGAGTAGGATGGTAATGCGGACCCCCAGCAGTTTTGCTCGCCACGTCCCCGCGACCTCTACGCTGCGCCCGGGCCTGAGAAAAGCGGTGTCGCCGGGCCTGGGAAGGCCCTCTGCCACCGCACTCCAAGTTGGGACTCTAAGAAGAGGGCTGCTGTTGACTTGGAGTGCGGTGGCAGCCTGTCACGGCGTAGCGCGAAGCGCGAAGACGGAAGTCCGAAGCGAGCTTGCGAGTATAGGACGGCGACACCGCTTTTGCGTCGTGCAGGGCTATCCGCCGTGAAGAAAGACAGTAGAGTTTCCTGTCGCAAAGCGGCATTGAGGCTGTCGCAACACAACCCTTGGATGAGAAGCACCTCCGTTGCTATCGTTACAGGAGCAGCGATCGTGGCACGGGCGACTTGGCGGTAAGTCTGCTAGTGGCTATGGAGAGGGAGACAGGCGAGGACGCCTGTCCCACGGGGGAGTGGAAGTGGCACGGGCGACTCAAAGAGAGGCAACCACGGTAATGAACAGCGGGACAGAAAACACGAATCCGGCAGCGGTCCAGGTTGAAATCTCAGGCGACGCAGCGCGGATTGAAAGCGCCATTCTGGCGATCACGTTTGATCTCTCCGTTGGAACCTACACGGGGACGGATAAATCGGATGGCACGGAGGTCTTCAAGGACGCCTGGTTCAGGTTGGGTCAGGGCGGATGGAAAGAGCCTCCTAGCACCTACAGCGCGGAACGGTTGGCGGATGTTGCCGATGAATTGGGCACGGGGGCGACGCTACGTGTGTGGTACCAGCCGGACGCCAGGTATGATCCCTGGCGGTTCCTTGACGTTACGGTCTACGAGGAGAAGCCCTTCTTTGTAATCGGTTGGGGCGTCAAGAACAACAAGACCTATACGGTTCGTGCGCGCACGGCCGAGGTGTTGCTGGATGGCGAACTCTTTAAGAATCAGAAGTGGAATGAGCCACGCGTGTTGCGCGGTGGTGCCGGGGCAGAGCCCAACGTCGTGGAACAGACCTGGGAGATCAACGCGCACAACAGCGCCATGCTGACCTATCGCGATGCTCTGTCGGCGGGCAAACGTAGAACCATCGTCGCCGGTGGCCTGCACTATGCCGAGTTCATGCGAACGGTCGAGTGCCACAAGGCAGCCAAGGGACCACGCAGGGGTGCTGTGACGGATCAGACGCCGGCGAAAGAGTCGAATCTCTCGCTCACGATTCACGACCCGCAGGGGAAACGGATCAAGCCGGGGGAGTTGTGGAAGTCCGAGGACAGCTTCTTTGTCGATATGGTAACTGCTGGCCCCTTCGAGTCACTGGAACGCTATGGCGAGGCCTTGGCTGCGGCCAACGATGCCAATCCGAATGTCTACGACTTCCCGACGTTGTGCGGGTGGATGACCGCGCAGGGGGGCTACGGCGACGGCACACCGACCAATAGCTCCCCCGCACTCGTCGAGCAGATGCAGATCGCCATAGACAAAGGAATCACGAAGTACACGCCCGTCGCGGTGAGGTTGGAGCCCGACTACTATTGCTACGGGGACCAGGGCGACACACAGCAGGGGTGGTGGGACGACGAGCACTGGGCCAAGTACGGCACCTTGAAGGAGCCATACGAGACGTTCGCGAAGTTTGCAGGCAAGATCCAGAGCATGGGCGGCAAGGTGTTTACCTACATCCAGGGATCCATGCCGAGTAACGATTTCGCCTTGGAGCACCCGGAGTGGATGCTCAATGGCGATATCTCCCTGCTGTATGAGCATCACAAGCACGCACGCCCTTTCGTCAGGTTCGATTTCACGAACCCGGAGTTCCAGAACTACGCGCGAACGATGTGGACCCGCTTGGGCAACGACGGCGTGGAGGGGATCAAGTTTGACTACCCGGAGTCGGCGTGGGCACTTGATGGTGGGTTCGATGACGAGTCCTACACGACCGTGTCGGCCTATCGCAAGATCTACGAGCTGTGCCGGGAGGGGCTGGGAGAGGATGCCTTCATCCACGAGCGGATCATGGGGGTCGTCACATTCACAGACGTGCCCCGTACCGACTGCAATGCAGGTGTCGTGGATCTCCAGCGCGTCTGGGATGACGCCAGTCATTTTGAGCCGGAGATGTCATCGCGCATAGGCCTGCGCTGGTACAAGCAGGGCACCGTGTTCCGGTACTACCCCGACGGCAAGAGCTTTCATCGCGATGGTGTTGAGCTGGACGCGAGCCACCGTCGCACCTTCCTGACTCTGATTGGGCTGCTGTCCGGGCGGCTCGAACTGGGGACCAGTTTCGGGAAGTTGACAGACGAGATGATCCATGACATCACCCGCCTGTACCCAGTATTGCCGAATGGTCAGGCGTTCCGGCCGGTTGACTTCCTGATGGGCAAGGAGCATCCCGAGGTCTACGTCTACGACGTGAGCCGCGACTGGAAGCAGGTCATTCTGGTGAACAACGATGCGTCCACCGGCAGACGGTGGCGACCCTCAATCCGGTCAGTCGCGGCTCCCGTCTCCGGCAACCAGGCGGACACGGGGTCGTTGGGGCTCTCTGCTGACGGGCAATACCATGCGTTTGATTTCTGGAACCAGACGTATATGGGCATTCTTGACGGCAGTGGCGCGCTGGCGGGAGATCTGTGGAGTGGGCAGGCATTGGTCTATTCGGTAAGGCGTGCCGCGGATCATCCCCAAGTCGTAGGCACCAACAGGCATGTTATGTGCGGGATGATGGAACTAAGCGACCACTCCTGGGACGGCAACAGCAAGCGTCTGAGCTTCACGGCAGATCTGATTGCAGGAGAGCCCATGTGCGTCACGATCGCTATTCCGGGAGGTATGGGTTACAAGGCTGTTGATGTGACGTGTGATAGCGCCGAGGCAACACTGGAACCGTCCGATCACTGTGTCCGTGCAATCGCCAAATCAGAAGCGAGTGTCACCTGCGAGATTTGCGTTTGCTTTGAGTAGGATGGTAATGCGGACCCCCAGCAGTTTTGCTCGCCACGTCCCCGCGACCTCTACGCTGCGCCCGGGCCTGAGAAAAGCGGTGTCGCCGGGCCTGGGAAGGCCCTCTGCCACCGCACTCCAAGTTGGGACTCAAAGAAGAGGGCTGCTGTTGACTTGGAGTGCTGGGGTATCCGCTATTTCCATTTCTGATCCTGTCGCAAAGCGGCATTGAGGGTGTCGCAACACAACCCTTGGGGGAGGTGCTTCTTCGTTGCTATCGTTACGGGAACAGCGATCGTGGCACGGGCGTCTCGCCCGTAAGCCGTTGTTGCTGCGGTTTTGGAGAGGGAGACAGGCGAGGAC
>CAZCDU010000140.1:0-12989 GCA_964497125.1 uncultured Victivallales bacterium | reverse complement strand
TCATGAACTGGTGCAGGCGCAACGGCTCCGAAAGCTGGCTGCTGACGCGGTAGAGTGGGTTCAGAGACGCCATCGGTTCCTGAAAGATCATGGCGATGCGGTTGCCACGAATCTTCTGCATCTCCTCTTCCGTCTTCGCGAGCAGATCCTCGCCGTCAAACCGGATGCGGCTTCCCTCCGGGTGAAACCCGTTACCCTCAAGCAGGCGCATAATGGAGAAGGCCGTCTGCGATTTCCCGCAGCCGGACTCGCCCACTACCGCGACGGTGCGCCCGGCCTCGACACCAAAACTGATGCCGTCGACCGCCCTGGCGCAGACGCCATCGTCAACTCTGAAATGCGTCCGCAAATCATCGATTTCTAGAAGCATAACGTGGTCCTCGTGTCAAAAGCATTGCGGCTATCCGCGGTGATCGCGATGGTGTTCATCTTGATGCTTTTCCGTTTCTTTGCTTCGGACCCTCCACGTGCCGCGTCACATGCCACTTACCGGACATGGCAGTCGCATAGCCGCCCGCTTTGAGCACCCCTACACTTTACCCTTGCTAGCCTGCTCTTTGCGCTTCCCGGCTGCCTTGTCCGCTGACTGCGCATTGCGCCGTGCTTCCGCCGCGTTCTTGCGCATGTCCGTGACGCTCTTGGTCTTCTTGCGCGCCGCGCCTTGCGTCTTGCGGGTGCCCAGCGGCTTCTCGCTCTTCAGACGGGCCCGGGCCTTCGGGATCTCCTTGCGGTACTGTGGCAGCCACTTTGCCTGCGCGACCAGCATCTCGTCCACCATCTGGCTGATTTCGTTGGGGTCGCACACTGCGCCGGTCAACGGATCCATCATGGCTGCCTGCTTGAGCAGGTTCACATCACCATGCACCGCCGCTTCAACCGCCAAACGCTGCACGTTGACCGATACATCGCAGATCGCCGCGCAGCCCAACGGCAGATCGCCGACCTGTGGTACGGAGACACCGTTGCCATCCACGTAGCAGGGCACTTCCACGATCGCGTCGTCGGGCAGATTCGTGATGCAACCATTGTTCGGCATATTGAAATGGCCACGGTACGTGCGTCCGGTCTCGAGCGCCTCAATGATGTAGCTGCCATGTTCGTTCCCGCGCTTCTCCATGGCGTACTCCGCCGGATCAGCCTTCATCACGGCGGGGAAATCGGTCTTGAACCAGTTCTGGCCTTCCGTACAGACGCGTAGGTAGCCGCCGGTCTCACCATTGATCCATGAATCCTTGGAGATCCATTTGGGGATATCCCTGGTGCGCTTGCGATACCAGGGCACATACTCTGAGACGTGCCCATTGGACTCGGTGGTGTAATAGCCAAAGCGCTTGAGCATATCGATGCGTATCTTTTCGGTCTTGCTGTAGACCGGGTGCTCGGAGAAGCCCTTCAACAGCCGGTCGGTCCAGTCTCGCCCCTTGTAGAGGGCCTGGATGTACCAGGTCTGGTGATTGATACCGGCGCAAATGATGTCGACATCCTTCCTCGTGACGGCCTTGAACCCCTTGTCACCTTCCTTCTTGCCCTTGTTGATCATGGACTCGATGACCTTGGCAATCTGCCAGTGACCGCCCTCCACACCGTGACAGAGTCCGATGGTGTCGACGCCGCCGTAGGTATTGGCCACCCACGTGTTCATCGCCATTGGGTTGGCATAACTCAGGAATAGCGCGCCCGGCTTCGCGACTTCGCGAATGTCTTTGCAAAAATCGAGGATGGCCGCCGCGTTGCGCTGACCATACATGATGCCACCGATGCAGAGCGTATCGCCAACACACTGGTCCACGCCATACTTCAACGGGATTTCGATGTCGGTCTTGAATGCTTCCAGGCGCCCAATACGTGTCAAGTTGTAGATGTAGTCCGCGCCCTCAAGCGCCTCGCGCCGGTTCGTGGTCGCGGTAACAGTCGCCCCGATCTTGTTGTGCTTGATGTCGCGCTCAACCAGTTTTAGCACGCGGTCCAGGTTGCCCCGGTCAATGTCCATGAATGCGATCGCCGCGTTCTGCAACTCGGGCACCGCCAACATGTCACTTATCAGCTCCCGAGTAAACCCAAGGCTGCCCGCTCCTATCACCGTGACTTTCACTGCCATTTTCTTCCGCTCCTGCTTAGTGTGCTCTCGATGATCGCGTCGTCCTGTAAACATTCGATAACACACTGTATCGCCGCGCACCCACATTCTGCAAGGTGACCAAACAGTATATAAACGTACGCATTCCGACTTCCACTGCAGAGGTATGCAGTGACTCGCGCTTCGTCACCGACCTATTGCCAATAAATGGGCTTACTCGAAGGACTGACGGTAGCGCCATCCACCCAGGTGGGCCCGATCAGGGTTGCACGCGGAAACGCCGATATGCTGGTCTCGCCGCGGTGGATCATGCCGATGAGCATGTCGACAGCGGCTTCGCCGGTGACGTCGTTGTGCTGGTCCATTCCGGCCCAGTCAGGGCGGCTGTCGCGCCATTCGAGCTGGATCAGTCCCATCTGTTCTGGCACGGAGCAGCCAAGGTCATTCAACCAATGCCTGACCACGTTGTAGAGCGTGAAGATGACGTCGGGCTGTTCCCTGTCCAACCATTTCCTGAAGCGCTGTGGATTCTCGGTGGCAGCTTCCACGTCGAAAAAGGGCTGCAGCTGCCGCGCCTTAGGCAGCTGCGCCTGGCCGCACTGATAGCCGGCGCTGAAACGGTTCTCGACGAGGTCGTCGATCGTCCTGTCGAGGACAAGGCCCGGACGCCTATATCCCAGCTCGAGGGCTCTCTCGAACGCGCGCAACGCAAGAATGTGATGGTCGACGCAGGTGAAGGAAAGGGCCGGATCGCGTGTGCGCACGCCGGTGACAACCGCCGGAAAGCGTTCGACCAATGGCAGGAGGTGCCTCGGTAGCCGATTCTGAGTCATCATGCCGATCAGAACAATGCCACGGATGCCACGCGTCTCGAGAATACGGATCCAGCGATCGCTGTCGGTAGTCGGCTCATGGAGCCAGAACGTATCGAGCGGATAGCCGAGCTCTGCCGCTCGCCGACGGCAGCCTTTGACGTACAGAGGGATCGTAGGGTGTTCGCTAAATGCCTTGGGGTTTCGATTGGCATTGAACAATGCGAGCGTGGCCTGCGTTGAGCCATGACCGCTCAAGCGCATCTGCGACATGAGTTCCCCGTAGGCCGGATTACGTTGGTATCCCAGCTCGGCTGCGGTCTTGCAGATCTTTTCGCGTGTCTGTGCAGAGATGGACGGATGATTCCGCAGTGCCAGAGATACGGCATTGCGGGAAACACCCACACGCGCGGCAATCGTCTGCATCGTCACTTTCATGCGATCACCATAGGGGATAGCCCCTCTGAAGATCAAGCGACTTTACTGTAAAGCTACGGCGGTCTGGGTTATGGCCCTGATACATCATATCCTTTTAGCAACTGTTCACTGAAAAGGATGGGAACACATGACTAACACAGACCCTTCGAAGATCGCGGCAATCATTCAGGACGGCGAGGCCATCATCGGGATTGAAATGGGATCGACCCGAATCAAGGCGGTTCTCATCGGCACGGACAAGACACCCATCGCATCGGGAGGACACGGATGGGAGAACACACTGGACGACGGGGTCTGGACGTATCCGTTGGGGGAAGTGTGGTCCGGAATTCAGTCCAGTTTTTCTGACCTGCAGAAGAATGTTCAGGATCAGTACGGCGTTCTCCTGAAACGGGCAAAGGCCATCGGCTTCAGCGGC
Source organism: uncultured Victivallales bacterium (assembly GCA_964497125.1). Taxonomy (GTDB): domain Bacteria; phylum Verrucomicrobiota; class Kiritimatiellia; order UBA8416; family UBA8416; genus CAYLXP01. The sequence goes on along the minus strand of CAZCDU010000140.1, from coordinate 9,244 downwards.
ATGATGCACGGCTACATGGTTTTTGATGCCGAAGACAATCAGCTGGTGCCTTTTCGAACCTGGCGCAACAATATGACCGGGCAGGCTTCCGAGGAACTCACGGAGCTGTTTCGCTACCCCATCCCACAGCGCTGGAGCATTGCCCACCTGTATCAGGCCATCCTTAACGGCGAAGAGCATGTAGGCCGCATTGCCCACATGACGACGTTGGCCGGCTATGTTCACTGGAAGCTAACGGGCCAGAAGGTGATGGGCATCGGTGAGGCCTCGGGCATGTTCCCCATTGATATCCAAACGCAGCATTACAACACCGCGTTGGCGGACAGCTTCGACGCCCATATCGCCGGCAAAGGATTTACGTTGAAACTGAAGGAGATTCTTCCCGAGGTCCTGGGCGCCGGAGAGTGCGCCGGGGAACTGACAGAAGAAGGCGCTCGTCTGCTGGATCCAGCTGGGAATCTGGAGGCGGGCACACCGCTCTGCCCTCCTGAAGGCGATGCCGGCACCGGCATGGTGGCCACCAACAGTGTTGAGGTGCGTACGGGCAATGTCTCAGCGGGCACGTCAGTCTTCGCCATGCTCGTGCTCGAGAAGGAACTCTCGAAAGCGCATGCCGAAATCGATCTCGTCACCACACCCGACGGAAAACTGGTGGGAATGGCGCACTCCAATAACTGCACCTCAGACTATGATGCCTGGATAGGGCTCTTCGGCGAGGCGGCTGCCGTTCTAGGCATGCAGGTGTCTACAGCGGATCTCTACGATAAACTCCTCGCGTTGGCGCTGACAGGTGATCCGGACTGCGGCGGACTGCTATCCTATGGCTATATTTCCGGTGAACATATGACCGGCTTCAGCGAAGGCAGGCCACTCTTCACCCGCTCTTCTGACAGCAATTTCACGCTGGCCAACTTTATCCGCTCCCACCTGTTCACCGCACTGTGCGCACTCCGCACGGGCCTGAACATCCTGATGGATGAAGAACAAGTTGAAGTCGACGACATCCGAGGTCACGGCGGCTTCTTCAAAACACCTGAAGTGGGACAACGCATTATGGCTGCGGCCACGGGGACCCCGGTCTCGATCCTTGAAACTGCCGGCGAAGGTGGTGCCTGGGGCATCGCGCTGCTGGCCTCATATATGACCCGGGAGAACCGCGACGCGTCCCTGCCGGAATTCCTGAAGGAGATCTTCGCCGAAAGCATGGGCGAAGCGGTAGAGCCCGACCCCTCGGATGTGGCTGGTTTTGACCAGTTCTTCGCGCGCTACCACAAGGGGCTTGCCATTGAGCGGGCGGCAGTTGAGTCCTTGTCATAACAGAAAGGTGGCACGCGATGAGCTATGACGTACTGAAAGCGCGCGTTTGCGCGGCAAACAAGGAAATCAACCGCGTCCAGTTGGCGATCCTTACCTGGGGTAATGCCTCCGAGGTGGATCGCGAGGCCGGAGTATTCGCCATTAAGCCGAGCGGTGTCGATTATGATGACATGACACCGGAAGACATTCCCCTAGTTTCATTGGAGACCGGCGAACCCGTTGAAGGCAAGATGAACCCTTCCTCGGATACCGCCACGCACTGGCATCTGTACCGCGCGTTTCCAGGCATTGGCGGCATCGTCCATACCCATTCGCCCCATGCCACCGCCTGGGCGCAGGCGCAGCGTGACATTCCGTGCCTCGGAACGACCCATGCCGACACCTTCTATGGTGCCGTGCCTTGTACCCGTGCGCTGACACAGCTTGAGATTGAAGGTGAATACGAACTGAACACCGGCAAGGTGATTGAAGAGCATTTCAAACTGAACGGCCTGAAACCAGGGGAGCTTCCCGGGGTACTGGTGTCGAGCCACGCACCGTTCACCTGGGGTGCCGACGCCATGAAGGCTGTCGTCAACGGACGCATCCTCGAGGCGATCGCGCAAATGGCAACCACAACGCTGGCGCTCAATCCGGATGTGGGACCGGTTGACCAGTTCCTGCTGGACAAACATTACCTTCGCAAACATGGAGCCAATGCCTACTACGGGCAGGGGTAGAAAGAGAAAACCAGAATCGGTTAACGAGAACGGCGACGCGAACGGATTACGAGTAGAAGCCTCGTAATCGTCCGCCCTTCTCGTCGCCGCTATCGTCCACCGAATTGACAGAACCTAAGTACGAAAAAGGAGATTCCCAATGAACACGAAACAGCGACTATGGTTTGTAACGGGCAGTCAGCACCTCTATGGACCCGAGACGCTCGAGCAGGTTGCAGCTGATGCGCAGCAGATTGCCGAAGCCCTCAATACCGACAGCGTCATTCCGGTTGATGTCGTGTGGAAGCCGACCGTTAAGACACCCGACGAAGTCTATGCCATGTGCCGCGATGCCAACGCGGACGAAAACTGCATCGGGCTCATCACCTGGATGCACACCTTTAGCCCAGCCAAGATGTGGATTGGCGGATTGACCGCACTGAAGAAGCCGTTCGTGCATCTGCACACGCAGTTCGGCCGTGATATCCCGTGGTCGGAAATCGACATGGACTTCATGAACCTCAACCAGTCCGCCCACGGGGGACGCGAGTTTGGTTTCATCTGCACCCGCCTGCGCAAGAACCGCACCGTGGTCGTGGGGCATTGGGAAGATCCTGAAGTCCGCGAGGAGCTGGGCGTTTGGGCACGCGTCGCCAAGGGCTGGAACGAATCGCAGAACTTGAAGGTGGCGCGATTCGGCGACAACATGCGCGAAGTGGCCGTCACCGAAGGCGACAAGGTCGAAGCGCAGATCAGGTTCGGCTATTCCGTGAATGGCTACGGCATGGGTGACCTGAAAGCGTATGTCGACAACGCGACGGACGCGCAGATCAACGACCTCGTGAATCAATACAAGACGGTCTACTCCATTCCCTCGGATGCGATCATGGGAAACATCGCCGAGCAAGCCCGCATCGAGATCGGGATGCGGTCATTCCTGGAGGAGGGCGGCTTTGGCGCGTTCACGACCACCTTTGAAAACCTGCACGGTTTCAAGCAACTCCCGGGACTAGCGGTTCAACGCCTCATGGCCGACGGCTACGGGTTTGGTGCCGAGGGCGACTGGAAGACCTCCGCCATGACACGCATCATGAAAGTGATGGCCGAAGGCCTCGAAGGCGGGACCTCGTTCATGGAGGACTACACCTACCACTTCGACCCCGCTGGCGGCAAAGTGCTCGGATCGCACATGCTTGAAGTCTGCCCGTCGATTGCTGACGGAGCACCTTCGCTCGAAACACACCCGCTGGGAATCGGCGGTAAAGACGATCCGGCGCGACTCGTCTTCAACTCACCCGCCGGTCCAGCGATCAATGTGTCGCCGATCGATATGGGCAACCGCTTCCGCGTCGTGGTCAACGAAGTCGAAGCCGTTGTACCAGAGCACGATCTACCGAAACTGCCCGTTGCCCGGGTGCTCTGGGTTCCGCAGCCGGACCTGAAAGTTGGAGCCGCAGCCTGGATTCTTGCCGGCGGCGCGCATCACAGCGTCTACTCCCAGCAGGTCGATACGCGTCACATCGAGATCTTCTGCGAGATGGCCGACGTCGAAGTGGTCGTGATCGATAGAAACACAACCCTTCGCGCACTCAAACAGGAACTGCGATGGAACGACCGCTAACCCGCACGTCACTCGCATGCATCGTTGCGCGCGGATCATGATTGTGATACCCTTTCGGGCCAGTAAGATCTCAATCGGGAATTGGATCGATCTGGTTATCAAGCGCGTTGGCCACGACGAACACGCTGGTACAACTCAGATCAGGTGGTTGACAGCCGGTGAGGACCGGGACCTTCAAGGACAACGCGTCGATGTGGGTGGACAAGGAAACCGATGATGGATGACCCCTCAAAGCGCTACTATTTCAAGTACCTGCCGGCAGCGCCGAGAGATCTGAATTGGGGCTGGCATGTGTCGGCGGTCGGCTGGTCGCGGGTCAAGGCACATGAGCACTATCCTCCGGGGGCGCATCCGCAGGGCTACGCTTATGAATGGCCGCATCACCGCGTATTGCAGGAATTCCAATGCATCTACATCACCCGCGGTCAGGGCACATTCCAAACAAAGGCCTCAGGTCGCCACAGGATCAAGGCGGGCAGCCTCTTCTTCCTCTTTCCCGATCAGCCGCACCGCTACACGCCGGCTCCGAAAACCGGATGGGACGAGCATTGGGTCTCGTTCGATGGCGAGATGCCGCGGCAACTCCTGGAAAAGGGCATTCTCTCCCTCAATCGCCCCGTCTACTCGGTGGGCCTCAATCCGTCCATCTTGCGCTGCTACAACAATATCCTTGATACCGTGGAGGCGCAGGAGGCCGGTTATTCGCCGATTGCGGCGATGCTCACGGCACAGCTAGTGGCGCGGGTACGGGCGACAACAGGTCAGGTTGACGAGCCGGTACAGCAGAGAATGCGAAGGGCAATGTTCCGTATCGAAGAAGACGTGGATCGCGTGATCGACTTCGAGCAGCTCGCGAACGAGCTGCACATCGGATACTCCTCATTCCGCCATCAATTCAAGCGATACTCCGGCCTGTCACCGAAGCAGTACCATATGCAATTACGGATCAACAAAGCGAAGAGCCTGCTGACCAACACGACACTCAACATCAACGAGATCGCGTTAGCGCTGAATTTCGAATCACCCTACTACTTTATGCGGTTCTTCAAGCAGAGAACCGAGATGTCGCCCACCGCATGGCGGCAATATTCGCGGGGCGACACCCTCCAATAACGCCCTTAGATCCGGCATACCTTAATGCCAAGCTGCGTGGCAAAGAGCTCCAACTCCGCCACGGCATTGCCCGGTGCGGCGATCGCATGATGCGGGAACCCGGACGTCATGAGCTGCTTCAAGTACTGCTTCACGGGCGGGTCCACCTTCACGACCATGCTGCTCTCACTGATCTTCAACGGCGGCGTATCCATGATCTCGCCTTGACTGATCAGCAGGCGCCAGCCGTCGGGGTCTTCGATGATATGCGTCATCGTCACGGGTCCTGGCGGATAGGCGACTTCGAAACCGAGCGAATGCCCCTCGAAGCCCCAATCCTCGCAGGTCGGCTGGACCTGCACCGGACGATCGGGGCGTGCTTCGCGTGGATCGACAAAACCATGACCCAGCAACATGATCGCGTTCAATGACGTGTCGATCTCTTCCCATTCGCCGAAGAACGGTGTATGCCCCGTGAAATCCTTCAGCACCTTGCTCATGATGAGACCGAGCACGTCACCTTCTGTGACCGCAGCCGCCTGGTCTGATGCCAGGATCTCGGACATACCGAGGTGACAGGCCGCGTTGGCTATGACTTCAATGTGATGCTGCCCCAGCAACGCTAGCCCATGTAACTTGTAGGTCTCAATCAGGTCCTGCAAGGCGATGGCCAGCCGGGCCGAGCGTTGAATATCGGCACGGCTCAACGTGACGACCTCGTACTTGGACTCCACCTTGTCGCACAACGCGATTACGCGCGCATCATCCATGGATATGGTGTCGAACAGCGCGACAAGATGCTTGACGTCGATGTCGACCACATGCGGCCCGAGCAAGCCCGTGACAGAGGTCTTGTCATACTGAAAGTCGTACATGCCGCGAAAGACATGCCCCACAAGACCGATGGTCCAATGCTTCAGATCGGCAATGGTTGTGCGGACCTGAATGAAGCGCTCGATCTCCTCGTACGCCTCTTCATCGTCAATAGCACCAACAACCACTTCGTAGTTAGCGTACTGGCCCATCTTGCGAAATCCGGCCGTGAGCTGAATCAATCCCATCGGCCCGGAGTTGCGCAGCGACTGGTCATACCCCGCTTCGTAGTCCAGGGTACCGTGCGCCTGCGACGCGTAGATGCAGAGCGGTATATCGCTGGGCAGATGCAACAACGACTGGTGCACGATGTAATCCGTGCAATACGTCCCTTCCGTGATCACCAGAAAATCGATGTGCTCTTCTTTAAACAGCCGGCCGGCCTCGTCGGCTTTGTCCAGCGTGTCCACCAGGCCTGGGTAGACGATCTCGTGATTCTTGCCAATGCGTTCAGCCACGCGTTGCATGTCGCCCGCTACAGTCTCAAGCAACCCGTCATACATACGCCAGTATTCAAAGTAGGCGCAGGCCAGGACGCCGATCTTCAACTTGCGAGAGGCGGGCACTTGCGTCGACATCATATCGCCGCTCTTGCCGCCCATCGTGACCTCAAAGGATTGAATTGTATCCGTCATATCTCGTGTCTCTCTTAAGTTAAGCATCGGGGAGCAATCAAGAGTTCCACCCCCATGCTCCAGTACTATGATGGCAGGAAAGCAGGCAAAACGGCAATGCACATAGTGGCTTTTCTGATGCACTTTATGGCAATAACCAGGGGTCAGGAGGCAGCTGTACGCGTCACGGCGAAGGAATAGGTGCCGGATCCGACTTCGAGTGTCACATTGTTATCCGTCTCGACGGCGCCGCTGATACCTTCGGCAAGGCTGGAAACGGCGCCATGCTTCCAGAGCGTCGTGTCACCCTCGGAAACCACCACCTGCCCCTGCCCCAGTTTCGGCAGTCGGATCGTTGCGGTGCAGTTGCCGGGGATCGTGACGTCGAGCGTGAGGCCGTCGTCCGTGCGTTGCCAGGCTGAAGCGATCATGCCCCGCACCGTCTGCACCGAGGCGCGCGCGTGATCGAGCGCAGCCGGGATGAAAGGCGAAATGGTGATGTGCTTGAAGCCCGGCACGACCTGTTGCGGCCCGTAGTAGCCCGGGACCCGGATGCCGGCGAGGTCGTTGTAGAAGAATTGATCTATCGTCGCCCACATGATCATGCTTTCCGCGCCGCCAGCATCGCTCACAGTGGTGCTGGCGATAGACCAGCCTTCCCAGATCGTTGTGGCGCCATGCTCAATCATATAGCCCCAGCCGGGATAGGTCGTGTTCGTGACGATCTTCCACATGATCTCACCGTGGCCCAATGCGGTCAGGCAATCCATTAGGCAGGTGGTGCCGGTGTTGCCGGTATGATGATGATTGTGATGGTCGTCAGTGATGTTCTTGATAAGGCAGTCGACAACGCTCTGTTGCTGCTGCCCGGGTACCATGCCGAGGGCCAGCGGGAACGCCTGACTGGTCTGCGAGCCTTCGTCGTAGATCCCCCGGTCGCCATCCAACCACTTCGCATTGAACGCGTCCTGAATCTTGTCCGCCAACTCAGCGTACTGAGCGGCATCCTCGGGTTTGCCAAGGACCTGGGCGGCCTGCGAAACCGCCAGGGCGCCCCGATAGAAGTAGCCCGACCAGACGAGTGCCCGTGGCGTCTCAGACGATACAAATTCCTCTTCGCCCGGATGTGCTCCCGGCAGCATGTGATCGCCCCAGAACCCCTTCACGATGAGAAGGTCTTCCGATACGGACAACATGTGGTCAACGGTCCGCTTGATGCCGTTGTAGTGCTCTTCCAGCAAGCGACTGTCATCGTAGTACTGGTAGAGGAACCAGACGAGCTGAGGGTAGTTGCCGCCCCAGGCAGGATCCCACCAGTCGGTCCACTTGTAGTCAGGACACAAGACCGGTACGGATCCGTCGTCGCGTTGGCTATCGGCAATATCACGCAGCCACTTGGTCCAGAATCGGGGCATGTGCTTGCGCGGGTAAAGCGTACCCGTGATCGAAGCGGGGTCGGTCCAGGCCCAGTGCTCACGGTAGAGGCAGTCCAGCGGCATGCCGTAGAGGCCGTTTGTCAGCGTCCAGGTGACGTTCTGGTGGATCTTGTTGAGGAGCTCGTTGCCGCACTCGAAGTCGCCGGCCATATCCTCGTCGGTATGCACAACGCACCCATCCACGTCATCGAGGGTCAGTTCTCCTGCCAGCCCCTCAATCTGTACGAAGCGGACAGGATGATAGGTGAAGCGCGGCTCATAGAGCTCAGTTTCGTCGTCTCCCCTGGGCGTGTAGTAGTCCGTCGCCTTGGGCGCTTCGTGCTGACGCTTGTCGATGCGTCCGGTGTCCGCGTGGATGCACTCAGAATACTGTATCGCGACCTCCTGGCCGGCGGCGCCCTTGACCCGCACACGTACCCATCCTCCAAAGAGTTGATCGAAACTGCAGACATACACGCCCGGGCTCGGCTCGGTGATGCTGATGGGGTTGCGTGTCTGCACCACTCGTATCGGTGGCATGAGCTGCGATCGCAGTCGGCCGCCGGGCGCATCTTTCAGCGTGGCGGGCTGCCAGTCCGAGTCGTCGAAGTCCGGCTCGGCCCAGCCGGGCTGTTCAAGTCGCGCGTCATATCGCTCACCGTGATAGAAGTCGTTCTGCGTAATGCAGCTCGCACTTGTCCGCCAGCCCGCGTCACTGACGACGTCGAGCGTCTCACCATCGGCAAGCTCGATGCGGAGCTTCACCATCGCGCGAGGCGTGTCACCGTACCGCGAGGAGAACTCCCAGATTTTGTCATCTCCCGGGCCATCTGAGTCCGGCTCGCTGAACCAGCCGTTTGCGAGCCAGACACCGATCGCATTGGTCCCGGTCTTCAGCGCCGCGGTCACGTCGTGGGTGACGTAATAGACGCTCTTGCCGTATTCGCTCGCGCACGGGTCGAGGACGCGATCCGAGATCTTCTTCCCGTTGATGTAGCTCTCCGACCAGCCGATGCCGGATACGTAGAGGCGTGCCCTCACGATCTCCTGCGGAATCGTGAACTCGTTCCTCAACAGTGGGGAGGAGCCGTCGGCGGGCGCGCCGATCCACTTGCCTGTCCAATCATCGTCGTCAAGCAAGCCCATTTCGAACGTTGCCGGGGCGCTCGACGCCCCGTCGTCGCTGCCGGCGGGCCAGGCCTGCACCTTCCACCAGCAGGTCTCGCCGCTGGTCAGTGCGGTGCCTTCGTAGGGGACGTTGACCGACTGGTCCGACGTGACCTTACCACTGTCCCACTTGTCGCCCACCTCGGCATCCAGCTTTTCGGAGCTGCTCGCGACGAGGATTCGGTACGCCGCTTGCACGGCACCTCGCTCCGCCGCCTCCACGATCCACCCGAAGCGCGGCCGTGTCGTGTCCAAGCCCAGGGGATTCGTTGCATACTCACAGGTAAGCTTCTTTGCGTTCATGCTGACTCCTGACACCTGATTCGAATGGCACTAGCTAGACCCCATCCGAAAAAGCCCCGGAGGGGCGAGATATACCAGCCCAGGGCAACGCCCTCGTTATACCTCACATCTTTTTGGAGTCCCAACTTGGAGTGCGGCGGCAGA
>CAZCDU010000139.1:0-12994 GCA_964497125.1 uncultured Victivallales bacterium | reverse complement strand
GACAACTGGATGTCCTTCTAGAGGAGAGCCTGTTGTCTCCAACTGGCTCCTCTCGACCGCCAGCATCACACAAGAACCTTAGACTCCTCTATCAGACTCACAACTACACGACCTTGAACGTTCGAATCTCAAAGGGCTTCATCGCAATCTCGACCGTCGGCCCGCCAAGCTCGTTGATTACATTCCACTCAAGCAGATCCGTTTCAACAAGGGCAGCACCGGGATCAGTCAAGGTCACGCAGGCCGTCGTGTCACAGCCGTGACGCTCGACGATGCGGATCACGTGCGCCTCTTCCTTCTCAGCCTTCTTCAAGACCTCGAGAGCCACCCCATCTCCACTAACGTGAACCGGCACGGCAGCATCGCCCTGTCCGAAACCGGCGAAAAGCGCCGGCGGCTGATTGAGCTGCGTGGCTTCGCTAATCACGGTGGATTCGATCAGGTCTCCGGCGTGCGGAAGAAGGCTGTAGGTGAACGCATGCTGTCCCAAGTCGGCATCCGGGTCCGGCTGGGTCGGTGCCCGGAGCAGGTTGAGGTCAAGCACATGCTCCAGAACCTTGTGACCATATTTACAGTTATTGAGCAGAGCCACGCCGTAACCATTGTCCGACAGATCGGCATACTTGTGGGCCGCCACTTCGAAACGCGCCATGTCCCAGCTAAGGTTACGATGGGTGTTGCGTCGCGCATAACCATACTGAATATCAAAGCTGGCCTGGTCGGCACGAATCGTCGTCGGGAAGGCCACACGCAGCATACGGTGACGCTCCTGCCAATCGACCTCCGTCTCGAAATCAAGACGCTTGCTGTTCGTGTCGAGGTACACCTTCTGCGACAGCGTCGACTGGCCAATCGCCAGCTCAAACTGCAGACCCTGACGAACAGCGCCCTTACCCAGTGACCGGTGATTCACGGCCCGTGCCGTTTCCAGCGCCTGCCCTTCATAGAAGATATCGATATCCCAGGCATCCCAGTTATTGGGACGGTCTTCGTAGAGGGTGAGCACGTTACCGGTCTCACAGAGGACTTCCTTGCCGCATTCCTTGTCGAAGGCCTTGAGCAGCTCACCGTTCTCGGAGAACTCGTAGCGAACGAGAGCGTTCTCAAGCACCAAGTCCGAGGCATCCTCGGAGGCGGGCGATTCGTCGCCACGCGTGAGCGTCAGCATGCCTTGCGGCGGGACGGTAATGAGCGCGCTAACCGTGCCATCTGTCTCCGTCTGCACGGTCTCTCCTTCGAGGCCAAGCCACCCTTCGGGCAGGACAACAGCCTGCGTGAATGGAATGTTAAGGGTATTGACCAGAACAAGGCTGTCTGCATCAGCTTTGAAGAGATCAGCGGCCACTTCCTCCTGCATACGGGCACAGGCGGCCAGGCCCTCGGCATACTCCCGTTCCGCGACCTCGTACACCATGTGAATGCTTGAGCCGGGAATGATGTCGTGGAACTGGTTCACCAAGAGAGTCTTCCAGATCCCGTCCAGCTCCTCCCGCGGATAACCGGCCAAGTCTGCGCAGGAAAGCAGATACTCGACCTGCCGTAGCGCCTGCTCCAGCATCCGGTTGCCACGTTTGGTGCGGCCCTGGGTCGTCAGCGTTGCACGATGAAGCTCGAGGTAGAGCTCGCCGCTCCAGGTCGGCATCTCGTCGGCGTGCTTTGAGATCCGCTCGAAGAAGTCATCTGCGCGACCGAACTTGACCTTGGGTGTTCCTTCGAGATCCCGCAGGCGTAGCCCCCGCTCAATCTGTTCCGGCCGGGGCCCTCCACCACCGTCGCCGATACCGAACAGCACCATCATCTCATCGAGGACTTCCTTCTCCTGGAAGTTCTTCTCGGCATTGATCATGGCCTGAGGATTGAGCTGCGAGTTGTAGGTGTTCTCCGGCGGAAAGTGAGTCAGCACCGATGTGCCGTCGATGCCACGCCAGTTGAATGTGGTATGCGGGAACTTGTTGAACTGCGACCAGCTCAGTTTTTGCGTCAGGAAGTAATGAACTCCCGACCGTTTCATCATTTGCGGCATCGAAGCGGAGTAGCCGAAGACATCGGGAATCCACAGGTTCTTCACATCAAAATCGAACTCGTCCTTGAAGAAGTTCTTGCCATGGACGAACTGACGAACCATCGACTCCCCGCCAATCACATTGCAGTCGGCCTCAACCCACATCGCGCCCTGCAGCTCCCAGCGACCAGCCTTAACGGCCTGCTTGATCTTCTCGTACAGCGCGGGGTAGTGCTTCTTGATCATGGCATAGTGCGCCGGCTGCGAGGCCCCGAAGACATAATCCGGATAACGGTCAATAAGGTCGAGCTGACTGGAGTAGGTACGAGCGCTCTTGCGGATGGTTTCCCGCACGGGCCAGAGCCACCCTGTGTCGATATGGGCATGGCCAACCGCATTTGCGGTAACGGCAGAGGCATTGGCCTTTTTCTCAAGAAGGGGGGCCACGACCTCACGACAACGCGAGGTGTTCTCTGGATTGTCGGCAAAGACCTCAACCACCTTGCTTAGACCGCTCAGAATGCGAATCGCCCGCGTACTGTTCTCAGGCAGCGCGCCGTAGAGATGAAACAGGATGAAGAGGTCCAGCCACAGGTGATAGATTTCAGGCTCAAAGACAGCCAGTCTGATCTTGTTAACCTTACCGGTATAGCTGCCATGCCGCGTCGGACAGTTTCGGGGCGGATCCGCGTCCCTGCTGACACCGAAGAGAGCACTGGCGGCCGCTTCAATCCAAAGCGAGACGTCCTCGCCACCCTCCGCCGTATCGAAAAGGGGGTAGAGCTCCCTGCCCGCAGACGTCGCAAACACGCTTCCGTTTGTAAGGCCCTGCGTGGGCACGCCCTCGTTGTTAAAGACCAGCGCCTCACCATTAAAGTCGAGCTGAGCCACCACCTTGCGACCTGCCCACGCCTCGGGGACAGACCCCTTCAGGGAGAACCAGGCGCTTTCCCAGGCGTCACCCCACTTCTCGCCTTCTTTGATCGGTTTGTACTCAAGACTCAGACGATCAGGAAAGTACACGGGCTCTACGGAGTGTCCATAGGTCGCATCAAGTGGCGTGCTGTCACTCAATACCATATTGCCCAGCCTCACCATGAACTTCTTTACACGGGTCAGGTATAATTCTCGTCGGTTGTCACAAATCATTGAACTCTTCCTTCTTTGAGGATCCGGACGAAGATATTGAGAGAGGCCCAACTGTAGGGCGGGAATGGTCGAGTCTCCGAGTCCTTCCCGCCGGTGTTAAGGTGGCGCGCCGGCATGGGGAGACGGCGGGAAGGTTTCGCGGACTCAACCGTTCCCGCCCTACAATCAGATCTTTGTCCCGATCATTGTCATGATCATCGTCTCTCTTCATCTTCGTCACGATCCTTGTCACAATCCTTGTCGATTGGCACCAAGTTTCGTCTATCATCCCTCCATTCATCAACGGAAAACACCCCGCTAGAACAACAAGCATCCTATTCGCTGGCTGCACTGTTCTCCGACACATCGCGATTCCCCATCTCCCAGAGCTCCCGTCCGTGGGTCTCCTGCTCAGCCATGAAGCGCTTCAGGATCTCCGGTTCATTCCGGTTCCGTAGTGCGTCCAGAGCCGGATCATCGTGGTCGACCATCCATGCCTCAAGCTCATCTCGCAAGCGGTTCGCCTCGCCTTGATATCCGGGGTCATCGATAAGATTGACCAGCGCATCGGGATCGTTCTCGAAGTCATACAGCTCCTCGACGACTCGATGCTGAAAGAGATCGACCCTCCCGGCTATTTCAGAATCGGCTTCGGCGGCCGACTGCATAGCCTTGAACGTGCGCCCTGCCTGGGACTCATTCTTGAATTCCCGCACGCCATCCGACCAGGGATTGAAGATGTAGCCAAAGCGTCGATCCTGCACGCAGCGCATCGGGTAGCGACGACGGGCCGCCGTTTGATGGAACTGCGTGAAGACGCGATCGCGCGATGGGTCTTTCTCCCCTTTCAGCACTGGCAGAAACGATCGCCCGTCAATGGCATCGGGAAGCGTCGCCCCGGCCGCTTCCAGGGCTGTGGGCATGAAGTCGATGCCGTTAATGAAGTGTTCATCGTCCACCGTGCCCGGTGTCACACGTCCCGGCCAGCAGACGATCCATGGCGTCTTGGTGCTGTGAAGGTAGCAGTTGGTCTTCGAGAAGGGAAAGGCCATGCCATTGTCGGAGAGGAACATGATCAGCGTGTTCTCATAAACGCCATCCTCCCTCAGTGCGTCAATGATGCGTCCCACGGTATCATCGCAGCGGCGCACGCTGCTGGAGTACTCGGCGATTTCACGGCGGACGTCAGGGATATCGGGAAGAAACCCTGGGATCTCCACCTCCGCCGGTTCATAGACGCGCGAGGGCGCCGGATAACGAATGCCCTGCTTGTCGTAGAGATCAGCATCGTTGCCATGGAAGGGACGATGCGGATCATGGGAGTTCGCCATCAGAAAGAATGGCTTACCGGCCTCCCTGGCCATGTCGATCAGTCGCTTCGTATTGCGGTGATAGAGTTCAGCATCACGCCCCCACCCCAGGTCTTCCATATCCTCGTAGAGGTCCCACTTAAAGCTCGGGCGAGGCGTCGAATGCCATGCCTTGCCAATGATCCCGTTGATATACCCGGCTTCGCGTAGGACCTCGGGCAACAGCGGCACCTCGGGGCGGTGGTTGATGTAATGGAACCCCTCCTGCCCGCTTTTGTGCGGATAGCGGCCCGTCATCAGCGCACCGCGACTGGGCTGGCAGACCGCGATCGTGACATGCCCGTAGTTGAAGCGTACTCCCTCAGCGGCGAGCGCATCGATGTTCGGTGTGCAATCAGGGGTCCCGCACCCATAGGCCCCCACGGAACTCCAATTCAGGTCATCAGCGGTGATCAGAAGGATGTTAGGGCGGGCCATGCCAGGCTCTTTCGGTATGATTCAGGATTTCTGGTTGATGGGAGTGTACCCAACGGCAACAGCGGCGCACAGGTCTGCCTGCGACACGATGAAACCGTAATTGCGACTCAACAACCGCAACGCACAACCGATGCCACCGCGCCGACGCATCCAGTTGGCGACAACCGGATGTCCTTCTAGAGGAGAGCCTGTTGTCTCCAACTGGCTCCTCTCACAACGCACAACCGCACGCTGCCACTCGGAGAGTGGCGCGTACTGCACTACACCCCTAGTCCCAGTCGCTCGTATTGCTCCGGCGGGGCATCATTCTGTTGCATTAGCTGCACCATGAGATCAGACATACGCGCCTCCACCTCAGGATCCTCGAGAGGACGCTCCTGCTGCGGATCATGTGCAAGATCATAGAGCGCCGTCGGAAACTCAGCCTGCCGGCTCTTGCCCTTCGCCTGGGGATGTGCGGTTGCATCCACCTTTAATGTCTTGAGTCCCTTGGTGAAACTAAACGGCTCGGATAGCTCCGCAGTGGCCAGCATTGCGTTGGGCATGAAGGCACGACCACAACCGTGCTCCGTCGGCATGAGGGTGTATTCATTCAGCGGCGCATTATCCGCTGCGGGCCCACGCATATAGACATAGCGCCCGTCGGTGCAGTTGACGTGCCCGCCGAAGATCCCAAACAGCCCGGCCCCACGCACCGGCGTATCGCTAACCACCGTCTCCCTCAGCGGCACGCCCTGCATATCCGGCGGCAACGGCTGACCGAAGCACTCCAGCAGTGTCGGCGCCAGGTCGATGGTCTGCACCAACGCCTCGCGCCGCTCACCCCGCACACCGCTGCGCGGGTCCCAGATGAACAGCGGCGTGTGGGCGACCTCATCGTAGAATGGCGCCCAGCATTTCGCCCAGCAGCCATGCTCGCCCAACAGGAAGCCATGGTCGGTGTTCACAATCAACATGGTGTCCTGCCAGAGATCGTGTGCATCCATGAAATCAAGGACCCGCCCCAACGACTCGTCGCACATCGTGTGCAGAGCGGCACATTCGCGCCGGCAACGCTCCACCTCTTTCGGCGTTTCCTCCACGCTACGGTAAGGCGGCCAGTCGAAGTGATCACCTTCGCTCTTTGGGTACAGCTCACGGAACCGATCCGGCGCGAAATAGGGCTCGTGCGGGTCGAAGGTCTCGACGTGCAGGAACCAGTTATCGGCGTCATGATTCTGCTCCAGGAACTCGAGCGCGTTGTCGAAGGTCTGCGTCTGGTAGTGGTCCTTCTCATCAGCAAGATGAACGCGGTTCGTCCAGTAGTTCGGGGAACGCCCGGTTCTGTTGACGGTCTCAGGAACTTCCGGCGGCTTCACGGCCGGCTTCCAGGCATCGTATTCCTGTCCCCGCACAATCTCCCAGCTGGAATAGCGGCTGTGATACGTGGATCCGCCATCCTCCCAATAGTGGTAGTGATCGCTGATGAGGTGACTGTATACCCCGTTGTTCTTCAGAATCTCCGGCATTGAATCATCAAAGGGCTCAACCGGTCCCCAGCTGGCGTGCAGGAAGTTATACCGCCCGGTGTGCAGCTCGCGCCGCGCCGGCATGCAGGGCATGCTGCCGACATAGGCGTTGTCGAACGTTACCGTCCGCTCCGCCAGGCGCTTGAAGTTCGGAGTCCGCACCCAGTCACATCCATAGGGCTCCAACATCCGCCGGTTCAGCGAGTCAAACATCACCATGATCGCTTTCATGAAGCAACACGTCCCTCTAGTAAGTCATGCACAGGCCAGGTGTAGCCCTGCGAAATCGAATCGCCAATCATCAGCACCGTCGGCACACCCGAGCCGGAGGCATCTTCCTGCGCACGGTCCTGCTTGTCGCCCTCAGGGGTATAGAATTCCGTCATCACGCCTCAATAATCATCCAACACCTTCGGGTCCACCGTTGGCATTGTCTCTAACTTCCAGATATCGACCTCAACGTCATTCTGCTGCGGCTCGCCCGGCGTGCTGCGGCCATCGGCCACGAGCTTCTTGAGAAGGGCCAACATCGCTTTCACCCGCTCCGGCTCCCGCTCGTGAAGGTTCGTCGTTTCGCCGGGGTCGTTCTGCATATCGTAAAGCTGCACCAGTGGCAGTCCCTCCTTGGCGGCCTCGCGGTCAATAGGAAGCGTCCATCCCCCCGAGCCGGGGCATAGCACCAGCTTCCACTGCTTGTCACGAATCGCAAATTTTCCGGTGATGGAGTGGTGTACAACATGGTCTCGGATCTCGGCATCCGGATCCTTGAAGAGCGGCAGCAGGCTGACGCTGTCCTCCCCGGCCGTGTCCCGCAGCGTGTCACCGACGATCTCAGCGCAGGTCGCCATCAGGTCGGACAGGCAGACCAGCTCATCGCTTTGGCTGCCGGGCTCAATGACCCCGGGCCAGCGGGCAATACAGGGAATGCGATGTCCACCATCCCAGGCGTCGGACTTGTAGCCACGGTACGGACCACTCGGGAAATGCCCCTGCGGCTCCATTGCGGATTCGGCATGTCCATGACTGAACTCCTTTACGCCAACGTAATGCGCACAACCGTTGTCGCTGGCGAAAATGACCAGGGTGTTATCGGCGATCCCGTTTGCCTCGAGGCTCTCGAGCACCTGGCCGAACACGTGATCCGTCTCGATGACGAGGTCGGCGTAGAGGTTGTTCAACCCGCTACGATTGATGAATCGCTTGTTCACCGAGAGCGGCGTGTGCGGTGAAGTCATCGGCAGGTAGAGGAAGAAGGGCTCCTGCGCTTCTACCCGTTGCGTGATGTACTGGTCGGCCTTCTTCGCCCACGTGGGGAGAAGCTGCTCGAAGTGCCAGTAAGGCATGGCCGGGCCACCGTGACTGGCGAGATTATCGCCGCATAGCCGGTTCGGCAGCCACTCCGAAGGCGTGCCCACAGTCCGGTCGTTCTCGATAAAGCAGTATGGTGGCCAGTTTGGCACGTCGACACCGTAGTAGTAGTCGAAGCCACGCGCTGTCGGGCCGCCAAGCGTGGGTTTTGCAAAGGCCGCTTGCCACTGCTCCCGCTCCTCGTCGGTCGCCTCGCGGTCGGGAGGAAGCGTGTCGTCCTGCTTCCCGTAGCCAGTTGCTGCTTTAAAGAGGTCATCTTCCGCCTCAAAATCCCAGCTCTGTCCGAGATGCCATTTGCCGATGCAGGCAGTATGATAGCCGTTCTGCTTCAGGAAGCCGGGGACGGTCAGCCGGTCCTCTGCGATCAGCGAGTCGCCGTAAACGCCAACGATGCCCTTCTGCAACGTGGAGCGCCAATTGTAGCGCCCCGTCAACACGCTGTAGCGCGACGGCGAACAAACCGCCGAACTCGAGTGCGCATCGGTAAACTTCATACCCTCAGCCGCGAGCCGGTCAATATTTGGCGTCTTGATCTTGCCCTCAGGATTCAGGCAGGACGCATCGCCATAGCCCATGTCGTCGACAAAGAAGAAGACAATATTCGGGTTCATGACTATCCCATCTCATCTTCGGCCAGCCAGTGAAGCTGTGGCCAGTGCTTGCTGCCGGTATTGGGTTGCGGAGTGCCCGGGGTACTCCTGCCCTCCTTGACGTAGCGTGTTAACAGAGCCTTCAGCTCCTCAACAACTTCGGGGTGTTGATCCTGCACGTTCTCCTTCTCCCCAATGTCAGTGGACAGATCGTACAACTGGATCGGCGGCAACCCCTCGCACTCATCCGGATTCGAGCGCGGATAGCTCCACCCTCCGGAACCCGGACACATTTCAAGTTTCCAGTTTCCCTTACGAATCGAGAACGACCCGTTGATGGAGTGGTGAACCGTAGCCTCCCGCACGGGATCCGTCGCCGCCCCCTGCCAGATGGCGAGATTGCTGACACTATCCTCGCCCGCAGTGTCCGGCAGCTCATAGCCCGTAATCTCCGCCATGGTCGCCGTCAGGTCGGTCAGACAGAAAGTCTGATCGCTCTCACAGGCGGCCTCGATCGACTCTGGCCAGCGAACGATGAACGGGATGCGGTGTCCCCCTTCGTAGATATCGGCCTTGTGGCCTCGGAAGACATAGCTTGGGCTGTGATTGAAGGCAGCCAGCTCCTCGAAATCCGCCATGGGTGAACAGCCATTGTCAGCCGTAAAGACCACGATGGTGTTCTCCGTCATCCCATTCTTCTCCAGGGCCTTCATCACGCGTCCAACCGTATCATCTACCAACAGACAGAAGTCGCCGTATGCGTTGGTTCCGGATTTACCCAGAAAGGCCTCTGTTGGGAAGATCGGGGTGTGCGGCGCAGGCAACGGGAAGTAGATGAAGAAGGGCTCATCGGAACCGGCATAGTCGTCGATCAGGCCCTCGACCTTTTCCGTCAGCGTCGGGAGCACCGTCGCTGGATCGAAATCATCGCCAATGAGGCCTGCACGCATGTACTCCTTGCCGGCCTTCCCCTCCATATGCCGGGTTGGCACCGAGGTCGTCTTGTCATTCTCGATGTAGACGTAGGGCGGCATATCGAGAGATGCGCTGATTCCGTAGTAGTAATCGAACCCATGATCAATCGGCCCGTTGGTAATAGGCGCCGCAAAGTCAACCAGGTCTTCATCCTGGTAGGTAGAGGCGACGCCACCGTCCTTAAGCCGCCACGCCAGGCCAAGATGCCACTTGCCGACACAGGCAGTGCGGTAGCCCTGTTCCCGTAGCATCGAAGCCACGGTCAGGCGACCGTCCTCGAGGATCGGTCGCGAGTAACCGCCCGTCACCCCACTCTTCAGCGTCGACCGCCAGTTATAGCGCCCCGTCAGGACGCTATAGCGTGACGGTGTACAGACTGCCGAACTTGAGTGAGCGTCCGTGCAACGCATGCCCCGCGCAGCCAGCGCATCGAGGTTCGGAGTCTTGAACGCCGAGTTCTCATTGAGACAGGACACGTCGCCATAGCCCATGTCGTCGGCGAAGATATAGACTAGATTCGGCTTGCCGCCCATCGCGTCCCCCATTTCTTCTTACAGGCTATCAGCCTCACCCGGGTCAATATGCTCTTCCTTCTCCGCCGCATCGTTCGGATGCAGAACGGGCCTCTCGGCAGGCAGGTTGTCCTTGAAGATGGGGATATACTCACGGTGGGCTTCCATCAGCTCACGGGTCATCGCCCGAATCTGATCCAGCGTACACGACATCGCACAAAGCGGGTCCATTGCCATGGCCTGGAACACGCGCTCCGGATCCTGCTCCTGGACCGCACGCACGGCCAACTCCTGCACAGCAATCTGCGCTCGGTTGATGGCCGCCAACTGCGGAGGCAGAGCCCCGATCTGAATCGGCTGCATCCCATTCTTGTCGACATGGATCGGGACCTCAACGACGGCCTCCGTTGGTAGGTTCTCGATCAATCCATAGTTCTTCACATTGCCGTGGATGAGCTCTGCGTCACCCGTCTCCATGGCATTGATGATGCGTGAACCATACTCACGACCACGCTTCAGATTCAGTGGCTCAGGATCCTCTACCCGCTTCCGCATCCGGTCTTCCCAGTCCGGGCGGTCGTAGAGATGCTTGATGAAGCCGTGGCCTCCATTCCACTTGGCGTTCACGCTGTCGCAGTACTGCCCAATCGTCTCTGCGTTCTTGCGGAACCACCAGTTGTACTCACTCACATGTCCACTGGACTCCGTGACCGGGAAACCGAAATGCTTAACGTACTCCATACGGGACGTGTCACCTCCCCAGATCGTGGGGTCGGTGCACAGCTCGCGAATACGGGGAAGTTGATCCTCGCCGTTGGCCTCAAAGGAGAGCATCCAAGCCTGGTGGTTGATCCCTGCGCAGGTATAGTTGACGTCTTCTCGCTTAAGCCCCAGGCGATTGGCCCACTCGCCCGAAGTGCCCTGAACGGAGTGGCAGAGCCCCACGTACTGAAGGTCCGGGCACGCATCCTGGAAGCCCCATGAGAGCATTGACATGGGATTCGTGTAGTTGAGCACGACGGCATCAGGACAGATCTCCTCCATATCCCAGCCCATGAGCATCATCTCGGGAAGCGTCCGCAGACAGCGCATAATGCCACCCGGTGTCAACGTATCACCGATGCATTGATCAATCCCGTACTTCATCGGGATGTCGATCTCCTTCTCGATCGCCTCGTAGCCGCCGACAAGGATACAGATGACAATGTAATCGGCTCCCTCCAGGGCCTCGCGACGATTGAGCGTACCGGTGACAGTGGCATCGCTATAGCCGCCTTCATTGATGACGCGCTGTGCATACTGCACGCCAAGCTCCAGCCGTGTCGGGTCAATGTCCACGTAGGTAAAGTCGGCATCCCGCGTGGCCTCGTAAGAAAGAATATCCCGGGTCAGGGCGCCTGCGAAACCGAGGCTTCCGCCTCCAATGATTACTACTTTGGCCATCTAATGCTCCTTGTCGTTATTTAGATTCGCGCCATGATGCCCCCGCCATTCAGCGCGGGCAAGCTCCGACTGCAGTTCTTTAGCAAGTTTCTTCCCAACCGGCTCGCCCTCCCTGCTGAAGATCAGGATATTGGGTCGTTCGTTCATGTTCAGTATGGCTCCGGCAGCTCTGAAGGCGTGATCATGGGCTGACCGTTCGGATGGCATGCGTAGGCCTCGCGCGACATAATCTCCTTGGCCGGTGCGAAGTCGTCTCCGACCGCCTCAAGACGTGCCGTGAGCGCTGCATCCAACTCCGCCACACGGTCTGCGTGTTCGGGAGCTGAAACAAGGTTGTTCATCTGCTGCGGATCGGCGTGGTTGTCATAGAGCAGCCACGGGCCGTCCAGCGTCCGCACATAGGTATAGCGTTCATCGTGCAGGCCGCGCAGTTCACGGCCGCCGTTGTTGTACCACCACTCGTGGAAGGGCGAATAGAGCGCCAGCAGGGCATGCTCAATCCCAGACGGCTCGCCTGCCGTGATCGTGCCACTGAAATCACGGCCTTGAACTGCCTGCGGCGTCGGCAAACCGGCCAGCCCGAGAAGCGTCGGCATCAGGTCCGGCGCGTCAACCGGAGCGTGCTCCACACGTGGTGCCGCCACGTGCGGATGGCGCACCAGGAAGGGAACGCGCGCCGATTCGGCCCAGGGACGCTGCTTACGGAAGGCGCCCTGGCTCCCCAGCATGTCGCCATGGTCGGACGTGAAGACCACGATCGTATTCTTGTCCAGACCGGTCTCAGCCAGGGTCGTCACCAGTCTCCCGAAGGCGGCATCCAACGCGCTGCAATGGGCATAGTAGCCGGCCAGCTCCTTGCGAGCCTGGTCGGCTACATCTTCGGTGACGTTAACCGACAACTGAATGCTCGCCGGATCATACATTGCCTCGAACTCCGCAGGCGCCGTACCGAAGGGGTTGTGCGGCGGGCCCCACGACAGGAAGAGCGCAAACGGCTCCTCACCGGTCTCCTCGCGCAGGAACCGGCATGCCTCGTCGGTCTGCGAGTCAGCATCGTACCCCTCCCACTTGTGCGGACGCGGGTCATCACCAAAGTAGTAGTAGGAATCGTTGTAGTCGTGGGTGCATTCGAAGCCCTTCCACCAAGTGAACCCGAGTCGCCGCTCAGGCGGAACAAACGCGCTGCGCCCCTTGCCGTCGATATGCCACTTGCCGATGTAGGCGGTCTGATAGCCGCCGTCATTGAGACACTCAGCCAGGAACGGCCCGTCATATCGCTCGTAGAGGCACTGGTCATTCACCATCAGCTTATGGACATTGGGGTAGACACCTGTCATCAACGAAGCACGGTACGGGGTGCAAACGGGACAGCCCGAGACCGCATTGTCAAAGTTCACGCTCTCCGCCGCGAAACGGTCAATGTTCGGCGTCGTGACGTTCGGGTCACCCGTATAACCAAAGGCCTGCAATCGCCACTGATCCGCAAAAACAAACAGTATATTGGGCTTCTTATCTGACATGGTCTCCTTCACTCCTTCTTGCTACCAAAAGATTACCCCATCCCCCCTGATTCCGCACAGGCACCTATCGCGTCAGGATCAAACCTGTATTGCGACTCCTATGCCCCTAGCCCGGCAACAGCGCAAGATACCTGGTGGCGGCCAGCGAGGAGCCAGTTGGC
>CAZCDU010000138.1:0-13384 GCA_964497125.1 uncultured Victivallales bacterium | reverse complement strand
ACCATGACGACCTTGCCAACCGTGTGCCCATCGTGATCGACACACGGGGCGCCTGTCAACCGGCAGAAAATGTGATTAAGGCCTAGCGTCATGCCAGACTTCAAACGTTGTAGGACGAGCTTCCCCGGTATTCCGGGGAGCTTGTTCCTCCGCACCATGACACGCTCCCGGAGACGGGAAGCGCGTCCTACAAACAACAGCAAAAGCGTGGCATGACGCTGAAGCCAAGCGTGCAGGAAACCACGAAACAGGTTCGGCTGCGCTGGGCGTCGTTTGGCGCATACAGCACGCTCATCGCTATCGTGAGCCTGAGTCCGGACTCGGACATGCCCGACCTGCGCTTCCTTCATGCCGATAAGGTCGCGCATTTCGGCATGTATTTCGTGCATCTGCTCTTGCTGGCCCGGGCGATGGGGCTGCGGACAAAGCCGCTTAGCATGGCCGGAGTGGCATGCATCACATCAGTCAGTTATGGGCTGTTAATGGAATATGGCCAGCTTCTGCTGAGTAGCTCGGGCAGATCTTTCAGCTGGGGCGATGCGGTGGCCAACGCTGCTGGGGCATTAGTCGGCATCGGGTTGCTGATCAAGCGACGCCATCTCCCACTCTCAATCGCAAACGTGGAGGTCTTATGAAAGTACTTGTTACAGGAACGGCCGGCTTCATCGGCATGCATCTCGCGCACCGACTGCTGAGCGAGGGCCATACTGTCGTTGGCATTGATAACTTCAATGATTACTACAGCGTCAGCCTTAAGCGTGATCGTCACGCTACGCTGGAAGACAATCCGGGCTATACGGGCATTGAAGCGGACCTGTGTGACTACGATATGCTCGAAGCCTGCTTCAGGGAACACAAATTCGATGTTGTCTGCAACCTCGCCGCCCAGGCGGGAGTTCGCTATTCCCTTGAGCACCCACACGTTTACCAGAAGGCCAACCTGGAAGCCTTTCTGAATATCCTCGAATGCTGCCGACATGCGGAAGTGCCTCGACTCGTCTACGCTTCCAGCTCAAGCGTGTACGGAGGGAACACGAAGCTGCCATTCAGCGAGGCCGACAGTGTGGACTCCCCCGTCAGTCTCTACGCCGCAACCAAGAAGGCTAACGAGCTCATGGCCCACTGCTACACGCATCTCTACGGGCTGCAGACGGTCGGGCTACGCTTCTTCACGGTATACGGCCCCTGGGGACGCCCCGACATGGCCATGTGGTTGTTCACAAAAGCCATGCTGGCCGGAAAGCCAATCAAGGTCTTTAACCACGGCAAGATGCAGCGCGACTTCACGTTTGTTGATGACATTATTACGGGCGTGATGGGCAGTCTTTTCAGCGAGAATCTTGATCCATACGAAGTATTCAACATCGGAAACCATCGTTCAGAGAATCTGATGGATATGATCCAGATTCTATCGGATGCACTGGGCGTCAAACCTGAGATGGAGATGATGCCCATGCAGCCCGGTGATGTTCCTGCGACGTATGCCGACATTGATCGCATCAACGCCAAACTCGGCTATGAACCGACAACGCCGATCTCGACGGGCATTCCGAGATTTGTAGATTGGTACAAGTCATACCATGGGGTCACAGCATGAAGTTATTCGTTCCCGGCAGAATCTGTCTCTTTGGTGAGCACAGCGATTGGGCAGGCGGCTACCGCCGTATCAACGCCGACATCAGCAAGGGCTATGCAATCATCACGGGCACCAACCAAGGCGTGCACGCCGAGGTAAAGCCCCACCCCTCCAAGTTCATTTTCAAGGCGGTCACGGACGATGGCACCGAGATGGAGCCGTTCGAACTGCCGATGGAACGTGACGCCTTGCTGAAGGCGGCGGAACAGGGCGGCTTCATCAGCTACGCCGCCGGCGTTGCCTACCAGGTACTCACGCACTACCGCGTCCGGGGACTGGAAATCACCAATACCCTAACCGACCTGCCGGTGAAGAAGGGTCTGTCGTCAAGTGCAGCGGTCTGCGTCCTCGTGGCGCGTGCGTTCAACCGAGTCTACGATCTCAAGCTCACCGTGCGAGGCGAGATGGAACTCGCCTATATGGGCGAAATCACCACGCCCTCCCGTTGTGGACGACTTGACCAGGGCTGCGCTTATGGTAACCGCCCCATCATGATGCAGTTTGACGGCGACCTGATTGACGTCAAAGAGATCTCCGTCCCCCATGACATGCATTTCATCATCGTCGACCTGAAGGCGAGCAAGGACACCAAAGAGATCCTGAACCGGCTGAACCACTGCTTTCCATTTGCTGAAGATGACGTGCAGACTGGTGTCCAGCAGTACCTTGGGCCCATTAACAAAGATATTGTACACCAGGCCATGGGAGCGCTTAACGAAGGCAATGCCCGCCGCGTCGGCGAACTGATGCTTGAGGCCCAAGCCGCTTTCGATGCCAATATGCAGCCGGCTTGCCCCTCACAACTGACGGCGCCAGTACTCCACAAGGTCCTAAACCACAAACCGCTGCAGCCCCATATTTACGGCGGGAAGGGCGTGGGTTCCCAGGGCGACGGCACCGCCCAATTCATTGCCCGCGACCGTGAAGCGCAGAAGAAGGCCGTCGAGATCATCGAACGGGACCTGGACATGCCATGCCTGGAGTTGGTCATCCGTTCCGGGCGTCGCGTCCGTAAAGCGGTAATTCCGGCCGCCGGCTTCGGCACGCGTCTTTTCCCTGCAACCAAGGCGGTGAAGAAGGAGCTCTTTCCCGTGATCGACAGCGAGGGCCGCGCCAAGCCCGTGATCCTCACCATCGTGGAAGAAGCCCTGAGCGCCGGAATCGAAGAGGTCTGCATCATCGTCCAGAGCCAGGATCGCGATCTCTTCGAAGAGATATTCTGCATGCCTCCTCCGATTGAGAACTTCAACAAGCTCAGCAAGGAGCAGCAGAAGTACTGCGAATACCTGATGGATATCGGACACCGCATCACGTTCCTCGCGCAAGACACGCAGGAGGGCTTTGGGCATGCGGTGCACTGCACCAAGGACTGGGTTGGGAACGAGCCATTCCTGCTGCTTCTGGGGGATCATCTCTACAGGGCCAACACGGACGAGTCCTGTGCGCGCCAAATCATGAATGCCTACGAAGAATCCGGGCAAAGCGTCGTCGGAGTCGAAGCCACAGGCGGCGCTGACGTTCACCACTTCGGCTGTGTAACAGGATCGTGGAAGACGCAGGGACAGACACTTGAAATCACCGAGTTTTCCGAGAAGCCAAGCCAAGCCTATGCGTCAGAGCATCTGCAGGTGGAAGGCATGGAAGAAGACTCGTTCCTCACCGTCTTCGGCCAGTATGTTCTCACCCCGAAGGTTTTTGATTTCCTGGACGAGAACATTCGCCTCAACATTCGCGAGCGCGGAGAGTTTCAGCTGACCTCATGCCTTGATCGCGTCCGCCAGGAAGAGGGATTCATCGCATGCCGGGTTGATGGCCAACGCTATGACATCGGCAACCCGCAAGCCTACATCGACACGCTCACAACGTTTGCTTCAAACGACAAGGGAGAATAGAATGACAACATCCAGCAAGATAGCCCTCATCACGGGAATCACCGGACAAGATGGCTCCTACTTGGCCGAGCTGCTTCTCGACAAGGGCTACGAAGTGCATGGCATCAAGCGCCGGGCAAGCTCGTTCAATACCGAGCGAATTGACCACCTCCACACCTATCGAGGCGAGGACCAGACGCGCATGCATCTCCACTACGGAGACCTTACCGACTCGAGCAACCTGAATCGGCTGATTGAACGAATTCGTCCCACCGAAATCTATAACCTGGGTGCACAGTCACACGTTCAGGTCTCCTTTGAAGTGCCTGAGTATACGGCGGAAGTCGATGCCGTAGGCACGCTGCGGCTTCTGGATGCCATCCGGGAGACCGGGGTCGAATGTCGGTTCTACCAGGCTTCCACGTCGGAGCTGTACGGCAAAGTGCAGGAAGTCCCGCAGTCGGAAACAACGCCATTCTATCCGAGATCCCCATACGGCGTTGCCAAGCTCTACTCCTATTGGATCACGGTCAACTACCGTGAAGCGTATAACTTGCACGCCAGCAATGGCATTCTCTTCAACCATGAGTCACCCCGTCGTGGTCCAACATTCGTAACACGCAAGATCACGCGAGCGGCGGCTGCCATTTCCAACGGCAAGCAGGACTGCCTTTACATGGGGAACATCGATGCCAAGCGTGACTGGGGCTATGCGGCCGATTTCGTCGAAGGCATGTGGCGGATGCTGCAGCAGGACACCCCGGACGACTACGTGCTCGCGACAGGAGAGATGCACACCGTTCGCGAATTCATCGAACATGCGTTCAGATACGTAGACATGCCGATCGCGTGGGAAGGTGAAGCCGAAAACGAAATAGGCATCGACCAGAATTCTGGCAAGACCATTGTACGGATTGACCCCCAATACTACCGGCCGGCCGAAGTCGAACAGCTCCTGGGAGATCCAACAAAAGCAAAAGAGCAGCTTGGATGGGAACCCCAAGTCAAATTCGAAGGTCTCGTCGAACTCATGCTCAAAGCCGACCTCGAAGAACTAACCTGAAACTTCAATTCAAACGACCCGTTAACCAAGAGCCGCGCGTTGCATCGGGAGACGGCGGGAAGGTCTCGGGGACTCAACCGTTCCCGCCCTACAGTCGGGAGGCTACATACGACTACGCCCCTTGTAATGCAGGGCCCAATTGTAGGGCGGGAACGGGCGAGTCTCCGAGTCCTTCCCGCCGCTCTTGAGGTCCTCAGTGTTAATTCTCAAGTTTCAACTTTGAATGGTCCGAGTCCACTCGGCGGCTGCACTAGTCTGAAACTTCACCGCCGGTTTACGGGCTAAAGCCCGGACTACAAACGCCGGATTCATATAGCAACCCGTTTGTAGTTCGGCCTTTAGGCCGTATATAGCGACTGCACGTTTCACCCACCGTATAATCCGAGCCCACTCGGGGCCCCACTAGCCTGAACCTTCCGACCAGATTCTCAATACGGATCGAGCCAACTATGACTACCACCGCCACCAACATCGTCTGGCATGAAGGCCATGTGACAGCTGAGGACCGCGCCCGCGTTCTGGGGCAGCGGGGTTGCGTGCTGTGGTTCACCGGACTGAGTGGATCCGGAAAGTCGACCGTCGCGCGGGCACTTGAAGAAGCACTGCTCAAGGCGGGGCATGCAGCCTATGTGCTGGACGGTGATAATGTACGGCATGGACTAAACGTCGACCTCGACTTCTCACCCGAATCCCGCAGAGAGAACATCCGCCGACTTGGTGAAGTAGCCGCGCTCTTCGCTGACTCTGGGCTGATTACAATCACCGCGTTCATTTCTCCCTACCAGGCAGATCGCAATCGCGCTCGGGCCATCGTTGAGGAACGGACGGCGGCGGCCTTCCTCGAGGTATTCGTGAACACCCCGCTGGAAATCTGCGAATCTCGAGATCCAAAGAAGCTGTATGCAAAGGCGCGTGCCGGAGAGATTCCTGATTTCACGGGTATCAGTGCGCCATATGAGGCACCAATGACACCGGAAATCGAGCTACTCACGGGTGAAAAGGGAATTCAGGAGTGTGTCGAACAGATTGTCTCACAACTCCGGAGTACTGGAATTCTGACCGAAAACAGAGCAACATAACTATCATGCTCATGTTTATCATCATTTATGTTGACGCGATGAATCCAGTGTGTTTTAATCCCTCCCATTCTGAAACAGAGAAGAAGAGGCAATAGCGTAAAATGTCCGACTATACTATATCGCATCTGCGCCAGCTTGAGGCTGAGTCCATCTATATTATCCGCGAAGTAGCGGCCGAATTCGATAATCCGGTCATGCTATACAGCATCGGCAAAGACTCCTCCGTCATGCTCCGCCTTGCCCAGAAGGCTTTCCATCCCGCCAAGATCCCCTTCCCTCTCATGCACGTCGATACGACATGGAAGTTCAAGGAGATGATCGCGTTTCGAGAGAAGACGGCTAAGGAAGTCGGCTTCGATCTCAAGGTGTGGATTAACGAGGAAGGAAGAGCCATGGGTATGAACCCGTTCGACTATGGCTCTGAGAAACACACCCAGGTCATGAAGACCGACGCCCTCAAGCAAGCGCTTGACCATTACGGATTTGACGCGGCTTTTGGCGGCGCCCGACGTGACGAAGAGAAATCGCGCGCCAAGGAACGCGTCTACAGTTTCCGTAACAAGTTCCACCAGTGGGACCCCAAGACCCAACGGCCCGAGCTCTGGAATCTCTACAACAGCAAGATCAACAAGGGCGAGTCCATCCGCGTGTTCCCAATGTCCGATTGGACGGAACTTGATATCTGGCTCTACATCAAGCTTGAGCAGATTCCTATCGTTCCATTGTACTACGCAAAGGAGCGGCCGGTCGTGGAACGTGACGGCGTGTTGATCCTCGTCGATGACGACCGCATGCCACTTGAACCTGGCGAAGAGCCGGTGATGAAGAAGGTCCGCTTCCGCACCCTCGGCTGCTACCCCCTGACCGGAGCCGTCGAATCGGAAGCCGAGACGCTCGAGGAGATTGTACAGGAAATGCTTCTGACCACGACATCTGAACGCCAGGGCCGTGTCATCGATTTCGATGGCGCAGCCAGCATGGAAGAAAAGAAGAAAGACGGGTATTTCTAACCATGACTACTGAGACATCTTTCCAGCAGCGCGAGGCGGATCTGATCCGCGACGATATCGAGGGCTACCTGCATCAGCATGAGCACAAGGACATGCTGCGATTCCTAACGGCAGGAAGTGTTGATGACGGAAAATCCACACTCATCGGACGGCTACTCTACGACAGCAAGATGATCTACGAGGATCAGCTGGCGGCCGTCATGAGTGATTCCGCAATTCATGGCACGACCAATGACGACTTTGACCCTGCACTCCTGACCGACGGCCTCAAGGCCGAGCGCGAACAAGGTATCACGATCGATGTTGCCTACCGCTACTTCTCAACCGACAAGCGCAATTTCATCATCTGCGATGCCCCCGGCCACGAGCAGTATACGCGCAACATGGCAACCGGCGCCTCCCACTGTGATCTGTCGATCATTCTGATCGATGCCCGATACGGCGTCATGCCGCAGACCAAGCGCCACAGCTTCATCGCCAGCCTCCTTGGCATTAAGCACCTTGTTGTGTGTGTCAACAAGATGGACATCGTCGACTACAGCGAGGACGTCTATCGCAAGATCCGAAAGGACTACGAGGGATTCGCCGCCAAGCTTGAAGTCAACGACATCCACTTCATGCCCATCTCGGCTCTTAAGGGCGATAATGTTGTCGACCGCAGTGAGAAGATGCCCTGGTTTGACGGTGCCCCACTGCTTTCGTACTTGGAGAACGTTGAGGTCGCAACCGATCGCAATCTCATTGACCTGCGCTTCCCCGTCCAATACGTGCTCCGTCCGGACCTGAACTTCCGTGGATTTTCCGGCACCGTCGCCTCCGGCATCATTCGCAAGGGCGACGACATCCTGGTGCTACCATCAGGCAAGCGTTCAAAAGTCAAATCGATCGTCACGTTTGAAGGTGAACATGACGAGGTCTTTGCGCCAATGGCCGTCACGGTCACGCTCCAGGACGAAGTTGATGCGAGCCGCGGGGACATGCTTGTCCACGTCAATAACACGCCGCAGGTCGGCAACGAGTTCGATGCCATGCTGGTCTGGATGAGTGATGCGCCGCTGAAGCCCGGCGCGCAACTCATGCTCAAGAGCACAAGCAACCTGGTGCCGGCCACGGTTGAAACGCTGCGCTACCAGTTTGACGTTAACACGCTGAAACGCCAGGACACCGATAGCCTCGAACTCAACGCCATTGGCCGCGTGGTCGTCCACACCCATCGTCCGCTCTGCTACGACAGCTACAGCAAGAACAGGAACACGGGCGGCTTTGTCCTTATCGACCGTCTCACCAATGCCACACTTGCTGCAGGCATGATCCTTGACCGTGACCCCAGCGATCTGATTCACGATCGACCATCCGACTCAGAACCGAAGAGCGCCAATATCGAGCGGCACCAGAGCAGCGTGACGCTGGACGAACGCACACAACGCCTGGGACAGACGCCAAAAACGGTCTGGCTGACCGGCCTGCCACGGAGCGGCAAGACCACGATTGCATACACCTTGGAACGCAAGCTGTTTGAGGAAGGCAAGTTTGCTGTTGTCCTTGATGGCGAGAATCTGCGCGCAACCGTCTCAGCCGACCTTGGATTCAGCGCCGATGATCGCCGCGAAAACGTGAGGCGTGCCGCCGCGACAGCCAAACTGCTCAACGACGCCGGCATCATCGCCATCGTGGCATCCGTTTCACCCTATACCGAAGACCGTGCCATGGCCAAATCCGTCATCGGCAATGACAGCTTCATTGAGGTATTCGTCGGCACACCTTTGGATGTCTGCAAGCAGCGTGACCCGGAACTCTACGCTAAAGCCGAAAGCGGCGAAATTGAGCTCTTCAGCGGCATAACAGCCCCGTACGAAGCGCCCACGGATGCCGCGGTCACGCTCGACACGGTGGCCAATAATGCCTCCGCATGCGCCGCGACGCTCACCAACCTGCTGCAATAGACTCTCCAGTTGCCCTCTTTGCGACGGGATTAGTGTGCCTCAGTGCAGATTAGTGGTTTTTACTCCCCCGCCCTAGCAACGAACAACCAGGAACCAGCATGAGAATCATCGTCACAGGCGGCGCCGGCTTCATCGGATCTGCTCTCATTCGCCACCTCGTCACCGACACGCCACACGAGGTCCTGAACGTCGACAAGCTGACGTATGCCGGGAATCTCTCATCACTCAAGGTCATCGAGAGCTCGCCGCGATACGGTTTCGAGCAGGTTGACATCTGCAGTGCAGCAGACGTTGCACGCGTCATCAGTGACTTCGCTCCGAACGCCATTATGCACCTGGCGGCGGAGTCCCACGTTGACCGTTCCATCGACGGCCCTGCGGCTTTTGTCGAGACGAATGTGGTCGGCACGTTCAATCTCCTGACGGCAGCCCAGGCCTATTGGGAGTCACTTCCGAAGACAGAGGAAGAGCGTGCACTGACTTCCGATCTCCGACCTCTGGCCTCCGACTTCCGTTTCCTGCACATCTCCACGGACGAGGTCTACGGTTCGCTCGGAGAGGCCGGCTTCTTCACCGAGACGACACCCTACGATCCTCGCTCCCCCTACTCGGCCAGCAAGGCGGCGTCCGACCACTTCGTACAGGCATGGTGGCACACGTACGGGTTGCCCGTCCTGATGACGAACTGCTCCAACAACTACGGGCCATACCACTTCCCGGAGAAGCTCATTCCGCTGGTCATCCTGAACGCGCTGGACGAGAAGCCGCTTCCGATATACGGCAAGGGCGACAACGTTCGCGACTGGCTCTACGTCGACGATCATGCCAAGGCGCTTCGTCTGGTGGTCGAGAGAGGGACTCCCGGAGAGAAGTACAACGTCGGCGGAAATAACGAGCGCACGAACCTGGAGGTCGTGGAGACCATCTGCGGCATCCTTGACGATCTCCGACCCAGGGCATCCGGCGCGGCGTACCGGGAGCTAATCACCTTTGTGAAGGACCGTCCCGGACACGACCGTCGCTACGCAATCGACGCCACGAAACTGCAGACGGAGCTTGGCTGGCAACCCCAACACACGTTTGACACCGGAATCCGCGAGACGGTCCAGTGGTACCTTGACAATGCGTGGTGGTGGAAACCGATTCGAGAAGCGAAATACGCCGGAGAGAGGCTCGGGAACCACTGATCTTCACTAATCGACACTAATGGAAAGGGGATGCCGATGTTCAAGCAGGAAGGTTACGATCTGATTGGAGCAGCCATCGAGGTCTACAATGAAATGGGGCACGGTTTTCTTGAGGATGTGTACCAAGAATGCCTCGAAACAGAGCTATCATCTCGCGGAATCCCATTTCATAGTCAGCCGGCCATCAACATCTTCTACAAAGGCAAAAAACTCGAGAAGCGCTACAGTCCCGACCTGTATGTATGCGACGGGATCCTCGTCGAACTGAAAGCCATCAAGGAGCTCGGCAATGGGGAGGCGGCCCAGTTGCTCAACTACCTCAAGGCTAGCGGAAAGCGAGTCGGATACCTCGTCAACTTCGGTCACGCCGCCAAACTCGATTGGCAGCGCTTCGTTCTGTAGGCCTATTAGTGGCAATTAGTGAGGATTAGTGGTTATGGCACGAAAAGGCATCATCCTGGCAGGCGGGGCAGGAACGCGACTGCATCCCGTCACGTTACCGGTCAGCAAGCAGTTGCTCCCAATCTATGACAAGCCGATGGTCTACTACCCGTTGACCACGCTGATGTTGGCAGGCCTTCGCGACGTTCTCGTCATCAGCACCCCCCATGATCTTCCCATGTTCAAGCAGCTCATGGGGGACGGCTCCCAGTGGGGCATCTCGCTCTCCTACGCTGAACAGCCGAAGCCGGAGGGACTGGCCCAAGCATTCATTATCGGCGAGGAGTTCATCGGAGACGATTCAGTCACCCTCATCCTCGGAGACAACATTTTCTACGGAAACACGCTAACCGAGATGCTAAAAAGCGCCGCTTCCCTGGAACAGGGCGCCACGGTGTTTGCATATCCTGTAACTGATCCCGAACGCTACGGTGTCGTGGCCTTTGATTCTGATGGTCGAGTCACCAGCATCGAAGAAAAGCCCGAGAAACCCAAGTCGCACTATGCGCTCACCGGGCTCTACTACTTCGACAGCCGAGTCGCCGAGATTGCCAAATCGGTTGAGCCCTCACCGCGCGGCGAGCTGGAGATCACAAGCGTCATGGACCGCTACCTCAAAGACGACGCACTCAACGTCAAAGTCATGGGCCGCGGGATGGCTTGGCTCGATACCGGCACCCACGACTCCCTCCTCGAAGCCGGAGCCTTTGTGGCCACCATAGAAAAGCGCCAAGGCCTCAAAATCGCCAGCCCCGAAGAAATCGCCTGGCGGCGCAAATGGATTGATGACGAAGCCCTTCTCAAAGCCGCCGACGCCCTCGGCAAAAGCAGCTACGGCGAGTACCTTCGCCATCAGCTGGAACAGGATAGATGAAACGGGTTGCAAGAATCGGAGGGCTCGAGGACCAAGACCGTTGGCGTCGTGATGATCTGCGAGCCATGTCACCGAACAGGCGCGTTAGAATTCTCGTCGAAATGCAGAACCAGTACACCAACAACGCCGCTCGCAGTCTGAAGCGGGTTGTCACTATCAGGTCTAACGGTGCCACAGCTTCCTGACGACATCCATGCTCTGCTTGAGGTAATGTCTAAGAACGACGTGGAATTTGCCATCTGCGGAGGTCATGCTGTGGCCTACCATGGCTACCCCCGCTTAACGATGGATGTCGACATTCTCCTCCTGCCTTCCGAAGAGAATGCGCGACGCGTCATGGCGGCACTAGAGGAATTCGGTTTTGGGCGGGCAGGAATTCCACTCGAGGCCTTCACGCGCGAAAGAACCGCCATCACATTAGGGGAGCAGCCCAATCAGGTAGATCTGCTTACGTCAATGAGCCATACGCCAACAGAGGATGTACTCAAACATGCCGTATGGGGAGAACTCGCCGGGCTCAAAGTGCGCTTCGTCAGCCGATCCGACCTGATAGAAGCCAAACGTCAGGCGGCCCGCCCCAAAGATCTAGCCGATCTTGATGAACTTGAGAAGACCGGCTCTTAACCCCATTTCACCTTTCAGCTTTCCCTATTTCTGCTTTATCCGTAATCCGTGTCCATACGTTTCAGCTTTCCAATTTTCAGCTTTCAGCTTTACCCCATGCACTCTCCTGAAGAACTTGCGCCATTCCGGAACATGACCCCAGCCGACCGGCTGAATCTGGCAGGGACCATGCACCTGCAGGCCCGCGAATGGAAACGTGCCGCCTTCAAGGCTCAGCACCCCAACTGGTCTCCCGAGCAAATCGAACGTCGCGTACGAGAGGTATTCCTGTATGGAACAGGCTGAGATATTTCTGATCTTCACAGGAAAGCTGGAGGAGGTCGGGATCAACTACATGGCTACCGGTTCTGTCGCCAGTACGCTGTATGGCATTCCGCGCTTCACGCATGACCTCGACTTGATCATTGACCTGCCATCACATCAGATTCGTGCCTTTCAAGAGGCCTTTCCGCTGGAAGCGTTCTACTGCCCACCTGTAGAGGTACTGAGAATTGAGAGTCGGCGACCAAGACGTGGCCATTTCAACATCATCCACCATGAAACAGGCTTCAAGGCGGACATCTACGTCCACAATGCAGACCGTCTCCAAGAATGGGGCCTTAAACAAAAGCAACGCATTGATCTTCCCAACGGCAAGGGGCTATGGACAGCCCCACCGGAGTACGTAATCGTCCGCAAACTCGACTACTACCGCGAAGGCCATTCAGAGAAGCACCTGGAAGACATCGCCGGCATGTTGGAGATCTCCGGCGACATCATAGACCGCCCGACAATCGATCATTGGGTCAACAAACTCGGCCTGCAGGACCAGTGGGCTCGGATCCATACAGACAGAACGGCGAATGGCGACCCCTCAGGCTCTCTGTAACCTGTAGCCCTGCAACCGTAGAGGAGCACAACGCCTCTCTCTCTTCAGCCCGCAGCCCTTCCCTGTCGCCCTCCCCTCTGGGACGGACACACCGCCGACCGCATTGTCGATGCACTGATTGAGCCTAGAAAGAGCAGTCAAACCGCGAAAGACGCCAAAGACGCGAAAGAATGCCCCATAGAATCGATGGTTCTAGGAGCGACCCTCCAAATGGTGGCGTTCACCCTTTGGGCGCAACTCACAAAGGTACGTTTGCGCACACAATTGCCAGTTTCTATTAGCCTTTTCGCAGCTTTCGCGCATTTCGCGGTTCCTCAACTGCCGGATTTAGGTTGAGGCACCCCATTAGTGCCAACCTGCCCGCAGTACTACAGCATTGTAGGCGGTCAGTGCAGATCAGTGGTCCCCATTTAGATGCCTGAACGAGCGATGAAACCATCAGCCGGTCTCGGTTTTTCTGAGAACCTGTTCTGGGACGTCGATCCCGAGACACTCGACCTGAAACGACACACGAAGTACATCGTCACTCGCGTCCTGGAAGCGGGAACACTGGAGGATTGGTTCCTACTGTGCCGGACGCTCACGCTGGAACGGATCATCGAAACAGCTCAGTCGATTCGAACGCTTGACAGAAAGGCCCTCGCGTTCCTTTCCATCGTTGGGCACGTTCCCCTGGACACGTTCAGATGCTACACTTCGAAACCATCGATTCAGACACACTGGCCCTCCTGAAGCGGGTGCAGCGCAACGCCGTTTTCTGCTTTGTCCATTCTTCTCGATCTGATATC
>CAZCDU010000137.1:0-13602 GCA_964497125.1 uncultured Victivallales bacterium | reverse complement strand
GCCTCACACCGGCGGGAAGGACTCGGAGACTCGCCCGTTCCCGCCCTACAATTGGACCTTACATCCGCTTACATGAACCTGAAGATGGTGCCTGGCGATTCCAGAACCGTCAGGACGCCGGTGCCGCTGAACAGCGTATCATCCTGAAAATCTGCACTGGTGCTCGTCGACCCGTATGTGCCAGCCCCGCGTTGTGTACCATCCAGCCAGAGGCTGCCGACCGTCTCGTCCGATCCCATCACGACCTTGGCGGCTTCGCTGCCGTCCTTGGCGCCATTCAGCTGCAACGCGGCTCCGTTGCCGATCGTGTTACCCAGTGCGGCGCCGATGACAAGCGACCAATTCGCATTCACGGTCACGTCACCCGTTCCCAGTGCACCATTGGCATTGCTCCGCAGAGAGTTGCCGGAGCCACCCGATACCGAGATCCCACCGGAGAAGGTGTTGGCCACGGCAAAGGTCGCATTGTTGTTGTTGCGGGCCGTCACCGTAAGGGCATTCGCCCCGCTGATTGCGCCATTGAACGAGAGCGTACTGCTGTCGGAGCCCGACGCCGAAACCGTGGCATCCCCCGCTAGGACAATCGGCCCGAACGTCAGGTTACCGCTTCCGAATCCGCCTCCGCGCGTAATGACCGTGGCGCCACTGTTGAGTGTGAGAATTCGCGACCCCGTTGGCACAACAGCCTTGCCGGCATCCGTGATTGTCTGGAGCGTCGCCCCGGCGAACAATGTCAGATTCCCGGTGTAGGTCGGTGGCGTTGTATCAATCTTGGCAGACACACCGGCTCCGACGATTCCGCTCTGAGGACCGAACGGCATCCCGTTGTCCCAGTTGGCCGCGAGGTTCCAGTTGTCATCACTGCCACCCGGACCGGCTGCCGTGCCCGTGATGGTCGTATCCGGAGCGTTCCCCGAACCAATCGTGATCGTGGTGTCATCCGGAATGGCATTCGTCGTATCCAATATGCCGCCTACAGACGTTTCCAGGTTTGCACCAGCCTTGATCTGCAGGAGCACCGTGCCTGTTGAGGACGGCGTGACCGGAACCGTGAAGACGCCATCGAACGGTTCAGTCACGGAACCGACCGAAATCGAAGCCGTACCACCGTTCTCGAAGTCCGCAGACGACACTGTTGTATGGTCCATATCCAGGTCAAACGTCACCGTGTAGTTGATCGGACTCGGGTAGTCCTCCCAGATCGGTCCACCATAAACGTCGTCCTCGATGCTCGTCAGGGTTGGAGCCGACGCCGGAGGACTCGTCAGCACGGTCAGCGTGCCGGCGCCGCCGATCAACGCGAAACCATCGGAGTCAACGAGCCCGCTCGTACTGTCGTACGTTCCGGCCGCTTTCTGGACGCCGTTCACAAAGAACTTGTCAACCGTGTCATCCGCACCCATGTAGAGCTTGCTGGTCGACGAAATCTTCGTATCCCGACTGCCGTCCATCCTCAGGATGGCCGTGTCGTTCATCGCATCCGCCGCGTATATCCGCAATGTCGCCGAGTTCGAGATCGAAACGTTGCCGACACCGAGAGCGCCCGCTGAGTAGGCATCGATGCGGAAGTTACTGCCCGATGTCGTCGTTGTACGCAGTCCGTCGAAGCTGTTGGTGGTATTCAGCTTAATGGTGTTGTTGTTGATGCCCTGGATGACGAACTCACCGCCACTGATCGCGCCGTTGAGTGTCCGAGTTCTGTGATGACCGGTCGTACTCCACCCGCACTGCAGTGTGGCCGTCCCCACAATCGCAACCGGCTGGTTGACCGTCACGTTAAGGCTGCCGCAAGCGATCTTCGAGCCGTTGTTCAGCGTAACCGTCTTGCCGGCGCCGCCAAAGACGTTGGCAGCCGATGTCGCCTCGGTAATCGTCAACGAAGCACTGTCACGTAGCGTGAGACTCCCCGTATAGGCCGGTGTCGCGGCGTTGTTCGCACTAGCTGCAATTCCCGTCTCGATAAGGGCGTTTTCTGCCCCGGCCGGCGCATGTCCCAGGTCCCACTTCGTGCCGTCATGCCAGTTGCCGGTAGTGTCCATCGTGTTCACGACTTCCAGCGTCGTGAAGTTGGTCACCGGCGACCAGTCGCTACCCGCCGAGTTCGTGACGTAGACGCTGTAGTAATAGGCGGTCTCAGCCGTCAAACCGCTGATCCCAGTCGTGAACGGCGCACTGTCACCAACCGAGCCGACAACTTCCACAGTGTCCCAGTTGTTGGTGTCTTCCGGTGACGCCGGACTGTCATCGCCCCAGGCGATATACGCCGTCGCCAGCCCACCTACCGACATGTTGCCGTTGAGCGTCGCGCTGACATCCAGCACATCCGTGGCCCCGCCGTTATTGTCGACGGTCGGCGCCACCTGCGTCGCGTAGGTCGTGAAGCTCGCACTCGGAGTCGCCCAGATGTTGGTCGACTCGTTTGAAGCCTTGAGCGTGTAATAGTAGGTCGTGAGCTGGCTCAACGAGCCGATCGATGCGCTCAGGGCCTGGCCCTGCGCGTTCGTATACGAGCCAACCGACTGACTCGACGCCGTCCCATCGGCCTGCCATGCTGCCGCGTTGGCGTTACTGGTGGTGCTCCAGTAGACGGTCACATCAAAGACCGCGCCCGTGGAGTTCAATGTTCCGCGACAGTCCGCCGTCGCATCCGTGATGTTCGCTGCCGTGGTGCAGGAGACCCCAACTCCGCCTTCACCAGTCGGTGCCGCGCCCTTATACGCGTGCCCGCCCGGCAGATTCGCTGCCAGCCCCCACTTGTGCGCCAGGTAGCCTTCGATCTTCTCTTCGTTCGCCGCGCCCTCGTTCCCATCCGTGAAGATGAACTCGGAGTAGTAGCCCTGCCAGTCCCGGCTGTCACTGAGCTGATTGTAACCGAGGCCAAACACCTGGGTTCGCGCGCTGTTGCTCTTGAACTTGAAGACAGAGGCAGCCATTGGAAGCACCCCATTCGGCGTACTCGTTGTCGATCCGTTCTTGTAGGTGTTATCATTGAACCGCGAGGACGTAATGAAATCGTCCGTGTTCTGATTCGCCATGACCCGGTAGGCACCGTTTCCGCCGCCCCCTGAGAAGAGGGTCGAGTAGCCATCAAAGGACGCATCAACACCGTCCTTGTAATACGTCACCGCGTAAGCATGTTTGGCAGTCATTGAAGGCGTGTCGAGACCAATACTGCCGCTGGCCGCGATGTCGCCGATGCTGGGCTTGTTGTTGATCATGCTGTCGCTGGCCTGGTAGGTGGGCTGATCCGCCGGGGTGCCCTGCGCTGCGTGATTCGCATTGCCCGATTTGTCATCCCACTGACTGACCAGGCCGCCAGACTCCGTGATTGTGTCGGAGTCATTGGCATCGAACCAGGCGACCGTCGTGATGTCTGCAGGCGTCCAGGCTCCCTCGGGCTCAAGTGTCTTGAACGTTGCCAGGCCCGACCAATCCGATCCAGCCACGTTGCTCACGTAGACGCGGTAGTCGTACTCAATACCGTAGAGCAGGCCGCTCACGTTGTTCGAGAACGCCACGCCATCGCTGGCAACGCCAACCGACACGACATTGTCCCAATCACCCGTGCTGCTCGTGCCGCCGTCAGACGCGCCATAGCAGATGTAGGCGTCGGCAAACACACCATCGGTCAGCAGGCCACCCAGCGTGGCCGTGCCGATCCCGATACCTGTGGCACCACTGCCGGTCGTCACGGTGGGCGCTGATGCAGCGGAGAGCGTATCGAACGTGGCATTCGGGCTGGCCCAGATGTTGGTCGAGGCGTTGGTGGCCATCATCGTGTAGTAGTACGTCGTCGAGCCATTGAGGCCGCCGACAGACTCCGTCAGTGGCACGTCATTTACGTTCGTGTACGTACCGACCTCGACCGAAGTCGCCGTTCCGTCCGCCAGCCACGCGGCCGCATTGGCGTTGCTGGTCGTACTGTAGTAGACGTAGGCCGTGAAGACCGACTGCGTGGTATCCAACTCACCTCTCAGGTCTGCCGACGACGCCGTGATGTTGGCCGCCGCGGTGTTCGTGATGCCGAGTTCCACGACCTCTGGATAATCGGGGTAGGCTGTGGTGATTCCGTACTTGACCGCGAGATAGCCCCCGACGAGGTCTTCATCGTCTTCCGACAGCGCGGTGTCATAGCAGACGACCTCTGCGAGGTTCATCTGCGGCGTGTCCCAGCCCTCCTGGCGCCCCATCCGCCAGCCGGTTCTCACGCTCGTGTTGTTGTCGTTCCCCGTAATCCGCACAACCATGTAGTTGCCAATGTTGCTGAGCTGGAAGTTTCCACTGAGCTCAGAACCACCATTCTGACGCACCGCCTCCGGGTAGTTGCTGCTCCAGAAATAGCCCGAGCGATACAGCATGTAGCCGCTGCGATCGGAACATCCGACGACCGCACCCCAGTCACCCGCATTGAGCAGATTGAAGACAACATACGACTGCTTAACGAACATGCTGCCGGTGATGTCGGCATAGGTGTCGTTTGCGAAGTGCACCACCGGCCTGCCATTGACGACATTCTCCGAAAGCGTCATCGTACCCGCCGTCTTCGTGGCCGTGTGGCTGTTGCCAGATTGGTCATCCCACTGGCTCACGCTGCCGGCCGCATCCGTGACGCCAACGCCGGCGTCATAGTGGACAGCAATCCCGGCAGTCACCGGCACCTGCCATGCCGTCAACGGCATGAGCGTCTTGAAGGTCGCCACATCCGACCAGTCGGAACCGGCAACGTTCGAAACATAGACGCGGTATTCGTACTCGATGCCGTACAGGAGCCCACTCACGTCGTTCGAGAACGCAATGCTCTCGATGACCTCACCGATCGAGACGACGTTCTCCCAGTCGCCCGTGCTGCTAGTCCCGCCGTCCGTGGCGCCATAGCAGATCCAGGCATTGGCCTGGCCGCCGGCCGTCTGCAGGCCGTTCAGCGTAGCACCGCCGATGTCGATATTCGACGCCCCGCCACCGGTCGTGACGGTCGGCGCCGTGGGCGGCCCCGGCGTGATGAAGCTCGCGTTCGGGCTGGCCCAGATCGTGCCTTCCGTGGCGTTCGATGCAACCATCGTGTAGTAGTACTCGGTCAGCGCGGATAGCGTCGAGACACTGCCGGTCACTGCCACCTCGTTCGAATACGTACCCAGCGCCATGCTCGAAGCCGTACCATCGGCCAGCCAGGCTGCCGAGTCCGCATTATCGGTCGTGCTCCAGTACAGGTAGACGTCGAACGTCTCGTTGATCGCGTCCAGCGTGCCGACCATGTCGGCCGCATTCGTGGTCACATTCACGGCCGCGTTGTTAGTCATGTAGGCAGGCCAGTCGAGGACGGTCAGCGTGCTGCCGCCGGAGATGAGGTTGACGCCGTCAGAGTCGGTCAGCCCACTGGCACTGGTGAGCGCGCCACCGTCCTGCTGAACGCCCTCAATAAAGAGCTGATACACGGTGTCATTGGCGTTCATGATAAGCTTGGAAGTCTTCCGCGAATCCTTGCTCCCATTGAACGACAGCACGGCAGCATCATCCATGACGTTTGCAGCATCAACCTGTAGGGTCACGGCATGCGCAATGGTAACGTCGCCACTGCCCAGTGAGCCCGACGTATTCGCCTCGATGCGCCAGCCCTGGTTAGCGCTCGAGTAGGCATACAGGCCACCCGCAAAGCTGTTGGCAGCGTTGAAGTGGTAGGTCTGGTTGTTGTTGCCGTCAATCGTCAACTGCCCCGAGCCGCTAATCGCGCCGTTGTAGGTCTTGGATTCGTGGTGACTGGCGTTGCCGCCGTTCGCAAGGGTCAGGTTGCCCTCGAGGACGATGTCGCAGTCGACCACCGCGTTACCATCTCTGAGCGCGATAACGTTACCGCCATTGATCGTCATCGTCTTTCCAGCGACCGGGAAGGTGTTGGCTGCGAAGCTGCCCTCCATATCGATGCGCGCCGCGGTCTCGAGAACGAGATTGCCGGTGTAACCCGGCGGGTTCGATTCCACCCAGCCCTGCACGCCAGCAGCAATGACACCGTTCTCGGCGC
Organism: uncultured Victivallales bacterium; assembly: GCA_964497125.1. Lineage (GTDB taxonomy): Bacteria > Verrucomicrobiota > Kiritimatiellia > UBA8416 > UBA8416 > CAYLXP01. The sequence goes on along the minus strand of CAZCDU010000137.1, from coordinate 7,586 downwards.
CCGCAACTACATGCCCGAGGGACCAATTGTTGGTGTTGTTCCAGCTGTCCGTGCCGTTGCCACCGCCGCTTGTCATGCGGTTGACCGTCGACAGCGTCGTGAAGTTGGTGACCGGCGACCAGTCGCCGCCAACCGCGTTCGTCACGAAACAGCTGTAGTAGTAGGTCGTCTCACTGGTCAGGCCGCTGAGGTCCGTCGTGAACGGGCTGTTGTCCGTTACCGCGCCGATCGGCACAACCGTGTCCCAGTTGTTGGTGTCTTCCGGCGAGGCCGGGCTGTCGTCTCCCCACACGATAGTGGCCGTGGCCGCTCCGCCGACCGACATGTTGCCGTTCAGCGTGGCCGTCGTATCCAGAACGGAGCTCGCACCGCCGGCATTGTCAACTGTCGGGGTCGCGATGGCCGTGAAGCTCAGGCTGGGCGTGGCCCAGTAGTCTGCGCCGCTGCTGTTGGTGCCGCGGAACGTGTAGTAGTAGGTCTGCCCTGCCGTCAGGCCTGTTGCCGTGTGGCTGATGTCGGTCGAGGCGGTGTTGTTGTAGGAACCGACCGTCGCGTTCGTCTGCCACGCACCGGCACTCGTGCCACCGTCCGTTGTTCCCCAGTAGACCGTCACGTCGGCGTCGGAGGCGGGCACGAGGACTTCTGCGTTCAGATCCGCCTGCCCGGAGACAAGACCGGTCGCCGGCTGGTTCAGAAGCGTCACCAAGCCGCGCATCGTCAGCAGCTCGGACATGGCGTAGAAGTAGGCCAATTGCGTGTTCCCCGATGTGCCGCGATTGAGCCAGTAGGCGGCGGTCTGTCCGGCCAGCGCGACTCTCGGGCTCGCCGAGCCCAATTGGCTGAGCGCGGTGCCATCGATACCCGTACCCGTCCAGAGCCCGTGATACTGCCCCCAGGCTCCGTCATGAGACGTCGAGTTAGCATTCTCTTCCGTGAGATTGAGTCCCGAGTCAATCGAACCATCCCAGAGATCCGAGTAGCTGTCGGCGATCTTGATGCTGTTCAACTTGAAGATAGCGACACCGGTACCATCTTCGCCCGGATTCGTCTCCGTGTTGTCACGGGCATCGACGACGGCCGTCGAGCCGATGACCTTCCAGGTCACATCGCCAAGGCTCGGGAACGCGGCACTGCCTTCTGCAACGCTCTGCACAAACGCATTGTAGTCATCGATAAAGACTGATGTCGCGTTGGTCCTGTCACTCGTCACGAACACCAGGCGATACTGATCACCTTCAGCCCAAAGCGAACCTGTAGCCGGGTTGATTCCACCATTCGCATCGACATTCAGGACGCCCAACTGCGAATACGGCTTCACACCCGTGGTCACATTCGTCTGGCAGGCTGCGAAGTCTGTACTGCTCAGCGTCACCGAGCTGGTCGCGGCCAGCTGGTAGTAGTAGGTGGTCGACGGCGACGCGGTCGTGTCGGAGTGGGACGTTGTTCCGGCAGAAAGGTTTGTGATGACGGTATACGGTCCGCCCGAAGCTGTTGCACGCTGCAGGATGTAGCCGGTCTCAGCACTCGCATTGTCCGTCCACGTCAGGTCCGCCCCCGCCCATGTTGCAGAGACGCTGGTAAAAACGGGATTCTGCGCCGTCCCAAGTTGCGTCAGGAACGAGTCACTGGGCTCGGCCCAGCGGCTCTCTCCTCCGTTTTCGGCATAGAACGTATAGTGGTACGTCTGCTCCGAACTGAGACTGCTGATGTCGTGTGTGATGTTCGTATTGAGCACGTTCGTCCAGGTGCCCACCGCAGCGCTGGTGTCCCACGACCCGGCGTTGGTCCCGCCGTCGGTCGTACCCCAGTAGACGGTGACGTCCGCATTAGTGCCCGCAACGAGCAGCTGAGCCGTCAGCGTGGCACCGCCGCTCGTCACGGAGGAGGACGAGACATTCGTGATCTGGAGCGTGTCGTAGGTTGTAAAGCTCACGTTCGGCGTCGCCCAGATGTTGGTGGCGGCGTTGGATGCCAGCAACGTGTAGTAGTAGGTCGTCAGCGGCGAGAGTCCCGACGCTGACGCCGACACGGGTTCATCCATGACGTTCGTGTAGGTGCCCGCCAACTGGCTGGAAGCCGTCCCGTCAGCCAACCAGGCAGCACCGGTCGCATTGCTGGTCGTACTCCAGTACGCCGTCACGGTGAACACGGATCCCGTCGCATCCACCGTGCCACCCAGCTGGGCCGTGCGCGCGCCGATGCTCGTCGCCGAGGTGTTGGCAATAGCGACGCCCGCTTCTTCTTCCACGTCGCGGTTCGACAGCGCGTACATGTGGTACGTACCGCCACTCGGTGTGATCGTGAACCCCTGCGAGGCGGCTGTTGCATCATATACGCACGAGATCGTAATACCGTTGTTGTTATCGTACTCGTCCTGGTTGATCACGCTTGAGAGTGCGGTACCATCGGCGCTGAAGGTCTGCGAGCGATTGCCTGTCTCCCACGCCACACTGTAAAAGGTCGCACAGTAACGCGTACCTGCCGTCAGGCCGCTCATCTGCACCGTCCTCGGGTTGCCGTTATAGACGAACCGGTAGGCCAGATCAGCGCTGCCACCCGTGATGTTGATACTTGAGTCCGTGGTATTGGCGACTGCCCCGCCAATGGACCAACCGGTCCCGCTGCTGTTCATGTTCTCGATGAACGTGACACCGTTCACAGTGACGCTGGCCTGGGCGTTCCCGAAGTTGTGTGCGGCCGAATAAGTGCGTGCGCTGTCAACACCGGAGTCGGCATCACCGGTCCAGGCCGCGTAGCTCCACCCTGTCTCCTCGGTCCAGCCGCCACTCGGCGCCAGGCTCGAGAATGTGCCGACCGGTGACCAGCCGCTCCCGGCATCGTTCGTCACGAACACGCGGTAGTTATAGCCGATGCCGTAGTACAGGCCGGAGACGTTGTTGGAGAACACGACGCCGTCGCTGGCTATCCCCATATCGATGACCGTGTCCCAGTCCGCAGTACTGTTGGTGCCGCCATCTGCGGCGCCGTAGCAGATGTAGGCCTGCGCCGCGGCGGTATTGCTCATCACGCCCTGCAGCGTCGCCGTGCCGATACCGATATTGGCTGCCCCGCCGGCAAGACCGGCCGACGGAGGCGACGGCGGAGCCAGCGTATCGAAGGTCGCGTTCGCTGAGGCCCAGTAGCTCGTGAACGCGTTCTGCGCCCGCATCGTGTAGTAATAGGTTGTGCCCGGATCGAGTGACGATACCGAGGTGCTCAACGCCTGTCCCGAAACGTTCGTATACGTTCCGACGGTCGCACTGCCCGCCGCACCATCGGCCAACCATGTGGCGCCGTCCGCGTTGTTGTTGGTGCTCCAGAAAGCGGTGACGGTCAATACCGCATCAGCGCCCTCGAGCGTGCCCTGCAGGTTGGCCGTACTCGACAAAATATTGGTTGCGTGCGTGACGGCCACGATCTCGGCTGCCGAGGCGATCGACCCCAGACGAACACCCGAGAGGTGCTTGTCATCCGCCGAGTTCGTCCCGGTGGCGGCCAGGGCCACGCTGACGACCTCAATTGTGTTGCCCGAGAGCAAGCCGACCACAATACCCGACCAGTTGCCGGTATCCTGCGTGCCGCTGCTCCGCGAATAGCGCCCCATGCCGGCGTATTGCTTGACATCCGTTCCGTTGACGCGCCACCGCTGCCACGGCTTGGCACGCGCCACACCATCGTCGTTATCCCACATCGCCGTGGTGAACAGGTAGTCATCATCCTCATTGACCGTCACCGTGGAGGCACTGCCGCTGTGAGTGAAGGCAGCGTCCAGCTCGTCCCGAGTGTCCCATGTCTGCGCCGTCTCGCTGGTCGGATTGAAGTTGTCGGCAGGCCCGTTGAGCCGCACGTAGTCACCGTCATCCGGCAACTTGACGATGGTCACCCCGGTACCAAACGCCCGGATGGTTGGGTTCTGGCCGGTTTCCTTATACACGTCGACGTTGAGCACCTTGTTGTCGCTGGTCGTCTCGATGATCATGCCCAGAGACGCGGAACCTTCCTGCGTGCTCTCGTTGCCACGCACGTAGACCCAGGTACGGGAACCGTCGATGTACGTCTGCGTCGATCCGTCGCCAACGGAGAGGCGCTGACCGTAGCCACTGCGTGACGATCCGGAAGACGAGTAGAAGTATGTGTTGGCCAGCACCAGGTAGTGCCCAGCCGTCTTGAGTGTAATGTCCTCGCCCGAATGGCCGAAGGAGCCCGAGTCCAGCTCATCGACAACGTCATACGAAACGGGAACGAAGGTTGCGCTCGTAGGGCCGGCAACATCGCCGCTCATGGTCAGTCGACAGTAATCCAAGTCGTCGCTGAGCTTGACGAGCTGCAGACCGCTGGAGTCCGCAACCTGCGCCATGGTCGCGCCCGAGTTGCTGTCTGTACGATATGACCGTAGGCGCAACGGGTCGCCGTCACTCGCGACGTCGATAATGGTGCCGCCATTGATGATCATCTGCTTGTCGTTGTTGTCATACCGCGTGTAGCCCTGACCCCAACCGTATTTAAGCTCCGTTCCTGCCAGCACGAGGCAGGACTGGCCCTCCGTGCGATTCCCGGTGCCATTGCTGCGATCGAACCGAGCGGAATGCATAACGAGGTGGTGGCCAGCCGCCATTTCCACATCGATGCCATTGCCATTCAAGGCATGGACATCGCTATCATCCTCACGCACCGTCGTATCCCAGGAATGGTCGAAGTCAGACGTCGTGAACGAATCACCCCCGGCGGCTTCACGATAGATCGCGATCGACGTTCCAGCGGCCGGCGAGGGCGCCGCAGGCCCGAAAGTCTTGTTCGATGACCAGCCGCTGCCGGAAATATTCGAGACATAGACGCGATAGCTGTAGGTGTTGCCATAGAGCAGGCCAGTCACGTCCGTCGAGAACGGTGCGCCCTGCGCGACGGTCGCGCCCATCGAAACCACGTTCTGCCAGTCGCCCGTACTTCCCGTGCCCGCATCGGAAGCGCCCCAGCAGATCCAGGCGTCGGCGGAACCGCCGCCACTGAGTTCGCCGTTAAGGGTCGCGCCGCCGGCAACCTGTGCACTCGCGCCAAGGTTGGTCGCCGTAGGCGGAGCCGGAGGCGGCAGGGAGTCAAATGTCGCGTTGGGCGAGGCCCACGCATACTTCTTCACGTTCGTGGCCATCATCGTGTAGTAGTACGTCGTCGAGGGCGTGAGCCCCGAGATCCCGTCGCTGACTTCGGCATTGTCGTAGTCGGCGAACGAACCCACAAGCTGACTGGATGCCGACGTATCTGCCAGCCAAGTCGCCGCGTCTGCGTTGTCATTCGTACTCCAGTACACATGGACGTCATAGGTCTCGCTCGGGCCGTAGAGCTCACCTGCCAGGGTCGCCGAATCGTGAAGGATACTCGACGCCGAGGTGTTCGTGATGCTTAACGGGCTGTCCAGCACAGTCAGCGTGCCGCCGCCACTTGAAATGAAACTGTCGGCGCTGGTGTAGGTCCCTCCCGGCTGCTGCACTCCGTCGATGTAGAGAGCCCAGATCGTGTCGCTCTGGTTCATGATGATGCGGTCGGTGCCACTGCCGCCGTATCCGCCACCATTCAGGTAGAGCGTTGCTGTGTCGGCCATGGCATTGGCTGCGTTGAAATTCACGGTTGCGCTGCGTGCGTCAGCCGTGCGCGGATTCACGGTAACATCCCCCGCTCCGGCAGAACCCGCCGCGTCAAAATGCAGGTGCCAGCGGTCAGATGCTTCACAGCGCAGCCCACCCGTGAAGCTATTGGCAGCCTTCAGGCGCATCTTCACGTTGTTAACACACTTGAACATGAGCTCGCCGGAACCGGATATGGCGCCATTGAAGTTGCGGGTGTCATGATCATTCGGATTGCCACCGTGATCGAAAGTGGCATCGCCTGCGAGGTTGATGCCGACGAGATCGACCTGTTCATCCAGAGAGAAATAGACTCTTGCTCCTGAATGCATCGTGATGCTCGACGGGGTCTCAAGGACCTTCTCAGAACCGTCGACGTTGTTGATTGTGAGGGTCGCGTTGTTGCTGATGACAAGGCCGCCGCTGTACGGGTTCGGACTGGAGTTCTGGACCTTGGCCGTTACGCCATTGCTAACCACAGCCGTCTGCACCTCCGTGGGCACAATCCCGTCCGACCAGTTGCTCGGGTCGTGCCAACTATCATTCCCGCCAGCAGTGCCGGTGATCGTGTTCACTGCCGCAGCAGTCGTGAAGTTCGTGGTGGCCGACCAGCTTGTATTAACGGCGTTGGAAGCGAACAGGCGATAGTGATACGTTGTCGACGTCGCGAGCGTGGTGTAGTTGGTTGCAATGGCATCGTCCTGACTGACGGTTCCCAGAGGCACCGTATTCGCCCATGCATCCTTATCATCGGGATCACCAGGAATGCTCGTTCCCCACACCAGCCAGGCATCAGCCTCGCCACCGGCACTCAGCACGGCATTCATCGTTGCGGAAATGGCGTATATGTCCGTCGGTGCGTTGACCGTGGCCGTCGGTGCCGCCTGCGCCGTGGTCGTGAACTGCCAGGTGTTGGTGTCCGGGATCCCTGCAAAATCGTTGGTCGAGAGATCAGTGATCGCACCGCTGTCGAGGAGAACAGCGAACGTGTCGCCCAGCTCCATAAAGGCAGATTGATCGATGATGAGCTGTTCGTCGGATACCGTCACCTGCGAATCGCCGATTGGGATAACCATGCTGGTGGCATCGGTCAGGTTGGTGATCGTGACGTTACCGCTGCCGGTCGCGATGTATTCGTCAAACGTGATTACCAGGTCGCTGTGCGTCGGCACATCAGGGGCACCGTTTGTCGGGCTGAGCGTCAAGACTGATGGGGGTGCTGTATCGAAATAGGTGATGCCAATTTCGGCGAAACCGGTTCGGTCCCCATTGCCACCATTGGTCAGAATTTCGATGGCTACATAACGCCCGTTGTTGCCGCTCAGGTCGACGACTTCCGTGCCATAGCGCGCACCACCGGTGATGGCACCAGTAGTATTAATGAGCGTCCATCCGCCACTCGCAAAGTCGTAATCTGTGGACGTGGAGCCTGTCGGGCCGTGCGGGACGGCGTTTGTGGGATTCTCGGCGACATACACGTTGAAGCTCACGCTGACCGAATTGGCGGAATTGCGTATATGCCAGATGTACAGGCTGTCCAGGTTCGTAACGACGGAGCCAACATCGAACACCGTCCACCCGATCTTGCCGTTGACGGGCCCTTCGTCATCCAGCAGATCCAAAGACACCCACTCCTCTTGGTAAGCGCTACTCGTAGCTGTCCACGTGGAGGGGGCTACGCCAGGAACCGGCCAATCTGGATCCCCGTTCCAGCCATTCCCGTTCATCCCCGACCCGATTATCATGTCATTGATCTTGCCGTCGTAGTTGTCCTTCTCGTTGTGCCCGAAGACCTCAACGATGGGCAGCACCTCTGCCTGTACCACCCCAGCCAGGATTCCCAGTACCATCGCTCCCGCGATCAGCGTCAATGCATGTCTCTTCATCCGTGTTGCTCCTTCGTTCATGGAGTTCTCATCAGTCGTTCATTCTCAGTACTAAAAAAGATCGCTCCCAGCCCGTCAGAAG
>CAZCDU010000136.1:0-13611 GCA_964497125.1 uncultured Victivallales bacterium | reverse complement strand
GAGAGGGAGACAGGCGAGGACGCCTGTCCCACGGGGGCACGAGGGAAAGAACTAATGAGCACATGTGAGAGGAACCACCTGATGAAACAATATGCCATGACGATAGCTTTGCTCTCCTGCGTGTTGGCCGGAACGGGGTGCATGACGGTGGGTGGGCCGACGGCTGAGGAGGCGGCCGCATATGAGAACCTGGCGGATCGGGCGACGAAGGAGTACACGCCCGGGCAAGTGTACCGCATGGGGCAGAGCGGCATCTGTGGAACGGTTGAGGAAGACAACATCCTGGTGACGCACGTGATCCCCGGATCGCCGGCCGATGGCAAGATTGCAAAGGGCGACCGGGTCCGCGGCATGCAGCACAGGGGCATGGGCGGCTGGGGCGGTATCCGCGGCCTGGTCGGTGTGCGTATGTATCGGATCGGCCGCGATTGGGACTGGCATTTCTATGTGACGGTGGAACGCGAAAGCCTGCGCGGCGGCAAGGGCAACACGGTTACCTATGATCTGCTCATTCCCCCCGACCCAGGAAACGTCTGCCACTATGGTCCGACCGGGTTCTTCGCAAAGCGCTATTCGGATCACCTGGTTGTCGAGGTCGTCGAGGAGGAATCCCCCTCCGACGGCAAGCTGCAGAAGGGCGACGTCATTGTGGCCGTAGATGGTCAGCCCATTGGTCTGGATGCCTATAAGCAATTTACCGCCGCCATCGACAAGGCCGAGAGCGCTCCGGGCGGGGGGAAACTGGTGCTGACTGTTGAACGGCCTGCGGATAGTAGCCTCCGTCGCCAGACGGTGGATGGCAACGGGGAGATCCACGCTCCCAGCCTTCGCGCTGCGCCTGCTACGGCGGGCATGCTGGCGAGCGAGGCTACGGAGAGAGATGATGTCACACTTAATCTCAAACAGCTCGGCTCCTACAGCGAGAGCGCGCCGGTAGACTGTGCGAAGACCGACGCGCTCATCACGCAAACGGCTGACTATATCGTCGAGCAAAAGAGCTACGGCCAACTGAACTGGGGGCTGCTGGGCCTGCTGGCGACGGGGGAAGAGAAATATATCAAGGTAGTGCGGGATCACCTGCACGTGGCCGAGTGGGCCCAGCCGCCTGCGGACGTCAACGAAATCCTCAAAGCCGGTGGCTACGTCTCCTGGCATTGGGGATACCGGAACCTGCTCATGACGGAGTACTACCTCCTCACCGGCGACAAGGTTGTCCTCCCCGCTATTACGCAGCTGAGCCGCACGCTTGCTGCCGGGCAGGATCAGGCTGGACTCTGGGGTCACCGTATGGCGCATCCTGAACTGGGCCGGGCCTACGGCTATGGCATCATGAACCAGCCAACCTTGTCGATTTTCATTTCCCTGATCCTGGCACAGAAGTGTGGTGTGGATGATCCGACGGTACGCGCCGCCATTGATCGGACCCATCGCCACTACGACAACATGGTCGGTCGCGGTGCCCTACCCTATGGCAACCATGGACCCAAAGAGATCGAATTCACCAACAATGGCACCAGTGGTTCGCTTGCTGTGGCGCTGGCGCTGCTGGACAACCGGGAGGGCGCCCGTTTCTATGCGGCCATGTCAGCTGCGGCTACTGAGGAGATCCTCACCGGCCACGGCGGCCCCCGTTGGAATATCCTCTGGTCGGGACTGGGTGCCAACGTTGCGGGGCCGGAGATGGCCGCAGCATATGACAGAAAAATCCACTGGCTGCGCACGAGCACAAGGCGCTGGAATGGGCGCTATTGCAGAATCTTTGGCTGGGGCTCAGACCCGAAGAGCGACGCAACCGGCAGCCATCTGCTGAACCTCTGCGCCGGCCGGCGCGCCATCGGCATAACCGGCAAAGGGATGGACAAGACACTCTGGGTGGAGCGAGAGCAGGCCGAAGCCATCATTGAGGTGGGCACGCTTGATTGTTCCAGCACCGAGGCACTCCTGTCGCAGCTGGGCAGTCCATACCCGGCGGTGCGTTTGCGATCGGCACAGCAACTGGCCATGCGTGACGTGGACGTGTCGGACGAGGTGATGGCTCTGCTTGCTGAAGGAAGCGATGAAGAGCGAGTTGGCGCCATTCACGCCATTCATGCTTTGAAGATCTCAAGCACGGCTGATGCGCTTATGGCTATTGCCCGGGACGACAAGAGCGATCTTTGGGTCCGACAGCTGGCAATAAGGGCTCTCGGCGGAATGGAAGAAGCGAGGACGCATGCCCCCGAGCTTCTTGAAATGCTGGTCCGGGACAAGCCCTGCGACCAGCCCTATGGTGAGCTCGATCTCGCCCTTGGCGATGCGCTGGTCAAACTCTATGAGCCGGATCCCTATGCCACGGACTTGGACAAGGATCTGTTCTACCGGGGCGTGACCAAACTGCTGGATCACAAATTCGTATCGGGACGGTCGGCAGGCATGGCTCTGATCAAGAACCTGCCGATGGAGGATCTCCCCCGCATGGTCGATAAGATAGTCTACCTCATTGAGGATAAGGACAAGACCTACGCCTCCTACACTGGCGCGGGGCGACAGGAGGCCATGGAGCTTCTCTACCGCCACGGCATCAAGGAGAGCATGGACTACACGATCAATACGATCAAAGAACCCACCGGCCGCGGCGGGCCGCGTCAGCGTGCCCGCGTCCGCCTTCTCAACACCTTTGGCGGGGAAGCGACGTACCTCATCCCGCGGATCAAAGAAGTGCTGGGAAAAGGCGCCGATGAGATCGTCAAGAACATCGAGGCGTCTGAGACGGTTAAGCCCATGATAACCCTCGACGAGTTGAAGAAAAGAGCGAAGTGATTGGGAGCTTCGTTGCGATGAGGTGGATGGTGTGGAACTTGGCCTGTTTCCTAACGTTCTTGCCTCTTACGTATGGCGGGAAATCTTCCCGCCCAGTCCCTTCGGGAGAACGGCCGGGAAGATTTCCCGGCCTACGTAAGAGAAGTTTCCATCAGATATGATCAGGGAAGCGCAGCGCATCCGGGGGTGGAGCTAGCCTGAGACTTCCAGTCAGGGGATACGGCCTAAAGGCCGAACTAAAACGCCTGCCTCGTGTAGAAACCCGTTCGTAGTTCGGCCTTTAGGCCGTAAATACAGGGACGTTTCACCCCCGAATAATCCAAGCGCACTCTCCCACCCGCTGACCTCAAAAGCCTCCCCTCCCCACCACTCCCCAGCATGTCGCAAAACGAGACTGTGCCGGTCGTAAAACGCCACTAGTTGCAGATCGCTGGGGGTGCTATATTCACATATCTAAGGGGTGATTGATTTGCCGAGGTGAGCATTCTAGAATCTGTCGAGCCAGGGCTGTTCACAGGTTCCCTATTATAGAAGGGATTGACCATGCGGTATTTGCACGGTTTCAGGTTGGCGTGTCTTGGCGCGGCCATGTGCCTGCTGGCGGGGATGGCCTTCGCCCAGGAGCAGCAAGAGGGCTCCGGGCGCGAAAGAGCTTCCGCAGATGTCGACCGTCGCGCGAAGCATCTGTTCGACAAGGCAATCGAACTGATGGAGTACAAGCAGTACGAGCGCGGGATTGCCATGCTCAATACCGTGGTCCGCGACAACCAGGGCTCGATCCTGGCGCATCGTGCCAACATGGCGATGGGCAAGCACTACCTGGATCAGAACAAACCGAAGGAGTCGCTGAGCTATTTCGTCCTGCTGACTCGCGTACTGGCGCCGGACTCGGGCGAGGAGCAGACCGAAGAGGAAGTGGATCTGTTTCGCGAATCCCTCTTCCAGGCCGGTTTCGCACAATACCAGGCTGGGCAGTATGCGGCGGCCTTTCCCATGTTCCGGCGTCTGACCGAAGTGGCGGGCAAGAGTAAGTGGGCCAACCTGGCGCACTACTACATTGGCAAGAGCCACTACAACCTGAAGAACTGGAACAAGGCCATCGACGCGCTTTCGCTGGTGGGCACCGAAGTGGCGGAATCCGGAGAGGAACTGGGTCGTGTCGAGATTGGCCAGCGTTTCTATGCCAAGGTCTGGGACGATGACATTCCCGTGATGCGCATGCTGAAGATACCGGTTAAGGCAAAGATCGCAGTCAGCAGTGGCGACTCGGAGATCGTGACCGCCGTTCCTATAGCGGGCAAGCAGAACGAGATGCTGGCTTCTGTTCCCACCGAGGTGGGAACGCCCAAGCCGAACGACGGCAAGCTGCAGATGATGGGTGGCGACACGATCACCTCGACCTACGTGGATCAAAGCACCTTCGATGGCAAACGCAATGTGCCACGCAGCGGCAAGGTCCGTGCGGTTAGTACCGGCACCATCGGCTTCTTCCTGGGTGACTACGATACGCCGGCCTACCTGGCGTTTCCCGGCCAGCCCCAGGCACTGCTCCTGCGTGACATCGACCTCGACAAGACGCCGGGCGCGGAGACGCTGACGGTCACGGTTCGTTCGCTCTACAAGCAGAAGGCCAAGGAGGCCGCGGCAGATTCCGAGGACACGCTGGATATCTTTGCAGTCGATGAGGACGAAGAAGACAAGTGGAAGGAACGCGACCGGATCACCGTGACCCTGACCGAGAAGGGCACCGCGCCGGTGATTCGGAGTGGCGCTTTCATTGGGACGGTCGATCTGGCGCCACTCGAGGAGGGCGTGACGCCTGACCTGAAAGACGCAGTGCTTCATTGCGATGAACTGGATGAGCTCGCCGTGAGCTATACCGACAAGGTCCACCTCTACGGCGACGAACCACGCACCAGCGAGGCGCGGGTTAAAGTCAGCGGCAAGGTCCATTCGGGCGTCAGCGCTGAGCAGTTCGTGGTCTTTGAGTCGCTGCTCAAGGCGCGCAAGGGATCGGTCGAGGCCGAGGCCCTGATCGGGCTGGGCGATGTCTACAAGGATATGGGGCTCGAGGAGCGTGCTGCGCAGCGGGCCGACGAAGCGCTGAAGAAGATCGACCCGATCATCATGGACCGTAGCAAGCTGCCGGGCGAGCTGGTCGAGAAGTCGTTCAAGCTGAAGTGGGAAGGTGAGTTGCTCAAAGACAATTTCGAGGCCGCCACCGAAACCTGCCTCGCCTTCAATCGGCTCTACCCCGAATCGGTGCTGGCCGACCGAGCCCTGATGACGGTAGGCCGCACGCTGGCTCAGAAGGGCGAGTACGGTGAAGCGGTCCTGATCTACGAGAAGGTGCTCGAGCTGCAGAACCCGATCTCGGCAGCCGAGGCGCAGTACCGCATTGGCGAAACACTGCAGAAACAGGCCGAAGAGATCGCCAAGGCCGCCGAGCAGAACAACAGTCAGTGGGGTGGCAAATCGGCCCGGCTCGCCCAGTTGGGCCAGGCCATGCACGCCTACCGCCGCACCTTCGAGGCCTACCCGGAGAGCTCCTATGCCGCTGACGCCTTGGGCAAGGTGGTGCGCTACTACGTGGACAAGGGCAGCTTTGCGCAGGCCGCCGTTATGCTCGAGAACTGTTTCGGCAACTATCCCGACGCCGCCTTCCTCGACGAAATGCTCATGCTCTGGGCCAAGGTCGCCTACCGCATGGGCGACAGCGAGATGGCCAAGGAGAAACTGCGTCAGCTCATCTTCAACTACCCGCAGAGCAGCCAGGTCAGCACCGCGCGAAGCAAGCTGGCGGCGCTGGAAGCGAGAGACGAGTGAAATACCCAAACACCCAAATACCCAAGCACCCAAAGAAGACCGAAATACCCAAGTATCTAAAGTGAGATGAGACGCGAGTGACGAGCGTGACACAGATTAGCAGACGGGGCGATGACGGGACGCCAGCCGCGTGTTCTCGCTCGGATCTGGGTATCTCGAAATTCGGCCTTCCTTGGGGACTCCGGCATTTTGGTGTTTTGGTGTTTCGGGCTTCTTTGGGTATTTGGGTATTTGGGTGCTTGGGTATTTGCGCAGCAGCCTCTTCATTCACCGAACAGCGCGCCTCCATCTCGCGCACCATCGCAACCCAGCCGGAAGCCGCGATCATGGCCCTGCTGCGCACGGGCCTCGCCGAGGGTAAGCCGACGCAGGCGATTGCGGAGACGCAGAAGTGGCTACAGCAGAATGTGCCGGAAGACCCGACGCTGCTCTACCACGCGGCGCGGGCGGCGGAGCTGAGTGCCGACTGGAAGACGGCGATCTCGCTCTACCGGCAGTATCTGCTGCGCGCCGATCTGAAATCGAAGATGGCGGATAATGCGGTTTATGCTGTTTACACGCTCTATTTCGACCGCGTCGTCGAGAAGGGTCGCACGGGCGACGTCTGGGGCGCCTACCAGTTCAGCCGTGCCGAAGGGGATCGCCTGCTGGTCTGTCCGCGCGCCCGCCAGTTCGATGAGTGGTTCCTGCATCACGTCACCCGCTACAACCAGCCGGGCATGGGTGTGGCGACGCGTCTGCTTGCCTGCCTGGAAGTTGGCTTGCCGAACGACCTGCTCTCCGCGCGCTACGAGACCTACTTTGTCTGGCTGCTGGACCGGATCGATACACCGGTTGCCTACAATGACCATCACGGCATGAAGCTGACCGCTGAGCTGGCAGGTGTGATCGAGAAGATCATCGCCGCCATGAGCTTCGATGAGGAGCTGAAGCTGCGGCTCGACTGGGCCTTGTCGGTCAAGCGCTACAACGAGGCGAAGCTCGCCGGCCCCCCCCCGCAAGCTTCGCAAGCAGGAGGGCAGGGGGAGGCCAAAGCGCCCATTGCCCAGGCCACGGCCTTGCTGGCAAAGCACCCGCATTACGCGAAATGGGTGCAGGACCGCTGGACGGGTGGGGATGCGAAAGGGCATTGGCAGCAGGAGATCGAGGCGAAGATGGCACCGGTTCTGACTGCGCTCCCGAAGCTGACTCCGCTGCAGCAGTCCGAGCTCATGCAGGGCTGGCGCTCTGACACTGTCCTGACGGTCAAGACGGTGCGTGACTACGTCAAGGCGCATCCCGAACTGATGAACAGTCCGACAGGCGTGCTGCTGCTGGGTAAGCCATGGCAGGAGCTGACCCCGGAAGAGGCGATGAAGCTGGCCCCGCAACTCGTACGGAACCCGTCGCGCACCGCCGCGCTGATCCGAGCGAAGGCCGCAGGCGGCAAGGAGCAGGACTATGGCAAGATGGCCGCCGTGTATCTGGGCGCCGAGTCCTGGCGTCTTCCCATGCATCACGACCAGCGAAATGCGGGCTGGTTCCGTCATCTGCGTGACCTTGGCAGTGGGTCGGAGGAGCAGAACAGCAAGGTAAGTCAGCTGATAGGATCGCTCGGTGGCGGACTCCATACCGTCGACGTCAAAGCGGACGCGCCCGCGGCCGATCGGCTCGCGATGTTCCGCAAGTTCTGGGCCGACTACATGGCGCCGCAGCCGAAGATTACCAGTGTCCACGAACGGCTGCGCAAGATTCTCGCGGTGACTCCCGAAGCCATCCCTGAACTGCTGAAGGATCCACGTGCTGAGGCGCAGCTGCTGGCGCGGGAGGTCATCTCAAAGCGCGGCATAAAGATTGACGGTTATAGTCTCTGGATTGCCGGGCACTGGCGCACCTATCCCGGCAACCAGCGCAACTTTGAGGGTCTGAAGGCGCGCGAGCCGGAGAAGGCCAAGCCGCACGCGCTTGAGCCCGCGCTACGTGCCGCCGTAGCCCAGGGCATCAAGCAGGGCAGGATGGATGCGTGGCAGCTGATCGCCTGGGTGAACCTGCAGTACCCGGAGGATAATGCCGAGCAACTCAAGCTGGTCAAGCAGCTGGTGGACTCACAGGTCTGGAAGACGCTGCCACATGACGTCAGAGCAGTGGTGCGCCAGCACTTCAAGGCCGCTGCCACGGAACCGGCGCACCGGGCGGTGCATGATGCGATCAACCCCGCTCTGGTCTGCAAGGACTTGCTCTCCATCACCAATACGTCCGACCTTGCCATCACCACTGCGGCCCTACAGAAGGCAATCGACGGCGTCAGGCGGGCGCCGACGCGAATCGACATCCAGGGACTGGACAACCTGGGCCTGGTCTCGGACGAGGTCTTCACTGACCCAAAGGTGCTGAGCATGCTCTTCGTGGTGGCCGATGAGCTGCGCGGGAAGGGGCTGGGTCATCCGGTTGGCAAACGGCTGCGCGAGTGGCTTATCCAGAGCCCTGATCCGGTGTTGTTCCATCGTGCTGCGATGCCACTGTGGCAAGCGGCGATCGGGATCCCCGGTCGCTATGCAAATCACCCGGTGCGTGCCCATGAGTTTGGCCCTCTAAGTACCGTGACGCATGAGCTTCTCAAGAACCAGCCATCGGCGGCCAAGGTGCTGGCGCAGGCAGGCCTTCAGGTGTTTGGTGGGCAGAGAGGCTTCAAGGGATATGATGCCGGCCGTGACCTGCCGCCGCTCAAAGCTCTGATTGGCAAAGCAACGCTGGCCATGGGGCTGGTGTCGATTCCCGTTGGCCGCAATGATCCGGCTTATCCAATCTACAAAGCGCAGGCCGATTGGCTCTCAGGCAATGAGGAGAGCGCCTGGGCCATGGTCGAGGAGAACTGGGAGGCACTGCAGCCGGTGCACCGCGACCTCTCGACGGAGTACCTGCTCTGGGTCTTGCAGCGCACGATCTACAGTCGTGAAGATGCTCGCATGGAGGAGCTGATCAAGGCGCTGATGGCATGGATCGCCGAGCCGGGATCGCCCTGGACCACGGAGCAGAAGATCGATATCGAAATCGCCTATGGCGATATCGCCCTCCAGCTCGGGCAGCTTGAGAATGCGCACAAGCTCTACGTGCGCATCCAGAAGCATGCGGCCTACAGCAATTCCGTGGCACGGCACGAGGCGACGTTGCGGCGCGTGAAGGCGGAGCGGATTGGCAAACGTTACAATGCGGCGCTCAGAACGTTGCAGGAACTGGATATGGAGCGTATCCCCGAGATGTGGGCTCCCAGTCGCTATGCCCGGGCCGAGGTCTACTACGACATGGAGGAGTTTGATGATGCCTCCGATGACGTGAATGCAATCCTGGCGCGTGATCCCAATCATGCCGAGGCCAAGATCATGCAGGGCAAGCTCCAGCTCGCACGCCAGAAGCTGATGGAGGCATCGGAACTCGACCTGGGCTCGCCTGACGCCCAGACCACGCTGGTCCCCGGCGAGAAGCTGAAGGTGACGCTGGATGATCCCACGCTGGCGGTCTCCGGGATGGGCACCGAGATTGAGGTGGTGGTCTGGGCGACCTCAGGGGACCGCGAACGGTTCCTGCTACGCCAGTTCGGTGACAACAAGACGAAGTTCCGCGGCGAGGTGTCCAGCGCGCTGGGTGCACCCGTACCGGACGATCGGACGCTGCAGCTCATCGGTGACGATGAGATCTACTACGCCTATTCCGAGCGCTTCCGCAGGAAGATGAACAACATGGCCGAGAAGCGGGGCGGGCCCATCACCGTGAAGTCGGACGCCATGCTGATGGCCTCGGCGCGCAAGCTGTTATCAGAAGCCGAGCAGCTTGTGGCCGACCAGAAACGGCTGAACGAGGCATTGGCCAAGCGACACATGTCGAAGCTCGAGCTGAGCAAGATGGGTGGAGGCGACAAGCTGGCCGACCTGAAGGCCGAGATCGCGGCGGCCGAGCGGGCGCGCCTGGCCCGGGAGCGGGTCAAGCCGGGGCGGGATATCAACGTGCGGGTGATCGATCCGGATCGCAGCCGGACGGCGGGTGTCGACGAACTCAAGGTCAGCGTGGCGACTTCCAGTGGCGATTCTGTGGCCAACGTCACCTTGAAGGAGACCGGCCCGTACTCGGGACGCTTTGAGGGGACGATTTCAACGGTGGGCGCGCCGGCGATGGCCTTTGCCGCGCACACTGAGCCGGGCCGCAATCCCAACAGCGTGATCAGTCCCAAAACCGGGGCGTCGGCCTGGAAACCGATCAAGGGCGAGAATCCTGTCTTTACCATCGATTTGAACGACAATGTAGAGCTAGGCCAAATGACGATCACCGCGCGTGAGCCCGGCGCAAAGCTACATCAGTTCTACGTGGAGACCGGACTCGATCGCCACGACACCGAGACGGTTGTCGGCTATCCCACCAATCCGGCTGCCGTCGAGAAGCCCTGGCACCCATCGATCCGGATCATGAGCGCCACGGGAACGCATGTGACCAATAGCGTGAACTATCTCTACGAGATGGGCAGGCATAGTGCCTATTTCCGGCAGGACTGGAAGACGCAGAAATATATGCAGGGCGTGGCCCAGAATGTGGCCGGCCCGTCAGCTGCGTTGGCCACGACGATCGGAAAACAGGAAGACTGGAAACACAACCGCCACCACTGGCCGGGCCTGGTCGTTTACCGCTTCCGCGGCTACTTCTACGAGAAGGCCGAGGTGACGCGTCGGTTCCGGCTTGAACTGGGCGAGCACAAGATTCCGACGACCATGCGCAATGCGGATAAGTTTCAACATCCCGCCGAGTTCATGCTGGCCGTCGATGGCCGCCCAATCACAGACATTCAGGACCCGGCAAAGCTTGAGGGCGCGGTGACGCTAAAGCAGGGGCTGCACCGCTTCGAGATCTGGGCGACGGGCTGGAGCAGCAGTATCGGGTTCGGGCGGAGTGTCAAGCTGCTGGCCAACGTGGGTCGGGCGTCCTCGCCTGACCAGGGGGAGACGGGCGGGAGGGAGACGGGCGAGGACGCCCGTCCCACGGGGGAGAGGGAGACGGGCGAGGACGCCCGTCCCACGGGGGCGTCAGACTCTGGGCTGGTCGAGGTCCCTGACAGCTTCTTTGACCCTGCGCGGATCCCGCCGGGGATCATCACCGAACAGCGTAACGGGCGGGCGGCGGTGACGGCCAATGCGGACGGCACCGAGTTCAAGGTTACCTTCGCACCCGGCTCGCGGACACGGCTGCTGATGCTGCGTGTACGGTCGCACGAGGGGCCGGTACCGGCGCTCAACAGCATTCGGCTAACGGATGCGAAAGGGAAACAGGTGCTGCCCGTCTCCACGGATTATGCGGCGCTCAATCGTAACGCGACGCTGGAGATTCTGACCGGCGACAAGGTGACGGTTCGTTATCTCGACGACAGATTCGTGACGGAAGACAAACAAAAGCATGAACGTTTCCTCAACGTCGGGTTCAGCAACGCGCGCGTCGGGTTTGAGCGCTACTACCAGAGGTGGAGCAGGTACGGGCCGGTGGACGCGTACGATAAGGTGTTACGGTTCCTGGTGAACGATCCGTTCCCCTTGACCATCCGTGATGCCGATATGGACAGCACCGACGGGCGCGATACTTTGAAGGTGACCCTGGCCAGCAAGAGCGGCGGGGAGCGCTCGTTTGAGGCGCTTGAAAGCGAGGAGTACCCCGGTACCTTTGTGCTCTCGGTTACGGCCGTGGCGGGGACGCCGGCGGAATCGAAACCGGGACAGGCGCAGATCAAGGTCGGCGGGGGCGAGATGCTGACGGCCATCTATCGTGATGCCGAGAATATCAGGCCCGGCGTCCCGATTGAGCGCCATGCGCGGGTGGGCCGGGCGGTCTACCGGACACCGAAGCTGTTCGCCTCGCACGCCGCTGTGGCGCCGCTCGACTACAGCCGGTTTGACTACTCGGAAAACGCGCCGCGCGAGCGCCGGCCACCGGAGCCGCAACATGTGCCCGCCAGCTACGGCGGGGATTTGGGTGAGGCGACGGCAGCTGGACTGGGCGATGCTAACCTGCAGCCACGCTCCGGGACGGGAACCGCGCTGCCACGCTGGGCGGTCAGGAATAGCGTGGTTGCGCTGTCCGATCCGCCCGACGGTGGGGTCGCGGCATTGCACGGGATGATGTTGAGTCTTGCCGTCGACGTGCCGCATCTGGCGCTGCGAGGAAGCTCCCAGGTGGAGATGTATGTCCAGAGCGATGCTGGTCGTGAGCAGGGAAATCTGCTGGGGGATCTGGGTGACCCGCCGCAAGCTACGCAAGCAGGCGGGCAGGCGACAGCGTTCGATATCAACGCGCCCGGTACCCTCGAACTGGCCGCCGACCTCGGCAGGGGCAGCAGCTGGCTGAGACCGGCACAGAACCCGATCTACAGGAATGAGCAGCCCGGCAGAGATGTGCCTTACGAACTCGGCGCAACATTCCATGCATCGGTGCCCGTGATCCCCGGTGTGTTGCCGGAGTATGGCGTGTTGAGTAGCAATGAGATGCAGCGCCTGGACGACATGGGGATGTGGGTGCCGCCACGGGGACTGGTCGCACAGCCCGGCGAGAAGGTCCATGTCGGGTTCCGCTATATGGATGAGCGTGGTGTCGAACAATGGATGACCGGAACAGCGAAGGTGATCACTCATCCGGTGCTCGACGTGATGGAGGTAGACTACCAGGAGTCCAAGACCAATGCGTTTGTGGGCGAATCGCTCTATGTGCGCGTCGTGGACCTCGGCGGCGATGTCTCTGATGCGAGCGACTCGGTCCACGTGCTGATGCAGGCCAAGTCGGGTGCCAAGCACATGGTGGAGCTTCTTGAAGTGGGTGAGCATAGCGGTGTGTTTCAGAGTCGTGTTGGACTGAGTTATGCAAGAAAGCCGGAGGCGGCCGCGGACACCAACGCGTTACCCTACGATGTGCGTCGTGACGGTTTCCCTGTGGCTTACAGTGATGTCATGGGCGTCCGCTACACGGATACGCAGGGACAGAAGAGCGATATGCACATCGTGAGGATCTGCAAGGGCGCCGATGGCGGGATCGCGCCGTTCTCCAAGACCTACCGCGATCCGGCCATCGGCATGGATACCCAGTTCCTGTTGGCCGAGTCCTACCTCGAAATGGCCACGCGCCACCGTAAGCTGGGCGAGGTCGAACAGGCGGCTGAAGAGTATGCCCGTGCCAAGAGCATGCTGGAAAAGGCAATGGAGATGTTCCGTGATCCGGAAACCCGGGCGCATGCCGAGTTTCTGCTGGCTACACTGACGCAGGAAGAGGCAGACACGACGGCTGATGAGGAACTAAAACAGGATCGCTACCGGGCGGCGCTGTCGCGCTACATGCGGGTGACGCGGGGCTACACCGATTCCATCTACGCGTCGCAGGCACAGTACAAGATCGCCACCGTCTATGAGAAGATGGAGGAACCGGAGATTGCGGCCCAGGAGTACGTGAAACTGGCCTACAAGTATCCGGACTCCCAGTACCTCGCCTTGTCGATGGTACGGCTGGGCGGCCATTTCAAGCGCAAGGCGGGCGAGTATGAAATCAGGGCCAAAGCGTTGCTGGCAAAGACCGAGGACACGGAGGCGCAGGTCGAGGGCAAGGCGATGCAGAAGATGGCGGCCAGGGAATACGTGAAATCGGCCGGCATCTACGGGCGCATGCAGGAACGTTTCCCCGACCATGAGCTTGCCGGCAAATCCGGCCTGCAGGCCGGCAAAGTGTTTATGCGGGCGGGTGACATGCACGAAGCTGTCGCAGCATTCAAGCGGGTGGTTGACAACGAATCCTACGACGGCCCGAGCGTTCGCGCGCAGGCCATGTACTGGGCCGGCAAGGCGATGGAGAGCATTGTCGCCGCCACGGAGCGCCCATCGCCCGATGATGCCATGGCGGCGTATTCATACTACAAGCGGCTAACCTACGATTTCCCGGAAAGCAAATGGGCCGCCTACGCCCGCGGGCAACTGGAGCAGGAACGCTTCCTCA
>CAZCDU010000135.1:12650-13706 GCA_964497125.1 uncultured Victivallales bacterium | reverse complement strand
GAAGATACGGCCTGAAGGCCGAACTACAAACGCCTGCCTCGTGTATAGACCCGTTCGTAGTTCGGCCTTCAGGCCGTAAATACAGGGACGTTTCATCCCTGCACGATCAGGAAAGCGCAGCGCGCCCGCGGGGGCGCTAGTCCGAAGCTTAACCTATTTCCTAATGCTATCGGCTCTTCCGTAGGGCGGTCCCGTGGACGCCCTGGACCTTCAGATCACCCCCTACCGCCGGTAGGTCTCCGTCAGCTTGCGCATCTTCCGGGCGATCTCGTCGGTTAGCACCTCAGGTGTGTAGCGCCACTCCCAGTTGCCGCTGTCCGTACCCGGCACATTCGTTCGGGCCTCGTTACCCAATTCAAGAATATCCTGGAGAGGGGCAAGGGCCATGACAGATGTTGAAGCCCAGGCCGCCCGAATGAACTTCCAGACAATACGTCGTGCGGAGGAATCAAGGTACTCGCGGGCAAACTGCTTATCCTTCGACGAGGCACCATGGTACCAACCGTGCGCCGTATCGTTGTCGTGCGTGCCGGTGTAGACCACCGAGTTGGCCGGGTAATTGTGCGGCAGAAAATCGTTATCCTCGGCTGAGTCGAAGGCAAATTGCAGGATCTTCATGCCGGGGAAACCGTTGCTGTCACGCAGATGCTCTACCTCGGGCGTGATGACCCCCAAGTCCTCGGCAATAATCGGCACCGATCCCAGCTCTCGCCTGACGGCCTCAAAGAGCTCCTCCCCCAGTGCCGGCTCCCACGTGCCGTGCTCCGCGGTTGGGTGATCGGCAGGGACAGCCCAACAACCAACAAAACCGCGGAAGTGGTCAATACGCACAATATCGGACATGGCAAGACAGGCGCGGACACGCTCAACCCACCAAGCGAACCGAGTCTCCCGCGAACGCTCCCAATCGTAAAGCGGATTACCCCAGAGCTGCCCCGTCTCGCAGAAGTAGTCGGGCGGCACACCGGCGACTCGAATCGGATTCATCGATTCATCGAATTCAAACAGATCCGGATTTGACCATGCATCAGCACTGTCGAAGGCAACAAAAATGGG
>CAZCDU010000135.1:3093-12550 GCA_964497125.1 uncultured Victivallales bacterium | reverse complement strand
CCCGGTAATGATGTGGGGTGCAGAAGAATGCCACTAGAGCGGTCGAAATTCATGTAGAAACCCTATTCTTTGACTCGTGTTACAACGTATTGAATTCAATCACATTAAGAAAAACTTGTCTACCGGTGCAACCGCACACGATAGGTCCGAAGTGCCCCGGCCGGCGGCGGTGCAGAGATTGAGTCTACGAACGTCCGGCTGGTGGAAATGCCATTTGAAACGGATGATTCCTGGAGCATAATAACCGTATTGAAGACAGCTCCCGTTAACGGATCGTCCGAGTATTGGACATCATAGGAACGTCCTCCCACAGACTGCCAGGTGATGGTGTAGTCATTCGCATTCGTAAGCGCAACACTCTCGATCACGAGCATAGACGCCGGGTCCATTGGGTCTGTACCCAACCAATACTCGTGTTGGTTGATGTGTCCGTCCCAATCTGAATCCAATCGGGCCACATCGGCTGTCGCGGAACCAAAGTGCTCAATCAGCCACTGGGCCGGCAAATTGTCATCGGGATCCACGAGGAAGATCTCCGCCGTGTCCTGCAGTGTTCCGCCGGTCGCGGCTTCCGTGACGACGAGATCATTGAAGTAGGCGTTATAACTCTCACCAGCGCCCGCACTGTAGTTCCAAAACCGAAGACGACGGATTGACGAGTCCTCGAGATCAACCAGGTCGCCGGTGACATTGGTCCCGCCGATCATCGCCGAGTAGCTCGTGGTCCCCGTGAGCGAGAATTCTATCGTGATGCCGTCAGCTGTATAGGGCACTGTGGTGGCCGGATTACCCGACCGGTCCGTCAGCCGATAGAAGCTCTCCCCCCCGTTGAAGTAGCACTGAAAGAGGGCATCGCCATCACCGTTCTGCAAGCCAAAGCCCACGCTGGGGCCATTCGTTGCGATCCACCCGTTCTCGAGCATAACGCGGACGGTCTGCCCCGTCTGCAAGGGCGTGGCAAAGGGCCGAATGGCTTGTGCCAAATCACCGTTGTTCGCATACATGCCGAACGCAGTTGAGGCTATGCTCAAGTTGCTGTTGGCCCCGGAAGTGGCAATGAAGAGTCCGGCGTTGTCACCGCCAACCAGGTTCCA
Source organism: uncultured Victivallales bacterium (assembly GCA_964497125.1). Classification (GTDB taxonomy): domain Bacteria; phylum Verrucomicrobiota; class Kiritimatiellia; order UBA8416; family UBA8416; genus CAYLXP01. Next base: position 11,456 of record CAZCDU010000135.1, on the reverse strand, counting down.
TCCCCCACCCCAGCCAATGCCGCCGTCGTCACCACTGATCCAGCCATCACTGTAGACACCTTGGCTTGCGTCGTCGGTTGCGTTCGTGGTTGGCGCCGTAACGGCCTGGGCGCTCACCACGACCGTGTTCGACCCGTAGACGAGCGGCAACGATGCAACAGTCCAGTGACTCGTCCTGGTCACGGTACCACCTGCCCCGCTCTGGAGATTGGTCCACGTTAGATTCCCTGCCACGGCCTCGCCGGCCGTACCGGCCAACGAAAGCGTCGTTACCGTGTTCGTGATGCGAACAGTCTCATCCTCCGGGTCGGTTATGATGACGCCCGGCGGCACGACGACCCTTGCCGCGCCCGTAACCGCGTAGTGCCAGTCGGCACCAGAGTTGTTGTCCCAAGTCGCAGCGCCATCATTGAACACCAGGTTGATGTTTGTAGCGTCCTCGATCGGCACAATGGAGTATTGCCAGTTGTTGGCATCGAGACGCGACATGGAGACATCCGGGTCTATCACCGTTCCCCAGTCGTTGAAACCGATGTGCGCGTAGATCTGCTCGGAGCCCTGTAGCACACCGGCGTTCGGATGGAAGGTGATAACGACCGGTTCAGAAACCGGCGCGTTGCTGAAGCTGACCGTCCCCGGACCAGTTGGCGCGTCTGCATCGCGAATCGCAACATTCCAGTTCAGCCCATTGCGACTGTCAAACTTGCTGCCGCCGGTGTCACGGAACCAGACAGTCAACTCGGGGGCATCGTTCGTCGGCATCACCTCGATCTGCCAGACATCCGTGGCGAGATTGGTCATCGTGTGCGGAACCCAGTTCTTGTTCGTTCCCGCATCAAAGCTGGCCTCCATCACGACCGGACTGACCCCCACGAGAGCGCCACCGCCCGCCTCGTACTTGACGGTAATAGCGGCGTCATCAACAGGATCTTCGGAAAAGGACACCGTTGAGCCGTCAACAACGCCATCGTCCTCAACAAAGACGTGGAAGATATCGCTTTTTCGCACCTGCCCTCGTGAATCAGTCGCTTCAATGTAGTAATCGAGCAGCTTGCCCTTGTAGTCAGAAAGCTCCGGAATGGTGTGGTCCACCTTGGCGAAGTAGTAGTCCGCAAGCTCGGACGGAAGGGCCTGGGCGAAGTAATTGATTTCGCCGTTGGCTGCTGCCGCATCCAGTTCAGATTGCGTGTCGGGCAGCTCACGCATCGTCATCGGTATGGTCACCCAGCTCTCAACATCGGCTCCGCCTGCATACAGCTCGTTATGGACCGTCGACAGCGAATTCGCGCCGTCCTTGTCCTTACGCACCTTCAGGGAGACGGACGTGACACCTGAAACATCATAGACATGAGTCCACACGTAGAAATGGGATGGCATCTTCTTCAAGTAACGCGTGTCGCCGCCCTGGATGCTGTTGAACCAGCCGAACGTATAGCCTCCCGGATTCCACGGAAAGCGTTGCGGACGAAAGATCGTCGGCGCGGTGGCGTCGCTGCCGATGTTGTCAGCCATGTAGGACTGAAGCAGCTCGATCGTCCTGCGTGTCGCCAATGCCTGCTTCACTTCATCGTCATTGCCAAGGCCGCCGTAGTAGTTGAACCCGGAGTCGAGTCCGTTGAGGTATATGTGCCAGGCCCGCTCCACGATATTGGGATCGCTCCAGGCGCCGCTAGTCAGGTTGTCGTAAGGGTGCGCAATCTTCCAGGCGTCAACCGATCCACCGCCATCGCGCCAGATCTGCTCGGCGGTTTCGCACCAGTTGGCGCCCGTGATCACCGGCGCCCAGCTCCAGAACTTCAGGGCAAAGCCCGGGGTCTCCAAGTCCACCTTGGTCCCGGGATAGCAGATCGGATAGTTGGTGGATAGCGGCGGCTCGATCCACTTGAGATAGTAGGGAGAACCATAGGCGCTCTCCGGGAAGATCCAGGCGCCGGGCTCAATGTGCCTGAGAGGCGCAGCCATGGCTGCGTCATCCTGATCATTCACGAAATCCTGGATTGCGCAAACCTTGTAACCGTTATTCTGGCAGGCGCCGAAGAAGCTGGGGGTCGATTCGAACCAGGACGACGATCCCCCACCCCAAGCGTTGTCACCGTCCGTTGAGGGGAGCACGATTACAGGGCGTGTCCCCCCATTCACGTGCGGTGCGATATTCCCACTTACCATGCCGACTTCAGCGCCGCTGTAACCGGCCTTGTAGCTCAGCACATCGTCAGAAGGGACAACGAGGATGGTTTTGATGTCGCCCCCGTCCTCCGGGTTGACATACTGCGTCTTGTGGAGTTGATAAGCATAAGGCGAGACGTTCCAGGCAGCTTGACCGGGATTGGGTTCTGCAAACCACCAACCGTCGGTGGGCGAAGGCCCGAGCTGATCCGCCCGGTTCGGCGGCGATGATTTGATCTGGAACGTCCCCTCGGGATCGGCGTAATCATTGTAGGTGGGACATGTGCGGCTGATGTGGTGACTGGGAACGATAACCCACTCGTAGCCCTCATCCACCAGCACGTCGATCATCTCGGTAGAGAAAGCCATCTCGGTTGGGAAGAACCCCTTCGAGTGGTCGCTCAGATCGCTGTTGCCACCCCAGGCCTTCCACCAGGCCTGCTTGAAGGTCTGAATCTCCTTTCGCAACACCGCTTTCGGCAACACGGCGGCCAGGGAGTGGTGATAGGTGAACCCCACCATGTCCATGCGTCGGCTGCCTGAGGGCGTGGTCCATCCCCGTGCCTCACGATACCCATTCCACCAGCCGCTGCCATAACCAAGTTGGTTGTTGGCCCCGAGGTTGTTGATGTTGTCGATCAGCGATCCTGAATAGCTGATGGCGTAGCCCGCTTCCTGGGCCAGGTTCGCGAGCGAATCACGCGGCGTGGATTGATAGGACTGAACCCGGTCATTCTTGCCGAAGATGTCCGTGAGATTGTTGTCCGGGTGGTTCTCGCCGCTGCCGTAATCCTGGCCACTCTTGAGCACAATCGAGTCCCAGGCATACTGCACCCGCAGGTCCTGCCCACCGTTACTATTCCATTCCGGCCAGTAGTTCGGCTGATGGTTGTGCCAGAAGCGCGAGACATAGACTCTATTGTTCCCTGTCGACGTTGACACCAGCCCCACGACTGCCAGCATAATCAAACAAAGTTGTTTCAGCATCCTTTGTGTTCCTTGTGTTCACTGTGGTGAATTCGTCTGCTGAATGAGAATTCGGACTCGCGAGGTTGCCCCAACGAACGTCGGGGACAGTGCCTTCTAAGATGGTGCTGAATTCGTGAAAATTCAGCCTCGCCCTACTCCATGAGCTGGACGTCAATCCGATAAAATCGATTCGTCACGTCGAGGGGATCCGGTTCCGTGGTTGATCCATCATCAACCCACTCGACATCACGATCACTGGAAACGGTAATTGGCGTGGGTGTCGCGTTCGACCATCCACTCCCGCTCGCCAAAGCATCATCGTAGTTAACCCGGTATTCGCGGCCAACCCGGGCAGGGAATCTCACAACAATCCCCGTGCTGGTCGATGCGAGACTCGAGGCATACAGGAAGTCGCCCGGATTGTTCGGACCCGTGCCACTCACATACTCATCGCCGTTGCTCGCACCGTCGCCGTCCTGGTCCAAAGCGCCATCCGCTGCGTTCGAGGAGCTCAAGAACCCGAAACCATCCTCATAGGTATTCGGCATGCCATCTCCGTCCCAGTCGGACCCGGAAACGCGGAAGCTCAAGCTGAACCCGAAGCTGCCCGTGCCGGAAAGCTCGAGCTGATGCGTTTGAGCCTGGTTACGCATATTCACCGTATCAAACTCTATGGGGCCGACGGGACTATCCGGCCAGTCATCAACCGCGGAGAGATTGACGCTGGGAGAGACGATCGATGCCGAAACTGTCATCCCGTAGTTCGTATTGCTGAGCGTAGCCACACCGCCACCGGTCACAACCGGCCCGAGTGTTTGCTGACCATTAACGAGTAGGTCGGCAAGGTTCGGGGACAGCCCATTGCGAACATAGAGTGTCTTGCCGGAAAGCCCGCCGCTCAGGGCATACTGAACCTGCAGTTCACGGGCATCATCGCCCAACGTGATCGTCTTCTGAAGGTCGCCATCCGATGAGGTGAGGGTCCACCCCTTCGCGGCCGGTGTCGCCCCGTAGTAGTCGTTGACATACTGTGAGGTATCCACCCACCAGTCCTTAAGACCGGAGGTGCGGTGCGCTATGACTGCTTGGTTGGTGTCGACGTTTGACGACCCCTCATACTCGGTCTCGATCCCCGAGTACCCGACCACGTTGCCCATCACCTGGTAGATTCCGCCGCCCCAGATGTCACGCAGCCACACGCCGACAAGCCGCCCACCCACGCGCTCAAAGAGGGCAAACAGCCGGCGGTTATAGAGCAGGTATTCCACCTCACCATCGAGATCCACATCCTCCGCCGCCGTCTGCGTGGTCGTTAGACTCGATGCAATCGCAGCCCACTGATCAACACGACGATACTGCGCGGCCATACGCGACTGCGACTGGGCATGGACCGCGAATGAGGCCAAGGTGTTTGACCCGCTGGCGGGGTACATGTAGTCCCCGGTACTGTAACGACGCAGGTCGTGCTCATTCTCGTTGTGGAAGGCCGTCTGGAAGGTTGAAGCATGCAGTGCGGCGCGCCCCAGCTGGGCCACGTTGGTGTCGGCGATACCCGAGACATCTCGCCACGCGTTGGAGAGCATGCCCACCGTATACAGCATCCCGTAGGCTGATGGCACAGGCTGCCCCGGCCGGATGTCAAACCGCTTGTTCTGCAGGCTCTCTTCTTCAGCCGCTCCCAGGTACCAGTTGTCGTAATTCTCTTTCGTCGCATGATTCAGCCAGTTGTGGGCCTGCTTCGAGAGAGAAGGTGATCCACGGTTAATCGCGTACCATGAATCCCCCACGCCATCTTTGTTGACATCAACTTCACCTGCAGCGATCTGCTCCAACGTCACCAGGTGTACCCATGGACGGTTGGCCATCCAGCGCACGCTGGCGTCGTAGGCATCCGCATTCGCGTTTTCCGTGAACGCCTCCCAGTTCGTAAACATGGTGATCACCTGGTCCTGGGTGCCGCTGCGTGCCTTGCGATTGAAGAGCGCGCGTAGCGCAATCTCTGCGCCGTTGTCGGTGCTGCTGAAGATGTAGGATGTGGCGATATCATTGATCACGAAACAGTTCACACCATGGAACGTGTTGATGCGGTAACCATCATCGATCAATGATGTCGTCCGATCCAACCAGTTGAACATGTGCGTGTTCTGGTCGATCACGGTGTAGGCATAGCCCATATCCAGAATCTTACCGAATACATCGGCGTCAATCAGCCGCTCGGGCGGCCAGAAAACGGCGCTGGACGTGTTGATCGATACCCCGTAGAGATCGCGTAGGAAGTCGCGCGCCAACTGCTCATTGTCACGATTGTAGCCATGCGTGAAGTAAGGCAGCATGTGATCGGAAAACGTGGATGCAAACAGATCCACGACATTGGTGGCCGCCAGCTCAGCGATGCGCGCGTTCAACGCGGGACCATCTCGCCAGGGCTTTCCCGCGGCCGGGTCGGCAGCCGCCCACTCGATGGCCGAACCTAGCGTCGGAGTAATGTGCAGGTTCAATGGCTGCGCGAACACGCCGTGCGGATCAAGGGGACGGTAGTACCCGGCGCCCTGTCCCGTATTGATCTTGTCCTGGATGACGCTGCCCGGCTGAATCGCCTGGTTGCCATGCAGCAGCATCGCCACCTTGGCGCGCCCCGCCCGACTGGTGCCGGGAATCCATTCGTACAGAATCGGTTTGAGACCTGCCTGGTCCTGCCAGTAGTCCTCTGCAATCTTGTCATACTTGATCGCATCGCGGACATCCGACCGCCCGCCAATGTCACCGGCACCGGAACCGTCATTCTGAGTGCCGTCTTTCGTCACGAAGACCTGAAAGTTGAGCTGCGAGAAGGCGTTACCATTCCACCCCGCCCCGTTGCCGGTCGTTAGCGCGTTACGGCTGATGGAGAACTCAACGGCATCCAGCTCGGCGTTGAAGTAGGCATCAATGAATCCATCTGCGGTCGACTGGTCGCGACGCACGACGCCCTTGCTGTAGAGATCCTGTCCGACATCGGTTGTGTTGTTGGGTTCATCGCGGAGCGTGTCTACATAGACAGCGCCCTGGCTGGACTGATAGACCGCAACGACGGCCTCCCATTGCATCTCGGTCTTCGTATCCACATCATCGGGCAGCGCGACCTCGCCCTGGCCTGTATTGCCGGTATCAATCACTACGTAGATATCGAGGTTCTCTTCCTCGGCGTGCGCTCTGAGGTCATGGAAATCCACACGGAAATAGACCTTGCCGTCGGCATCGCCCCCATCGCGGGCATAGAAGGCAACAATGTCACGCGAGCTGTCCCAGCCGTCCCAACCCAGGTAGAGGTCGCCAAGCTGGTTGTTACGACCTCCGCCCTCGTATTCATCCAGCTCAAGGCAGTCATCAATCGTCCAATCCATGAACTCCTGGTAGTTGGTGACGCCATTCACCACACCTATGACGGGCCCCGGCCCAATGACAATCGTTCCCTCGGGAGGATCCTCCCCCGTATCGGCCTGCCGGGGGTTCGTGCCGTTCTGGTACTCGAGAATGTTGGTGTAGTCATTTGTCTGCCCATTCTGGACGATCGTATCACCATCGGGATTGCCATCTGCGCCATGTTCAGGCCCATTCGTGATCGCCAGCCCGGTTCCCATGTTGGTGTGCCCGTTGACACCATCATTCAGAGGATCAAACCAGTACTGCCGCTCCCAGCCATCGGGAAGCCCGTCACCATCCGTATCGAAGTTCAGTGGGTCAGTCTCCAACCACACTTCACCAGCATCGTAGACGCGGTTTGAGTTGGCATCGCCATCCAACACGCCATCCAGGTCCCTGTCTTCGCCGTAACCATCGCTGGCGCCATCCCCATCGGTATCGCCGTTGTTCGGGTCGGTCTCTGTCCAGGTCTCCCAGGGATCCATCTCCCCGTCAGGCCAATTGCGTTCCCGCCACGGATTCCATGATGGCGGAAGTGGCTCACCATCCCCATCGACCCATCCATTGCGGTTGGCGTCTTCGATACCGTCCTTGAGTCCATCGTAGTCGCTGTCGGGGTTCTGCGAATCCGTAATGGAACCATAGATCTGCTTTGTCCGGGACTCGGTGAGGACATACTTCGCGAGATTGAAACCGCCGGGACCATTGTCCGGCTTGGTGTTATAGATGGGCGGATCCAAATCCGGCAGGAAGTTGTTGAACCCGTCACCGTTCGTATCCACGTTCGTGTCGGTCATGGAGGGATCGGCCCGCCGCCATCCCGATTCCAGGCCATCCGGCAGAAGGTCACCATCCGAGTCGGGCTGCAGCGGGTGAGTCTTGCCAAACGTGACCCACGCCTGCACGTCGCGATTCGTCCAGGACTCCGGGTTCGAGTCGGGGAGCTTGACCGATGTGGTTTCGTCCACGTCCGAGATGCCATCGTCGTCATCATCTTCGTCATCAGGATCCGGATCGACCTCCTCGCGCAGAATCACGGTAACGTTACGCAGGGCACTGGCCGAGATCGTGTTCGTGTCGGCCGACACCGTGTTGACGTGCGCCCAGAAGGTGAATCTTCCCGGCACCATATTGGTCCACAGGAATTGCCAGTACTGCCGGTTGCCAACGACTTGGGGATTGCCGTCAATGCGATAAGCCGTCAGGCCGTTGGAACTACCGCCCGGATAGTCGGTTGTGAGGGTCAGGTTCGATGCAGACCCAATCGACTCAACCCCGAGAAAATGGCCACCGACCATCACGCGATTCCCAACGCTCAGTTCGCCATCAAACGAAGGCTGCAGGGATGCGGCCACATTCGTCACGCCGGGCTCCGGATGCAGGCTGCCAAGGGTAAGCTCGGTGGCGTTGCTGATTGCAGCGACCGTGAAAACATTCGAGATGATCCCAATCCGGTTGCCAACACTCAGCTCGGAGGTGAACTGCGTTCCTGTACCGGTAACCGTCGTGTTGCTGCCCGCGACGGTCACAGTGCCGCTGAGCGGGATGGCGTTCCCGATCACCGCGTTGGTCCCCGACGTCACGGAAACCGTGCCCGCGATGGCATTGGTTGTCGAGGCGTAGGGAACCGTCTGCCCCGTACTATTCGTAAAAACGATCCAGCAATGCAGCGCGTCCAGGTCCGTTTCCACACGGATCGTGAACTGCCTGTCCTCGGGAGCGGGATTGGCAATGTCGCGCAACACGATCTCAGTCGGCTTGCCGTCCGAATCGAACTCCAGTGGATTCACGATATCGACATGCGGGCCCTTTTCTGTTTCTGCCGC
>CAZCDU010000135.1:0-2993 GCA_964497125.1 uncultured Victivallales bacterium | reverse complement strand
ATCACCATCATGCTCCGGGAATTTCACGAACATCGAGTAGTCCGGTCCATTGGCGGTCACGTGTCTCTCAAGCTCCGACCAGTGCGCCTGGACTGCGTTTGTCAGGCTCATGTTCGTCGAGGAGGAGAGCTCCAGGAGACGCACCTTGATCGTGGCAGGCGAATTGGTCGGAATATTGATATAGCTGAAGCGCCATTCATTACTGCGCACCGTCGCCAGCTCATCGGATCGGACCTGGGATGCCTGGACCCAGGACACCTCACCCAGGGCATTCGTGCCATTGCCGGCGCTCTGACCGGTCTGCCCGTCATCGTTGAGGTCACTGGCATCGTCAATGTGATACCAGACTTCCGTTACCGTCGGGTCGGTACGGACAACGCAACCGTATTCATTCTGTGACAGCCAGTCATTCTCCTTGGGCCACAGGATTTCCCCTTTCGGCGTCTGGACGTCGTAATAGAACGGTTGAACGAACGTGTTGTAGATCGAGGCTCGATTATCGCGCTCGAGGAAGGCACGTGCACGCACGACGTGGAAGCCTTCCATCAGCCCAACGCGTGTCTCGCTATAGTCATTGTGCGGGTAGTAGCTCACGCCCGAAGGATTGAAACCGGCAATCTCCCACGTACCCATCATGCTCTTCTTGAGCGCAACATCATCGGCGTTGCCAGGGAACGGGATGTGCCACGGGACGTACGGGATGGCATTGGTGTCACCATTCTGCACCTTGTAGCCGCCGATCTTGTAACGCAGAACGGTATTGCTTGCCAGGGGCGGAATCGTGCCGGTCCACCACTCTTCGGCGCCAACCGTTGCGTCCTTATGGTGATAGGCAAGCGGCGCGACATGCGTGTTAGGCCTGCCTTCGCCACCCGCGCCTTCCGGCCATGTCTCACCGTCAGTCGTGTAGTAGACACAAAGGTTGTTGATATCAAACTCGTACCCAACCTTCACCCACAGGTAGTTCGTCGACCCCGCCCCGCCTGACCAGAATTGAGAGAGGCCGGTATCATTGGTCGAATTGGGATCATGAAACAGCCACTCTGCCGTGTAGGTGCCATCATAGTCATTTGGTCCTGCCCCGTTGATGACCGAAACGGCGTTGCTGCCGATTGTTGTGACGTAAGTCTCGGCCCCCGTGGAGCCGATCGTATTGCGCGTGGTGTCCACGGCCGCAAACTTCTCGGCATACTGGCGACGGACGAACGAAGATTGTTCGTATCCCTCAAAGACTGCCGTCGAGCCCTCGTTGCCCGGCGGGTGATCACGGCCGCCACCATTGAGGTCAATCCCCCCATCCAACTTGACGAGGACATTCTTGGCGGAACCATCCGCACGCACGGCAAAACGGATATTCGTTGGCGAGCTGACGCGGGGCACGTAGTACGTGTATGCGAAATCGGTCGTATCGTCATCGGGTACCCCGTAGGGATTGAAGCCGGGGTCCCCATCAGGACCATCTTTGCGTTCGTATGAGATCCATCCGACCGACTGCCCATTCTCCTGGATCGTAATCGGTCGTCCCCCACTGCGAGACCAGAGGTCGGACTCCTCGGGACTACGCCACGAGAACGCGAAATATCCACCCGGCGGCGTTATGACCTTTATCTTCCGGTCCCAGGGCACCTCGTAATAGAACCCGCCGCCACCGGCGGAGTATTGCCACAGGTAGGCACCCACGCCAAACGACGTGTCGATCTCGCGGTACTGGCCCGCGGAGTAGTCGTCATTCATGACGAAGAAAAGAACGGCAGCATCGCCATTGCTCATGCTCTCATTCTCGCGCTTGTCGAGTCGCTCAAACGCAGCAACATCGCCATCGCCCCAACGCGGAAGCTGCCCCTCGATGATGTTGCCCCCCCCGTCATAGCGCAGACGTCCCCGCGCAAAATGATTGTGGATGTATACGAGATTCGGAATACGACCGTCCCCCCACTGCCCAAGGAAATTGATATTGGCGTGACGGGGAAAGGCGCCGCCGGATTCGCCCAGCGTTTCCGACTGGTAGTTGCCGTCTGTATAGACGCAAGGCAGGCCCTGCCGGGTGAGGTTCAAGGCAAATTGAAGTTCTGGCCGGGACGCGTAGTCATCGTCATGACTCTTGACGAAAGGAACACCGTCACTCGCGGCAAAGCCCTTTCCACCCGGCCACTGAAGACCATCCAGGCTTCCCCAGGGCTGACCAAGACTACCGTTCAAAAAGCTATGCAGCTTGCTGTCGACAAGGCGCATACCTGCCTGGATGTAATCCCAGGTTGGCGGCGGCTCGCCGAGGTGTTCGCCAAACATCATCAGGTCATTGCGTCCGAAATTCTGTTCCGTGCTGAAGACGGTGTCTCTGTGGCTGTTCCAATCATTGAAACCGCGGGTCAGATTGTACTGCACCTGGGCCTGGCCACAGTATCCAGCGTCACTGGAGTCCTTGTCTCCCGCCCACTGCTCGCCAAAGAAATAGGCCGGCACGTGTTTCACCGCATCCAGTCGCAGGCCATCCACCTTGGTGTGCGCCACCAGCCAGCGGACGGCCCGGATCAGGTAGGCATTCACATCCTCTTCATAGAACCAGGCGTTCTCGGGAGCATTCAGGATTTCCGTCGTGATGTTGGTGCTGTTGTATCCGACATACACGCCATCCCCCGCCCCCGGCAGATAGCAGTAGTACTCCGGGTTGTTGGGATGACGTACGAGCTTGATCTTGGGAACATGGTCACCCTCGTTCTGCCCGAAGTTGCCGTTATCCGGCATCTCCTGCGCAATATCGATCAGGTCCGAGAAGTTGCGGTTCTGAATCTGCCAGGTGTCACTCCAATCCGCGACATTGTCCCACTTGCGGTAGAAGCCCTCCTCGGTGGTGCGCATGTGAAAGTCCTCCGGGACCATGCCGGGATAGATATCAATGGGAGTACCTGCATTGTAGCCGGGCACATCGAACGCGCGATGGTTCATGATGTTGTCGAAGTAGACGCGGATTCCAAAGCGATGGGCGGTTTCGA
>CAZCDU010000134.1:0-13715 GCA_964497125.1 uncultured Victivallales bacterium | reverse complement strand
CCGCCCTACAATTAGATGCGTAAGCATCAAGAAGACGGTTCAAGTTTCAGGCTAGGAAAGCCCCCGAGCGCACTCGGATCATACAATGGTGCAACTTTCTTCGTAGGCCGGGAAATCTTCCCGGCAGTGGAGAAGGGACAACAGGCGGGAAGAGTTCCCGCCCTACGGGTGAATGTAGAAGCCGCTAGGATTTGCGTCAAGTTTCAGACTAGCCGGCCACCGGCGTCGATCCTCCGCTGAACTCATTGAGGGAGGCAGTTCGATCCCCGTCTGTGGAGACTACGCGGCGATGAACAAAGCCGACTGCTGTGATCGGTTGTTCCCTGTTGTTAGGTGAGTGGCCGCGCTGTATCCTGTTTGAGGATGTTGATTTCAAATTGAAAGGATCCAAGTGGTGATGAGAAGCCCCCAAACGATAGAACGCATTGTCGGGATCGTCGGATTATTGCTCTGTCTGTGTGTCTGTGCCTGCTGCCGCACAGGAGGTCGCAAAACCAAACGCGCTGCAGGCCTCTGCTCCTGAACGGGAGGCTTTAGTCACGCCTAATAAGGCACCCAAAGATCGATCGACGATAATTGGGAGATGTGGCCGAACGTAGAGGTCGTCTTAATGCAAGTTAGGAGTGAATGCTGTGTTGAAGAAGATGAATAGAGCTTTTGTTGGGTTGCTGCTCGTTGGTGGCGCGGTGTGTGCTGCGGCGGAGCGCCCTAACATGGTGGTGATACTGGCGGATGATCTGGGCTGGATGGATACTAACCCGATGGCGGAGTACGCGACTGGGACACCGGCGAAAAAGCAGTTCTATGAAACCCCGCATTTGAATCAGTTAGCGAAAGACGGGGTTTCCTTTTCACGCTGCTACAGTATGCCGCTGTGCACCCCGTCGCGCGCCACGATCCTCACCGGGCGCAACGGGGCGACGTTCGGGTTTAACAATGCCGCCTCCATGAGGGCGCTGAAGTGGACCTTTGCATTGGTCGGCAAAACGCCGCCGGCAGAGTACCTGGTGCACGATCAGTTGCCCGGATCATCCCCTCGGCTTCCATTGCAGACCGGAGTCGGCACCCACGCGTTGCCGAACGGGCTGGCCGACAGCAAAGGGCAGAAGGTTCACTCGCTGGCGGAAATGCTGCCGGACTATCGCAGTGCTTTCCTCGGAAAATGGCATCTCGGATCCAATAACAGAGAGGGGCATCGCCCGCAGGATTTCGGTTTCGAGGCGATTACCTATGAAGATGAGGGGTGGTCAAAATACGATAAGGGCGTGCGCAAGAGATGGCATCACGCCGGTCCGGTGGCGCAAGAGGATTATTTGACCGATGACCTGACTGCGTTGAGTGTTAATTGGATTCGAAACCATGTTGATGAACGCCCCGGAAAACCGTTCCTACTCTACCTCGCACATTTCGGGGTGCATGACCCGTTCCAGGCTAAGGCGGAGGATGTGACCTATTTTGAAAAGAAGAAGACCCGGGGTTGGAACGGGCAGGACAACCCGACCTATGCCGGAATGATCCGGGCGCTCGACGACTCGATCGGGGCGATTCGTGCGGAATTGAAGAAGCTTGGCGTTGCCGACAATACGATCATCGTGTTCGCCTCCGATAATGGCGGGCAGGCGGTTAAGAAAGGCGTTCATGTTACCAGCAATGCACCTCTGCGCGGTCAGAAAGCGAATACCTTCGAGGGCGGGATCCGCGTGCCGATGATGATTTACGTGCCGGGAGGGAGAAGCCATTGGGTTGATACGCCGGTTGCGCTGGAGGATGTGGTTCCCACATTAACGGCCCTGGCCGGTCAGCCGGTGCCGGAAGAAATTCAGAACCAATGGACGGGGCAGTCGCTGGTGCCGCTGATGCAAAAACAACCTGCCGGTTTCGCGAAGCGGGCAATCTACATCCATGATCCTCATTACCGTGTGGATCACCTGACCGAGGGCGCGCCGCTTATCACTCCCAACACGGTGATCATTGAGGGCGACTATAAACTGATCGCCTACCACGACGGCGTCATGCGTTTGTTCAATCTCGCATCCGATATCGGCGAACAGAACGATCTGTCTGCGTCCATGCCCGAACGGGTATCTGATATGAAAAGGCGACTCGCGGCATGGCGTTTTGAGAACATACCCGCTCGCTACGACACGAGTGAGAACAGACAGTACAATCCGCACATTGATGAAGCCTTGCCCGCACCAACGGGCAAGCTCTTCGTGCGTTAGAGAGGATCGTCTTCGCAGCGCCCTTCCGCGTCGCCACCTGCCCGGTGAATCATCTTGTTGCGACGGAGAGATAGCGTTAGAGTCCGAGGAAACGAAGGTGTCTGGCTGACGAAGTGGTCATGATACATCTACGCGAAAGGACGGACATGAATTCCCGACCGATCGGTTTTCTCGTTGCATCAGCGAGTCAGCTGACACGCCTGCGAATAGAGGAGTTGCTGAATGCTTTTCCCTCTCCCTGCAACATCACTCGTATCACGAATCTGTCCGAGCTTCAGACCGCATCGCCCGATGGCGTGGACGTTGCCATTGCCAGCGATCTCTGCGTTACACCGGAGAAACTCGGTTTGCTACGTCAGTCCTGTCCCGGTGTCCCCGTAATCCGCATTTCTGCGGACGATTCACCTGGCACGCGGGAAGACTCAACCGAGAGTGCTGAACTGTGCTTGCCTGCTGATCAGCTCGAGGAAGGCCCGTTCTTCCGCGTGGTAGGATGGGCTCTTGAGCACAAGAGTCTGCTTTCCGGTTCGGATGCGGCGGATGCGGAACCTGAACCGGTCGCAGAAGAGCGTGATTCACTCGAGGATGCGATGTGGCATCTCAGTGGTCGAGACAGGGAACGAATCGACCTGATCGTGAACACCTCGCATGAGCTCAGGACGCCGCTCACAGCCATGCTCTACGGTTTGGGCAACCTCCTGAAAGGTGTGGCCGGTCCTGTTGAGGAGAAGCCGCGCGTCTATCTCGAGATGCTTAAGGCGGAATGCGAACGCATGTTGACGACGGTGGAAGATCTACTGAACGTGCAGCAGGCTGATGCGGGAGCGGTATTGCTGCATACCGTACCTCTGTTCTTCGGGCGGCTCGTGGATCGACGTGTCGCCGCGTTGGAGGACGAGGTCGCCGATCGGGAGCTCTCCGTTGACGTGTCGACGGTGCCGGGGTTCATCGCTTGCGATCCCCACAGGATGCAGCGCGCTGTCTCGAACGTTCTTAAGAACGCGGTCCGGTTCTCTCCCTTCGGCGGCACCATCCGTGTCTCATTGACGAAGGAAGACGACGGATGGTTCGCGCTGAGCATCGAGGACGAAGGCGAGGGCATCGAGCCGCAGTATCTGGACAAAGTTATGGAGCCCTACTTCCAGGTTGACGGTCAGATCGAAGGGACGGGATTGGGCCTGAGCATCGCAAAGGAAGTCCTCCAGCGTAGCGGCGGTGATGTCCTGGTTGAGAGTCCAGCGCCGGGACAAACGTGTGGTACCCGGGTGACACTGCGGGTGCCTGCAGCGCCTGCTCCGAAGGCCCTGGCCGTTGACGATAGCCGAACGGTTCAGATGGCCCTGAAGGGGCAGTTGACCCGGGCTGGGTACGCGGTAACGCTTGCGGGGAACGGCCTTGAGGCCCTCGACTGTATCGAGCAGGAAGTGCCGGACGTTTTGGTTGTCGATTCTGTTATGCCCGATATGAACGGCGAGGAGCTGGTTCTCGAAATCAAATCCCGCCACGATCTTCGTTCGCTGCCCATCGTCATGCTCACCGGTGCGGAGATCGATCGTGGCAAACGTTCTTTCCTGGAGGGCTTCGGTATTCCCGCGCTCGGCAAGCCATGGCACGTTTCAGAACTCCTGGGCTGTATCGATGACGTGATTATCGGGAAGGGCTACCTGACGCGGTAGTCGCCCCTCGCTGATTTCCGTTGCCGCCACTCCCTCTCCTCCTTCTATCGGCCACCGGTCTGCTCCCGGGGCTACGAGTGAACAAAAGCGACTGCCGTGGTCGGTTGTTAGCAGTTGTTCGGCGAGCCAACGCACGCTACTCTTGAGAACTTGAGTCTGCGCGGCGGTGCTTTGGGAGAGTGTGGCAGAATGATTGATAGCAGAATGGTTTTCTTAACAGGTGGAAGAGACTTGGTAGAGAGTTCCGATGGTTGGAATTCTGTCGCAGTGATTCTGCTTTAGAAGAAACAGACCGATAAGGAAGAACATGGCTGACAAGCTACCATTCATATACGGAGCGCAGTACTTCCGCGATCCCACGCCGGACAGGCGGCATTGGGACCGGGATATGGCGCATATGCGCGAGCTTGGGATGGACTCCATCAAGTTCTGGGCGCAATGGCGCTGGATCCATCGTGAGCAGGATGCGTTTTATTTCGACACGCTCGATGAACTGATGGACCTCGCGCAGAAGCACGAGCTGCAGGTGACGATCAACACCATCTTCGATGTGACGCCGCTGTGGCTCTTCGATACCTACCCCGATGCCAGGATGACCATGGCCAATGGTCTTGCGGTGCAGACGCAGGCCACGCAGAGTCGCCAGGGCGGGGGAGTGCCGGAGCCTTGCTACCGCCACCCGGAGGCACTTGCGGAGCGCAAGAAATTCATGCGTGCGCTGCTGGAGCGCCTGGCGCCGCATCCGGCCTTTGCCATGCTCGACATCTGGAACGAGCCGGAGCAGAACGTGGTGGCGCGCCATCCCAACCTGGCCACGATCACCTGCTATTGCGACAACTGCCATGCCGGCCTGATTGAGTATCTGAAGGAGAAGTACGGCTCCCTTGATCAACTGAACGAGGTCTGGGGGCGATGCTACTCGCGATGGGAGCAGGTGGAGATTCCACGTGACTCGTCGGCATGCTTCGCCGACTTCATCGACTGGCGTGAATGGAAGCTCGATGTGATGACCGCCGAGGCGAAGTGGCGCCTGGATATGGTGAAAGAATATGCGCCAAGGCAGGTGGGGTATCTGCACGTGGTACCCAGCACCATTCGCATTTTTAACGCGGTAACCTGCGTCGATGACTTCGCGCTCTCCGATGTCTCAGGCGATCTCTTTGCCGCGACCACGGTGCTGGGTGAACACTGCAAGGTGCAGATCAAGTCGGCCGCTCGCGGCAAGGTTGTTTACAACGCCGAGAGTCACATCAATGCGGGCCAATGCATGTTGCATCCGAGGCGCATCGACGACAGGGCGCTGCGTCACGATTTCATCGCCCAGATCGCCCAAGGCGTCCGCGGCTTTCTCTTCTGGCAGTTCCGTCCCGAGACGCTGGGGGGTGAGGCCCCGGCCTGGGGTGTGATCCGGCCCGACGGCACCGAGCGGCCGGTGACCCATGCGGCCAGGGTGTTTATCGAGAAGCTGACGCCCTACAAGGAGCGGCTGATGAACGCCTACACGCCAGCTCCGAAAATCGCGGTTTGGAAGAGCCGCAAGAACGAGATCTACCAGTTCGCTGCCTACCGCAACCTGAACACCTATGCCGAGAGTATCGACAGCTATACGGATGCCCTGCATGCGTTGAACCACAACTTCGCCTTCATCGATCACAAGATGCTCACCGGGCAGGATCTGGACGGCGTGGAATTCCTCATCATGGCGAGTCCCTACTGCTTGACCCAGGGAGAGGCCGATGCGCTCGACCAATGGGTACAGGCCGGCGGCACCGTGCTTAGCGAAGCGCACCTGGGCGCCTACAATGCCGACCGCGGCCGCTACAGCGAACACGTTCCGGGTCAGGACCTCGCCGCCAAGTGGGGCATCCGGGAGATTGAGTCCACGGCCGCGGTTCACTTGCCGTACTCATACGGCCCAGGCGGCATGGCCGCCGTGTTGACCGACGACGTCAAGAAAGCCCTGTCGGGTGGGGGAGGCGAGTACTTCCAGGTCGAGACCGATAATGGTGCGATCACCGGCTGTTCTCGAGTGGCGTTTCTTGAGAGCGAAGATGGCCAGGTTCTGGGCTCCCTTCCATCGGGAGAAGCGATCCTCGTTTCGAAGGCGCACGGCAGAGGCCGGATCATCTACGCCGGCACCGAGCTCGGTCGAGGCAGCACCCAGGGAAGGGCGCCATTCGTGGCGTTCCTGCAAAGCCTGCTCGGCGATGCCGGCATCGTGGCAAACCTTGGCGCGTCGCAATCACCCGTACGCATTGACGCCATTGGCGGCACCTCCGAGAGCCCGGAGTTCATCAGTGTCGTCAACGCATCCGTTGATGAGCAGGAAATCACCATCACGGGCAATGGCGACTACGTGGGTATGTTCACCGGCAAAGAGCTTCCGCTGCGGGTCAATACGACTCTCAGCATATCCGGCAAGGATGCAGAACTTTTCGTCAGCACGGGATCCGCTTGAGGCCAGCCCATATGCGTTGAGAAATTCTGGCAGAATAATTGATAGCAGAATGATTTTTCAAGAGATTGGAATAGAGATAGGAAACATATGAAACAACCCAATATCCTCTTTGTATTCTCCGACCAGCAGTCGTTCGACATGCTGGGGTGTGCGGGGAATCCGCAGATCAAGACCCCCAACCTGGATGCGCTGGCCGAAGAAGGCATGCGGTTCGAGCATGCGGTGTCCAACTGCCCGGTGTGCACGCCGTATCGTTCGATGCTGATCACTGGTCGGCATCCGCTTTACAACAACTGCTTCGACAACGATCGCCGGCTGCTGACCGAGGAGGAGATCGGCCCGGGGATTGGGCATGTGCTGCGCGATGCGGGCTACCGGATGGCGTATGTCGGCAAATGGCACCTTTACGGCGGCGAACGTGATCGTCCCATCCCGGCCGGCCGGGACCGTCACGGCTTCGACGATCTGTTCCTGTCCAACAACTGCCACGTTAATTACCACCCCGACCACTGCTACTACTGGACCGAAGATGGCGAGAAGGTGATGTTCAACGAGTGGGAGACCAAGGGGCAGGCCGACCAGGCTCTGGAGTTCCTCGAGACCGTTACGCCTGATGATCCGTTCTGCCTGTTTGTCTCCTGGCATGCCCCGCACAACCACGGTGGCGGCAATCCCGGGGACTACTGGGGCTTCGATGCGCCCGAGGAGTTCAAGGCCCTCTACAACGAGGATGAGATTGTTCCGCGCGGCCAGCTGCCGGATACCCCTGAGAACCGCCGCATGACGCTGGGTTACTACGCCATGTGCAGCGAGGTGGATCACCACTTCGGCCGGCTGATGGACAAGCTCAGAGAACGCGGTGTGGATGACAACACGCTGGTGGTTTTCACCTCGGACCACGGCGAGAACTTCGGCGCCCACGCGGCCCAGGCCCACAAGGGCAACGCGCAGGACGTTTCGCTCCGCGTTCCGCTGCTGATGCGGATGCCCGGAAAGCTGCCGGCGGGTAGGGTGAGTGAGCTGCTCTTCGGCGTGCTCGACATGCCGTCGACGCTGCTGGGACTGATGGACTTCGAGGTGCCCGCTAACTGGCAGGGCAAGAACCTGGCTCCCGCTATCCTTGAGGGTGACGATGACGCCATCGACAACGTGCCCATCTTCAACTTCAAGCCGTCGTGGCGCGGCGTCTACACGAAACGCTATACCTTCACCTTCGAGAATATCGAACGGACGCGCGACATCTCGTCACGGTTTGGTTCCGACCTGCCGGACCGGCGCACGCACACTCAGAACCATAACGTGCTCTACGACCGCGAGACCGATCCGCTGCAGCTGAACAACCTGGTCAATTCCACCGAGCACATCCCGCTGATGATGGAGTTCACCGAGAAGACCCACGACTGGCTGGACGTCTTCAATGACCCGTTCGTTTCCTACAAGCGCCTGATGGAAGTCGTCGGGGAGCAGGAGATGCCGCCGCCGATTGAGTTGATTGTTCCCGCTGATGCGGGAGAGTAATCACTGGCCGGTGGTCGGTACAGCGGGGTGTGCGCAACCCAACGGGGCTTAAACTTGACGTGTCGTCAGCCCTGTTGAGGTGGACCGTGGCCTCCGGACGCGGTCGAGCAAAGCAAGAGCCTGTCGCGAGACAGTCGCGAACATCGTGCTTTCCTGTCTCCTAGAAGGCACCAGCTTTGCACAACGCCGTCCGGAGGCCGGCGTCCACCTTGCCGCTTGAGAACGGCTGCGGGACTGCTGGACTCGCGCGCCCTGGGGCCAGGGCGGGAGTCCTCAAGCCCGCGCGTCCATGAGTCCGCTACCCCCGCGCCACCTTGATCGTCAGCGCCTGGCCGGCGCGGAGGGTGCGTGCCTTCGGCAATGCGGTCTCGCCCTGTCCGGCGAGTTTGAGTGTCTGGATGGCAACGCGGCCGTGCTGCACGTTCAGTTCCACCTTGTAGCTCTTTGCCGCTTCCTTGAGCGAGCAGGTACCCCAGGCGTAGCCGGTTGACCAGAAGTGGCGGCCGGGCTTGGCGGCGAAGGTCATCGTCTTCTCGACTGCCGAGTACTGGAACCCGGTCAGTGCCAGCATGGCGGCCCATGCCGCCATGGCGCGCGCGTAGTGGTGTCCGCACTCGGCCTCGTTGAAGGGGCTGCGCTTGCGGCCGTCGTAACGGTCGCGGATGGCCTGGATCAGCTCCATGCCAATGCGGGTCTGTCCTTCGTACAGCATGCCGATGGCGGCAGTGTACTCGAATCCGGTCATCACCTCGGTGAAGTAGGGGAAGGGCTTGTCCGGGCGCTTCCCGTAGGGATAGCTGGCCATCAGGGTCGCGGACTCCTCCTGCAAGGAGTACGTCCGCATGCAGTTCATGTGGTCGTGCATGCTCTTCTTGAAGTTGAAGGCGTGGATGCTCTTGAGCGTCTTACGCACCTTGGTGCGGTTGTGCAGGTAGCCGAGACCGCAGACATGCGACATGTACTGTCCCACGAGCTGGTCGACGAGACACGCCCCGCCAAGCTGCCAGTCCTTGGTGCGGGGATTGCCGACCGCGAGGCCGTCCGCAATGACGGTCTTCTTGCCGGGGAGGCGGATCTCGTGCTCGTAGTAGTCGCCGTTGAACAGATGCGTGTCCATCCAGGCGCTGCCGCTCTTGAAGAGGGCGCGGCACTTCTCGGCAAAGGCGTCATCGCCAAGATAGGCGGCCATCTCCTCGGCCGCGCGCAGGGCGCCGAGGTACCAGCCGGTCATCTGTGGGTTGGGGCCGTAGTATTCCACGTCCATGGTGTTGTGTTGGCAGCCCTCCATGACGCCATCCTGGTCGGCATCCCAGCCGCCTTCCACCCAGCAGAAGGCCAACGCGGCCTTCGCCTTGGGCCACATCGCCTTGAGCGCCTCGTCGTCGCCGCTGAGCTGCCAGTCGCGATAGAGTTTCATCAGGCAGCCCATCTGCCCGTCGGCCGCGGCCTTGCCCTGGCCCTTCTCGTTTGCGATGGGGAGTTCGACCCGGAACGACATCTTGCCGTTGTCGGCCACGGCATGCATGAACTCCACCTCGCGCATGGTCTGCGCCAGCTCGCCGAAGAGGAAAGCCGTGGATTGCTCGTAGTTCCAGACATGGGTACAGGAGCCATGGCAGCAGCCGTTGCAGTCCGAGCACCCCTCCCAGCCATACAGGCGGCCGTCGGGCGTGCGGAAGACGGTCTGCGAGCGCAGTGTACTCAGGTTGTTCAGGGCGGCCTCTTTGATCACTTGCGGCAGGTCGGCCGAGCAGAAGCTCTCCACGAATTCGACGGTCTTGGCCTCCAGCTTCGCGAGCTGCGGGCGTGTCTTGGCGGCCACGTCCCAGGCGTCCTTGTACTGCTCGGTGTAGTAATTGCCGACCGGCACTTCGGGCACGTCGTTGTCGTCGGTCTTGCTGTTCCAGCCCGTCCGGTTCGGGAAATGCCAGGTCAGCAGGAACTCGACCTCCTTGCTTCCGCGCGGCGGGAGGGAGACTTGGATGTTCACCGACGCCATTCTCTGATCGCGCTGTTTGGGCGGTGGGTTGTCCAGTGCGCCGTCCTCGAGCAAATCCTGCCAGAACTGCCAGCGGTAGTGGTTCCAGCCCCGGTCGGTCCAGCCTGTGCGGTAGGTTACGTTGCCGGGAGACGTGGTGGAGAGAGCAACCGTTCCCCAGGAGGCTGCCTTCGGCGATAGCCCCTTGTTGGTCATGACAACACCACGCAGCCGGCCGCTCTCTCTGTAGCGGTTGATCTTCTTGCCGCCCCGTTCCGTTGTTACGAGGCTGGTGCCATTGCCCTGAATCGCAGTTCCGGAGGAGCCGACCAGGTTGGGCAGGCTGCCACACACGGCAGCTTTGACGTTCTTGTTGGTTGTGTTGGTGAGCTTGAAGCGGAGTACGGCCATGGGGATACCGCTGCCGTCCGCATCAGCCGGGATCAGCGGGTTGAAGGCTTTGAGGGTCACGTTCACCGGGACATCGGGGTCCGACAGGTGGATCTGTCCAAAGGGATAGGCGGCATCGAAGGAACAGTTGCGGAAGCGCGGGTAGCCATGGCTTGGCGCGACGCAACCCGACTGGCCCTGGTAGCTTTCGACCGGGATGGGCCCTTCGAGGCAGCGCGCAACGGCTTCGCCGCCCGCCGGTTTGGCATACAGCGCAAAGAAGCAGTTGTCGGGCGAGAACCCCTTGGCGGGGCCGTTCATGATCTCCCAGTCGTGCAGGTTGCCACGCCCCCCCAGTGAAACGGTGCCTGTGCCGATCCCCCCCAGGGGCAATGCGATGCGGGAGAGGTGATCCTGATCGTAATGGGTTAGAACGGGCCAGTCGGTCTGCTTGCGTGCTGCCATAGGTGACTCCTTAAGCGCTTGTTTCAGAAATTCTTCCAGAGGAGATAACCATTGATTCGGCTGTTGTGCCACGACATTTTGCGTGGATGCGGTTTTTGCCGCTGAATGATCCGAGTGCACACTGGGGCGGGACGGGGCTGAATCTATACTGTGTCGCTGGCCTCGTGAGGGTGGGCCGTGGCCTCCGGACGCGGTCGAGCAAAGCAGGCGCCTGTCGCGAGACAGTCGCGAACATCGTGCTTCTCTGTCTCCTGGGATGCTCAACACTTGCACAACGCCGTCCGGAGGCCGGCGTCCACCTTGCCGTTCGCCCTTCATGCCCGATCCCGCAGCAAGCGTCGAACCACGGAGGGCGACGGTCCTCCCTCTGTCTTTTTTGCCTCGCGGTGACATTTGCTATTGCCGTCTGTCACATCATATGCGATGGTATATGCATGACGACGAAGCCGAGAACTCGGAGCAAGGGTGAATGACGATGATTAAGGACCTGAAACCAGCCTGCGGATTGCCGGTCAAGTTCGATACAGAAACGTGCGAATTGTTGTTGGGTGCGGAGTTGAACCACCCTTCGTACTGTGTTCGGAAGCTGCACGACCTGGACGCCGTCTGGGCGAACCCCGTGACAGATGAGGATCGGGTGATCTACCGCTATACGGCCGGGCTGCATCTGCTGGGCGACGACGTGGTCTGGAAGGACGCCAACGTGATTTTCGGGATTGTGATTTTTCCTCCCGGCACCTTCAACGGTGAGTACGTGAAGAGCTCGGGGCAGTTCCATCCGCCCGTCCCGCCGATGAACCAGGCCACCCCCGAGGTCTACACGGTGCTTTCGGGGACGGGTCATTTCATGCTGCAGAAGGCGTCGTACGACAAGAGGTACGAGGATACGTCAGATCCCGTACTCGTCGAGGTACAGGCGGGCGAGAGCTTCGTGGTGCCACCTGACTACGGCCACCTGCAGATCAATCCATCCGACGAGCCGCTCGTCTTCTCCTACCTCGTGATGGACGGGATGAAGGGCGAGTACGACGCCTACAAGCGGAAGCAGGGAGCGGCTTTCTACGAGATGGAAGACGGGTTCGTGCGCAACGAGAATTACGACTCGAGCCTGGAGCTGCGGATCATCAAGGCGGGTGATATCTGCCAGTTGCCGGAGCTTAACGAGAATGTGACCTATGAGCGGGTGATGGCGATGCTGCCGGAGTTGAAGTTCATTACCGATCCAACGGCGTTTCCGGAAGCAATGGGGTTGTGAAATACCCAAATACCCAAGCACCCAAGCACCCAAGGAAATCCGAACTCCGAAATACCCAAACAGGAATCACAGGCAGAGCAACCGGGCAAACAAAGAGAGCAGAACATGAACCTAAAGAACATAATTGAATTGAGTCATCGGCTCACGCCGGGCGAGGAGGAGTTCCCGCTCGAGATCGAAACGCTGCGAACCGACGATGCTCTGGCGAAGTCGGGGCGTCAGAGCACACACGAGATCAAGCAGGGCGACAATATCTGGTACATTATCCAGGAAGTGAAGATGGGGTCGCACGTCGGAACGCACATTGAGTTCCCATACCACCATCTGAAGGACGGCAAGAGCGCGGCGGACTATCCTCTCGAACGCATGGTGGGCGACGCGGTGCTGCTCGATTTCTCGCACAAGAAGAAAGATGAGGAGATCACCAAGCAGGAGATCATCGAGCTGGACGCCGACATTCGCGAAGGCGATATCGTGGTCATCCGCACCGACATGGACAAGCTCTGGAACACGGATAAGGCGCACGACCGGCCGGTACTTGCCATTGCGGCAACGGAGTACCTGGTGAAGGAGATCGGCATTCACTGCATCGCAACCGACGCGACCGGCCTTGAGGTGCGGGGGCGCGACGATCAGCCCGTGCATGAGATCCTGTTCCACAACGATGTTGCCATGGTCGAGTCACTGAAGGACCTGGAACGGATCAAATCGGAACGTTTCACACTGATTATGCTGCCGCTGATGGTGGAGGGCATGGACTCCTGCCCGGTGCGAGCCATCGCGATGGAACAGGAGTCAGGAGTCAGGGGGCAGGAGTCAGCGGGAGGGGAGAGTTGATGTCCATACCGTCATTGAAAACACTATACGACCAGATGCTACTACTGCGGCAGTTCGATAAACTGTCGATGCGTCTCAAGCTGAAGGACCTGATCTATTCGGGGTTTCACCCCACCGAGGGACAGGAGGCCGTAGCCGTCGGCTTTTGCGGCGCCCTGCGTGACGATGATGTTCTGTTGTCGACACACCGGCCCCACATTCACGCCGTGGCCGGGGGCTGCACGATGGAGGCGATCCTGACCGAGATGATGGGACGCACAACCGGCTGCAGTGGCGGGCTGGGCGGCGGCATGCAGTACCTCGATCCCGAGCACAACTTCTACTGCGGGTCCGTCGTCGGCAGCAACCTGCCGATCGCCACGGGCGTTGCCATGGCGATGAAGCAGCAGGGCTCTGACCGGATCTGCATGTGCATGTTCGGTGACGGAGCGTCGAACACGGGTTCGTTCCACGAGGCGCTGAACCTGGCCGCGATCTGGAAGCTGCCGGTCATCTTCGTCTGCGAGAACAACGGCTTTGCCGAAGCCATGCCGGTGAGCGAATTCGTTGCCTGTGAGCGCATCTCGTCACGGGCGCGGGCCTACGACCTCGAGGAAATCACGGTAGACGGTAACGATGTGGAGGAGTCGCGTCGTGTGGCCGCCGACCTGATCGAGCGGACACGCAAGGGCGAGGGACCGTTCCTGGTGGAAGCCGTGACCTACCGCATTCGCGGCCACTACGTGGGTGACCCTGAGAAGACTTACCGGACCAAGGAGGAAGTGGCGGCGAAGAAAGAGGAGGAGCCGCTTGTCCGCGCCAGGGCGAAGCTGCTTGAGCAGGGCGTGGATGCGTCTGAGCTGGATGCGCTGGAAGGGCCCATCAAAGAGCGTCTCAATGCGCTCCGCGACTGGGCACTCGAACAGCCCTTCCCGAC
>CAZCDU010000133.1:2647-13789 GCA_964497125.1 uncultured Victivallales bacterium | reverse complement strand
CGCGGCTTCCGCTGACGCGGAATCCGAGGATTTTCGGAAGAATCCCAAATGGTCGGGGTGCGGGGATTTGAACCCCGGACCTTTTGACCCCCAGTCAAACGCGCTGCCAGACTGCGCCACACCCCGTCAGAAGAATCTCTGTTGAGCGCAGAAACCTACCACCTGAGTGGGGGGTGGTCAAGCTTCTGGCGGGGCAAAGTGATGTGATTCCCCTTTTTCGTAGATAGTATAAGAAGGCCGAGTTTCAGACTGGGGGGCCTCCGAGTGAGCTCGGATCATTGATGTGTGAAACGTTCCTGTATTTACGGCCTGAAGGCCGAACTACGAACGGCTTGTTACATGAAGCAGGCGTTTGTAGTTCGGCCTTCAGGCCGCATCTTCTGACAGGGGAGTTTCAGGTAAGTCGCGCCGCCGGCGTCGTTCGTTCGCTGGAATATGCAGGACTGAAACTTGGCGAGAGGGCGCTTGCCACTCGGAGAGTGGCGCGTACCAAAGTAGCCCCCACTCTCCGAGTGGTAGGGCTCGAGGGCAGGTGGCGTAACGGCGAAGTTTCAGGTCCGTTTCGCCCCCGGCGTCGTACCTCCTCCGCAATAATCAGGGCGGAAACTTCACTCATTGCTCTCTACTTGCTCTTGGCATACAGGCGAGACGCCTGTGCCACGGCATGCGCATAGTAGCGAGCAATGCTTCGGCGAGAGGCCAAAGTGGCACGGGCGTCCCCGCCCGTAAGCCAAGAGCAAGTTCTGGAGCAAAACGATGAAGTTTCAGACTAGCGGGGCCACCGGCGTCGTTCCTCCGCCGGATTATACAGGGGTGAAACTCTTGCTCTCAACGTGGGACAGCTGTCTTCCGTCGATCATGCCCCCCCCGACTGTAGGGCGGGAACGGTTGAGTCTCCGAGACCTTCCCGCCGTTCCCGGATACAGCGGCGTGCATCAAGAGCGGCGGGAAGGACTCGGGGACTCGCCCATTCCCGCCCTACAATTAGATGCGTAAGCATCAAGAAGACGGTTCAAGTTTCAGACTAGTTCCGCCACCGAGTGGACTCGGATTAACCAGGGGTGAAACTCTTTTCGTAGGCCGGACATCTTGTCCGGCTGTGGAAGGAAACTGACGGGCAGGATGCCCGTCCTACGAAGATGTGAGCCAAGCGGCAAAGAATGCCAAGCAAATGGTCAAGTTCCAGGTCAATTCGGGTTCCACTTCTGGTTCAGTTGCTGCAGGGCAGCGAGGGGGCGATTGTAGGTGGCGAGTTGATTGGCTGAAGCGACCTTTTCGCCGGCATCGATGCGGCGGGCGATGACATCGCGGAGCGTGGCCAGCAGCTCGGGGTGATCCCGGACGAGGAGATCAAGCTCAGCGGATTTCTGAAGCGAGAAGACGGAGAGATTGGCTGATCCGAAGACCGCAATCCGGTCGTCAAACAGCATGAGCTTGGAATGAATCATGGTATCGGTCAGGTAGACGTCCACGGCGGCCTTGGTGAAGATTTCGTGTATGGTGCGGTAGTTGAGGTCGTTGCCAATGTTAGCTTCGCGAGAAAAGAGGAAGATGACACCAATCCCACGTTTGGCCGCCGCAATGAGTGCGTCCGTGACATCCTCGTCACCGAGGTAGGCCATTTCAACGTAGATGGATGATTCAGCCTGGTCGATGAGCTCGAGAATGGCAGCCTTGATTTCAAAGCGGGAACCACTGCCATCACTCGGGAGAGCGTTGCAGAGAAACTCAACCTGGCGTGAAGGATCAGCGGGGACGTTACCGGACGAGCGTTGCCGGAAACGCTGGACCAGCGACTCGTCCTCAACGATGACCATGTAGTCGTTATAGCCAAAGTGTCGGTCTTCAATGTTGATGGAGCCCGTGATGAGGACTCGGTTGTCAAAGAGGTAGTACTTCGTGTGGGTTTCGTTCGTCCAGCGCACATCGACATTCGGATGCTCAAGGATACGTTGACCAAGCTCGAACGTATGGGCATCTTCGACGTAAGTCTCCGGGAACGAGGGCCTGATGAGGCGGTAGGCGATACGCTTGGCCAGGCAGATGGGCTTGTTGAAGAATGACTTCCGGTTCATCTCGATGCGCTCGAAGATGAATGCGCCTATATCCTTGATGATGGTCACCTTGACGCCGCGCTCGGCCGCATCGAGGACAGCTTGCCCAACACGGTTGCCGATGTCGTCAGACCGCCAAACATACATGAAGATCTCGACCGTGGACTGAGCGGTCGCGAGTTGATTGAGAACCGTATCGAAAGTGGGAGGCGCGGCACAGGTCCCGGGACGCGGTTCGTGAAGAAGCCGAACACTCATGACAGAGCTAGAATAGGCTCTTCTTGTACGGGATGTCTTCGTTGTAGGTCCGCGCGGTGCGTCGGAGCTCAAGCAGGGCTGCCTGGTCGCGAGTACGGGCATATTCACCAATCAGGTGGTAGATCTTCTGCTTGGCCCACTGCTGCCGGAGGCTCTTGTCATTCACCTTGCTGGCCTTGCCATCCAACGGAAGCTCGAAGATGAGATCACAGGACGTCTCCCCTGCCTGGCCGACAGCCTGGAACAAGAGTTTGCTCTGGCCTCGCCGGTAGCGCCCATACAGGATGAGCGGACGATCGAGGTAGAGGTTACTGACCTGCTGCGGGTAGACCTCGCACGAGGAATCTGCAGCAAACTGCAATCGCAGGTCCGCCAGCACGGGCCGGCTGATGCCTTGCATGACCGCCTCGGCTGAATCGGGGATATCCCAGCGTCCCTTGGAGATTACGTTGACGTAGCCCTTGTTACAGTAGCTGAGAAGATCAATCAGGTAGCGGTTTGCCTGGGGAAAGGTTCCCATTGTAAACACGGAAATCTGCCCTTTGTTATGACGGCTGAATTCCCCGATAATCGCCGTATTGTCAGTCAAACCCTTGTTTGCCAATCCATCAGTAATCACGAAAGCCACGACAGGTCGCCCGGGAATGGTCTCCAGTTTGAGCAGGTCCTGCATCGAGGCAAAGAGGTCGGTGTAGCCCTCGGCTTTCATGGCGTTGATGTAGGCTTCGGCCTTCTCCAGGGTCTCGGGGGTTTTCGTAACCCAGCCATCGAAACAGGTCTCCGTGTGGTCGGCGAATCGCGCAATATTGAAACGGTCGGCCGGACCGATATGCGCCAGGGAGCGCCGCAAGCCTTCACGACAGAAGTAGAGCCGCTGCTCGGACATGCTGGCCGAGCTATCCTGAACCAGGATGATATCCTTGGGTCGCACAGGGAGCAGTTCCTGACCCGCCCGCTCTACCTCCAGTTTGAAATAGCCGTACTTGAAATCACGCATCGTGGTGTACGTCTCGACGCGGGCCGTCAAGACCCGCTCGATGGGTTCCACGTTGGTTACCTCTTCGGGGGTCTCTTCGAAAAGCTCTTGCGGGCCACCTGGTGCGACGTCTTCGTCCACCGGTTCAGGCACAAATTCGTCCGGCTTGTCCATGCCGCCAACGATTCTCGCAACTACCGCGCCACCAGTCGTGGGGGCGACCACGGGGACGCCTTTTGCGCCGCCGGCAGCCGCCACACGTGTCTCGCTCCCCGGCAGAATGACATCCGGAGCATTCTCGACGCGTTCGATGTTCGGAATGACACGACGCTCGAGGCCCGGCAGGACATCGCCCACCGCCGTGTTTTCGACAGCCATGATGGCTTGGTGTTGTGGCGTCCACTCTTCTTGCATCGGCACCGGCGTCGGCTCAGCCATCGTCACCGTTTCATCGGCCTCCAGCGCCGGAGGCTCCGTAATCACCTCTTCAGGAGACACCCCAATTTCGTCGACGGCTTCAGCGGCAGGAACGACAGAATCCCCGCCCACGCTCCGCAGCGCGGTCAGGATTTGCTCCTGCACGTCGGGCTCGACCTCAACGGCCCCCAGTTGCACGGCATTGTACTTGCGAGGTGGCAGTTGACCGCCGCCTCGCCCGGTGAGCTGCAGATTCACCTGCATGGCAAGGTACCCCATACCAATATGCAGCACTACCGACACGACGGCAGCCACACTGGCAGCCAGCACGTGCTCGCGTCCAAAGCTCGGAGGACGGCTATGCTGTATCACTTCTGCCATGTCGTCTTCGCCTTTCCTGCCCAGGTGCTTTCCGGATATCTCGCCACAAGTTCCTCAACCGCCTTCTGCCGATCCTCTTCCCGCTCCAGGCGGTCAAATGCGCCGGCAGCATGAAACAGGCTCTCGGGTACCAGTTGCTGATGGTCATATAGAATAGCGACACTCATGAAGTAGCGCGAGGCCTCTTCGTCACTCTTTCTCAGTACCGCGGCGCGCCCAAGACCGAAGAAGGATCGCGCACGGACCCCTATCTCGCTTT
Organism: uncultured Victivallales bacterium; assembly: GCA_964497125.1. Classification (GTDB taxonomy): domain Bacteria; phylum Verrucomicrobiota; class Kiritimatiellia; order UBA8416; family UBA8416; genus CAYLXP01. The sequence goes on along the minus strand of CAZCDU010000133.1, from coordinate 9,444 downwards.
CCGGAGCAGCCTTCTCTGATGCAAGACGGAAGTAAGTTTCGGCGGCAGCGCCATCCTTTGCGGCAAGCGAGAGATCGCCCAGCCGAAGGGCCGCTTCAGATGCATAGCGGGTGTTGACGCCAGTCTCCAGCGCCTGCTTGAAGGCCGTCTCGGCAGCCACTTTGTTGCCACGAGCGGCCTCGGCACGCCCCAACAGAACACCACCAGCCTGCAGCCAGGCGGCTTCCTGCGTTGTGTCCAGAAGCAGTTTCGCGGCAGCAGCTGCCTTGTCGTGGGCCTTCTGTTCACCATGGTGTATGGACAGCCATTCCAGCAGTGCAGGCGGGAATTTCCCGCTCAAAGGTGAATCGAGAAGCTCCTGCAGAAGCTTGGCGGCATCGGCTTGACGGTCGAGCTTCTGCAGAACCAATCCCAACTGAAAGGTGGCTTCCCGACGCAGCTCATCCCGTGTAGCCACCTGCATGGCCTTCCGCAAGGCCTCCTCGGCAGCCGCAAACTTCTCCTGTTCCCGCAGCAGCATGCCCTTCCAATACCAGCCGTCAGCAACAAAACGGCTCTTGGGGAAGCGTCGCAGCAGTTCCGTTAGCGAGGCGGTCGCGTCTTCCCGTCGTTCCAGTCGGATCTCACTCAGCGCTTTCTGGTAAATGGCATCCTCGACGAGCTCATGCTTGGCGTAGTCGGCAACCAGCTGACGCCAATCACGGGCCGCTTCATCATGGGCTTCCGCACGCGCCAGGCAGAAGGCCGAGGCGTACAGGGCTTGCGGTGCCAGGGGATCATCGGCGAACTCGGTGACGACAGCGCGGTAGAATTTTGCGGCCTCACGGTAGGCTTCCTGCTTCTGAAGCTGATGGGCGAGACGATAGGTTGCATCGCGCGCACGTTCCGTCCCGGGAGCATCCCGCATCACCATACGGTAGTATTGCGAGGCCTCTGCGCCGCGGTCGAGGGCGGCATAGGACTCCGCCAGCAACCAGGAGACATCGATTCGCAGGGCGGGAACAAGGCGAATGTGTTCAGCGTGCCGGATTGCATCTTTGTACCGGCCCATGGCGTAATAGGCCACGGCGGCCTCGTGGCGGGCAGATTCCGCAAAGCGGCTCTCCGCATGGCGGGTCAGCAGTTTCAGATAGGTAATGACCGCCTTGGCGTTCTGAGGAAGCTGGCGCTCGGCGTTGGCTTTGAGGTAGAGCCATTCATCCTCCACGGGGGCGCTGGAAGGCTCGGCCAGGGCCTTGTCCGCCAGGGCAATCGCCTCGGCATAAAGGCCGGCGTTGCTTGCAGACCATGCCGCCTGCATACGCGCCACGACAGAACGGTGATCGGCCGGGAACTTGGTCAGGAGTTGGCGATAATACTCAGAGCTCTTCTCGAAGTTGCGGCGGCGGAAGTGAATCTCCGCCAACTGAAACAGGGCTTCAGCTGCCGTACGGTCGGTCCCCGGTCGCTCAAGAGCCTTCGCGAAGAACGTAATGGCCTGGTCCGCATGCTTGTCGGCGCCATCAGCCTTCGTTTCAATTGCGGCGGTCCATCGGTCACGATGCACATCACCCCGCTTCATGAGAGCGTAGGCATAGAACATGGAACTCGGATGCTCCTTGACCACCCGGGCGAAAGCCGCATCCGCCTTATCAACCGCCTCTGTCTTGTGAAGGGATTCCCCAAGATAGTAGAGCGAGGCAGCCGCAAGATCCTTCGGCGGCGACTCCCGCACGATGACGCCAAAGTGTGCGGCAGCGGACTCGAAATCGCCCTCTTCCATGTAGAGCCGGGCCCGGCGATAGGCAGCTCGCAGACGGAACGGGCTCGTCTTGTGCTCCACGATCACGCGCGCATAGAGCTTGCCGGCGGCTGCCGCGTCGCCCTTCAGTCGCAGACATTCCGCCATTCGGAACGTTGCCGCATCTCGCTGATCGCCCGTGGGAAAGGCTTCGAGAATCGAAGCGTATTCCTTGGCTGCAAGGTCGTGCATGCCACGGGTGTAGAGCCCATCCGCAAACAGCATCCTCTCAAGGTAGGCGTCCGCCTGCGCGACGGTCGCGATGACACAAGGGATAAGAATGGCGGCGCAGATGCGGCCCAAGCGGGGATTCATATCGACTACTCCTCGACGGTCGATGTAGCGAAGGAGATATTCCAGATATCAACTTGGCGACAGAGATCAAGCACGCCAATAACGTGCTCGTAGTCGGTACGCTTGTCTGCCCGAATCAGCACCGGCTGTCCCGGATAGATAGCCACGATACGCTCCAGCAGATCGTTCAGACCGGATGGATTCAGCAAACGCTGGTTCACCACGATCTCGCCGCTCTCCCGCACGTTGATGATGATCTCGGCAGGCAGGCGATCAGGCACCTCACCCGTCTTCGCGGTCGGCAGCTTGATATCAATCTCGCTTTCCCACTGCGCATAAATCTGTGCTGCAATAAAGAAGCACAGCAGCAGAAACATGATGTCAATCATGGGCGCAAGCTGGAACCCCACGCTGACCGGCTTTGTCTTGCCACGAAAATTCACTTCATCGATCTCCTGCTCAGCAGCGCCGTGAAGAGATCAGCCGAAGCCCCTTCCAAAAGCGCAACCAGTTTCGAAGAGAGGCGACGGAAATAGGCATAGAACATCATGGCCGGAATACCGACGACCAGCCCGAATGCGGTGGTAAGCATCGCCTTGTTCACACCCGCGACCAGCGCTGTCGGCCGAACTACGGCAATCTGGTCGGACACCGCGTTGAAGGCGATCATCATACCGAAGACCGTCCCAAGGAGCCCGATCATGGGCGCTACGACGGCGATGTCCATGAGATACTGCGTCTGTCCCTGGATCTGCTCGGACTGGCGAGCCCCCTCGGCCTCAACAACATCCCGCAACAGCATGGGATCGCCATCGGGCACGCTTTCCATATGATTGAGAGCCGTCTGCAGAATGGCCGTCAGCGGACCACGACGAAAACCACTAAGGCGGGCCGCATCCGCGAGATCACCGGCCCGGATCTTCTCAATCAGTTCACTTCGCAGAGGCTCCGGAACAACCTGCCCCTTACGCAAGACCACGAAGAAGTAGAGAATCAGCGCCATCGTGGCGACCGACATCACGCCGAGAACGCCATAAACGGACTTAACCGCAACATCCATGGCTGTTTCAAACGGGATACCAACGGAACCCGCATCAACGGGCTGTCCCGCTACATCTTGAGCGTACCCCGGTATCACTCCCAAACCGCTCACCATCAGCCCTGCAATCAAGCAGAGAGCAAACCATCTTCTTCTCATAACGCCTCCTCGTACATCTAACAACCAGTGTTCAGTATCCAACATCCAGTATCCAGCATATCCCTATAATTCGGGGTATGGAACTCCCAACAACTTCGAAAGGGCGGCATGGTAGCGCTTCCGAGCCGTTCTTACAAAGCGTAATCCTTCATTGCTGCGACCTTTTAACATCTTGAAGTCCAGCCCCGCGGGGGCGCCTTCATGAACTTTTGCCGCTACAGCAGCCTTCGGATCAACCTGGGACAGCTCATCCAACGACGATTTAACCTGGTCGTAGGCATCCCGGAAAGGAACACCAGCCGCCACCAGTTCCAGCGCCCGATCGGTCGCAAACACACCGGGACTGAAGCCACTTGCCAGGGCCTTGGCATCCACCTCAACGCTCGCCATGACTAGTGCCGCCACCTGGACCGATGCGCACGTCACCGACAACCCTTCAAGGAATGGCTCCTTGGTCTCCTGCAGGTCCCGCTGGTACCCGCCCGGGAGGCCCTTCAGGATTCCCGTAATGCTATTGGTACAGGCGAGCACCTTGGCCGTCCGCGCCCGAATCAGTTCAAAGACGTCCGGATTCTGCTTCTGCGGCATAATGCTACTGCCCGTGCAGTACTCGGCGGGGAGTTTGAAGTATCCAAACTCCGGCATCATAAAGAGAACCATATCCTCCGCCAGTCGCGAGAGTGACAGCATCACCTGGGATGCCGCCGCCAGCACAACACTTTCGCATTTGCCGCGCGCGTTGGCTGCATACATCACACTATGGATAGGCCGTTCAAACCCGAGCAGCCGGGAGGTCAGAGCCCGGTCGATATCCAGGGGAACGCCATAACTTGCCGCCGATCCCAGGGGACAGCGATCATTTTGGGCGTACGCCGCTATCAACAGCTCAATATCATCCAGGAGGCTTTCCGCGTGGGAGCAGGCCCACACGCCGACCGAGCTCGGCATCGCCGGCTGAAGGTGGGTCCGTCCCACCATGGGAACCTTGGCATGCCGTTTCCCCAGGGCCAGGAGCACGTTTGCCAGCTCCGCGCAGTTCGTGATCAACCCCAGAAGCTGCTCTTTACCATAGAGTCGAAGATCTACCGCCACCTGGTCATTCCGGCTCCGCGCCGTATGAATCCGCTTGCCGGTATCCCCTAATGTCGCGCTAAGCGCCCGCTCCACGGCCAGGTGTACATCCTGATCCCGCTGCGAGATCGAGAACCGGCCGGCCCGCGCCTTGCGCATAATCGCCACAAGTTCCTGTTTCACGGCGGCGCACTCCTGCTCCGTGATGAGCGGCTTGTCGAGTTTCAGCTTCGACAGCATCGTCACGTGCGCGGCAGATCCGAGGCAGTCCGCCTCAATCAGTGCCATATCCAACAGCACATCCTTGCCGGCCGTAAATGCCAGTACGTCAGGATGGATCTTTCCCACCAGGGTTTTCCGGGCTGTCATGGTTCCTCGCTCCGATTCTGTTGTTCGCGCGCGTCGGGAGTCTCCTCTTCATGGAGTAACCCACCTGACGCCTCTACTCGATCCGCCAAAATTCCCATCGCGGTATATGCCGCGGTCAATCGGTCCAACAGTAATGTGTCAGGTGCATCACTTTCAAGACCCGAAAGAAACTCATCGAACTCCGAGATCAGCTCACGGAAGACCGTTGCGCGGCCCACGGCCAGTAGATCCAGCCGGCTGCGCTTGTCCCGAACTGCCGCCGTGATCCAGGTTGCCTTCCGGTGGGGGACAAAATCTCCCACGGTTGCGGCTCGAGGAAGTCCTGCATCGAGCGGAATGGCCGCCGTGCCGGGGTGCAGGAACAGCTCCGCTCGCAGCTGATCCATAATGCGTGTCGAAACGGTTCCCGGCAGGAAGACAACATGTTCCTGTTGGGCAAGCCAACGATCCCACGCCTCATCAATCCCTGTATCACCGTCTACGGCGGGAATCAGCTTGGCGAGCGAGACAACACTAACGGGCTTTCCTGCCGCTATGCGGGCGAAAATAGCCTTGAAGCGTTTGCGGCGCTCGGGAAGCGAGGTGAGCCAGTGAACGAATGCACCGTAATCAACAAGGCGCTCCTCGTTCCCATCCCCATCATCACGGGAACTGTCCGTCTCTGCACCAATGATGCTCCAAACCGAACTCAGCGATCCCTGGCGCCAGCGGGCCAGGGCTTGTTCCATATTTGACGCGCGAACACCGAACAGGACGTTCTGTTCCAGCCCCTTCCAGAGCCAGGGCGGCAATTCGAGAATGGTATCAAGCGATGAAGCGACATAGCCGGCCAGAATGGCATGGCAAAGCGCCTGCCGACCGCGACGGCTATAGGCGGCATCGTAGTCACGCAGGTAGATACGATGCACCAGGGACGCCCCTACCTGCGCATGGCGTACCGCAACACCTCCCGGCGCGTCCGTGCAATCTTCGCGCACAATAAAGCGAATGGTCCTCTGCTTGAACGGCACCGGCAAGCCTGTCACGGTGGCAATGCGGCCCTTGGCGTCCTCACACCACCCGATAAGCGAGAGGTTCTCCAGGCGATTTGTGCCCACGACGATGAAGTGTCCCGACGCGCTACTGGAGCTGGACTCCGAAAGGGCGTTAATCCGGGATTGAATCTGGTCAAGAGTCAGGGTCTCTGCGAGAGCCCCGATGGCCCCGAACGTCAGGAAACACAGCATTAGGACCAGACGTGGTGCCTGCATAGGGAACCGTAGTGCTACTTGGATGAAGTCTTCGTCTCGGACTTTGACTTCTTCTCAGACTTCGATTTGCTACTCGAACTACTGCTGGAGCTACTCTTGGAACTGCTCTTGGACGCTTCGCTCTTGTCCTTGCTCTCGCCGTCACGATAGCTCTTGCTGCGATAGTCGGTTTCGTAGAAGCCGCTGCCTTTGAAGATGATGCCTGCGCCCGTCCCAAATAGGCGACGGACCTTACAACGGCATTCCGGACAGCGTTTGACCGGCTCATCCGTCATGCTCTGGAAGCGTTCAAATACGTGGTCACACTTCGTGCATTCGTACTCGTATGTGGGCATAGCAGCACTCTCTCCTGTTCAACTCGTTGCAAACGAGGGACATACGCTATCGTCTCACCGCCGTGAAGTCAACTGGTTGATGGAATGAAACTTCACTCGTTCCACTGGTTCGTTTTGTCATTTGGCGGCTTCGCCGCCGTCATTAGTCATTTGCGCCTTCCGGCGCGTCATTGGGGGAGTTGCACCCATGAACAATGCAGTCCTTCTCCCCAATGACGGAACCGTATAGATCTGCACCACCCAACTGTAGGGCGGGAACGGTTGAGCCCCCGCGACCTTCCCGCCGTCTCCCGGCACAACGGCATACTGATCACATCGGCGGGAAGGACTCGGAGACTCGCCCATTCCCGCCCTACAATTCGCCCCTTGCGTCAACCCGGCGGAGGCACGACGACAGGGGGGGAGACAATGTCCAGTGACTAATGACCAGTGACCAATGTCCGCTTCAACTCTTCTTCACCTTGGGGACCGGCCTTCCCAGGTGTCCAAGCACGGTTTTG
>CAZCDU010000133.1:0-2547 GCA_964497125.1 uncultured Victivallales bacterium | reverse complement strand
TCAACTCTTCTTCACCTTGGGGACCGGCCTTCCCAGGTGTCCAAGCACGGTTTTGAGGTCTTCCCAGACCGGGCGCTTCATGTTGGGGTTGCGTAGCATGTAGGCAGGGTGAAACGTTGGCATCAGGGGAATGCCCTCGAACTCAAGCCAGGTGCCGCGCACTTTAGTGATCCCCATACCTTTAGGGAGGTCCACCAAGCCGTTGATAGCCGTCGCCCCCATTGCAACAATGACTTTGGGTTTCAGCAGGGCAATCTGACGCTTGAGAAACGGAATGCAGATCTCCATTTCCGCAGGGGAAGGCGCGCGGTTGCCGGGGGGACGGCATTTGTTGATGTTGGCGATATAGACGGTATCCCGCGTGAACCCCATTGCTTCAATCATCTTGGTCAGGAGTTGCCCTGAACGTCCCACGAACGGGATGCCTTGCTTATCCTCCTCGGCACCGGGCGCCTCGCCGATGAAGAGAATCTCCGGCTGGTCGCATCCTTGCCCGGGAACGGTGTTCGTGCGGCCTTTATGCAGAACACAGGCCTTGCATTGTGCAATCTCGGCAGCGATGGCCTCCAGCGAATCGCCGGGGATGGCGGGACTGGGGGCTGCAGCGGGCACGGCAGTGACCGCGGGCGGCGCGGAAAACGCGGGCTGTGGTTTCGCGGCATCGGCCTGGGCGGCGTCCGTCCCCTCCCCCAGCTCTGCAACCACATCCGGCGACACTGAGAGGGTCCGGTTGCCCTCGTCTCGCTCCCACTCCAGGTAGGCGCTCACATCATTCAGGATCTCATCCATCGACATTGCTAAACTCCTCATCACCTTCAGGCACCGACCCGTCCCTCCGAGCGCGGTGAATCTCAACCCCTTTTACGAAAAGCGGCCCGAGCACAACATAGAGAAGGCCCAGAATGAGCATCAAAACGGCAACATAAACAGAACTCTGGTTCTTCAGGTAGACAAAGAGCGAGACAAGAATGACGCAGGGGATGAAAAGAGCGGTCTTCTTTGTTGGTTTGGGAAAACGCACGTTGGAAACTTGCAGGCTGATGAAGATCACGATCCCCACAAGAAAGAGCGCTGCAAACCAGCCGCTCTGCAGCGAGAACACGTCGGTCGCCACGTTTCTTGAGGGGGGAACCTGGCTGATGTAGACCAGGACCGCCACCCAGCCCGCATTGGCCGTGATCGGCAGACCCGCGTACCCGCCCTGCCCACGCAGAGGGTCGGTCACCTTGAAGCGCGCCAGCCGTACGACCCCTGAAAGCACCACGGCGGAGGGAAGCAGTACCCGCAACAGGGGTTCCTTTGTATCCATCGTCGCGGCAAAAATCAGCACAGCCGGCGCAATACCGAAAGCCGTCATGTCGACATAGGTATCCAGTTCGGCACCGAACTCACTCGACCCCTTCAACCAACGCGCCACGTTTCCATCAAGCCCGTCGAGGATCATGGCCAACATGATCAGTTTTGCCGACCAGCGATAGCACTGCGCTGCATCGTTGCCGTGAAACCCCTGTACCACGTAGAGAATGCTGAGCAGACCGCAAAGCATCGCTGCCAGCGTGAACATCGTGGGAACAAGCTGTCGCCAGTTGAGAAACGTCTTCATGGTGATGCGGTACCTTTCTCCTCTGTTGCTTGTCGATATCGTGCAATCACGGACTCGCCGGCACGCACGCGATCATCGACGGAAGCAAGCACGTCGATGTCCGCCTCGGGAAAGTACATGTCCAGTCGGGAACCGAATTTCATCATGCCAAAGTCATCCCCCATTGCCACTTCACCGGGCTGGTCATGGTCCAACCAGTACACGACCCTGCGACAGACCGGCCCCACAATCTGGTTCACGAGGCAGCTCGTGCGGCCATTCTCTATCAGAATCGAATTGTGCTGGTTTACATCAGAGGACTTCTCATCAAACGTAAAGAGGTGCTTGCCCGGGAAATAGCCCAGGAACCGCGACGCCCCCGCAATCGGTGCGCGATTAACGTGCACATCGAAAAGACTGAGAAAAATGCTGATCCGGATGACATTGCACCCGGAAAACGCTGCCACATCCTCAGCTTTCAAACCTGCCAACATTGCGATGGAGCCAAATGCGGCAGGCTCAAACGTGGTGATCTTGGCGACCACGCCGTCAGCTGCAGCAACGATGACATCGGGATCGGCAGGCGGGGTGCGCTCCGGGTCACGGAAAAACCAGAAGAAGTAGCCTACCGGCACCAACGTGACGACCAACCCCAACAGACTCGCAGTAAGCCACGACAGACCGGTCAGGAGCCCCAACAGAAGGGACACCACCAACCCCACAAACGCCGCCGCAATCACAAACGGGATAATTTCTGGCCGAACCCCCATCAGACACACCTATCGTTGCACAACAGTAAGCGGTGAATTGTGGTTCAACCCCCCCGGGATGTCAAGCAGGGCCATGGACGGCGAGCCGGAGGGCGGAGGGCGGTGGCCTGCGGCCTTTCCCTCTTTCAACGTTCCCCTCTCTCCACACTCCACACTCCACACTCCACACTCCACACTCCACACTCCACACTCCAC
>CAZCDU010000132.1:0-13803 GCA_964497125.1 uncultured Victivallales bacterium | reverse complement strand
GAATGACGAAATACCCAAATACCCAAGGAATGACGAAATACCCAAGGCCGAATGGCGTGGGTTGAGGAGAAGCAAAGTTCTTCATCAGAATGATTGCTCTTGCGTGCCCGGAGCTGCGGGAGGAAGCGAAACCTTTCTGGCAAGAGGCCAAGGAACTCCACCTGATCTTCTGCAAGATCTATCGAGGATGATAGAGATGTTTGATTCAGAGCGTGTGCCGATCCATGACAGCTGTCCGCAGAATGCTCCGAAGTCCCGATATTGGGTGTTTCGTCCTTCGGATTTCTTTGGGTATTTGGGTATTTGGGTATTTCGTCATTGAATGGCACGTATCACAGACACGGTTCATGCAAAACAGGTCTTATCTAAGTGCCATTCGGGTCTGTCCCTTCTCCGCAATGATCGGGTGACCTCTACGTGGCACGGGCGTCCTCGCCCGTTGGCCTGCTTGCAGGGGCGCTGGTGCGGGGGGAGACAGGCGAGGACGCCTATCCCACGCGCTCCCCGAGCGCGCGGCTCATCCGTCTCACCCGCGTTCGTCCTCTAAAGTCGCTGCTTGTCCGATGTCCTGCGCCGATTGGGCACCAATAGCTCCGTAAATGGGCACTCTGTGTCCCTCCGGCGTTCGCGGTACCATATTGGTATTGCAGTGACATGTGGCATCGAAAACAGCTGCAGGAACACTATAGACGGGAGGCGACTATGACTGGAAGAACTCGAATCGCAAGTGTGTTGACTGGGGTAGCGGTGGCGCTGGTCACTATTGGGGCTGCGGTGCATTCGGCACGGGCTGCGTCGATTACCGTCAACAATTTCAGCTTTGAAGATACCACTTCGACAAGCCCGCCTACAGACTGGTCCATAAGTTCAGGGACGGCTTTCCGTTCAAGAACCTACGGCGGGGCTACGGACGGCTCCAGGACGGCTTGGATCAATAGTCCCACGACTGGCTATCAGGATACCGGCGTGGTTATCGAGCTCGGAAAGACTTATACACTAACCGTCGACATCACCACCCGCGGCTTCGCTGGATCCGTCGGGACCTTCCGACTCTATGGCAGCACTGCCGGGTACGGCACGGCGATAGGCACTCCTGCGGCCGAGGCCTCGGCCACGGCGGCCACCAGTGAAATATGGCTCCTCAACCAGTCCGTGAGCTTCACCGCCACTGCAGCCGAAGCCGGGCAGACCCTCGGGATCGCGATCAGCACGACCGCGGGGGTTCAGACCGAATGGGACAACATTCGCCTGGACACGGGTTCGGATACCACTCCGCCCACCATTGCGGGACTGAGTCCCCTCGACAATGCCAACCCGATACCGCGGGGCGACAACCTGGTGGTCACCTTCAACGAGAACGTCACGAACGGGGCGGGCAATATCGTGATCAAGGAGACGGTGGGCGATGCCGTGTTCGAGACGATCCCTGCCTCAGCGGGCAATGTCTCATTCAGCGGCCCGCAGGCGACGATCGATCCTTCAAATCCGTTTGCCACGAACACCGGTTACTACGTGTTGATCGAGACCAATGCGATTGCTGATAGCAAGGCGAACTACTTCGCCGGCATCACCAACACCACGACGTGGAACTTCACCTCCGGCGGCGTCATTGCCAATGCCAGTTTCGAGCTTGATGGTACACAGGCCGGCGCAACACCCACAGCCTGGACGTCCGTGAACGGCAGCCTCGGTACGAGGACAGGGGGCGCCGGGCTGAGCCCGACGGATGGGTCGTACGAGCTATGGCTCAACAACGGCAATACGATCTACCAGGACACTGGCACGGTGGTCCAGGACGGCGAGACCTACACGTTGACCGTCGACGCGAGCACCACATTTGGCGGCACCGAAACTGCGACATTCCGTTTGTATGGCAGCGCGGCCGGCTTTGGCACGGCTCTCGGCGGTGCCCAGAGTTCCATCGTGCCGGCACAGGGCGTTTGGAGTTTGGACCAGACAACGAGTTTCACCGCCACAGGGGCTGAAGCCGGTCAGACCCTCGGGATTGCTCTCGCCACGACCACTGGGACTCAGACTGAGTGGGACAACATTCGCCTGGAGGTCGGGGCTTTTGTGGATATGACCCCGCCCACCGTTGGGGGGCTGAGTCCCCTCGACAACGCCATCGAGGTGTTGCGGGGTGCCGACCTGGTGGTCACCTTCAACGAGAGCGTCACGAACGGGACGGGCAACATCGTGATCAAGGAGACGGTGGGCGATGCCGTGTTTGAAACCATACCCGCCAGCGCAGGCAACGTTACGTTCAGCGGCGCGGTCGTGACGATCGATCCTTCGAATCCGTTCACGACGAACACCGGCTACTATGTGCTGATCGAGACAAACGCGATCACCGATATGTCGACGAACTCCTTTGCCGGCATCACGAACAGCACGACGTGGAACTTCACCTCCGCGGGCCTCGTCGCCAATCCCAGCTTCGAAGCCGGGAGCGGTGGCCCCAGCTTCCCGGAGAATCCGCTCGGGTGGAGCGCCAGCAGCGCCCAGTTTCGCCCGCGGTCCAGCGCCGGGGCGCTCACCCCGACGGATGGCAGCAGCCAGGCCTGGATGAACAACGGCACCTACGCTTACCAGGATACGGGGTGGGTCATCGTCAATGACGAGACCTACACGCTCAAAGTGGACATCGGGCACACACCCGGCTGGTCTAATGTGGAGACCATGGTCATCCGCCTGTATGGCAGTGACGCGGGCGAGGGGACGGCGCTTGCCGAGATCACGCCATCGGTCGGGGCGGAGGGCACCTGGTCGCTGGACCAGACGGTGGCCTTTACGGCGACGCCGTCCGAAGCTACCGGGCAGACGCTCGGTATCTACATTGGCGTTACGAGCGGCACGCAAGCCGAGTGGGACAACGTGCGCCTGACCATCACCGGCGCGCCACCGCCTGCCGGGACGGTGATCTCGATCCAGTAAAGCGTATGCGAAATGGCTGTCCGTTGTGCCGGCGCGCGACCGCGGACATCGCGGCGTGGGTCGCCAGAGCGGGCCGCTGTTTACACAGTGCCACAGGGCGTTCGAGGATCCCGCTGCGATCATGCCTTGCGCCTCCATCTGTTAATCCCCGACGAACCCAAGATAGACCGGAGACATACTCATGCTCTTAAGGCGTGCTCTCGCTGTAACCATCGCGCTGCTCTGCGCCGCAGGTCATCCCGTCCACGGCGCCCGGACGCTTCCTCCCGGCACGGACGAGTTCACCATCGATGGCCGCTGGGCATTCGTGGTGCTTCCCGAGCCCGGGGACGTCGTTCCGACCGGCAAGATCCCCTGGCTCTGGTATCTTCCTTCCGACCACAACCTGCCCGGACACCTCGAGGTGTGGATGATCGCCGAGTGCCTGTCGAGAGGGGTGGCCGTGGCCGGGATCGACCTTGGGGGGGACATGGGAACTCCGACGGGGCGCGCAATTCTCACGACGCTCTACACGGAACTCACGGAGAACCGTGGCTTCTCGGACAAGGCCTGCATGATTGGACGCAGCTACGGAGGGCTGCAGATGTACAACTGGGCTGCGGAGCATCCGGAATCGGTCGCCGGCCTGGCGGGCATTTATCCGGTCTGCAACTATGTAAGCTACCCGGGGATCGATAGGACAGCTGGATTCTACGGTGTGACCGTGGAGGAGATGTGGGTCATTCTTCCGCAGCACAATCCGATCGACCGCCTGGCGCCGCTGGCAGCGGCGAATGTCCCGATCTACCATAATCACGGCGATGCCGACGGCCTCGTGCCGATGGATGAAAATTCCAGTATCATCCAGACGCGCTACACGGCACTCGGCGGGAGCATGACCCTCGAGGTCCTCGCGGGGCAGGGGCACAGTTACAGCACGGCTTTTTTCGAGAGCCAGGCGATGGCCGATTTCATCGTCCAGAACGCCATCATTAATGCAGGCCCCGATGTCACCCCCCCGAGTGTGACGTCCCTGAGTCCTGCCGATGGTGCGACCGGCGCGCCGCTGGGCGGTATGCTGACCATGACCTTCAGCGAGTTCGTGCAGACGGGAGCCACCGGCACCGTCACCATCAAGCGGGCCGCTGATGACGTGGTTTTCGAAACCATTCCAGCCACATCCCCGCGGATTTCGGTCATTGGGGCGGACGTCACCATCGACCCCGCGGGGACCCTCGCCGCCAACACGGCTTACTACGTGCAGATGGACAGCGGGGCCATTGAAGATGTCGCCTCCCCGGCGAATGCCTTCCCCGGTATCGCAGACAACACAACATGGAATTTCACCGCGGGGCCGGCGGACGGTACCGCCCCGGGCGCCACGTCCCTGGTCCCGGCTGATGACGCCTCGAACGTGACCGCCAATGCGGACCTCGTGATTCATTTTGATGAGGACGTCCAGAAGGGCAGCGGGGACATCGTCATCACGGAAACCGGCAGCGGGGTGCTCGAGACCATTCCAGCTACGGATTCCCGGGTCTCTATCAGTGGATCCATGGTCACGGTCAACCCGAATGGAGTTCTCGCCTACAGCACGGGATACCACGTGGAGGTCGTCGCGGGAGCCTTCAAGGATCTGGCAGACAACCCGTGGCCTGGGATTTCGGGAACGAGCGGCTGGAACTTCGTTGCCGAGCCCCCTCCGACCATCACGCCGGTCGCGGTCCAGAACCCCAGCTTCGAGACCGCCGGTTCGGATCCGGATTGGGTGCCGGGCTGGTCGGCAAACAACAGCCTGTTCCGAACACGGACCAGTGCACCGGGGAGTCTCACCCCAACCGACGGTGCCCGGCAGGCCTGGATGAACGAAGGAACCTACGGGTACCAGGATACCGGTGAGACAATCATCGCGGGGGCGACCTATACACTCATGGTGGACTTCGGTGCCGACCAGGAGAACTTTCCGGACCTGGACGGTGTGAGCCTGCGCCTTTACGGCAGCGACCTGGGTTTCGATACGCCGCTCGCTGCGACCGAAACCATCGGGCCTGATACGACACGGTGGCTTACGGATCAGACCGTGAGTTTGCTCGTCACTCCGGCCATGGCCACCGGTCAGACCCTGGGAATCTATCTCGGCGTCAGTAGTGGCTCCCAGGTGGAATGGGACAACGTGCGCCTCAGCGCATCGGTTCCAAGCGGCGAGGACACGACAGCGCCGATCCTCACCGGCAAGGTTCCCGCCGACGATGCCACCGGCATCGCGGCCAACGCCAACATCGAGGCGACCTTCAGCGAGGCGATCCAGCTCGGTGCTTCCGGGTCGATCACGCTCGACCACCTTTCGGGGGGCACGGATGTCGTGATTGATGTCGCCAGCCACGGTGGGCAGCTCTCGGTTGCGGGCCGTGTGCTGACCATTGACCCGATCGCCGACCTTGATGCGGGCGCCGGTTATGCGCTTCTCTTCAGTGCCGGTTCCGTCACCGACACCGCCGGCACCCCGAACGCTTTCCCCGGGATCTCCGACAGCGGCGCCTGGAACTTCACCACCGTGGTGACCTCCCCGGGTGGGCCGATCACGGTGAACAACTTCAGTTTTGATGATGACGGGACGATTAGCGTGACGACGCCCACCGGCTGGACATCGGTCAACACGAGTCTCGGTGCGAGAGTAGGTGTCGGCGGGGTAACACCCACTCACGGGACGCACCAGCTTTGGCTCAACGGTGGCAACACGATCTATCAAGACACGGGCGTTACCATTCAACTCGGCACGACCTATACCTTGACGGTCGATGTGACGACCACTCCGCCTTTCGACGGCCACACCGGTACATTCCGTCTCTACGGCAGCGCCCTCGGGTTTGGCACAGCCATTGGCGGCGCCGAGGGCGCCAAGGTAACTGCACAGAGTGTTTGGACGACCGAGACAACGAGCTTCACCGCCACGGCGACCGAAGCCGGTCAGACGCTCGGGATTGCACTCAGCACGACCGGGACCCAAACCGAATGGGACCAGGTTCGCCTGAACGCTGCGGGCGCTTCCGCTGCCCCGGGGACGCTGGTTTACGTCAGATAAGTCCCCTTTTTCGTGGAGTTGGTGTCTTATTGCTTCAGCGGAGAGGGCATGCTATCCTCGCACCCCAAAACCACAACAGTAGATAGCCATGCCTCAATCACGGACAGAGAGACAGATAAGGCGCTTCCGGGGGCGGCGAAAGCGGCCCCGGGTGCTGATGTTTTCGAACTGGCAGGAAGAGTTGCTGATGGATGTCATCATCAGCGAAGCGGGGCGGTTTGAATGGGAGACGATGGATAGCCGGTTTCTGCGCGGGGACGCGAGCGAGTGGCGTCCCGACGGCGTGCTTTGCTGTCAGTGGGCGGACGGGAAGAGGGTGGCTCAGCTGCGGCAGCTCGGTTGTCCGGGCGTACTAGTCGGTGCGCAGGACGGCTCTCCTGGCAAGCGCGGCATGCCGCAGGTCATCCCGGACAGGGCGCTGACGGGAGCTCTGGCCGCGGAGTACTTTCTAGAGCGCGGTTTTCAGCATATTTGTCTCGTGCTGCAGGAACACCCGGGGGCGATGGAGATGGCGGGCCCTCTGTATGAGTCCTTCAAGCGGGTCGCCGAGCAGGGCGGTGCTGATTGTCCTGACGTGGTTGTTTTGCCAAGTCTGGGGCCGGATCCGACGGTGTTCGGGCAGGCAGTTGCCGCGTGGTTGGCGACCGTCCCACGGCCGCTGGGCGTGCTCGCATACGGCGACATCTTCGCCGGACACTTTGTGGCCCATTGCCAGGAAGCGGGCGCGTCCGTGCCGGAGGAGGTGGCGGTGATGGGACTGGGCAACAAGCGCAAGTTCTGCAAGCTCTCGCCGGTCCCGCTCTCCAGCATTGATCCGGACCCGGCCCGGCATGGACGCGAGGCCGTGCACTTGCTGCAGCGCCTGATGCGGGGGGAAGCGGCTCCGGCGGAGGTGATCCGAGTTCCTCCCGCGGGCGTGGTCACCCGCCGGAGCACCAACATCCTTGCCGTGGCGGACACGGCCGTGGCCCACGGGTTGCGGTTCCTCTGGGAGCACTTGGGCGAACCCATCTCCGTGGATGATGCCGCTGCGGCAGCCGACGTCTCGCGCGCGACGCTGGAGCGCCGCTTCCGCAAGCAGCTGGGACGAACGGTTAACCAGGAGCTGCTGCGCAAGCGGCTGGAGCGCTGCTGTGAGTTACTGACCTCGACCGACCTGACCGTAACCGATATCGCCCCACGCATCGGCTTTCACTCGAAGCATTACCTGCACCGTGCCTTCCGCAGCAAGTACGGCATGAGCCCCAGGGAGTTCCGGGTGCACCGGGCGTGAACGATTGCCGGTGACGGGGAGACAGGCCGTGACGGCTTCACTGTAACCGTGAGCAACGGTCTCATCAGTCTCGGCGCGATGGTGATTGACGTCTCTCTGCCCCCCGCCGGGTCGGTGTTTGTTGTGCGGTAGCCTGGCATGAGACCTGACCCACAGTTCCGAGTTCCGCAAAGGTGGACCGTGGCCTCTGGACGCGGTCGAGCAAAACAGGCGCCTCTTGTGCGACAGTATCGAACATCGTACTCCCCTGTCTCCTGGGAGGCACATCACTTGCACGACGCCGTCCGGAGGCCGACGTCCACCTTTCATGATGCCAAGTTTCGCCTCTGATTGATGCTTGAAAAGGGTCCATTTCCGCCTTTAGGCGGTCTAGCGGCCTGCTGTAAAGCACAGGCACGAAGCGATAAATGAGTGGCAGGTTCGCCTATTGTCCGTCCTGCTGGCCGGGGGTATGGTTTGGGGGCAGTGATCGGTTATCGGTAACCAGTTATCAGTTGTCAACCATGTCGCACACCTTGCCGCGCACCTTGTCGCGCACCATGTCGATCTGGTTCGCGACAAGGTTCGCGACAAGGTTGAGATGTCAGAGAACAGCAGAAGGAACACCATGAATCGAAGCATGACCAGAATCGATATTGTTGCCTTGGCCATTATGGTGGCCGGGATGAGCGTTGTGACTGCCGGGGCGGCAGGTAAGGGCGGGCTGACCGGCATGGAGGGAAGCGCCTACTACAAGGTGCATCCCATGTTCCATCCGTTTCCGGATGACAAGGCGAAGCTTCAGTCGATCGATCGGTTCGGGCCGGTGGGGATCGGTATCGAGTTGCTGCAGCCGGCCTTCAGCATGCGGATCAAGAATGTGGAGGAGGGATCGCCCGCCGCGGCGACCGGGATG
Source organism: uncultured Victivallales bacterium (assembly GCA_964497125.1). Taxonomy (GTDB): domain Bacteria; phylum Verrucomicrobiota; class Kiritimatiellia; order UBA8416; family UBA8416; genus CAYLXP01. The sequence goes on along the minus strand of CAZCDU010000132.1, from coordinate 5,640 downwards.
CTGAAGAAGGGTCAGCTGATCGACAGCATCAATGGTCGCGTACTCGAGGATATGGACCCGCGCCAGATCCTGGGCGACATCATTGCCAAGGCCGAAGCCAGCGATGGTGTGGTCAAGCTTGTGGTTCGGGATGATAAGGATGCTCAGCCGCAGGAAGTCGTGGTGAAGATTCCGGTACTCGGCTCCTACAGCGAGACCTGGCCGCTGAACTGTAAGAAGTCCGATCGCATTGTCAGGGAGATGGCGGAGTTCGTTAAGAAGAGCGACTCCAATGGCATGGGGATGGGGCACCTGTTCCTGCTTTCCACCGGCGACGAGAGCGATCTGGCGTATGTCCGCGGCAAGATGCAGGAGATCGCCAAGCAGAATGAAGGCAGGGAGGCGGCCGGTGGTTACCCATGGTATGTCGGCTACAATGGTATATCCCTATGTGAGTACTATCTCCGCACGGGCGATGAGGTGATTCTGCCCACGATCGAAGCCTACGCCGAGCAGGCACGCCGTACGCTCTACAATGGCTCCTGGGGCCAGAAGGGCGGGGCCAACTACAACTACATGGCCGGCGGACACATGAATGCGGCCGGCGTGCATTGCGTGACCTTCCTGCTGCTGGCCAAGGAGTGCGGCGCCAAGGTCGACGAGTTCACGCTTCAGAGCTCGCTCAAGCACTTCTACCGCTATGCCGGGCACGGCGCGGTCTCTTATGGTGATGGCCTGCCGGAACCGACCTACACCGATAACGGCAAGAATGGCGGGCTGGCCTTCGCCATGGCGGCGGCCGCCTCGCTCACACCCGAGGGTGAGCAGTCGCCCTACGCCAAGGCGCGCGATGCGTCGGCCATGACCAGCTTCTACTCCACCTCCTGGATGCTGCACGGTCACACCGGCGGTGGCATCGGTGAGATCTGGCGCGGCCCGGCGATGGGGCTGATGGTCGAGAAGGCGCCCAAGCGCTACCGCGAGTTCATGGATCAGCGCGCATGGTTCCTCGATCTCTCCCGCCGCTTCGATGGCTCGTTTGGTATTGTCGGTGGCGGTCGCTACGATACCCCCAACTCCTGGGCCATCGGCATGGCGCTCAACTACACGGTGCCCCGCAAGCATCTCCGCATCTACGGCGCGGGGAAGACCAAGTACTGCCAGTCGTACCAGCTCCCCAAACGCCCCTGGGGCACCGCGGCCGATGAGCAGTTCTTCTCGCTCGAAGCGGCGGCCGTGCGCGGCGGCAAGCCGCATGATGTGGAGAGTGAGAACCTGGTCGATGACGCATCCTGGACCGTGCTGCGCAAGCTCAAGGCGGAAGGCGTCGAGGACGAATTCCTCCTGAAGTATACCCACCATCCCGACTTTAACCTCCGTTCGGTCTACTCCGCCGGCACCGTTCGTGGGCTGGGTCGCAATGATCTCGCGCTGGAGATGCTCAAGTCCGGTGACCCACGGGTGCGCCGGGCCGGTATCGTCTCGCTCGACAAGAGTGCGCTGACCGACGAGATGGTTGAGCTGATGCTGGGTATGGTCAACGACCCCGAGGAGGCCTGGTGGGTGGTGCTCACGGCGATGGATGCCCTCGGTTCCGCGCGGGCCGAGTTGCTCGCGCCCCATGTGGATCGGTTGGTCTACTGGCTGGAACATGATGAGTGGTGGCTCAACCGCGCCGCCATGGTTGCCCTGACGAAGCTTGCCGCTGACGAGAATCACTACCAGAAGATCCTGCCCATTCTTGGCAGCATGGTAGCAAACAATACCCGCGCCGTAGCGCTCTCGCCGCTGGGTGGCATTGTCCGCGAGTTACAGGCTGCCGATCCCGAGGTGCAGGCCTTTGCTGTCACCACGTTCGGCGAAGCCTATGGCAAGTTCCCCAAGGTGATCTCCGTTCCCGGCGGCCAGGACATGAGCGTGGGAGTGAGCTACCTGCTGCGTTCCCAGGCCTGGAACATCTCGAAGATCCCCGGTGGCTTTGACGAGCTGCTTGAGGTGAGTCGCGAGCGCTTCCCCGGCGACTCACTGCCGCACAAGGAGCTCTACATGGATGCTGACGCATCGATGTTCGGGCCTAAGGTCAAGGAAGCGCTCAAGCCGATCGTACTGGACTATCTGATCCCCAAATACATGGGGGAGGGGAACCACATCGCCTCCAACGAGAAGCTGCTGATCGAGGAGGCGACCAGCTCCGTTCCCTTCAAGGGCAACTTCTACTATCGCGAACCCCGCATCAAACAGCTGCTTGAGTTCTACAACCGCATCGGCATCACCGACTACAACTGGAATGTCTTCGGTCCCGATCTGGATGAGATCCCGTGGGAGTACCACACGTTCGATCCGCCGGAGGAGAAGATCTGGTCGCCCGGCTGGCGCTACCGCGAGGTGACCTATCCCAAGGGGATGGAAAACTGGGTCATGCCGGAGTTCGATGCCAAGTCGGCCGGCTGGAAGCGGGGCTTTGCTCCCTTCGGTCAGTGGGACGGCAAGCTGGTCACCAGGAACGACGGGACCTCCGCCATGGATCGCATGGGGAACTGTACGCACGACTTCTGTCGCTGCCATGAGCCAATGAAGACGCTCTGGGAGAAGGAGGTCCTGATCATGCGGACCAAGCTCAAGTTCCCGCCGTTCAAGGAGGGGCATCGTTACCGTCTCATTGTGGGTGGCATGACGCATGTTCCGTCGGGGGAGGGCTACCGCTTCTATGTGAACGGCGAGCTGATGAAGGAGCGCAATCGCGGCATTGGTAGGCGTGAGGGCGGCCAGGCGCAGGGCTACGTGATCGACAAGGCGTGGTGGCCCGACTTCGAGAAGGAGGTCACCATTGCAGCAACAGGGTTCCTGCACAACTTCGGCGGCAAGCATCACTCCGGTGTAAAACGCCAGCACTTCTCGATATGGATGCAGGAGGCCAAGAGCCCGCCGCTGCCCAAGGAGAGCTTCGTGCTGGGCCGGTTGCTCCAGCCTATGCGCTGTACTGCCTGGCAGGCCACCAAGGACGGCAATGACATGTTCCAGTACGATGGGAAATTCGTCGGCAACGAGTCGGTCGTGGGCCAGTGGACGCTCGTGGGTCAGGTCGCTGATATTGACTCCTTCGATCCCAAGGCCGCTCCCGTGATGCCGGAGAATGCCCTCATGAGTGAGCTGACCCTCAAGGACGACGGCTCCACCAGTTCGTCGCGCTTCGGCTGGTCGGGCGACACCCTGATGGACACGCAGGCGCGCCAGGCCCTGAAGATGATGACGAAGCGCATCGGCGGCACCGACTACCTCTTCGTGGAGGCCGGCGGCTTTAGCAGGAAAGATCGCAATGGTTGGAAGCCTGATCACGCCGCGGATTGGAAACCGGCCCTGTACGTTATGAAGAGGAGATAGACGATGAAGCCCTTTGCTCAGAACCGTTTCACCGTTGTGTTCCTGGTCGTGCTTTGCACAACCGCCATCTTCCAGGCGACCCGGGCCGCCGAGACTGCTGCGCCGGAAGAGGCGGTATCACTGAAGCAGCTGCAGGATGATTTCGTGGCGCTCAAGTTCGGCATGTTCATTCACTACAACATGGCGACCTACAAGGGCGTCCAGTGGGTTGAAGGATATCCGGATCCCTCCGAGTTCAATCCCGGCGGCAAGGTCGATACCGATGCCTGGGCCGATGCGGCCAAGGCGGCCGGCATGACCTACGCGGTGCTTACCGCCAAGCATGTCGGCGGCTTCTGCTTGTGGGACAGCGAGTACACCACCTACGACATCATGCACCCCGACTGCCCCTACAAGCAGGACCTGGTGGCACAGTTCGTCAAGTCCTTCACCAGCCGGGGACTGAAGGTTGGCCTCTACTATTGCTGGCGCCATCCGGGCTTCGATGCCGGCGCGAACAAGGGCAAGTACAAGGTGCTCCCGCCGGAATGCGATCCCGCGGAGCATGACCTGGAAGCGCAGATTGAATACCAGACGAAGCAGGTCAGGGAACTCGTGGAGACGTACCCGCAAGCGTTCTACATCTGGAACGATGCGCTGGATCCGGATGTCATGCCTGCAGAGGATGCCAAAGCCTTCGCCAGGAGCCTTGGCTCAGATATCATCTCCTGCGGCAACTGGTGGGACTGGGGAAAGAAGGGGGAGCCTTATCTGGATCTGGTCGTAACCGAACTGGGCCACTGCCGCAACCGCCAGAAGGAGTACAAATATCTTCCCGGTGAGACCTGTTACTGCTTGGAAGGAAAATGGTTCTATTCAGGCGGCCCGCGCAGGGATGCGAACAGCATCGTCCACCACATCATGACAGCCAACGGCAGGAAGAAGAACTTCCTGCTCAACGTCGGGCCCGGCAAGGATGGCAAGATCGAGGAAGGAAGTGTCGAGGTCCTCGAGGACGTCGGCAAGATGTGGATCCCCATCAACAAGATCCTGGTGAATGGCGGCCAGGAGTGATTGAGTAACTGCGATTCCTGCTGCTATACGGGTTGGTTCAACCGAGTCTCGCCACGCAGCGGCCAATCAGCCCGGTGGCCGCTGCCTCCTTGCCGTCATGACTGGTTGACATCTATAAACCGTCACGTTATGTTATATTCATGAAGCAGTTAAGCAGTGCACTGATACGGCGGGCCTTGGTGCGCCTGGGGGAGCTGGCGGACGCCGAGGGCGTCAAGCTGGAGGTCTGCATCTATGGTGGTGCGGCTCTGATGTTGGCGTACGACTCCCGGGCCGCAACCAAAGATGTTGATGCTGTTGCGCGGCCATCGGATGTGGCGCAACGGTTGGCGCGCCGCGTGGCAGAAGAACTGGAGCTTCCAGAGAACTGGATCAACGATGATGTCAAGGTGTTCGTGGCTCCCTGCGAGGGACTTCGCAGCTTACCATGGGACAGCGTAGGAATTGCCGTAACAGTTCCGACGGCGAGCTATCTTCTGGCGATGAAGGCGCTGGCGTGCAGGAAGGCGCTGCCGGGGTATGAGGGGGATATCGCTGATTTGCGATTCCTGCTGCGCAAGATGGCGATCGCGTCCGTCTCAGAGGTACAGGAGCACATAGATCGGTACTACCCCGATGACGTGATTCGAGCGGAAGATGAGGCCTTGATTTCGGAATTGATAGAGGAGGTGCGCCGTGGCGAAAGTTAGATCATATGCGCGTCCACAGCGCCTGGCGGATGTGGCAGCCCAATCCCGTACACTGGAGGAATTTGGCCGCAACCTGCGCGATTGGCAGCACGAGATTCAGCGCGGCCGTATCCACAGCCGAAAGGCGTTCGCACAGCGGATTGCTGAAGAACCGGAGCTGTTGCGCACGCGGTTCGAGGGTGGTGATGTGGCAGACGCCTACCTCGCGGGCTATGCCGAGTGGCTGGCTGACGAGGCCGGAATCGCACGTCCCGACTGGTGTAACTCAAGTCAGCGTGTCGCGGAACGCCCCTGGTTTGCCTCTCCCCTGCGTGGCCATTTGTTGGTGGCTAGTCCCGCCTCGTTCCGGCAGCGCCAGATATTTACGATTCCTGAGCGGGTGTTCACCCCGCGTGCCGGCCGCCCCCCGGCTTCACAGGCCCACAAACGGGAACGGGCTCGCCTCAGGCAGAAAGCCTACAGGAAACGGATAGCTAAATTGGTCAGAACGGCCCGTGAGAGCGGGCTGGCGAGCTAGTTGCGCCAGGCTTCACGCTTA
>CAZCDU010000131.1:0-14009 GCA_964497125.1 uncultured Victivallales bacterium | reverse complement strand
TTCAATCTGGGGCGGGCGACGGGATTCGAACCCGCGACATCCTGGACCACAACCAGGTGCTCTAACCAACTGAGCTACGCTCGCCACTTTTTGACTGAAGGATGCGCAGTGTACGCATCTTGCGACGGATTTCAATAGAAAAAGGCGGCAAAATACATGTCCGGAATGGGTGCCGAGAGGGACTGTGCTGGTCAGGTAGCAAGTGGCGGTCAGAGCCAGAACATTCTCACAAGTGAGAGCGCCGGGCTGTTTTAGGTGCCAGAATGGCGTGCGGCACGGTAAATGCTTACTCAATAAGCATGAGTTTTTGGAGTAGATTGCGCGACCGGGCAGGCATGACGCTTGTGGAAGTCATGGTGAGCGTTCTGATGTTGTCACTCCTGATTGCCGTCGTGTATGGAGGCGTGACGCAGGGCGTCCAGTCGAGCTATCTGACCGCCCAGCGGGTCTCAGCGTTCGGGGTGTGCAAGGCCCGCCTCGAGCAGATGCGCGGCACCGAATATGACGAGATTACCGTTACGACCTTTCCCGAACAGATTGTTGAGATGACGCACCTGGGAGGATCGGATCGCGTACCGCTTGAGGGGACGCTCGTCAGCAGTGTTACGAGCCTGGCACAACCGACGCGGAAGCAGGTGACGGTTAGCCTGTCCTGGGTGTTTCGCGGACGCGAGTACAGCGAGTCTATCACCGGCTCTATTGTTGATCGAAATGCGCAGTCTGGCGTTCTCGGAGCGGTGAGCGGGACGGTCAAACTCCACCCCAATCGAACGTGGCCAAAGTCGTTCAAGCTCTGGAAACCGGATGGCACCTACATTCTGAAGAGCGATCTGAAGAACCCGGCCTTTGCCGGTTACACCGGTCTGGCGACACACGTGCGTTTCAAACCGGGTGGTGCGGATACGCAGACGACGCTGCTGCACAATTTCCAACCCTACCCAATCGCGAATGCGAAGCGCTGGGATCTGGACGGCCCCACCATGAATGTCCGGCTGTACAAAGATATCGACACGGGCAAATGGCAACTTGATGTTGCCGGAACCGGTGTCGTGATTTCGTCGCGTTGATGGGAACGCAGAGATGAACATGAGACAGAACAGAGGCGGCTTCACCTTAACCGAGATCTTAATCGCCACGGCGGTGTCCAGCGTGGTTGTGATCCTGGCCCTGGTGACGTTCAGCCACGCGACGCGCCAGGTCCGCGCCGGTTGCTCACAGGTTCGGTTTACCGCGGAGGGGCGCCTGGCTGCCCAGAAGATTGTCAGATACATCGAAATGGGCAAGGCGGTGGGGTTAGCCAGTAATGGTCTGAATATCCTGACCATCGACCTCGAGACCGCACGCATTTCATTTGACGATGGCGACGGAGATGCCGGCACCGTGGACAGCAACGTGCTCATCTACGATCCGAACACGGCGACGGCGGGTGGAGAGGTGGAAATCTGCTCGCACGTGAGTGCTATCGATGGTGTTCCGATGTTCAGTCTGATTCCCTCGTCACCCTCGTCGGCTGCGATTGCGTTTCATCTTGGTGACGGCAGCAACATGTTGGCGCAGGCGTCGCTGGCATCAGGCGAGGGGTACCAGGGAGTCGAAGTGCGTGTCTCCGGTACACCGCGAAATCTGCAAAGGTGGTATGACTGATGATTCATACGTCTGACACAACAGGATCTGGAGCGCTTGCCGGCCAGGCCCGCCGGGGTGGCGTCATGCTTAGCATGCTGATTCTGGTTTTCGTGGTCTGTGCGTTGGTTGGCTCGTTCCTGAACACCTCGAGCAGCGATACGCGCAGGACTCGCATGGACCTGGACCATCAGAGGGCTTCCGTTGTGGCAGAAGCGGGGCTGGACTACGGGGTGATGCGGTTACGGGATATCATTCTCCACTATCGTCTATCTCCGTATATCTCCCAGGTGACACTGCAGAGCATGCTGAATACCGTACCTGCGCCGATGTCGACCATGCCCCCGTACGTTTACCAGACGCCGGGGGGGGGCTCCGCTTTCCAAATCACGGTAGATTCTGCGGTCCAGACCGGAATCATCACCAAAGGCGCCAGCGCGCGCGGTGTCAACGGGACCTTCCAGTATTTCACCATCACCTGTGGGGCGATCAACCCGGCTTCGGGAGGGGGTGCCGTGCTGAGGCAGCGCGTTCAGGCCATATCGATGTACGTCATCCGCTATGGAGTCTTCTACGAGGAGGACCTGGAGATTCTCCCCGGGCCAACGATGACGTTTCAGGGGCGAGTGCACTCCAACGCTGACATGTACGTGGGCGGTCCGCTGAGCTTCTATGACAACGTTACGGCCCATGGCGATATCTTCCATCGCCGAAAGGACTCATCGCTTCAGCCCGGAGAGGCCAAGGTGATCAATGGCGCCGGGGTCCTCAAGACCATGAAGATCGGTGGTCCGCATGGGTTCCTCGACTGCGACCATCCGGACTGGATGGCCGACTCGCTGGCACGGTGGCATGGCAAGGTCCTGTCCCGCACGCACGGCGTTGCACACCTCAGCCCGCCGATCAATCCGCTGGATGCACCACATGACATCATCGAACGTCCGCTCGATCCGACGGACATCGCCTACAACGCGGATACGGAACGCGAGAAGTTCTCCAACAAGGCGGCACTGCGCCTTCACGTTGACGCAACAAACGGGGTCAGCATAACCGACTTCTTCGGCAACGATCTGAGCGGGGGCTTCTCCAATGCTGTTCTGACCGTCTCGGGTACGCACCCGGCGAGTGGCAAACCGATGTTTGCCAAGGACGGCAACAAGCAGTACCAGATGGATGAGCCCGGCTTCTACGATGTCACACAGACAAACTTCTTCGATGCCCGCGAACAGAGCCACATGGCACCCGTGGACGTCTACGTCGACGAGCTTCTCTCGCAGTTTCCCGAGCTTTACGACGGCACGTATCCGGAGGATCGCGGTCGTGGAATTGTCTATGTTACCCGGGATGACCCCGATGGGGACGATGCAGGTCTGGCGCCCTGTGTGCGTGTGCGCAATGCACGGTCGATTCTGCCGTTCCTGGGATTGAGTATCGTCAGCGACCTTCCTACTTATGTTGAGGGCGAGTACAACGCCGATGGTCAGACCAAGCCCTGCCTGGTTGCCGGTGACGCAATCACCTTCCTTTCCCGGGAGTGGCAGGACGCGCGAAGCACGCTCGGAGGGAATGACCGGCTTCCCGAAGACACAGCGTACAATCTGGTTGTCATGACCGGTAACATGGAGACCACGGAAGGGGCTTACAATGGGGGACTCGAGAATGTGCTTCGGTTTCTCGAGAACTGGTCCAAGAGCCCGCGCAGAACTGTAACCTTCCGTGGATCCATCATTGATCTATGGGAGTCAGAGGAGGCGCAGGGGCTGTGGGACTATGGTAGCGGGCCGTCGGATGTTGGCGTGCCGTTTCGCTATACGGCCCCGACGCGTGACTGGGGCTATGATCTTATCTATCAGTCACAGAATCCGCCCGGCATGACACAGGTATTTGGTATGGAAGAGACAGAGTGGGGCAGAATCACATGGGCTGATGCCGGCTGGTAAGTCCGTCCCTCCCCCGCGGATAGGCGGCATCGGCCCTGATATCTTATTGAATAATATTCCTCGACTGTTCGAGCTCTCGGATCTCTTCTTCCGTGAGGGCAAGCGCGCGTTTGTCTTCGGGTCGAAAGCCTTGCGCTGCCGATTCCGCGCGAAGCTGCCGCGACTGGTTCTCAATGACTCGCCTCACCTCTTTCGGATCATCAAGAGCTCCCGTGGCCCCCTGAGATACTTGCCCGGGAACAGTCTTGGTGAGGTCCATTACCGTTTCGGAAGGCGGGTGGACGGCATCGGCCAGTGTTTTGTCAGGGGATTCTATGCTGACAACAGCCGCGCTTGTGTTGCCCTGCTGCTCCTCTGTGAGAGACGCCACCGGGCTTCCCGACTGCTGTACCTGTTTGCGATGGTGGTTTCCGTAGACAATCAGGCCGATGAGGAGCAGAAGAGCCACGACAATTGCGTAGTTGAGTGACTGTGATGAGGTGTTCTTATCTGTTGCCATTGTGGATCTCCTTGCCTCAACGATCTCGCCACAGCCCGGAATGCAGGCGGTTGCTCAGCGGGGGATAGTTCGGCGGTGGGTCGGAGGCGAAACGTGTGTCATAGGTGTAGTGTTTGTCGAAACCGGTCGACGTCCTTCCCGTTCGTGTGCTGAAGGTTCCCACCGCGCCGCGATAGTCCTGGGCGATGCCGCCATGGACATAGAGTCCCCCACGGGGACTACCCCGGTTGTAGTTGTAGACGCCAAAGCTGCCGTCTGAGCGCGTCGAGGTGCGATTGCCGGTGGCAATCATGTGAGCGTAGATCCTGACATTGTTCGGGCAGGAAGAGTCTACAACGATGTCGCGGTTGGATATCAATCCCAGGGCGTCGTCCGACGAAGGCACCAGCCTGGGGTCGGCGGCGTAGGTGATGTGGCTGGTAATGTGTACATCGCGGTGCGTCGCAAATGTGAGGCGGCCGTTGAGCATTCCTCTGAGAAAAGGTCACCGGATCGCGTCGATGATGATCCCGAGCTTGAGTCGTCGATGTAGATGAGTCCGTTCTGCGGAATGGGAACGACTTTGTTGCTCATTCCTGCTCGCGAGTTCGAGACAACCATGTTCGTTCCTACCAGCACGATCGTCGTCTGCCCGTAGTAGGTAAGATCGGCTTTGTCTTCCAGTTCAGGGAAATCCACGTCCGCCATCTTCTCCGTGTCAACGGGTCGCTCGAACCCTTGATGGAACGTCACATTCGCTATCGATCCGCCGTACCAAGAGGTCCCCGACGTGACTTTGCCGTGGAAGACCGGGTTTCCACTGAAGTAGAGGGCGGAGTTGGCATGAACAGCGCCCTGGAATACCTCGCCGCTCTTAAAGTAGATGTCCCGGTTGTTGTGCGACCAGAGGGCGTACTCCGCCCATGTCTTGTTGCGGATACGTTCCACGAGGACGGTGCGGGTCCGACCGTTGACCGTGCCGACAGCGATAACGGCGTATTCGTCCTGCCGTCCCTGCGTGTAGGTCGTGGTGGTTGTGGACGACGTGGTGGTTGTTGATGATGTGGTAGTTGTCGTCGTAGTCGTCGTCGTGGTCGTAGTCGTTGTGGTTGTCGGTGGTGGGCCGCCGTGACGGTGCCAGCCCCAGCGCCAGTGCCATTTCCACTTGCGGTGACGGCCATGCGCAAGGGCATCGGATTGAGGGAATGCACTCAGCAGGACGACAAGCGCCAAAGCTAATCTCGAGTACTTCATATTTAGTGTCATTTCAGTTCGTTAACGGGGATCATGGTGGTGGCGTGATCGTGGCATCGCTTGCTCCAACGGCGATATACCAGGTTCCCACGGCTCGCCCCTGGCCATTGACATCATCGTTGAACAGGGAAACGGACATCGTCGAGGAGCTGATGGTGTGCGTTGTGTTGTTCTTGATGATGTAGGTTTCCTGGTCCACCGAGAGTCCGTTCTGAGTGCCCCCGCCCTTAGGCCGGATGCTGAGGAATGTGGCGCTACCCACGTAGCCCCCAAACGTTGCCTTGAGGTCGTTCTGCGTAATGGTGCCGCCGGGGCGCGACAGGGAGAATCGGAAATTTGACTTCCCGTTGGGGTTAATGTTGATTAGGCCGATCACGCTTGTTCCGCTGCCCGTACCGGCTGTGGCTTTGCCCGCCAGCGTTACGAAGCACCGCCCCTCGCCGACCTGAACTTGGAACGAGTGTGGTACCTTCCCGTCATTGGATACGTAGGAGGCCCCGCACTCCAGCCCCGCTTCGGCCGCGAAAAAGGCGGTTTCCAAGTCAACCTGGTCTGCCGCAATCTGCACGTGGGTGCCTACGGATCGGGCGGCCACAGTAGCTAATGCGGTCAGGACCATGATGAAGCACATCACCGAGATGATGGCGACGCCCCGCTGTGCCTTGTGCTGGATGATGGTCCTACGAGTCATTCCGAAATCCGATCGTCGATGTCATTTCATTCACGGTCGAGCGAAACCCGACCACGGCCCTGGTTCGGACCATCACGGTTATGCTATCCGCCGATGGCGAGATCTCCGATGCCGTCACGTTCTTCCCAAGAATGTGCCACCTGCCGCCGGAACCTCCCTGGAATGTTATTTGCTGAGTTCCGCTGTCATATCGGAGTCGATTAACCTGTGTCGCCAAACCTGAGACACCAGCCGGAACGGTGAATACGATTGTCCAGCCGGAGCTATCGCCGGAGGTAGAGACGGGGGCGAATGCGGCTCGCAGGCCACAGTTTCCCACAACACCGTAAGCCATACGCGAAAGGACAGTGCTGGCCTGGCAGGATGCATCCATGCCGGCTGCCGTCGCGCGCCACGTTCGCGTTCCGATCGCGAACGTGCCTACAGCGCCCGTAATGACAAGGGTGAATACGGCAACCGACATCATGAGCTCCGTGAGCGTGAATCCGCCGCACGGTCGGCAGGCCGTGCGAAGCGATGAACGTCGCGGTGCGCCGGGATGTGTCATGGGTCTCAGTGCAGGCACGATGCCACCGCCGTTCTGAGCTCAATTTGATGAGTTGCACCATTGGGGGCCTGCCATGGCACGGTCACCACGATACTCTTGGTTGTGGCAAATCCGGACATGAGCGAGACCACGTAGCTGGCATCGGAGAGGGAGTGTTTGCCGAGGTTCAGCGCAGATGAACCGTAGGGCTGTGTGACCACGGCCTCCAGGACCTCCCTGGCGCGGTGCATGGCCTCCATGCGCCGGTCGGCCGCTACCGATACTCGTCGGATGGTTGCCAATGCCGACAAGAACGAGGCCAGCCCCAACACGAGCAGGGCTGTTGCAACGACGGTCTCGATCAGAGTCAGACCAGACCGTGTCCGTCTGCGACTATGGTGTAGGGCACCCACGTGGACAGATTTCCCCCTCAAGAGCACGCGAAACTGCTCTCAATACCTGGTGATACGTATCGATAATCCCCTTTTTTAACGCAGGAATCATACCGATTCGCGCTTCCCATGTAAATCAGATTCAAATGATGGGCATTCCTCAGATTCCTTGTCTCTTTGATGGCTGAATCCGCCTCCATTCTGTATCACACTTTAGAAGATGAGAGGCATCTGGCCTCGGAAATCGCCCCGATTTATCGCCTCACTCCGTTGTTGCACGGCCGCGGCACGTGTGCAATAATGCGCCTCTTCTGTGCTTTTTGGCAGTGTGAAATACCGGTCTGAGGACCATTCTCAAGGCCGGTTAGAGATGTTAACCCGGTAGCTACAAAGGAATTGCGAGTATGAAGAATATCGCCATTGCGGACGTCAGGAACTTCGCCATCATGGGTCACACGGGGAGTGGGAAAACGACCCTAACGGACGCACTCCTCTTTAAGCTGGGCATCAATGATCGCCTCGGTTCACCAGCCAGCGGCACGAGCATGTCGGATTACACCGACCAGGAGAAAGCCCGCGAAATCTCAATCTTTGCCACGACGTTCAGTGGATACCATAAGACCAAGGCCGGCAAGGAGATCGAAATGGTCTTCTCCGACACTCCCGGCTACATGGATTTCTTTGGTAGCGTCATTGCTTCGGCTCGCGGCGCCGAAACGGGACTGATTGTCGTTGATGCTTCGTCCGGCGTCCAAGTGGGCACTCGTCGCGCCTGGAAGTGCTGCAGCAACCGTGGCCTGCAGGCACGGGGCATTGTGATCTCCGGTCTGGACAAGGATAACACCGATTACGCCAAGACCCTCGAAGAGATCCAGGAGGCATTCGGTTCGAACTGCGTCCCCGTGGTGATTCCCCTTCCTGATGGCAGCGGCGTCGTCGACATCCTGGCTGCCAAGGACGTACCGGCTGAGCTTGAAGACGAAGTGACCGAGGCCAAGGGCGGTCTCGTTGAACTCGCGGCCGAAACTGATGATACGCTGATCGAGAAGTATCTCGAAGGCGAAGCCCTCACACCCGAAGAGATTGCTGATGGCTTGGTTGACGCTGTTGCCAGCGGCGGCTTCGTTCCCGTTTTCGTCTGCATGCCACTCAAGGATATTGGTGTCACGGAGCTGTTGGATGGTGTTGGCCGCTTCTTTGCTTCTCCCGTGACAGTGCAGCACGAAGATGTTGAAGGGAACGCAATTGACGCTTCTCCCGACGCGCCGTTCGTGGGCCTGGTCTGCCGCTCCGTGAGTGATGCATTCGTTGGCCAGCTTTCGTTTGTGCGTGTGTTGGGTGGTACGCTGAAGAGCGATTCTGAGGTCCTCAATGCCTCCAATGACCAGAAAGAACGCGTGGGCAATGTGCTTGCGGTCAACGGCAAGAAGCAGACGCAAGTTGAAGCTGCAACCGCAGGGGATATCGTTGCGATTCCCAAGCTCAAGGCCACCACCGTTGGCGACACGCTCTGTGCTGTTGGATCCAAGATCGTCTGCGACCGTATCCACTTCCCAAGTCCGGTCATGTTCCAGGCCGTTACGGCGGCAACCCAGGCTGACGAGGACAAGATTGGTACGGCGCTGAAGCGCGTCTGTCAGGAGGATCCGACTCTGACCGTCGAGCGCAACACGGAAACCCATGAGATGATTCTCAAGGGATTGGGTGATGTGCATATTGATGTTGCCGTTGAGCTGATGAAGAGCCGCAGCAACGTCAGTGTCAACCTGAGCACACCGAAAGTGCCGTACCGCGAAACCGTGGTTGGCCAGGGCGAGGGACACTACAAGCATAAGAAGCAGTCGGGTGGTCGTGGCCAGTACGGCGAGGTCTACCTGCGTGTTGAGCCCAAGCAGCCAGAGGAAGAAGAGTGGTTCGTCAATGCCATCGTGGGTGGCGTTATTCCGGGCAACTTCATTCCCGCCGTCCAGAAGGGCCTCGTAGAAGGCATGACCAAGGGGCCGCTGGCTGGCTACACGGTAACGAACGTGAAATCCACCGTCTACGACGGATCCTACCACGATGTGGACTCCTCTGAAGTGGCCTTCAAGATTGCCGGCTCCCGGGCGCTTAAGGATGCGATGATGAACGCCAAGCCGGTGCTGCTTGAGCCGATCATGAGCGTGAAGGTGACGTTACCGGATGATTGCATGGGCGACATCAATGGTGACCTGAACCACAAGCGCGGCCGGATCCTCGGCATGGGCGCCGAAGAAGGCATGCAGATCATCGAGGCGGATGTTCCGCAGGCGGAGCTCTTCCGCTACGCTGCCGAGCTACGCAGTATGACCGGTGGCCGTGGATCGTTCGAGATGGAGTTCAGCCGGTATGAGCAGGTCCCTGCAAATATCGCGCAGAAGGTGATCGACTCCATGAAGAAGGAAGACGAAGAGTAGCCATTGGTCACTGGTCATTGGTCATTGGTCACGGGATGCCGATATGAATGTGCCGGGGGCATGTGAGCTCTGTCCCCGCTGTTGCGGTGTGAACCGTTCTGCCGGCGAGCTCGGTTTCTGCCGGGCCGGCTCGCAGGTTGAGGTCTATCGCTACGCGCCTCACCACGGCGAAGAGCCACCCATCTCTGGAACGGCTGGCTCGGGTACCGTCTTCTTCAGTCGCTGCACGCTGTCATGTCTCTACTGCCAGAACTACCCCTGGAGCCAACAGGGCGAGGGGACGCTCTACGATGTGGATGCACTCGCTGCCGTCTTGCGCGAGCTCGCCGACACGGGTTGCCACAACTGGAACCTGGTCAGCCCAACACCATGGCTACCGCAGGTTGCGGGTGCGGTTGAGCGGCTGCGTGATGAAGGCGTTCATCTACCGGTGGTGTTCAACACCAGTGGCTATGAGCGAACCGAAACGCTGACCGAGTTTGGGCAGTTGGCCGATATCTACCTTTCTGATCTGCGCTATTCCCGCTCTTCAACGGCACAGGAGGGGTCGCGCGCTGAGGACTACGTCACGGTAGCACGCACGGCCATGAAAATGATGTGGGAGCGGCTTGGGCCCTTGCAGTGCGATGAACACGGTATCGCCGTTTCAGGTGTAATCTGCAGGTTGCTGATTCTTCCCGGGCATGCCGATGAGGTGGTCGACAACCTACGCTGGATGGCGGATACGCTTGGGGTCGATGTGCCGGTCAGCGTGATGGCGCAGTATCATCCAGCCCACCGCGCTCCCGAGCGCGCTCCCTGGAACCGTTACCCCTCTCGTGATGAGTACGACCAGGTCTGTGATGCCGTTGATGATCTGGGCTTTGAGACCGGCTGGATTCAAGACTTCACGGAGCACGTTGACGAAGGGCTGCTGGGCTTCACGATGAAGGCGGGTGGTTCGGCGAGCTGATGTAGGGTTGGCCGTCTCGGCCAACGCTATGGCGTAAGGGGCTTCGCAGCTTCCTGAACGGCCTCCATCACGTCGTCAACGGAGATGGCTTTCATGCAGGCGATGGAGTCGCAAGGCTTGTGATAGCCGAAGATCGCGCAAGGCGAACAGGGCTGTGGCTGTTTGACGACGACCTGGCCTGGCCCCCGGCTTCCCCATTTGTCCGGATTGCTCGGGCCGAACAGGACGACGGTGGGGCGTGACAGAGCGGTCGCCATGTGCGCAAGGCCGGAATCAATGCCGACAAACAGCTCCGCCTTGGCGAGCAGCGCGGCGCTCTGTTTCAGTGAGAGGTGACCGGCCGTGGAGCAAATGGCCTCGCTGTCTAAGCCGCTCTGCTTACAGAGGGTGTCGCAGCGCTCGGAATCGGCTGGCCCGCCGACGAGGGCAACGGCGAGACCGTGTTGCTGATGCAGCCGTCGCGCCACCTCCACGAAGCGCTCGGCGGTCCACTGCTTGTAGGGCGTGCTGCCTCCGGACTGCAGGGCCACGAACGGTATTGATCGCAGATGGTCGAATGTGTCCGGCCATGAGGTGTCCGGGGGTACAAGGGTCCCGGGCAATGAAAAGGCCTCTTCTGTCACGCCAAGTGGCGGTAGGAGCTGAAGGAACTGCTCGCCTTCGGGCGCCGCAACATCGTAGTTCACAAGGTGTGTGTAGAGCGGGTTGCGGATCGGGTTGATATTGAAACCAATGCGCACGGGTGCGCCGCAGAGAAGAGCGAACCAGGCCGAGAAGTTATGGAACTGCTCCGTGTCAATCGCGGCGGTATAGGTCTCTCGGCGCAGGTGACGCAGGAATCGCCCAGGCCTGCGATCGAAGAGAAGTGGATTCGCGTCGACCCCTGCCATCATAACCACTTCCGCATTGCGGGTCTCGCAGGCGACGTCGAGAATGGCGTTGGGCATCGCTTTCCGCAGGGCGCGCAACATCGGCACCATCAGAACGGTGTCGCCAATGCCCCCCGGGCGGATGATGAGTAGGCGGTGGGGGCCAGTGGATGCAAGCGGCGGAGTCGTTACCGGCATGTGGCGGAGCCCGCGAAGGTTCAGTGATGTGGCGATGCGGCAGAGCCATGCGCCGGCGTGCGCGTCCAGGCTTTTGAGAATGCGTTTGCGATCGAGCGACATCGTGCTCCCCATCCTGCCATAATGAGGATGAGAAGACCAAGACAGGAAAATACGATTCCGAGGATATCCGCGAAGACGTAGCCGTAGTAGAGTTCAACATCGGCCTGTTCGGGGAAGACCAGCATGAAGCCGGGGGTTACGCGGTAGACCGCACGCGCGCCTCGCACTTTCCAATTCGGGAAGTAGTTGATCTTGATGATGTGCGGCAGGCCGATGGCCGTCGTGGTGAATCGGATCCGGAGATCGGTGACCTCTTCGCTGACGATCGGGTTGGATGCTATGCCCGTCGCGGTCGGGGCGGCTTCGGGAAACCCCGTCTCGCCGGGCGGCAGGAGGACGATAGGCCGATCGAGCGCTTCCGGGGCATAGATCCATTCGAGCCCCTTCTCTTTCCACTGGTCTGTTGCCATGCCGATAGGATGGAAGTCCGGAACGAAGGTGTAGAGACCGTCGTGGGTCGTCAGTTCGTAGAGTTCCCAGTCTCCGGATGCCTTTAGGTGCTGCCAGTCCGGGGACTTGGCCAACGCCTCCCGTGTTCTCGCGCTGTGAGCAATGAAGTGTTTGACGTTGAAGAGCTCCAGATGGCGGGTCGCGTTGGTTATGTTGAACGTGGTGGGTTGAACGATGGGGGGTGCGCCTGCGCAGTTGTCAGAGGTCTCGCTCTGGATGTAGTAGGCAAACAGGGAGCCTTCGGCCGAGTTGACAATGCCACCCTCCAGGATGGGCTTTCCGATCAGGTGGGGGACAGACTCGAAGACGCGGGTGGACCCCATGCTGTTATTGTTCTCATGCAGATCGTTGGCGAGCCGTCCGGGGGTCCCCTTGAGCGGAAGCACGAGGTCTTTGAAAACCTGCCAATTTGACTTTGCTTCCATGCCGGAGTAGTTCCACCGGCTCCAGTCCTGGACATCGTTGACGCCGATTCCATAGGTAAGCGCCACGAGAAGCGCAATGGCGACCCCGAGGTGGGGGGCTTTGCGGCTCGCGAGCAGCAATCCCAGCCCAACTGCACCGAGGAGCAGCAGAGAGAAGGTCATGAAGGGCCACAACCGGACGTTCACGAAGACTTCAGAGATACTGAAGCCGACCAGGAACAGGACGGTGGCCGTCACGAGCATGCTGGTGGCCAGCGGCACCAGGATGATCTGCCGGCGCACCCCCAGGATCACTGCGATGATCGCAAACGGCAACAGGGCCACGGCGGGCCCCGGCATGTCGCGCAGAATATCGACATTCCAGTTGAGCCCGAAATCGACAGCATAGGCACTCTTCGCCATGAGTGGGATCAACCACCACGCCATGAGCAGGGCCGCCGTGAGTCCTTCGGCTACAAGTACGGACAGCGCCGGAAGCATACGCCGCCGTGCCTGGAGCAGGGGCACGATGGCGAGCATGAGTATGGCCATGAGCGATGTGAAGAAATGAGAGGCAAGCAACAGGGCGAGAAACAGGACTGTACGGATGCGAAAGCGGGCCTCCGTTGCATCGGCAGTTGCGTGTGCGATGAAGAGCAACATGATGGGGAAACTGATGCTATTGGCAATCATGCCCGCCAGTGTGCTGTAGCAGTTAACGCCCCACATCGTGTGGGAGGTGTCAAAGAGCTGAACAACAGCCGCGATGGCTGCGAGCGTGGGGACAGGGCGAGGGGCTTTGAGACGTCGGCCGGCGGCATAGGCCGCGAAGGGGAGGGCATAAATGCCGGCGGCGCTGACCAGTTTGAGGGCAATGTTGAACGGCAGGACGACGTCGAGCAGTGCGGCAAGAAGATAGGGGAGGCAGAAGTAATACTGGAACATGGGGAAGCCCCCCCACCAGCCATTGGCCCATGAGACGATTCGGCCGTGACGGAAGAGGGAGTGGGCGAGATGCGACGCGAGGTAGTTGTGCGCCGGCGTGTCACCCCCGGTGAGTACGGTGTCCTTGAATAGAAGCGCCAGCGGGACATGAGCATTGATGAACAGCGTCAGGATCGTGAGCACGACCCATGGCACGAGGCGCTGGAGACGCGGGTGTTGCTCAAGTGTCAGCCAGCGGACGTGGCGAGCCGTACGGGGAAACTGTGCCAGAATGAAAGCTCCTGCGAGGAGAAACAGGACGATTGATGCGAGGTCAATGGTGTGGGAATGGTGATCGGGTGCATCGAGAGAGAGGGGCGCCCAGAGCACGACGCTGTCGTGCGTGTCACCATGCATGGAGTCCATTTGCACGCCCACGCGGTCATTGATGGCCGACCGGAAGTGATGGTTATCCAGGACAAAGGATAGGGTATTGCTCCCCGAAGCGGGCACAACGACCACTTTCCGGTCACCATCGCTCTCGACACCCCGAGGCGGAAGCAGCGTTACCGCTGCACTCAGCTCATCTCCGGTCTTGCTTTCGAGGTGTAGGGTCAATTCTGCATGGTGACCGAATGTTGTCGCCTGAAGGGTTGCCCGGAGATGGTCGGGCTGGCGGCTGAGGGCGGGGGGCATCACCGGGACGGACTGGATAGAGTGAGCACGGACTGAATAGTTGATGGATGGGGGCGGGATTTGAGTCAAGATAAG
>CAZCDU010000130.1:0-14077 GCA_964497125.1 uncultured Victivallales bacterium | reverse complement strand
TGACGGTATATCCTGCAACTGGCGTCTGTTGATTAAAGTCCGACAGGCTGCTAGGAAATCAGACTTTGTCGAGGTCAGCCCATAGTCTAGCAGCCGTAGCCCCTCTTCGGAGTTGAGACGCTTTTCGATTTCGTCGGGATTGACGACGGAATACAGAGGAATGTTAGAGGCGGAAAGCCTATTCAGCAGCGTCGACTTTTCCGACCCGTTCGGGCCGGCAAAGACGCGGATGCGGGGTGTGGGCACCGTGCTCACTTCACCTTGTATGTCTTGGCGTGACTGCGGACGTATGCCTTGTCAAGTGAGTGCACGACCTGCTGCTTGCCGTCCCGAGTAAGCCCCACGATCTGGCGTCCACGTTTTACGACAACAGTGTGCCCATCGGAGATGGCCTTATCCCCAGCATGCCTACTGGCCGACCTGAAAGCCTTTTCTATGTCCTTTCCGCTCATGTCGATACTATCGCACAGGCGCCCTCTTGGAGCAAGAAGAAGCCGCCCCGAACCCCGGCGATTCACGGCTTGTAGGGAGCCTTCTCGCAAGCGGGCGATCATAGCGAAGCGCTTCGTCGGTCTCACGTTCCACAACATATACATCGTGGATGCGGTCGAGAGCATCGCCGAGCGAGTTCACAGTAGGTTTCAGAAGAAAGAGCCTCCATAGACCCTACCGAGCCGGCCTCGATTGGCCGGTAAAGGAGCAGCACCTACAGTGGGGCACGCCCCGCGTTTCGTACGATCAGCCATGCAGTCCCGTTTCAGAGGCCTTTTGCAGGTGTACCACCTGCGCCACTCGCGTAACGAATAGCCTCACCAAAAGGCAGGCATACGCGACATCACGTTCTTTCGGGGCGGTATCCTCCGTGGAGCGGATTCAAGAACAAGGGGGCCTGTGCTACCTACTTCTCAGTCGGCACCACAATTCCCTTGATGATGATGTTCTGGCAGAGCACGAACACCAGGAGGGTCGGGATCGCAGCCACAATGAGTGACGCGAAAACCACGCCTTGGGAGGAGAACTGCTGAAGCTGGTAGAGCCAGACCATCAGCGTCCACATGTTGCGGTCCTGGCAGAGGATGAAGGCGAACATGAAGTTGCTGTAGGCACCATTGAATGCGCCCAGTGCGATGACGGCCAGCACAGGCTTGGACAGATTCATCGTGATGATCCAGAACTTGTGCCACTCATTAGCCCCATCAATGTCAGCCGCTTCAAACAGCTCCTTCGGCAGACTGTCGAAGAATCCCTTCATTAGGAAGATGGCATAGCCGTTGGCCATCGCGGGCAGAAGTAGCGCCGCAAACGTGTTGAGCAACCCAAGGTCCCGCAATAACAGGAAGTTGGGAATCATCGTCACCACGCCCGGAAAAGCCATCGTCGCAATAAGAAAGAGCAGGATCTTGTACTGACTCCGCAGCTCGTAGCGCGAGAGTGCGTAAGCAGCCAATGGGTTGACCAGCAACGCGAGCGCAATGGCCAGCAGGCAGTAGATCACCGTATTGCGTATTCCATGGCCGTAGAGCAGGACGTACTCAAACACCATCCTGAAGTTGGCGGCGGCGAATCTGCGACGGATCGCCCCCCCATTGGACTCACACACAGCGGCATCAAACTCCCGCTGTGGCATCGGGATCGATTCGAACGTGGCATAGGTTCGGCCGTGGGCTTCTCCTGCCGCAGACGCCGCACCGTACTTCGCTTTCAGATACGCACGCCACCGCAACTCCGGCGTATCCAGTGAGAGCGCGGACAGCGGCAGAGCCTTCCGGTCGGGCAGGAACAGAAGGAAGTCGGTGAGTTGCGGCGATGCGCGCAGACGATCGACAGGGAACGGCACGTCGCCGAAATCCGCATACCCGCTCCCGTAGAGTTTGTTGAGCGTATCGATGGCCCCATGCCGCCCTCGCAGGAACACCTGCCAACCAGGAAGCGCGGAATCATCCATCACGATGAACTGCGGATGGACAATCTCGCGTACAAACTGCTCCTGCGACCCTCCGCTCAACTGACGGTAGCGCTCGAACGCATCGTCGTTTGAGACATAGATTCGATCCTCGAGAGGGAGCTGCTCCTTGAACGCATAGAACGTGCGCATCAGTTCCGTGTCATTGACTTGGTACTTGCGGTCGGTCAGTCGCTCCGGCATGAATTTCAGGAAGAACCAATTTTCGATAGGCTCCTCGAAACGGGCACGGAAGGTGGCCACGTCATCGTCACACAGATCGCGGACGTAGTTACGGAAGGCCCGCTCGTTCTTCTGTATGATGCGCCCTTCCAGCGTGGGGCCAAATCCTGTCAGGAACCACCCAACCGGCATCTCTGCCCCGGCGACAAACTCACGCCAATCCGATACAAGCGCATCCCCGAAGGCGGGCGGCGGCATAACGGCGCGGAAGTTCCGGACCTTGTCACCAGTCGTGCGGGCGTAGGCTTGCAGATCCTCACTGTACTTGGCCTCCTCGTACTTGCGATAGAGCATCTCGCCGTCGTACAGAAAGCGCGGCACGATATCTAAGTCCTGCACATCCACGCGGCTCTTCACCGAGCCGGACACCATCTGCAAGAACGGATAAACCATCGTCGCCGCCCCAGCCGTGAGGACAAGATAGAGCACGGCATAGAGCGCCCATGTTGAAATGTGGCGGCGTTCAGTTTTGAGGATTATTGGCATGGGGAGGGGGTGTCATTGGTTATTCGTGATTGGTTATTGATGTTTGGCACGTCCATTTCATTTGGTCTAAATGCTATGTTTCTTGCTCTTGTCATCCCGAGCTTGCCGAGGGATCTCCATCCTGCCAACCACCCCGGTCTTGCCATTGCCTGGAAGGGGGCTGTTCGAGCCCCAAAACGGATGTTCCCAGGTCCGTCCATTTCGGGTTCATGTTGTTGATCAACGCTTCCTTCTTCTTGCGCGACCACCCTTTAAGTTGCTTCTCGCGAGCTATCGCATCTCGCACATCGTTGAACTTCTCGTAGTAGACTAGGCGGTTCGTATTGTAACGCTTGCTGAACCCTGGGATTTCCCCATGCCGATGCTGAAACACTCGCCTCACAAGGCTATTTGTCACCCCAATGTACAGAGTCGTACGACCTTTGTTCGTTACCATGTAAACGAAGTACTCCTTCATGTCTGCACGTTGCCTCCTGCAATGGAGATCCCTCGGCAAGCTCGGGATGACACTGTCCACGCCTGCCTGTCATTCCGAGCGAAGTCGAGGAATCTCCAGCGAACCTGTGGGGCCGAGATCCCTCGGCAAGCTCGGGATGACAAGCTGTGTGCTCCTGTCATGTCGAGCTTGTCGAGACATCTCCGATCAACCGATGGGGCTGAGATCCCTCGGCAAGCTCGGGATGACAGCAATCGGCGTGTCTCATAGTTCATCACATTGCTCCCCTTTTCGTGCCTTTCGCGTCTTTCGTAGTTCCTAACTCCCTGCCGTCGTATAGGACATCCGCGAGATGCGCTTCATCTGCAACATCGTCAAGCCGATGAGCACCAAACCAAGGATCCAGGCGATTGCCACGGCGGCGCCGAAACGCAGGTAGACGTAGGCGTTGTAGAAGATCTCAAGCCCGACAACATGGGTCGCGTAGTCGGGGCCACCGCCGGTCATGACCAACACGTTGTCAGCCGATTGGAAGGTGCCGATGAGGACGAAGATCAGCTGGATCAGAATAAGCGGCTTGATCGTGGGCAGCGTGATGTTCCAGATGCGCCCCAACACGCCGGCGCCGTCAATAGCCGCTGCCTCATAGAGGTCCTCAGGCACCGTCTTGAGCGCCGCCAGGTAGATCAGACACCCCGGGCCCATTCCTGCCCACGCCAGGGGGATGATGATCGACACCATGGCCAGTGATTTATCCTGCAGCCATTTCTGGGCACCAATCCCCAGCATCCCCAACACCTGGTTCAACATGCCGGATTCGGAGGGATCAAAGAACATCTTCCACATCAGCATGACCACCAGGCCTGACACCACAGCGGGCAAGTAGTAGAGTACGCGGAATAGGACCTTGCCGGCAGGGATTTCGCTCAGAATCAGTGCAAGGAGGATCGGCGGCACGAAGACCAACAGAAGCGACCAGAAGACATACTCGCCGGTCCGCAGAAATGAGATCCAGACGACTTTGTCGAAAAGGACTGAGGCGAAGTTGTCCAGCCCGACGAACTGCGATCCCCCCACAACATTGTAATCCTGAAACGCCATCACCGCGCCGCGCAGCAGCGGGTAGTAGTTAAAGACAAGAATCGCCGTCACGGCAGGCGTCAGCATCAGGTAGGCAAGCGCGACTTTCCGGAACGGACGACGACGAATGCCGGGCTGCCGCTTTGGCGTGAACAGGCGCCACACGTAAGCGAAGAGAGAAACGAACGCTGCCAGCATCACCGTCAATACCGCCGCAGCCACCTTGCGCCGGTACTGCATGGTCTTTTCAGGTATTCGGCCGAGCATCTTCTCGTTCACGTCGGCGACGGCCGTGTCGTACAGTTCCTGCAGGCGCTCAAGACGCGCCTCCCGGTCCGGATTGCGCGCCAGATCTTCGGCGAAGGCTGTCTGCAATGGACGGCTGGCACGTTCGATGTAGACCTGGCAGTTCTTGCCGTACGGCTCCGGCTCGCAGTTCTGCATCGAGAAGTGCAGCGTGTTGGCCCACTGTTTCGGAACCGACGCTGCATACTCGCCGTAGCCATAGCGCTCCAGCTTCACGGGATCGATGAAACTGCCATAGCCGTTCTCTACATACGTGCGCACAATCTCGCGTTTCGCCTCGGGACTTCCGACGAATCGAATGAACCGCCAGGCGGCCCTGATCTGCTCCGGATCCGTTGTCGTGGCGCAGATGCCCAGCCCGCGCATATGCAGCTCGGTGATCGACTTGCCACGCGGGCTCCGCGGCACCGGAACCAAGCCCACTTCCTCGGGATTCAGCCCCGCCACGTGGGAATCCATATTCAGCAGCAGGTCGTTCATGTAGAGGAACGCCATTCCAATCTGCCCCTTATCCCACAGGTGCCAGGATTCGCGGCTGCGACCCACCCCATAGCGGGTATCGCCATTGCGTGGATCGACCCACGGGCCTTCAACCAGCTGCAGGTAGTAGTCGGCGGCCTCGATCGCGCCGCGATCATTGAATATAGCGCGCCAGTTTCCTGAATCCTCATCCCGCATGACGATCTTCGTGCCCATCGAAAGGAAGAGCGGCAGTGCCGCCCAGCTTGCGCCTCCTGAATCGCTTACAAGCAGCCCGTATTGGTCTGCATCGGGATTCTGAATGCGGCGCGCCACCGCCATCATCTCATCCCAGGTCTTCGGATAGCCCGTTTCGGGGTCCAGCCCGGAGGCCTGGAAGAGCGACTTGTTGTACGCCATGATGCGGACGAAGTAGTCAAACGGCAGCAGGTAGAAATGGTCAGCGCCGTCGGCGTCCCGGCGACGAACTGCATCCCATACCTGCGGGCGCACGCGCGCCTCCAGCTCCTCGCGATACATCACATCCGCGTCAAAAATGCCCTGTGCGCGGGCCTCGGCTTCGGTCAGGTCCGCATTGATGAAGCCGTCCAACGGCAACAGGAAATTGCGTTCGATGTAGCTGCCGGACTGGCGGGTGTTCACATGGATTACGTTCGGAGCCGTCCCGCCCGCGATCGACATCAGAAGCGGAGCCTCCCCCGCCGCCCCCTCAAACTGCAGTGCCAGCGCGTTGGCTTCCGGGTAGATGTCCGGATACTCAGCCCGGAATGCACGGTATACCGCCAGCTCCGCCTTGCCACTGATACTAAAGGCCGAATCCGGTCCCGGCGCAAAATCCGTCGTGCGGATGGACACCTCCCGCGCGGGTGCGGTGATCGCACCCATCGCGACAAGCAAAAGGACAAACACTCTGTTTCCTGCGATACGCATTAGACCACAGTATGCGAATCCTGCGGCCTATTTGCAATGTCACCGAGCGCCGGACACTTGTCCAATTGCGTCATCGGCAGAGCCAACCCGACCTGGTCGAAGCCATCGGTATCCAGAAAGAGCCACTCTGCACCTACTGCTGGGATGGCTGCGAGGGCGGCCCGTCCAAGTAGAAGCTTCGGCACTCGTAGCACACAGGAACAAGGGATAGGCGGCTCTTGATCGGGCCGCCAATCTCTGCACCCGCTATCGCGTTGCGAGTGGCATCGTCCCCTGCCAGTGGGGTTGCGACTGCCGTTCCTTGGCGACTAGACAACGCATAGCCTTCTTGCGATCGGGGGGATGAAGCGCTTGCTCCACTTCGTACTGACTGAGCATCGCTTCGTTCTTGTACCCGGGGCAGGAACGACTGTGCCACATCTTCCGAGGGATGGGGTAGACACCACAATGATCCCCAAGGTTGAGTCCACAGTCATGGCATTCCCGAACTGGCTTCTGGGCACGTCTAGTATTCATACCTCACCTCCGTCTACTTGACCCCAAACACACACTGCATCTCCCTCACTCGCCTTCAGTCGCCCGTCCTGGCCGTCCTCCTTTCTCCTACCGAAAGTTTACCGCTCCTGCGGCTGCGTGTCTAGCCCCGCCGAGCGGCGAGCTCTCTTTCGCTGTCGATCCAAGAGCGAGGTGTGAGATCTCACGGTTCAGGTGTCAACAGGTGGAGTCTGCCAGTTCTCTTTCGTCGGCGTCAGTCGTCCGGCACCGGTAACAGATCTGACACTCCATCCATTCCGACCGCAGGATACACTCTTTCGAATCCAGGTGCGGCGAACACATTGTAGCTGGATTCGTGAGAATTCAGATTTTCTGCACTGTCACCCCTTTGGCGAGCTGTTTCTGTGTTCAGCGAACACGAGGGCTCGCCAAGAATGCCGCGTGGGGCTCCGACATGGCAGGCAACGTTCAGGCAGGATGTCCCGACGGTGTCGGGACAATGGAGTCGGCGGCGGTGACGCGATTCCTGCCTGTCTCTTTCGCGCGATAGAGGGCTGCGTCGGCAGCCTGTAGGAGGGCCTCGGGAGCCACACCGTTCTGAGGCGGAATCACCGTGGCGACTCCAAGGCTCAATGTCACGCAGTCACTCGCATCCGACTGGGCATGTTCTTTTCCCAGTGCATGGACTTGCCTGCGGATTGTCTGGGCTATGTTCTCCGCACCTTCAGCGGTGGTGTTCGGCAACACGGCAACGAACTCTTCACCTCCGTACCGGGCAGGGAGGTCAGCCGGACGACGCACAGCCGCCCCGATGCAGGCAGCAACATCCCTGATGCAGTCATCGCCGGCCTGGTGTCCGTAATGATCGTTGTAGCGCTTAAAGAAGTCTATATCGCAGAGGATTAAGGAAAGAGGCTGCTGCTCACGTCGCATGCGCCGCCATTCGTGATCAAGGCGTTCGTCAAAAACCCTGCGATTCGGTAGTTGTGTCAGGCTGTCGACGTCTGCCAGCTGGTGGAGTTCAGCATTCGCCTTCTGCAACGCCTCCTCGAAACGTTTTCGCTCCGAAATGTTCTTCAGTTGCTCCACAACGCCAATGAGTTCGCCTGTCAGGCCGATGAGAGGCATTGCCGTCACCAGGAACGGAATCGGTGCGTCAGTCCCAAGGGGAACCGCCATCTCCATCTCCACACGTTTCATCTGCCGAACCTGTACTAACGGGCACTGGTCGGATGTGAAGTCTGCGCAAGAGAGCATGTCGTGACATTTCCTGCCGAGTGCCTCCTTGCGGGAGTCCAGTCCAAGAAGCGCTTGAAATGCCTTGTTGATTCGCAGCACCTCGCCTTCTTTGTTCAGCACCCATGTCGGATCACCTACCGAGTCAAACACCTGCTCAAACTCCAGGTGCGCTATCTCGGCATCCACGGTCAGTTCGTTGATGCGTGCCATGGCCTCTTCATGAAGAGACTGAACTTCTGCACACTCCTGCCGCAGCTGGTCAAGCTCCTGCGCCATCGCGCTCGGGTCAGCGTCAGCTGCAGACGATGATCCCCCGGGCTCTATGTGATCTGGCCTTTCAGACATCGCATGCATCTCTCTTGGTTATCGTCGCCGCCGGCGCCGTGGGGTACGTGCCGCTTCATCTCCACTCTGACAACTCCGTCGACTATAGCACAGCGAAATCGGCGAAGAGCACGTAAATGAGTATGACAACGGCCAACAGAATGCCGCCGGTGAGCCTGGCGTGCTTCCAGGGGGTCATGTCGACAGCTTTCACGTCTTCCTGCACGAACTCAGTCTCGCGCGGACTCAGCTCGCCGATGACCAGCATCGTGATCACGAGGTACGCAAACACGATCCCGAGAAAATGAAACTCGTGCATGGAGGCCACGATCTTGTCAAAGGGCGGGACGAAGTAGCCCACTGCGATCATAATGAACCCGGCCACCAGCGCAATCTTGGCCGCCTTGGACGGAACGCGCTTCGACAGCATGCCGACCAGTACGACAGAGAAGATCGGGATGAAATACATGCCGTTCATCTTCTGCAGGTACGAGAAGATGCTGGTGGTTTGGGCCAGCAGTGGCGCGATGCTCATGGCAGCTATGGCCACGCACCAACCGAAAATCTTGCCGGACTTGACGACCTGCGCTTCTGTGGCGTCTTTGTTGATCACGTTCTTATACAACCCCAGGCTGAAGAGCGTACAAGAGCTGTTGAGCGCAGAATTGAAGCTGGAGAGAATCGCACCAATCATCGCGGCGGCGAAGAACCCGGTCATCGGCCCCGGCAGAACCTTGTTGACCAGCATGCCGTATGCATGATCTGCCTTGATTCCCTGGCCGGCGAAGAGGCCAAACGCGATGATGCCGGGAAGGACGAGATACATCGGGCCCAACAGCTTCAGCCCGCCGGTCAGGAGGACGCCCTTCTGCCCTTCCGCCAGGCTGCTGGCCCCAAAGGTACGCTGAATGATCTGCTGGTTGGTGGTCCAGTAGAAGAAGTTCAACAACATGATGCCGGTGAACACCGTGCCGAATGGCACCGAGGACGCTTTGCCACCAATGGAGTTCATCATTCCCTCGCGCACCTCGGGCAGAGCTTTGAGACCGGACATGAATCCGTTGCCACCGAGAGCAGACAACCCGAACCAGGTAATCATGAATCCGCCAACGAGCAACCCGATTCCGTTAAGCGTGTCGGACACAGCAACTGTACGTAGTCCGCCAAACAACGCATATATCGACCCGATGATGCCCACCATCCATACGATCAGCCATAGCGCCGTCGTGTGTGACTCAATCCCCAGCATGCCCTTCACATCAAGGATGCCAATCATGCCGGTTGCACCCGTATAGAGAATGATGGGCAGCAGGATGCCGACATAGGCCACGAGAAAGATCAGGTTGGTGATGACCTGCGTCTGGTGATCGAAGCGAATCTCCAGGTACTGCGGCACCGTGGCAACACCGCTTCGAAGAAAGCGTGGCAGGAAGAAGAGAGCCATGGCGACAAGCGCAATGACGGCGACCACCTCCCAAACCATGACACAGAAACCATCGGTGAAGGCGGCGCCGTTCAACCCCACCATCTGTTCTGTCGAAAGATTGGTAAGCAGCAAGGAACCCGCAATCAGCGGGAAGGTCAGGCTGCGCCCGGCCAGGAAGTACCCTTTACTGCTGGCATGATCATCACGCCGCGTAATCAGCCAGGTAATCAATCCCACCAGCGCGGTAAAAAATGCGAACGAGCCCAACGTCAGTACATGCATGCTTTTCTCCTTCTTCTACTTCATGCCCAAAACAGGCTTCTTGTGTATCACTTCCCTGTCTGGATTGAAAGATCCTTTCCGGCGCACAGCGGCACGTAAACCAAAGGAAGAATACCTGAACTTCCCCGCCGAAGATACGGCCTGAAGGCCGTAAACACCGGGACGTTTCACCCCTGAATGACTTGCCCTCCATCTTGTCCTGCGTAGCCTCCCAGGCGTAGCAGGAAGCTGCTCCAGCGACGGAGGATCCGGACTACCGGTATTGGTTTGCGGTCTCGAGCATGGCGACGAGATTCTCGGTGGGGATCTGCGCCTGTACGTTGTGTACCGAACAGAAGACGAAACCACCCCCGGGCGCGAACGTCTCGATCTGGCGGGTCACCTCGTCACGTACTTCCTGCGGCGTTCCGAAGGGAAGCGTCTTCTGCGTGTCAACGCCCCCACCCCAGAAGGTGAGTCGATCCCCGTATTGCTTCTTCAGCTTCGCGGAGTCCATATCGGCCGCATTGAACTGCACGGGATTGAGAATATCAAACTCGGCCTCGACGATGAGATCCAACAGCGGCACGATGCTGCCGCAGCAGTGCATGAACGTCTTCCAGTTCGTGTGCTCGTGAATCCAGCCGTTGACCTTCTGCTGGTACGGCAGATAGAGGTCGCGATACTGATCCGGAGAGCAGAACGGTCCGTTCTGTGTGCCGAAGTCGGTGCCGTTCGTCTGGATGATCGAGATCTTATCACCCACAGCTGCGTGGAGCCGGGCCAGGTTCTCAACCGCGATCTCGGCCTGCCGCTCAAATACCTGCTTAACGTACTCCGGACGCGTCACAAGACTGACGTACCACTCTTCGATGTCACGAATGCCCTTGGGAGCTTTCAGGAAGGTCGCGGGCACGAGCGCAATGTCGCCGAAGGTGAGTCCGCCGAACGTACAGAAAAGCGCCCTGTCCGTCTTCGCGTGGAGCGCCTCGGCACGTTCGACCAGGAGCGCAAGCTCGTCGGCAGCAACAGGCCCGAACTCCTCGAGATTATCCGATGGATCCAGCTTGTCGTCATCGATCTCTGGCTGACGCACAATGGCATCGAAGAAGTAGCCCCCCTCGGGCATGCGGGCACAGGGCCCGACCGAGTGGTCGTTCTCGGGATACTGGAGCAGATCCCCGTTCGCTTCATACTCCGTGTTGAAGCCGCCCGGCACCAGCACGGGTGTGCCGTCGGCAAGCTCCCACGCTTTGAAGTCGGACGCCGGGAACCCAAACATCGTCCCGCTGCCATGCAGTGATGCCGTATCGACCCCAAGGATCTCCCCCAGGTCCGGCTGCACTTCGCCCAGCATCTGGTAGGGCTCCACAACCTTTACCGGCCCTTCTTTCAGCCCGTAATGCTGCCGCAGCTTATAGACCGAGCTGACATGGATGCCGGTCTGAAATCCACCCGCGAAATCCACGGCAAGTTTGTCCGGCTCACAGTGGCCGCACGTTGTCTCAATTCGCTCTCTACCATTCATAAACTCACTCCCAAACTTACGCGCAAACTTACTCGCAAACTTACTCGACAACTTACTCGACACCCCTCGATTTCTTCACCATCGCCCGAGTCATTAGCTCAACTCGCTCCAGATTCGCTTTAGCCTCTTCGACCCCTTCAAGCACCTCTCCCTGTCGCGCGCTGCAACTCGTCTCGCACAGCATGCTTTCTCTCCCACTCATCGAGAACAGCTTCCAACTTCGCGACGCAAGTCAGAGCCTTTTGGTAGACGTCGAGCTTCTCGTGGCTGAACATGATTTGAGTCTTTCGAGTAAGTTTGCGAGGTAAGTTTACGAGTAAGTTCGCGAGTGGACTGACCCCAAACGCCTACCAGAACAGGATGTAGAACAACACAACACCGACGATGACCAGACCACCGGCCAGGTAGACCGCCTTGGAGGTCTCCGTTTCAATCTCGTTGCGCACCGGCATCTCGACCGGCTCGGTCAACGGCTTCACTACTGTGGCCACGCCCAGAATGACGGACAGCAAGACGAAGTCGACAAGCACCTGCAGCAGGAAGTGAAGGTTATGGACAACACCCTCGTCCGTAAGCTGAAGAATCCAGTAGAACAGCGGGCCGAGGATCAGCGCCAGTGTCCCGGCAAAACGGGGGGTACGCGGTGACCACAGACCAAAGACAAAGGCTGCAACCACACCGGGCCAGATGTAGCCCTGGAACTGCTGGATGTATTGGAACACCCCACCAAACTTGGGATTGTCCAGCATGGGTGCCAGGAAACAGCCAATCGCAATGGAAACCACAATGGTAACCCGCCCAATCCAGACCAGGTGCCGACCGGTGTCCTTCTCGTGATGCAACAGGCGCTTGTAGACGTCCATCGTGAACACGGTCGAGGTAGAGTTGAGCATGGAGGCCAATGAAGAGATGACCGCACCGGCGATGGCAGCAAACATGAAGCCACGGAATCCCGGACCCATGAGTTCACGAATCATCGTGGGGAACGCCGCGTCCGGAGTTTGCGCCAGTTGTTCCGAGAACAACTGGGTCGCCATGAGCCCGGGCATCACAATCACGACCGGAACCAGCAACCAAAGCGCTCCGGCGAAGATGACACCAAGCTGACCTTCCTTCAGGCTCTTCGCGGCCAGTGACCGCTGCACAATGAACTGGTTGAGCCCACAGTAATAGAGGATGACAATCCACATGCCCCCCACCACCCCTGTCCAGGGCAGTGTTGCATCCGTATGCGGCAAGACCATGTGCAATCCATCGGCATTGTGCTGCGCAAAGCTCCCCCAGCCACCGGCCGCCTTAAGACCCAAAGCGAAAACCAGCGCGCCGCCCGCAAGCAGGGCCGATCCCAGGAGCAGGTCGGCGTAGGCGACCGCCTTCAAGCCGCCAATCGCCGTGTAGCCGGCCGCGAGAATCCCCATCGCCAACGCTCCCTGCCACAGTGGAATACCGAAGATGGTGCGCAGAACCACGCCGCCGGAGAACAGCACACCGGTCAGCAGAACGACGACATAGATGGCCACGGTCAGAACGGCCATGATCGCCCGGGCGCCCGGCGTATAACGGTACTCCAGGAATTCGGGTATCGTACTGATTCCGGCGCGCAAGAACCTGGGTAGCAGCGTCCAGGCAATGAGCACAACCCCAAGGGAGCCAAACAGCTGCCAGTTCGAAACCGCCAGCCCCACCCCACCGGCGGCATTGCCCGCCATACCGACCATCTGTTCCGTGGAGATATTTGCCGCGACAATTGACAACCCGATAATCGGCCACGTCAGTCCACGCCCCCCAAGGAAGAAGTCGGCGCCCCCCTCCTTGCTTCCACGGCTCTTCCATATGGCAAAGCCAATCGTTACGGCCAGGAACCCGATCAGCACCACCAAATCCACCATTCCCAAGCTGAATTCACCCGCCATACCACAACCTCCTCATCTCATTCCAAATGATTCAAGATCCTAGATTACGCCCACTATACGGGTTTGGGCAATGACCCATACGAGGATTCGATGATGGACGATCTTACTGAGTTACGGCACAATGCACAGCGATGACAGGGACACAAAGAACCCCTATTGAGCTGAAACGGGACGGATTTCCCGACGAGCGGCATGTTGTCCTTCCCCCTTCCGCCGTGGAGCGCGCGAAAACGCTGCCAATCGTACGGGACCTCATCCCGACGCGACTCGGGCATTTCCCATATGCAGTCGGTCACCTCGTGCAAAGACCCGAAGGCGGCAATGATTGGATTATGATGTACTGCTCTGCCGGACAGGGCTGGTGTAGTTTTGGCGGCAAACGTCGCCGGCTTCAGCAGGACACCGCCATCTTCGTTCCCGGCAACACCCCGCATGCCTATGGAACAACCAAACGCCATCCATGGACGATCTACTGGGCCCACATTGCCGGGCGCTGCCTGTCGGACTACCTCGCAGCACTCAAAATCACACCGGAGCGTCCGGTCATCCACCTGAAACACGCCGGCGACCTGATCTCGCATTTCGAAGAGATGTATCACCACCTGGAGTACGGCGACTCCCCGGATGTGCTCCTGGCGCTCTCGTCCTCCCTCTCGCACTTCCTGGCGGAGCTCAACCTGCAGCGGAGACCGCCGTCCTTGCGCGCGCGTACGTCCGAGGACAACGTACGTTCGACCATTGACTTCATGAACCAGAACTTGTCGCGCGCGCTCACACTTGACGAACTGGCACGTCACGCCAGGCTCTCACCGTCGCACTACTCAGCTACCTTCCGCCGCGTCACCGGCTACGCCCCCATGACCTTCTTCCTGCGCAAGAAGATGCTGAAGGCCGCAGAAGTCTTGCGGACCCGCAATCGGAAGGTATCCGAGGTGGCGGGGTTGGTCGGAATCGAGGATCCCTACTACTTCTCGCGCCTCTTCAAACG
>CAZCDU010000129.1:0-14258 GCA_964497125.1 uncultured Victivallales bacterium | reverse complement strand
TGCTGTGCCATCTTCTCGGCCGCGCTCGCGAGAACACGATTCGCCTCCAACAGGGCGCCATCACGCTTCTCGCCCTGCAGCTCCATCGCCTTGCGCAGAGATCGCTCCAACTCCAGCTGCTGCCGCGCCTCCGCAAGGTCTGTCTCCCCCGTGACGGAGGCCTGCTCAAGAACATCGATTCGCTCCAGCAGAGCCTTCTGCCGCTTCCGAGCCGCTGCGTCCAGCATGGCATACTCCAACTCAAGAGCATCGATCTCTTTCAGAGCCTCGCTGAGCGCCGTCTCCTCGGCAACTTCCAGATCCTCGGCCGTTCGGTTCACCAGAGCGGACTGAGCCGCCGACAGCTCTGCATTCTGTAGCCGAGATGCTTCCAGCGCATGTGCCAGTTCCACCATCTCCGCTCGTGCCGCATTCGCCTGTTCATCCAGCAGTGCCACCCGTTCGGTCAGGCCAGTAACGCGCGACTCGGTCGCCTCGACACGCTCCGCTTCGGCAAGTTCGCTCTGTGCCAGGGCTGCCCGCGCCGCACGCAGCTCCGTATCCAAGGCAGCGACCTGGTCGCTTAGTTCAGTCTCTCGCTCCTCAAGGCTCTGCTGAATGTTCTTCGCCATGGTCTCTGACGCTTCACGCTTCTTACGCTCCTCCGCCAACGTCTCCGCCAGGTTATCAGCTTCCGTCTTGCGCCTTTCTTCAAGCTCAGCCAATTCCGCCTGGCTCACGGACACAGTTTCCTCGAGCTCGGTCCGGGTGGCTTTCAGGACCTTTTCCAACTCATTGATCTTGACCTGCAGGCTCTGTTCCTGGCTCTCCATGCTGCCCTGAACCTGATTCTGGACACCTTCGGCGGCCTTGCGTTTCGCTTGCTCCTCGGCAAGTTCCTTCCTGAGTGCATCCATATCAGCCGCTGATGCCTCGGCCGTAGCCGCCAGTGCGGCAATCTGATCGGCGGTCTTCTTCTGTAGGGCTGCGCGCTCGGCCTCAAGTGCTTCGTTGGCTTTCCGGAGTTCCGCCAGCTCTGCCTTGCGCTGCTTCTCAAGCTTGGCATTAGCTTTGCGTAGCTTCGCCAGTTCTTCCTGACGCGCCTTTTCCTCGGCGGGCGCCATGTCCGGCTTCGTGTCGACGTCCTGCGAGGCTTCGCTGTCGTCTCCCGATTCGGATGCATCGCCCTGCTCCGGCTTTGCCAGCAGCGGCATTTCCGCCTCAGGTGTCTTGCTCAGCTTATGCAGCGTTGGGCGCCGATCCAGGATCGCTGATACAGTTCACGGGACTTGTCAAACTGACGCTCACGCCAGTAGCAACCGGCAACGGCACGCATGGCGACCATCGAAACCGTGGCACCCTCGGGAAGGGATTCATAGAGCGCGATGGCCTCAACATTCTTAGCGGCACGTGCCAACGAGACGATTTCTTCAGACTGGCGTTCTTGCGCCGCATCGGGTTTTGCCTCTGCCGTCCACAACGGCACCCCGATCAGTCCACACATCGACAGAAAAACGGCACACAGCGCACCGTGAGAAAAGACAGAATAGCGCATAGTTAACTCCTACTGATTATCCCGATCTAAGAGCAAAAATCGAAGGAACTCAAGCTTTTTGGCAAAACATTTGCCCCCTCGCATTTACATTCCGCCAATCAAGCGAGATGGTTCAAAGAGGCCTTACCAACGGCACACACGTTGAACCCGATTTCGAAGAGTTTCTGATGGTCAAGACAGTTGCGCCCGTCAAATACGAATGCCGGTTTCATCATCGAGTCAAACACTTGCGTGTAGTCCAGCTCGCGGTAGTCATTCCAATCGGTCAGCACCGCCACGGCATGGGCGCCGTTGGCCGCCACGTAGGGATCGGCTTCAAACGTGACGTGCTCCGTTATGTCCTGGAGATCCAAGCGGGCGTTATCGAGCGCCTGCGGATCACTGACCACCACCTCGGCACGCTCCTCTACCAGTTGCCGGATAATGTGGATAGCCGGGCTCTCTCGTGTGTCGCCGGTGTCCGCTTTGAACGCAAAGCCGTATATGGCCACACGCTTTCCGGCCACCGTATTGAACATATTGCTGATCATGCTTCCCACGAATCGATCCTGCTGGTACGTGTTCATCGCCACCACCTGCTGCCAGTAGTCGGCAACGCTGGTCAGTCCGTAGCTCTCGCACAGATAGACCAGGTTGAGGATGTCCTTCTTGAAGCACGAGCCACCGAAACCGACGCTTGCGTTCAAGAAGCGCGAACCGATACGCGTGTCCATGCCGATCGCACGTGCCACCTCGGTAACGTCCGCCTCCGTGGCCTCGCACAGGGCTGACAGGCTATTGATGGAACTGACGCGCTGGGCCAGAAAAGCGTTGGCAGCCAGCTTGGAAAGTTCGCTGGACCATACATTAGTCGTCAGAATGCGCTCGCGCGGCACCCACTCGGCATAGAGATTGACCAGGGCAGCAACGGCCTCCTGGCCTTTGGGGGTCTGGTGCCCGCCAATCAGGACGCGATCGGGTGATTCCAGGTCCTCGATCGCCGTGCCCTCAGCAAGAAATTCCGGGTTGGAGAGCACCTCGAAATGGACATCGCCCGTGCCTGAATCCAGGATTCGCTGCATGGCAGCAGCCGTCCGCACGGGCAAGGTGCTCTTCTCGACGACGATCTTGTCCGAGCTCGAATTCGCGAGAATCTGTCGGGCCGTCTTCTCCCAATACTGCAAATCGGCGGCACGTCCGGCTCCCTGGCCAAAGGTCTTGGTGGGCGTGTTGACGCTCACAAAGATCATGTCCGCTTCAGCAATACCGGCATCCACGTCCGTGCTGAAGAACAGGTTGCGGCCAAGACTGGCATCCACGACCTCTTTTAAGCCCGGCTCATAGATGGGAAGCGACTCCGACTGCCATGCAGCGATTCGCTCCGCGTTGATATCAACTACCGTAACCTTAACGTCCGGACATTTCTTCGCAATCATCGCCATCGTCGGGCCGCCGACATAACCGGCACCAATACAGAGAATCTTCATTCCAAATACTCCTAGTTCATGCATCTCGTGACGGCGGAAACCTACACTACCACGCGCCCCCCCGCAAGACTCACCACAACCAACTATTTCCGCCAAAAGGGCCCGCATTCCTTTACGCGAAGCTAGGCTTGATTGAAGCACGGCATTCCTGCTAGCTTGCAGCCAGTGTGAGGCCCGCGCATGTCACAGTTTCAGTAGTATAGGAGCAAGTGAGAGATGAAGATACCATTGAGTACGGCACCAAACGGGAGCCAGCCATCAGCGGCAGCACGGATACAGGCTCTCGGAAGGGATCTTGAAGCTGCCAAGCGGGGTGACTGGGAGGCAAAGCATCGCGTTGAAGCAACGATGATGCCCATTATTCAAGACCTCGCCAAGAAGCGTGGCAGTACCAATGCGGAGATCAACACTCTGATTGATGCCGGCAAACAGGGCATCGCCAAGGCGATCAAGAAGTTCAAAATCAGCACGGGGGCCGACCGGTTCCAGATCTTTGCCCTACGCTTCATCGAAAACAAAATGGACAACCCCAACTCTGGCGGGTTCTTCTCTCGAATCTTTGGCGGGTAGACTGGGATCGTGCGACGCATCACAACCGACTATCCCGACATCGTCATTCCGCAGGATGCGGTCGAGGAAAAAACGCCCATTCCAGCTCACTTCGGCAATGATCAGCCACTTGAGGTCGATGTAGGCTCCGGAAAGGGCCGCTTCATTCTTGCCCGAGCCGCAGAGCATCCAGACACAAACTACTGGGGGCTGGATCGTCAATTCGGGCGAATCCTCCGAACCGCAAGGAAGGCACACCGGCTCGGACTCCAAAACGTGCGGCTGGCCCGTGTAGACGCTGTTCAGGGAATCGAATCCCTGCTGCCCGATGGCAGCGTCACAACCTTCTACATCTTCTTTCCCGACCCCTGGCCCAAACGCCGGCATCACCGCCGACGCCTGATCTGCCCGGAGTTCCTGGATCTACTGCACCGGAAAATGACAGCGTCGGGCTGCGTCCATTTCGCCACCGACCACCAGGACTACGGAAAGGTCGTCTCGGCCTGCTTCGCTGACGATCCCCGCTTTATCGGCATTGAGCCCATGCAACCCGCAGAAGAGGAGCGAACCAACTTCGAGATTCTGTTCACGGACCAGAACAAGCCAATCTGCCGCCTGTCCGTCCAGAAAGCCGGCGGCTGCGAGAAGTCGTCGGCTACGTAATAAGCCGGGCACCAGCTGACGGCGTAATTACGGAGATATCGCATGGATGACCGTACGCCTTCTCGAAAACCACGTTGATCGCATGCGAAACCGTCTCGGCGTCACGCGGATGAATGAGAGCAACCACACTCCCACCAAAACCGCCACCCGAAAGTCGCGCCCCTAACACGCCGGGAGTGTTTCTCGCTGCATTCACGATTGTATCGAGTTCAACGCAGGAATTCTCGAAGTAGTTCATCGAGCTGTCATGACTGGCAAACATCAGCTCCCCGAAACCGGCGAGATCGCCACTGTCCAGAAGCTTGCGTCCCTCAATGACGCGCTCATCCTCACCTATCGGGTGAGCCGAACGCTTGGCGGCAAGTGGCTCCATCTTCGATTGATGCGCTTCCCACTCTGCCCAACTTACATCACGCAAGGCGGTAACCGGATGATCCAGTGCGCCTCGGAAATAGGCGGCGGCCTCTTCGCAATGTTCGCGGCGCTCATTGTACTCACCATCCACAAGCGCATGCTTGGCTTTCGTGTTGCACATCAGAAAGGCCGCATCATCACCCATCGGCAGCGTCTCGACCTCGAGGGAGCGGAAATCTGTCATGACCAGGGAGCTGGCCGCCCCGAACAGACTGGAAACCTGGTCAAGTAACCCGCATTTCACGCCGGCATGATCATGCTCAGCCTTCTGCCCGATCTTCGCCATATCGAGTTTATCGACCGCAATTCCGTAGAGCTCCGACAACGCCAGCCCGGAACAGATCTCAAGGGCGGCTGAGCTCGAAAGCCCTGCCCCCAGCGGGATGTTGCCGAGAAACATGCCATTGAACCCCGTCTTCGTCTCGCCATGGGCCTGTAGGCCGGCGAGCACACCTATAACGTAGTTTGCCCACGTATTCTCCGTAACCGGTACCGGCTCATTGACGTCGAAAGTAACTTCCGCCATCAGGTCACCGGCGACGACTCGGCACGTTGTGTCCTCAGACGGAGACACGAGAAAGTTTGTTCCGAAATTGATGGCTGCCGAAAGCACGTAACCTTCGTTGTAGTCGGTGTGATTTCCCAGCACCTCGACTCGCCCGGGCGCATAGGCCGCAACCGTGTGCGCATGGCCAAAATGGTCATTGAATGCTTTAACAACTGTGTCGTACATAGCGTTTCCTTCCGAAAGATTGGACTGCCCCCCGCACAAGTACCCCCACAACGATGGTCAGCATGTCCATATTCCATGAACGTTACCCAACCATAATGAATAGTGTCGAGACAGAATTACAGGCAGCCAGCGCTGTAGCTGAATTCGTGAGAATTCAGTCCCCAAACCCCATGTAGCTGGATTCGTTAGAATTCAGATCTCCAACTCCATGTAGCTGGATTCGTGAGAATTCAGATCCCCAGCTCCCCGTAGCTGGATTCGTGAGAATTCAGATCTCCGACTCCCCGTAGCTGAATTCGTGAGAATTCAGCCCGCGCACACAGATGATTGGCGCGCACCGACCGCCCCTACTCACTCTTGTCAGGCACCTTGCCAAGCTGGAGGCGGTCAGTAAGGCTCTGGGGAACGAAACGTGCGATGAAATCACCAAGGTAGGCAGGAATCGTGATCATGTAGCGCCGTCGCGGACGTGCTGATTCAAGGGCATGCTGAATACGCGTGGCAACGGCCTCGGGAGGACGCGTGAACAGGTCGGGACGCTTGACCTGTTTGCGACGGCGTTCGGCCTCCTTCTCGTAGTTCTTTCCATACCGGGCCGACTCTGTATCGACACGCTCCATCAGGACATTCGCGGCCGTGCGTCGGAACGCCGAGATGATGGGACCGGGTTCGATCAGGCTCACCCAGATCCCGCTCTTCATCAATTCGATCCGCAGCGCGTCGGATAAGGCTTCCATCGCGTATTTCGAAGCACAGTAACTCCCCAGCATAGGGGCCGTGACACGGCCAAGAACAGAACTGACGTTTACAATCCGTCCCCTCCCCTGCTCCCGGAAGTGAGGCAGACAGCAGCGTGTCAGCTGATGCATGCCAAAGACATTCACCTCGAACTGGCGGCGCAGCGCATCCCGACTGACATCCTCGAGAGCCCCGGCCTGCGCAAACCCGGCATTGTTGACGAGTGCGCCCAGGGCCCCGCCCGCAAGTTTCAATGCCTCCGGAACCGCAGCAGCGACTGATTCAGGATCAGAGACATCCAGGCGAACGGGCGTGAAGCCATCAGCCCGAAGCGCATCCAGGTCTTCATCCCGGCGCGCAGTGGGGATCACCAACCACCCGGCATCGCGCAGGACACGGGCCGTCGCAGCCCCAATGCCGGTCGAGCAGCCGGTAATGAGCACAGAGCGATTCCTAATAACAGGCATCTTCATGTCACACCATCCGTCTTGAGTGAAGTACGTTCACACCGGACGCCATCGCCCTACCCCAACGTAATCGTGGGCGTACCCTACGCAACGCCGGGGGGAATTCCCATCACTTTCTACGAGTCACAGTCGCAGGAGATCTGCTGCGCCCCGTAGCTGGATTCATTAGAATCCAGATCTCCCATTCCCCGTAGCTGGATTCGTGAGAATTCAGTCTCAAGATCCGCTCAGCAATCAACCGTCTAATCCTCAATCACGACGCGGAACCCTACATTGTATACCCGCTGCCATGGCAGGTACCCCACGCGGAAGCTTGAGCTGGCACGGAATGGACGGTCGTGCCAGGAACCGCCGCGAACAACCTTCCGATCACCGCCGCCTGCATTCCGCCCGTCGGAATCCACGTACGGATAGGGTCTGCAGTCAGAACGGATCCATTCCGCGACGTTCCCATGCATGTCAAACAGGCCCCAGGGATTTGACGTGTATCGCCCCACCTTGGAAAGGTGCAACACGCCGTCATTGAAGCGAGGATCCTTGAGTTCATAATCATAGTCGGGATTGGGGTTGCGAATGGGTTTGGGGTTCACCCCCTTGACTGCCATCTGCCGGACAGTAGCATCGGCGAGGTTGGCGTGTTTCGAGAAATCGGTATTCGAGTCACCGAAATGAAGCGGCGTCATCGTGCCGGCGCGGCAAGCCCACTCCCACTGGGCCTCGCTCGGCAACCGGACGTTCCTGCCGGTCTTCTTTGAGAGCCACTCGCAGAACGCCGCGGCACGCTCCCAGGAAACACGAATCACGGGGAAACTCATATCGTTCATGTAGTAGCCGCGCTTCACCTGGTCCTTGTAGTGCATGTCGTAGACACCATTCAGATACGTCGAATCGAACTGACGATACTGGGCGAGCGTCACCTCGGTGCATCCCACGGCAAAGGGCTTCTTGATGGCTACGCGTGAAACGGGCTGCTCCATTGGCGTTTCGCTGTTGCTACCCATCGAGAACTCGCCACCGGGAATCGCAACAAACTTCATCTGAATGCCGTCACCAAGATCAAGCACTGTCTCCTGTGCATCATAGTCATCTATCTTTGATGCCGTAGCCGCCACAACTCGCCCCTCGAGAGGTTCAGGCATCACCGAGTCCCCTTGCTTTACGTAGGGCGCCATAATGGCTTCAGGATCATAGGTGTCGCCGGCATAGCGTTCTCTCAACTCCTTGCGCCGCTTAAGAATACCGGGATCCGCCCCGGCTTCAGTCCACGTCCCATGAAATGGCGTGTTGAGGTCCGCCCATGTGATGAGCTTGTCGTACGACTCCGGATCGAGCTGGACGTTGTGATGTCCCTTTTCAAGCATTTGAAAGAGCTCGCTTGTGGACGCATGGAACTCCAGTGGGGTCAAAAGGTGGTAGTCACCTTCAGGACCGTTTCGGCGAACATAAGGGTGAAGGGCACGATGGGATCTGCCCGGATCACGCAGGTCGGGGATACCGGCTTCCACGAACGACTTGCCCGTCTTGCTTCCCGTTCCGGCAACCCTGTCTGGTACCACGAACCGATCGCCGGCCGGCGCACCGTCATGGCAACTGACGCAGTACTTGTCAATTACCGGCTGGACCTCGCGGGTATAGCTGAAACCACGAACCGGTCCGTAGAAAGGCTCGAGCTCACTTGGTGCACGATGCATGGCCGCGGCCGGTCTCGTGGGGGGTGACATGTTTGCGCTCTCATGGCAGCCGATGCAGGAGAGATGCTCGCCCGGCATCGCAACCGTCCAGCTCCGCATCAACTGCAACGCTCTGCCTTCCTTGTCCAGAGGCTGCATTGCAAATGGTGTGTTGGCCGGCACCGTGAAGCTCACCGACCCATCGGCTTCAACCGGGGCTGTACCGAGGACCTGCTTGGCATCCCACCCGGCTTCCATCCCCATCGCATAATGCCCGCCCTTGTGACGAGGTCCGTACTCATAGCGATAGACCCG
Organism: uncultured Victivallales bacterium; assembly: GCA_964497125.1. GTDB lineage: Bacteria > Verrucomicrobiota > Kiritimatiellia > UBA8416 > UBA8416 > CAYLXP01. The sequence continues at coordinate 5,709 of CAZCDU010000129.1, read as the reverse complement.
CAGGGCTTTGACACTCCCACGGGGAACGTCACTCAGCCCGGGCCCCGCGTAGATGTCACTAATCAGGACGGTTGCATCCTTGCGTGTTGGGTTGATGCGGTCAGGCATGACCCTTTGCTTGGCTGTTCTGCGTAGCGGAATCGGTTCGTAGAAACGCTCCCCCGCTTCGGATCGCTTCAGGCACACCATGTTGTCGAAGACATCAAGCAGGTACACGGAGCCATCCTGCGTTGTCGCCAGAAAGAAGGTCTCATCGATTGGGTATGGATTATAGAACATGGGGTGGTAGGCACGATGCAGGCCATCAATCACCAGGGGATGGACCTTCTTGCCTCGTCCCGTCAGAAACTGCACCGCCCCATCGGCTTCATGCCGTCCCTTAGCCACATCAAACAGACATAGCGCCCCACCCTTGGCATTGCTGTGGTGCCCCGTGATGGAGGCTATGAACATGCTGGTCTTTCCCGGAATCTGGCGTGCGAAGAACATACTGTTGGGCCAATACGAATTGCTCCCATAATGGGCCTTCTGGTCCGTGCCATCCGGGTTCATGGTCATCAGAACACGACTGTAGTAGTGCACCGAATCGGTGTACTCCCAACGCGTGTACATGACCCGGCCATTCTCCATCACCGATGGATGCCAGTTACCATCCTGGTCGAACGTCAGCCGCCGCACATCACGGCCATCACCCGACATCCTGAACAGGTTCGCCACGTAGGCCTTGCCCCCGACGCATGGCACACCTTCAAACGCAGCCGTTGAGGCGAAGATGATGCGCCCGTCCGGCAGGTAGCAGGCATCATAGCAGTCACTATCCCTGCCCATGTCAGGAGAAACAACCCGCGGCTCACCAACGCGATCCCCCGTCTCGGGATCAAGGGCCAACTCAAAGACGCCATACCCCTTCGCCGAATCGCCTCTTCCGGTGTATTCCTTCGTGAGCTCACGCGTGTCTCGAAACGATGTGAAGAGCAATCTGTTGCGATCGAAGTGCAGATCCACATCACCAATGAACGTGCTCTTAGAGGGAGCATAGGTCGTCCGAATCGAACCATCCCCCTTGATCGCCATGGTAACCAACGAATCCTCATAGTTTGCAACGGCCGTCTTCTTACCCTTGGCGTCCTTCTTCATACGCGTTTCAGGATCACAAGAAGCCCGGGTCTGCCAGTTCGCTGAATAGCGCTTGCCATTCCGCCTGGCTTGCACCATGAGAACACGCTCGAAATCAATGGCCGGATTCTCGGCAATCAACGCCTCCCGTTTGAGCGCAAGGAATGCCGCTGACTTGGGATCGGACATGCCCGGGCTCTCGAGGCGTTTCAGAAAGGCGGAGCCCTTGCTGTATTGATCCCCGTATGTGGCAATCAGATACTCAATCGCCAACCGAAGCGATCCCCGGTTACCTTCATGCGTCGCCTTGTGCCCAAGTTTCAAATCGGTCAGCGGGGCATTCAGAATGCCGCCATTCGGCGCGGGGGCTGCACCGCAAGACAGCGACAGTGTTAATGCGACACCTGCAACAAGGATGGCTTCGAGAGACTTCATCGCTACACGCCTCTAGTTCAGCAGCTCTTGCACTTGGGAACCGATGTCCTCATCGTCCACAAGAGGAGCGAAGGCCTTCTTCATGCGACCCTTCATGTCGGCATTGGGTTTGGCATAGCACGCCAGGATGCTCTGCTTGAACTCCAATGAAGGCGCTTGCTCAATTGCCGTTACCGCAAGCTGAAGCTTGCGATCCGCGTCGGCCTTGATTTCGTTGCGCGTGAGAATGCGCTTCAGACTGCGTTCGGCGAGATCAAGTGTCTCCGGTACGGAGTTCGTATCGGCCACGATGTTGACCCAAACATCCGCGGCATCAAAATGCGGCCACCGTTGCAAAGCCCGCAGGGCAGGCTTACGCAGTGGGTCTTCACGCTCTTCCACCCGCTTCTTGAGGTATGTCAGCGACTCACCCGTTGCAACGCCATCCATGATCGCCATCAGGTCTTCCGAAGTCGCGGCATCCGCACTCTCAAGCACCGGCACAAAGGCCTCGCGCCAGATGGCGTCCGACTGATTGAGGGCCAGGCTAAGTCTCTTGACGCTCGACTGGGCATCCTTCTTCAGTGCGTCCTGCTTGGCAATCACACCTACAAGCGCCTTGCAGCTGGCCACGTTACCGACCGACTGGAGCGACTTCATCGCAGCCTTCCGCAACGCCTCAGGTTGCCCGGGCATCACGAGCGTGTTCAGGAGTTCAACACACCCTTCGGGATGGCGCAGCACAAAAGGCCCCAAGGCAGCCAGTCGCTTCTCGACATCGCCTTCTTCGCCCACCGTAGCCATGAGCTTTGCATCTACAGCCGGCACGGGGAGCTGAATGAGAGCATCGGTGACCACTTTCCCGGGAGCGCGTTGGTACTCCCGGTACAGGCCGTCAAAACAGGCCTCGCCACCAACGACAGCAAGCGTGCGTATGACGGTGTCGCGAAGGCCATCATCGGCATTAGACAGCAGCGCCAGCACATCGTTCTCGTACTGTACCAGGTGAAGGTCGGCGATGGCACCAAGAACAACCTTCTGATCCTCGAGAGGCCGTTTCGCCAAAGCGGCCACCAGTCCGCGCCGAATCGTCTCACTACCGGACTCCATGGCGCCGCGGATAACACTCAAACGAATGTCGCTGCCCTGCTCCGCAAGCACGTCAGCGAGGACGCGCTCTGCACGCGCTTCGTCAAGGGCCACCAGGCGCACGAATGCACCCGACCGGATGCCGGGATTTTCACCGTTCATAACGAGTTCGGATGCAACGTCAGCATCAGCGTGAGCAAAGTGCTCCAACATTCCCGCATCCTTCGCCCACGCGCCGACGTCCTCGCGCTCTGCCTTCGCAATGGCTTTCGTGGCATGCTTGCCCCCAATCGTTGAAAGAGCCGCCATGGCTGCCCGTGAGACCGCGGGGTTGTCGCTGCGAAGCTGACGCGCAATGGGCTTCACGCCCTTCTCATCGCCACGGGCCGCAAGACTTCCCATAATACCAATCTTCAACGTATCCGGCACCTTGCCAAGGGCTTTGATCAGAGCTTTGCCGGCTGCCTTGGAATCCGTCATACGCTCCAGCGTGAGCCGTGCATAGTGCGACATGGTCTCATCACCCAACTGGCTCGCAAGCACGGGCACGCATTTCTCTGTGCCAACCCGCTGCAGCATGCGGCAGGAGAACCATTTCGCCTCCTGTGTGGCGGTTGTCGATTCCACGATGGCGATCAGTCGGTCTTCAATCGGCCCCAGGTCTTCTGCCGTAGCCTTCACGATGAGCGCGTTCACGGCCACCGGTGGCGGATTCGGATCATCCCCCATCTTGTATTGAGCCAGATCTTCCCAAACATCTGCACCGGCCACCTGTGCCAGAACAACCGGCACCATCAATATCGTCAATAGACTTCTCATAATCTTATGTCTCCTAAGACGTCACCAATTCACAGTCAACGGTCTAAATCTGCCACGGCCCACGTCGCGGGCGATCCACCATGCGACTGGCTTCGGGGTCACCAATGAAGTCCTCCTTCACCGGGTCCCAGTTCAATGTACGGTTCAACTTCAGCGCGATGTTGCCGAGGTGGCAGACCGTAGCCGTACGGTGCGCCCATTCAACATCCCGGAAGGGCGTTTCACGCGTCTTGACGCAGTGAATGAAATCACCTACGAGCGTCCTGGCACCACCGGAGTACCATCGCAGTCCGTTGGGCACCTTCAAGTCGCGCATGCTGTTCCTGTCAACGGGGCCACCCTCACACTCGTAGTTGGCACCGCCCTGCACCTTCAGCGTCTGCCCCGTCTCGAAGATGTACGTTAGCGGGTGACCATCCTTTGGCGGGATGATCTCTCTGGGCCCCGTGTGATCAAGCTTGAGACCGTGCAAAGCGCCGCCGAACTTGTGGCCGCCCCAGTCCGTCATCATGCCACCGGAGTAGTCCTCCCAGGTACGGAACCCCTTGCCGCCAAGGCCATAGGCCCGTCCGCAGCGATGCGGGTGGTAGGGCGCCCAGGGAGCCGGTCCAAGCCACAGATCCCAGTTGATGTTCTCGGGTATGGGCTGCCCTCCCAGGAAGCAGGGACGCGGCGGCCCTCCCGGATTCGCGTTGGCTGACAGAACCTTACCAAAGCGACCGCTATTGGCTGCGCACGCAGCCTTCCCGAAATCCTGCAGAACGCGCTGACTGCCACCAGCCGCGATACGGCCATACTTCCTCGCCGCCTCTACGATTTTGCGGCCCTCGGCAATCGTCAGAGTCAGCGGCTTCTCGCACATGACATCTTTGCCTGCTTTACAGGCATCAATCATCATCTGCGCGTGCCAGTGATCCGGAGCGCCACAGAACACCATGTCAATGTCGTCGCGTGCCAGGATCTCACGGTAGTCCTCGTAGGTCGCGCACTCCGTATTGCCGTACTTGCCGTCAACCGTGCTCTTTGCGTTGCGGAGCGCATCCTTCTTCACATCATTGACCGCCACCACCTGGATCTCCTTGAAGCCGAGAAACTCCCTCAACACGCCTGTACCACGTCCCCCCATCGCCAGCCCGGCCATGACAATCCGTTCGCTCGCCGCCGGCACACCGTTGGATCCGAGCGCATTTGACGTGATAATATTCGGTAGCGCAACAGCCGCCGCACTGGCGGTTTTCATGAAGCCGCGCCTGCTCAGTTTCCCTGTTTCCATGTCTTTCTCCATACTTATTGGCTATTAGAATTGATCAATCGAACTGTCATTCACTTTGGCTGCTTCAGCACAGCGGCGCTTAATCCAATACCCGCACCATGATGTTGCGGTAATGCACCTCGCTGCCCGGATCGTGCCCCTGGATCGCGAAAGTCCCTTGCGAAAGCCTGCGACCGGGCCATCCGGGGAAATTCACGTCATCTGCTTCGGTGTAGTCGGTGATGACCTTGCCGTTGACCTTGGTCACGACGCGTTTGCCACGGACGATCACCTCGTACTGGAACCACTCCCCATCCGTCGCAACCTGCTTCATGTTGTCAGCAGCGCCATAGAGACCGCCCGTCCGTTTTGCATCCTTGCCGCTATTGTTGACCTGGGCCTCGTAACCCTTGCGAGGCCACCCGCGTTCCTGGTATTCGGTGTGAAAATAGACGCCACTGTTGGCCTTGGGCTTCGTCAGCACCTGTGCCTTGAGGTGAAAACTGGTGAAGGACGCGCCGTTCACGGGGCCGACATAGAAAAGGTGGGCTCGCCGGCCATGCGCAACCAGTTCACCCTCCTTGACACTGAAGGTCTCCGGATTCTCTGCTCCCTTCCAGCCATCAAGGTTCTTGCCATTGAAGAGCAGCACAAAGCCGTCCTTCTTCTCCGCATCCGTCAACTCATTCATCAAAGGCTTGGAAGAAAGCCCCCTCGCGTTGAGTGTGTCGTCATCCGCCGCGTGCACGCCCCCAACAAGAAGTGCCACAAGAAATATCGAGCCTAATCTCATACCTATAATCACTCTCCGGTATAGCTTTATCCGCGTACGCCTTCCGCAGCGGAATCACGCCTCCCATTCTGCACCAAGATCACAGGTCAGAAGTATATACACACGAAGCATCCTGCGGCAATGGCTGCAGCAATCGAGGGCAGGACAAACGGCTCTTCGCTACTTTGAATGGGTAAGCGTTAAGCTTGGCGTTCGGGGGTGCTGTTGACTTGGAGTGCGGTGGCAG
>CAZCDU010000128.1:0-14339 GCA_964497125.1 uncultured Victivallales bacterium | reverse complement strand
GTTTTGCACATGATGGCCGTTTAGTAATGGAGAGAAGATTATCATGACTGTACGGACACGCATTGCCCCTTCACCAACGGGTGCGCCCCACATCGGGACGGCCTATATCGCCCTCTTTAATTATGCCTTTGCCAAGCGTCACGGCGGCCAGTTTGTGCTGCGTATTGAGGACACCGACCAGGTGCGCTCAACACAGGAATCTGAAGATGCCATTCTTGAAGCCCTGCGATGGATAGGGCTGCCCTGGGATGAGGGCCCCGATTGTGGCGGCGATTACGGTCCCTATCGTCAGAGTGAGCGCACTGACATTTACCGGGAGCACTGTCAGCAGCTTGTTGATGCCGGCAAAGCGTATCCCTGTTTCTGCACGTCGGAGCGACTGACCGAACTGCGGAAACAGCAGGAAGCCGAGAAGGCGGCGCGATTCGGGTATGATGGACACTGTGCCGGACTTGATCCGGAAGAAGCAAAGCGCCGGATTGATTCTGGTGAAGCCTACGTGATTCGGTTGCGCGTCCCCGTTGACGGTGAGTGCGTGGTCAAAGACCGTTTGCGTGATGATGTCTGCATTCCCTGGAATACCATTGACGACCAGGTGCTGCTTAAGACCGACGGTTTTCCGACCTATCACCTCGCCAACGTGGTTGACGATCACCTGATGGGGATTACGCACGTTATCCGCGGCGAAGAGTGGATCAGCTCCACGCCCAAGCACGTACTGCTCTACGAAGCTTTTGGGTGGGAGCCACCGGAGTTTGCGCATCTGCCATTGCTTCGGAATCCCGACAAGTCGAAGTTGTCGAAGCGCAAGAACCCGACGAGTATCCTATACTATCGTCAGGCCGGATTCCTGCCCGAGGCGCTAATCAACTTCCTGGGGTTGATGGCCTATAGCCCGGCCGACGGTGAAGAAACGTTCACGCTGCAGAAGATGGCGGAGACCTTTGACCTGGATCGTGTGAGCCTGGGCGGCCCCATCTTCGATCTCCAGAAGCTGCAGGCCTTCAACGGACGCTATATTCGCGAGCTCTCCTGCGATGCTCTGCTGCAACGCTTGAAGATCTGGCTGCTGAACGATGAGACGCTGCTCAAACTGGCCCCCATGGCACAACCGCGGCTGAACCAGCTGACGGATTTTGTTCCGATGACGTCTTTCGTTTTTGCCGACCGATTGGAGTATGACCCCGAGCTGCTGCTCAAAGGTGTCGACGATCCGGCTCGGGCTCCCGTGTTGCTACGTATTGCACAGTGGGAGATCGAGAAGGCTGTGCAGTGGGATGCCGATGGCATCAAGGCGATGTTCAGCCGTATTGGAGAGAAAGAGGACATGAAATTCAAGAAGCTCCTCTCGCTCTTCTTCGTGGCCATTTCCGGCAGTGCCGTTTCGTTGCCGCTGTTCGACACCATGGCGGCGATCGGGCGTGACATGTGTCTGCGGCGCGTGCAGTATGCGATTGAGGCGCTTGAGCAGAAGGATCTCAGGCTCAGCAAGAAGGCGTTGAAGAAACTGACGAAGGATTACGAGTATCGCTATCGCGTTGATGCGTAGGCGGAATAGACTGAAGCAATAGGACCGATCATGGCGACTGAAGACACAGCAGCAACAAACTTCATCCGTGACATCATTGACGCGGACTTGGCGTCTGGTAAGCACACGGGGGTTATCACCCGGTTTCCGCCGGAACCCAATGGCTATCTGCACATTGGGCATGCGAAATCCATCTGTCTAAATTTCGGGATTGCCCAGGACTATGCCGGGCGCTGCCATTTGCGCTTTGATGATACGAATCCGACGGCAGAGGATGTCGAGTACGTGGACTCGATTATCGAGGACGTCAAATGGCTGGGATTCGACTGGCACACACACCTCTACTATGCCTCTGACTACTTCGAGCAGATGTACGGTTACGCCGAGGATCTGATCAAGAAGGGCAAGGCCTACGTTTGCACGCTGACGCCTGAGCAGTTCAAGGAGTACCGTGGCGTACCCACGCGGCCCGGCAAAGACAGTCCGTACCGCAACCTGACTCCCGAAGAGAACCTGGACCTGTTCCATCGTATGCGTGATGGCGAATTCGCAGACGGGGAGTACGTCGTGCGCGCGAAGATCGATATGGCGTCTCCGAATTTGCACATGCGCGACCCCGCGATCTATCGCGTCAAGCGTGCGCACCATCACCGCACCGGCGACACGTGGTGTGTCTACCCGATGTACGATTTCGCGCACTGTCTCGAGGACTCAATTGAAGGCATCACGCACTCCATCTGCACCCTAGAGTTTGAGGTGCACCGTCCCCTCTATGATTGGATCCTGGAAGCCCTCGATGTGGATTGTCACCCGCAACAGACAGAGTTTGCCCGTCTGAACCTGACCTATACGGTGATGAGCAAGCGCAAGCTGTTGGAGCTGGTGCAGGAAGGCCACGTCAGTGGTTGGGATGATCCGCGTATGCCGACCGTTTCGGGGCTTCGTCGCCGTGGCTTCACGGCGGCCTCAATCCGCGAATTCTGCAGCCGCATCGGCGTAACGAAGGTTGAGAGCTTCTCTGACATTGCTCTGCTTGAGCACTGTGTCAGGGATGAACTGAACAAGACGGCGCCGCGCGTGATGGGTGTTTTGAATCCACTGAAGTTGGTCGTGACGAATTATCCAGAGGGCGAAGAAGAGATCTTGCAGGGCATCAACAACCCCGAGGATGAATCGGCGGGCACGCGCGATGTGCCGTTTTCTCGTGAGCTGTTCATTGAGCGGGACGATTTCCGCGAAGAGGCACCGAAGAAGTTCTACCGGTTGAAACCTGGCCAGGAGGTACGACTGCGCTACGGCTACCTGGTAACGTGCACCGGCTTCAAGAAAGATGAGGAGACGGGAGAGGTCACCGAGGTGCATTGCACATACGATCCCGAGACGCGTGGTGGCAACGCACCGGATGGCCGTCGCGTAAGGGGAACGATCCACTGGGTCTCCGCGGCCCACGCGCATGATGCGGAAGTGAGGCTGTTTGATCGTCTCTTCAAGTGTGAGCGTCCTGACGCGGTTCCGGAGGGTGGCGATTTCAAAGACAACCTGAATCCGGATTCGCTGAATATCGTGCACGCCAAACTTGAGCCCAGCTTGATGCAAGTTGAGCCGGGGACGCGCGTGCAGTTCGAACGGACCGGCTACTTTGTTGCCGATCAGAAGGACTCCGAACCAGGGCGGCCGGTGTTTAACCGGGTTGTTCCCCTGCGGGACTCATGGGCGAAGCGGAAGGGATGAGAACGGTGCAATCGTTGCACGTTGCAGACGTTGCACGTTACAGTCGTTGAACGTTGCAGACGTTGCACGTTGCAGTCGTTGAACGTTACAGACGTTGCACGTTGCAGTCGTTGAACGTTACAAACGTTGTATGTTGAAACCGTTACACGTTACATCGTATGAAGTTACTTATTGCCACACGTAATGCTCACAAGCTCAAAGAGATTCGTGCGATTCTTGAATTGCCGGGCATTGAGATTGTTGGCGCGGATGAAGTCGCCGGGCTTCCGGACGTTGTTGAGGATCGCGATACCTTCGAGGGAAACGCAACTAAGAAGGCTGTTGAGCTGGCTGCCGCCAGCGGGTTGCTGACCCTGGCGGATGATTCCGGTCTCGAGGTCGATGTGCTTGGGGGTGATCCGGGAGTCTACTCGGCGCGTTATGCAGGGGAGCCGTCTAATGATGAGGCCAACAACAATAAGCTGTTGGCTGCTCTGGACGGTGTGTCTGAGCGAACAGCACGGTTTCGCTGTGCGATAGCCCTGGCGACTCCCGACGGTGGTTCGGAAACCGTCGATGGTCGTTGCGAGGGCCGCATTGAGCTGGAGCCACGCGGTGACGCGGGGTTCGGTTACGATCCACTGTTCGTTCCGGACGGCTACGAGCAATCCTTTGGCGAGCTTGACGCCGACATCAAGCACAGCATTTCGCATCGCGGCGCGGCCCTCGCAGCTGCCAAAGAAGCCTGGTGGGACGGCGAGCGGTTGGGGCTTTCTGGCTAGCTAGTTGTCCGTAGGATCTGGACTTCAGCAGACGGGTGGGGCAACGGCTGTACCTTTGGCGTACATTCACTAGCCTGAAACTTCGCGTCCGAAGATACGGCCAGAAGGCCGAACTACAAACGCCTGGCTGATGTATCAACCCGTTCGTAGTTCGGCCTTTAGGCCGTAAATGCCGGAACGTTTCATTCATGTATGATCCGGCAGAGGCACGACTTCCTCCCTTGGCGACGCGATAAGAGGGCGGCCACGTGCGGTCACATTCTCAGTAGTTGTGATTCCATTCGCGCAGGGGGCCCGCGGTCATGGCTTCGCGGAGTGCTTTCCCCAGGGAGATTGTGTCGGCGCTTACTGCTTTATCTTGGAGCCGCGGTAACTCAGCTCGGGTAGCTGTGCCCGGCTCGAGTCGAATACGATCCTGAAGGGCTGACGCTGAACCGCCTGTATCGCGCTGGATTCACGATCGAAGTCAAACACCCACGATGCCGTGTGAAGCGTGGTGCGGAAGGCTGTTGTCGCCAGGATGCGGCCGGGAGTCGTGACTTTGACGGTCACGTTGAAGCCGGACACGATGGGAATGAGTTGCTCGACTTCTTCGTCGGTTGGGGCTTTCGGAATTTCGCCGGGGCGATTGATGTGCGGTTCACGGGAGAACACGTAATGGTTGTCCTTGTCTCGCGTGAGGTTGAATCCGTGAGTTTTGAAGAAGTCGGTTTCTGCGACTTTGTCGAGATCGTCCACGTCGAGCGTGAGGTTAACGCTGCGCCACGCGGCACGCGATTCTACTTCCAGCTCTTTGAGTTTGATGCCCTCTTCCTCATAGGGCTTGATGGCCTCACGCAGAGCGCCGTCATCGGGATCAAGGAACAGGTGCAGTAGCGGATCCATCTCGATTCCCGGCGGTGGTTCGCCGGCGGCAAGCGCCAGGTCCTTCTTCAGCTTTTCCATGGCGCGAAGCTGGACGATGGCCTGTTCCGAGATGGAATACTTGAGGCGATAGGTGGCAGTGCCGTCTTCTTTCAGACGAATATCGTGTTCCATCTTGAGGCAGCCGGTGGAGAGGATGGCCAGCGTGAGGGCCAGAAGCGACGCTGTCTTTTTGATCATCGAATCAAGCATCTCTGTCTCTCCTCCTTTACTTGCGCTACTCGGGTACTTTGCCGTTGGCGTCCGTGAACTTATAGACGATCTCGTTTGGCGAGACCATTCCTGATTCCCGCGCCGTGCGTTCGACAAATGCGGGTTCGGTCGTGAAGCGTTCCTGCTTCACTTTCAGGTCCTTAATCTCGTCCTCTTTGTCCGCATTCTGCTGTTCAATCTCCGCGCGTGTCTTCTGGAGACGCGTCAGCGAGCGGCACTTGGGAGTGAAGACGCAGAGCAGGCCGATGACGACCAGTACTCCCAGCAGGGCCCACGAAAAGCGATAGATCAGGCGCCATGTGCTCATAGAATTCAGTAATCTCCGTGCTCAACCGTTTTCTGCCCAAAGAAATGGCCGAAAGGATTCGGGATATCCCGTCACCTTTCGGCCATTTACGCTAGCGAACTTATGGCCCAAAGGCCAGAGGGAACTTAGAGCGTTCCGCCGTAGATGGCGTCGGCACCAAGCATCTCTTCGATACGCAGAAGCTGGTTGTACTTGCAGATGCGGTCTGTACGGGACATTGAGCCCGTTTTGATCTGACCGGCATTGATAGCCACGGCAATGTCAGCGATCGTGTTGTCTTCCGTTTCGCCTGAGCGGTGACTGACAACAGCGGTGAATCCAGCCTTGTGAGCCATTTCGATGGCATCCAGCGTCTCGGTGAGTGTACCGATCTGGTTGACCTTGATCAGGATTGAGTTGGCCGATTTCTCTTCGATACCGCGGGAGAGGTAGTCAACGTTCGTCACGAAGAGATCGTCGCCAACCAGCTGGATCTTGTCACCAATCTTGGCCGTGAGTAGGTTCCAGCCTTCCCAGTCGCTCTCGTCGCAGCCATCCTCGATCGAATCGATCGGGTACTTGGCGCTGAGCTCAGCCAGGTATTCCACCTGTTCTTCGCGGGAGCGCTTGGCGCCCTTGTCGCCTTCGAACTTCGCGTAGTTATAGACACCGTCTTCGTAGAATTCGCTAGCCGCGCAGTCCAGGGCGATCGTAACGTCCTTACCAGGCGTGTAACCGGCCAGCTCGATGGCCTTCAGGATGCTCTCGAGGGCGTCCTCGGTACCGTCCAGCGTCGGCGCAAATCCACCTTCGTCGCCAACAGCCGTGCTCAGGCCGCGATCGTGCAGGACCTTCTTGAGGCTGTGGAAGACCTCAGCGCCCGTGCGGATGGCCTCGCGGAAGCTCGGGGCTCCGACGGGGCGAATCATGAACTCCTGGAAGGCAATGGGGGCATCGGAGTGCGATCCACCATTGATGATGTTCATCATGGGTACGGGGAGGGTCTTGGCGTTGGTGCCGCCAATGTAGCGGAAGAGGGGCAGCCCTGTGTGCTCAGCAGCGGCGCGCGCGGCGGCCAGGGAGACGGCCAGGATGGCGTTGGCGCCGAGTTTGCCCTTAGTCTTTGTGCCATCGAGCTCGATCATGGTCTTGTCAATGCCGACCTGGTCGAGCACGTCGTACCCGAGAAGCTCAGGTGCGATCGTTTCGTTGATGTTCTTGACGGCATTCAGCACGCCCTTGCCGAGATAGCGCTTGTCGTTGCCATCCCGCAGTTCGACCGCTTCGTTCTCGCCGGTGGATGCACCGGACGGCACGGCGGCGCGGCCCATGACGCCGCTATCCAGGTAGATGTCCGCCTCAACGGTCGGGTTGCCGCGTGAGTCGATGATCTCCCGTGCGCAGATATCAATGATTGTAGACATGATTACTCCTTACTATTGGGTTATTCGTCAGACCTGCAAAAATCCGCGCCAACCTAGATAAAAGGGGGGGGGGAGTAAAGCAGAAAGCGGAAAACAGAAAGCTGAAATAGGGATGGGAGTTGAGCGGGAAGCCGGAATGCGAAGGCTGAGCCGTGGGCACTTTCAGCGAAGCTGGTCGGGTGTTTTGGCTTGTGGAGGGTGTTCTCTGGATGGGTGACGGTTGTAGAAGATCTGAATTCTAACGAATCCAGCTACTGGGCGGGGTGCTACTGGAACTCCTCGATGTCGGCGCTGGCAATCAGGATGTATATCATTCCAGCTCTCTCATCACCTTAGTGGTTGGTCAGTTTTACGGGGCTGGCAAAACGGTCCGGCTTGACCGTCAGTACCGAGCAGGCCACGCGCCCCAGCACGGTCTCAGCCGTGTTGCCGATGAAGAATCCTGTCACGCCGGTGCGCGCCAGTGTTCCCATGACGATCAGGTCAATCTGCTTCTCCTTGGCAAGCTGAGCGATACAGTCACCCGCTGCGCCCTCGCTCAGGTGGACCTCGTGCTCGATTCCCTCCAGGTCGTGCTTCTCCAGCAGCTTCAACAGTAGCTGCCGGTGTCGCATTACGGTTTCGACCGGAATTCGGCTGGCCTCGTCGGGCGGCAGGGCCCGGCTCCACAGCGACCAGGCATCTGCCGCCGATGTGTCGACCGAGTGGGCAATATGGAGCTCGCTGCCTTCAAGTCGGGACAGTGACGTGGCCAACTCCATGACCTTAGCATTGACGCCATTGCGTTCCTCGTTCGTCGGGTGCGGATCGACAGCCGCCAGGACGCGGGTGAATGTTGTGTGTTGGCCGGGCTTTATCACCCAGATGGGGCATGGGCATTTGCGCATCAGATGCAGGCTCGTGCTTCCAAAGAATCGCTCGCGGTGATCGTCGGCACCATCAGCAGCCATCATGACGAGGTCATGTTGGTTTCGAATAACTTCACGCGTGATCTCGAGGAACGGCGTCCCGTAAAGGATCTTGATCGCAACGTTGTCGCACTTGGCCCGCGCCGATGCGACGAACGTTTCCAGGCGCTCGTTCAGGGCCTCGACTGCAGTCTTCTCCATTTCGGCGACCTGTGCGTTCGCGAGGAGCAACTGCATTTCCCGCGGCAGCTGCTGTAGGATGCCGGTCACCGTTAGGCGAGCCCCGTTGCGTTGAGCCAGGTCAATCGCCTTCTCCAGCGGCCCCACGTTGTCAACATCACCATCCGTGTACAGGAGTATATTCTTGAAGCGTTTCATCAGTGCATTCCTTTCAGTCAGGCCGTACTAGCGGCTCTCCCCCGGCCCAGCCCTACATACGGACGCGATCCCCGAGCAGTAGAATATCTTTGAGTTGTGCTTCGTTCTTGGCTCTTGTCCAGCGTTTCTCAAACTCCGGGTGCTGTACGATGTGCGCAATGGCTGCCAACGCCTTGAGGTGCATCCCTCGCATATCGCGGCTACCCACGATTACAAAGAACGCCTTCACAGAGGTGTCGACTTCGAACTCGATTCCCTCGCGGCTTCGCACAAGCAGGATCTTGAACAGCTTCTCGCCGTCGACGATGATGTGGGGAATCGCCACGAACGGTGTCAACACGCATGACCCCTGTTCTTCGCGCTCCACGAACTTGGTCCGGATCGCCTTCTCGGACAGGGACAGCTCCTGTTCGAGCTCCTGCGAGATGGCATCGAGCAAGGTCTCCTGTGTTGCGCCCGGCTCGAGGTCAAGCGCCTCCGCTGTCTTCAGGATCTTGTCGAAGGCATCATGCGCCACTTCGTCGCGTTTGTAGATCGTCTGGTACAGTTCCTTCTCAAGTGCATCATCGGTGAGGTCTCGGTTTATGACGCCCTCCACAAGATGCAACAAGGCGTACTCCATGTCGGTGCGTTTCCGGCCATAGAAGAAGTAGATGAGCAATCCCAACGCCACGAGACCGATACTGATCTCTACTGCGGCCAACCCCATGTCGAAGATTAGCAATGAGAAGCACCCGATTCCGAACAGAGGAAGCCATGGGCACAGCGGAACGCGGAATGTCGGGCGGTAGTTCGTCAGCTTGCTGGCCCGCATCACCAACACCGCCGCGGCGGAGAGAATGTAGGAACTGATGACAACCGCCGAAGCCGCCTTGACCAACTTCTCGATATCCAGCAGCAATGAGGCCAGGATCACGCAGCCGGTCAGCACGATCGCAACGAAAGGCGTTCCCTTTCTGTTCACCTTGGCGGCGAATGGCGGCAGCAGATTGTCACGACCGAGAGCCAGGGGGTAGCGTGATGCCGACATGATGCCCGCGTTAGCGGTCGTCACGAAGGCCAATATGGCCGCGATGGTGATGGCCACATAGCCAGGCATTCCTATCAACAGGCGAGCCGTATCGGCAATTGGCGTGAACGAACCACGAAGCTCATCTGCGGGGAGAATACCTACCGTGACGATCAGCAGCAACGCATAGAGCAGGGTGATGGCAACTGTCGCCGCAATGAAGCCGGCGGGAATATTGCGCCGGGGATTCCGCACCTCCTCAGCAATGGTCGCCGTTTTGAGCAGGCCACCAAACGAAACAAACACAAACCCCGCCGTGGAGAGAATGACTTTGAAGCCACCTCCTTCGATGATGAAGGGGCTGAAGTGGGATGCCTGTATGTTGGGGGCGCCCAGGGCGAAGTAGGTCCCCATCAGCAGCAGGAGCATCGCGACCATCAATACTTCAAACTTCGCCGCGGCCTCGGTTCCTTTGATGTTCAGGACAACGAAGAAGATTGTCACCGGCACAGCCGTCGCGAAAAGCGGAATGCGTTCGCCACTCAGAAGGAATACCACTTCGGCCAGTCCGAAGACCGCGAACGCCGTCTTCAGGGATAGTGCGAACCAGCTAAGTAGTCCTGATACCGTTCCGATCAGGGGGCCGAGGCTGCGGGTCAGGAAGTAGTAGTCGCCACCCGCCTTGGGCATTGCCGTCGCCAGTTCGATGATACTGAACACGCCGATGAGCGCCAGCATACCGGCAATGAAATAGGAAATGATCATGGCGGGGCCCGTCCGCGAGAACGCCAAGCCCGGAAGCACGAAAATTCCGGAGCTGATCATTGCCCCCGAGGCAATACAAAATACATCCGTGAAGCCTAATCCCTTTTTCATCTCTCTTATGTCCCGTTCTTGATATCCCGCGTTCCGCAACCATCCTCTAATCGAGTATCGTACACCACCCGCAAAACCTTACCAATCAATATTGTTGATGTGTTGCCCATCGTCAGTTGCCATTTAAGTTGCTCGGGACCCTCGCTCAACGGTATAAAGACTGTATGCACGAGAGGACGGTCCATTCAGAGAAGGCATTTCAGGGCAAGCTGGTCCGGGTTGATGTTCTGGATGTTGAGCTGGCGTGCGGCAAACGTACCGTGCGTGAGATTGTGAAGCATCCCGGGGCAACGGTTGTTCTGGCTCAGCTCCCCGATGAGCGCTTTGTCCTGGTCCGTCAGTACCGCAAGGCGGTTGAACAGGAACTGCTGGAAGTCGTCGCCGGGACGCTTGATCCGGGAGAAGATCCGGCGGACTGTGCCCGCCGCGAGCTGGAAGAGGAAACCGGCTATCGGGCGGCATCCCTGGACAAACTGGGGGTCATGTATCCGGCCCCCGGGTATTCCGAGGAAGCCCTGCATGTCTATTTTGCTGCGCTCGACCCCGAACGGGGAGCCATGCGTCCGGATGATGACGAACGCCTCGAGGTGGAAGTCATGACGGCTGATGCACTGGAAGCGATGATGGATGCAGGCGACATCCGGGATGCCAAGACACTCGCCGCGTGGACGCTTTACAGGAGAAAACGATGAAGCTCAATTCGATCCGAAAAGCTGTGAAGGACCTGGGGGCAAAGCTGGGGCGTATCTGGCGATTTGCGACTGAGGATGTTTGGGATGTGGAGATCAGCTCTCTTTCAGCCCTGCGCGGGATATGGGTGCGCACGGTACGCGTCATTACCCTGGTCTTCAAGGGGTTCAAGGAAGACGAGTGTTCCATGCACGCGGCTTCGCTGACGTTCAGTTCGCTAATGGCGATTGTTCCGGTGTTGGCGCTCTGTCTCTCTATGGCGCGAGGGTTCGGCGATGCCGATACAGCCAAGAACTGGATCCAGGGGCGTGTTTCCGACTGGACGCAGACATTCAAGGCAGAACGTCCTGCGCCGGATGCGAGCGGCCAGGACGAATCGCCCGGTGAGAGCCACACCATGAACGAGGCAGAGGCTGACGAATTCGTACAGAGCGAACTTGCGCTTCGGATTAACTCTCTGGTCGAGCAGGGCTTCGAGAAGGTTGAGAATATCAACTTCGCGAGATTGGGTACCGTCGGTCTGATCATCCTGATCTGGATGGTGATTGCCGTTCTGGGGCGCGTGGAGCGCTCCTTCAACCGCGTCTGGGGGGTTGCCGTCGGGCGATCCCTGTGGCGACGCTTTACGGACTACCTGAGTGTCCTGTTAATTCTGCCCGTCCTCATCGCCGCCGCGGCTTCCATGCCGGTGATGGATATGTTGACCCGATTCCTTGATGACCACACCGCGGCCATAATCCAGCGTATCGTCGATTCCGGCTTCTTCAGGAACCTGACCGTTGTGGGCATGACCTCCCTTGCATTTGCATTCCTGATTATGTTCATGCCCAATACGATCGTGAAGTTCCGGGCCGGCATTGCGGGCGGGTTCGTGGCCGCGCTGCTGTTCCTGCTGTGGCTATCGATCTGTGCCATGATCCAGGTGGGTGCCGCACGCTATGGCAAAATCTACGGAAGTTTCGCGGTCGTGCCGATTCTGCTGGCGTGGGTCTACATGAGTTGGCAGATCGTACTCTTCGGGGCGGAGGTGGCTTTTGCGGTTCAGAACTGCGCGACCTTCCGGATGGAGCAGAGCGCCCGCGAGGCCAACTTGCAGGCGCGCATGACGCTCGCCCTGGCCATTATTGTCGAGGCGGCGCGTTCCATGGTTTCCTCGGCACCGCAGTTCCAGGTTTCGGCCTACGTGCGGGAGAATCGTGTGCCTGTCCGTTTTCTGAATGCCATCATTGATGAGTTGGTACAGGCCGGCTATCTTGCCGCCATTTCGGAGAAACAGGGAACCTATGCACTTCTCAAGTCGCCCGCCTCTTTGCAGGTGAGTGAAGTCGCCGATGTTGTGATGCACTCGGGCGTGACACCGGAAGACCTCGGGCTGGCCTCGATCGACGCGAAGATCGCGAAAGCGGTAGAGCGCGCCACCGGCGGGATGGACTCGTCACTCGAGGGCATGTCGGTTGAGTCGTTGTTGGCTGTCGCATAGCCGGAATGGCTGCAGCGGTACGTTGCTTGCTCTTTTTTGTCTGAATTCTCGCAGATTCAGCTACAGTGAGCATTCCTCATAAATGATTCGTAGCTGATTTCGTGAATTCAGATGGTGCTAGATGAAGACAATTGATTTCGAAAGTGACTTGAACGCAGAACAGTTTGCGGCTGCAACAGCAGGTGAAGGCCCCATGCTGATTCTGGCCGCCGCCGGTACCGGCAAGACCCGTACGCTTGTTTACCGGGTCGCCTACCTGGTTTCGCAGGGCATTGACCCGGAGCGCATCCTGCTGCTGACCTTCACAAACCGGGCGGCGCAGGAAATGCTGGAACGGGCCGACGAGCTGGTGGGGCATCCTGCCGGTATTCCCTGGAGTGGTACGTTCCACCATGTGGCCAACCGGATCCTACGCCGCCACGCCCCCATGCTCGATTACCGCCACAATTTCACCATCATGGATCGCGATGACTCCCGCAGCCTGATGCGGGCCTGTATCAAGGAGCTCAAGCTTCAGAGCAAGGAGTTCCCGAAACGGGATGTTCTGCTGCATGTGCTGGGAAAGGCCGTGAACTCGGAAACCGCGCTTGGCGATGCCATCGCTGAACATTTTGAGGGTCACGAGGTCAACCAGGGCGCTGTTCTTGATGTGCTCAAGCTCTACATAGCCAAGAAGCGCGAGATCCACGCCATGGACTTCGATGACCTCCTGGTGAATTGCCTTAAGCTGTTTCGTGAACATCCTGTCGTGCGTGAACGGTATGCCGAGCAATTTCAATACGTCCTGGTTGACGAATACCAGGACACCAACCGCATCCAGGCTGAGCTGGTTGACGAGATTGCCGCGCATCACCGCAACCTGTTCGTGGTGGGGGACGATTTCCAGAGCATCTATTCATGGCGCGGGGCTGATTATCGTAACATCATCGAATTCAAGAGCCGCTATTCCGACGCCAAGATCTACAAGCTGGAGACGAACTACCGAAGTGTTCCCGAGGTGCTGGCGTTGGCGAACGCCACGGTTGACAGTTCCGGTCATCCCGAGGAATTCCGAAAGACGCTTCGCGCCACGCGTGAGGCCTACCGCAACCCCACGGTTGCCAAGCTGCGTGACGGCGAGCACCAGGCCCGTTACGTCGTTGACCAGATTCGAAACTTCACCCGCGATGGCTACCGGCCATCCGATATCGTGGTGCTTTATCGCGCGCATTTCCACGCCATGGAGTTGCAGATGGAGTTGAGCCGCGGCCATGTGCCACATGTCATCACGTCCGGGATTCGATTCTTTGAACAGGCGCACGTCAAAGACATTCTCTGCCTCTTGCGCGTGCTAGCCTGCCCCGAGGATGCGCTGGCCTTTGAACGACTGCTCTGTCTGCTTCCCGGTGTAGGGCCTGCCACGGTGCAGAAGCTGTGGAAGAAGTTGGGCGGGCGTTTTGATACCGATGATCCAGATGCCCGCAAGCTACTGCTTGATTCGCTGCGCAAAGCTGCGCACGCGCGCTGGGTGCATGTCGATCCCGTCCTTGCGGCCTATCACGATGAGGTGCTGAGCGAGGCAGGCGGTGATGTGATTCAGCGATTCGTCGAGGCCTTTTACGATACCTATGCGGTGGATGCGTTTGAGAACTATGATTCCCGGTTGGATGATATCCAGGAACTGATCCTGCACGTCGAGAAGTTCGACAACGTCGAGCAGTGTTTGAGTGATGTCGCCCTGTTGACGAACCTTGATGCCGAAGCCGAGAATGTCTCGAACGCGGAACGCAACGCGGTTCGGTTAAGTACGGTTCACCAGGCGAAAGGGTTGGAGTGGCCGGTGGTGATTATCATCTGGGCAACCGAGGGCATGTTCCCTTCGTCCCGCTCCATGAACGAGTCTGATGAAGGCGAAGCTGAAGAGCGCCGGCTCTTCTACGTGGCGGCCACCCGTGCCAAGGATGAACTTGTGCTCTGCACGCCGGAGGTGCGCCGCATGCGCGACGGCGGGGTGATGTACTGTCAGCCCTCGCATTTTGTCGATGAGCTGCCGTGCGAAGTCATCTCCAATCAGCGGATTGGCTTCATCTAGCAGCCTGGCGTGACGGGCACAGGCTCCCTCGGGGACTCGGGAAGCCTGTCCTACAACGCC
>CAZCDU010000127.1:0-14486 GCA_964497125.1 uncultured Victivallales bacterium | reverse complement strand
AAACATTCCCAATCATGGCACGGGAGATACCGACCTCTACCATGTTCTCCAGATCTTTGGTAATCCCCTCCGCGGTAATATCGCCTGCAATCCAGTACCAGTAGCACCACGCCCGGGTCTCTTCCACAGGATCAGCAAACAACGTTTCCAGAGGTTCTGCATGCACGCCCAGATGCGCCAAAGCCACCCATACCATGCTCAAAACGGTTATACAGTTCTTTTTCATCAGATCTCTCCTTATTTTTCCACCAACCAGATGTTCCGGAACTGCAACGGATTGTTGTGATCCTGCAGCCAGATCGAAAGCTCGTTCGCATTGCAGTTCATCACCATTTTATTGTGAAGAATCCGCCCGTTAAGTTGCACGGTCATAACCGCCGTTCCATTTCCGGGAAGCTCGATTTCCACATCGTAGGTCTGCCAGGCCAGCGGCGGACCGGCGGCGTCAACTTTGGCGGGCACGCGTTTGTAGATGGAGCCGCACTCGTGCCAATAGTTAGGCGTCGTATAACTGTTCAGGATCTGGATCTCATGGGTCGGCAGGAAACGAAGGCCGCTGTTCCCCCGACCTGCCGCCGAACCCGATTTATCGGCCTCCACCGGATAGCGAAACTCCATATGAAAACGCATCGAACCGAATTTTTGTTTGGTTTCAATGTTTCCACCCAATCCCGCTTTTTTGTTTGCCGCGTCCAGCTGGGTAACCACCTGCATGGCGTCATCGACCTGTTTCCAGGTGACGGCTTTTCCTCCGTCATGCTGCCAGGCATCGAAGTTCGTTCCATCAAATAGAACCGTGGCCCCCTTCGGCGGCTTCATTCCAAGGGTTGGCGATTGGAACGGAACTTTTTCCAGCTCGAAGCGGGTCAGGTCGCCGTGTAGCTTCCCCTGCCCGGAAACCTTCGAACCTTCAAAGACCACCTCAAAGCCGTTCTGTTTGATCTCCACCCGCTCGTGGGTTGCCGGCACCTCGATGTTCAGGTAGGGCTCCGCACGGTTGTAGAGCTCCGGCAGGATCACCACGCGGTATTTACCGCCCCGCACCGGAAGCAACTGTGCCGCCATTTGCGGATGCGCCTTTTCGTGCCCCTTCTTCGGATCGATCCATTGGCCCTGCCAATCCGCCATCAGCGGATAGTCTGCGGGATTTTCATATTCAGGTGCCTGCGCACCCTGTGACGCCCCTTCCTCTGCATCCACAATATCCAGCTCCTTAATCCGTATATTTCGGTAAAGCAGTTCGGCCCATTCTGCCTGCAGGCCGATATGCCCTTTTGTCAGAGGAACAAGCTCTTCGCCCTCCATTTTCTGCATATACATGATCTCGAAAACGACCTCGCCATTCAGAATAAACGTCGCCTTTTTGTCGCCGAGTACACGGATTTCCACTTCGTTCCATTCGCCTTTGGGTTTTTCAGTTCCGAGCCGAGCCCACCCAGGTTTCCCACCGGTATAGAGCTCGCCATTCGGATCCCACCAGATCCCGTTGCGCTTGTACTGGGCTTGCACGAGATCCTTCTGGATTAAGAACAAGTCGCCCGTATGAAAGCGGCGAGGTTTCCGACCCTTCCAATAATCCTTGGATGCGCCCGTGACGGTGCCGGGAGTCTCGCCCAGTTGCATTTCAATTGAATATGGCCAGAGCTTTTTGAGGCTGCCGTGGGCATGAAAGAGGACGCCTGCATCACGATCCCAGTCTATACGCGGGCTGAATTGGTTTTCCAGCCACTTGTATTCCAGGCGGAGAATGTAGTGACTGAACTGCTTCTTCGTCACAAGACAGTCAGGGAGTTGCTCCGAACCGTGTTCTTTGCCGGCATAAACCTGAATCGCTTTTTCCTCTTTATTCACAGAGAAAGAGTCTGTTGATCGGGTAGTAACCCAACCGTTGAGCGTTTCTCCGTCAAAGAGCGGGACAAAGCCGTCTTCCGCAAAGGCGGAATGGGCGGACAAGCCCATCACCACAAGTGTCATAAAAGTGATACGATGTTTTTGTTTCCAAGCTATTTTTTTGATTTTCATGTTTTTCTCCATTTAAAGTTACATCTTTCGATCGCCCGCCCGGTCAGGAACGGCACAAACGCCTAGTAAAGCTTATTCAAGTCAACCCCTTTATAGGCAGGGACACGCTGATTGCCCTGGCGCATCATGAATCGACGGGGTTTGGCCGGTCTGTCCGAGCAGGGTTTATTCACCTGTGCCGGCAGGCGCTCGTCTTCTGTGGCAACTTTCCACCACATGGCTTTAAGTGTTTCCACTTTTTCGGGATGTTGCGCAGCCAGATCGTTCTGCTCCGTCGGATCCTCCACCATATTGTAGAGCTCCCAGCGGGATCCACCCTTGCTGACAATTTTCCAGTCGCCTAAACGATACGCCCGGTTTACACCGAACATCTGATAAATCCCGCCGTCACGTTCCGCCTTCTTTCCTGCAAAGGCTGGCGTCATCGAGATCCCGTTCATCGGCTCGATGTTCCGCCCCTCAAATTGTTCTGGGTAGGTCCCGCCGCACAGCTCCACAACCGTCGGCATAAGATCCATCAGGTGAAACACGTTTTGATGATCGATGCGCCCTGGTTTTGCAATCCCGGCGGGCCAGTGAGCGATAAGAGGCGAAATGATGCCGCCTTCATGCATATGTGCCTTAAAGCCTCTATACGGAGCATTACTTACAAACGCCCAGTCGGTTCCTTGTGTAATAAACGATTTGCTGTTTGTAGCCGGAGTCTTGCGTTCAAAGAGCTCGCGCTCACGCAGCATAGTGGCATCGCAGGCTCCGTTATCAGAGAAAAACAGAATCAGCGTGTTGTCTAACGCATCCGTAGCTTTGAGTTTTTCAATAATTCTGCCAAGATTCTGGTCGATACGGTCAACCATCCCGGCATAGGTAGCCATAATATAATCCTGATAATCGCGATCAGCATCCGAGAACGCGTCCCAGTCTCGAAGTAGAGCCACTTTAGGGTCTGCAGGAGGCCAGTCTGCACCAACCAGTCCAAGAGTCTTCATCTTCTCGATACGCGCGTCCCGTATAGCAGACCAACCCTTGCTATACTTACCACGATATTTATCAATCTGCTCTTGTGGTGCCTGCAACGGGTAGTGAGGTGCATTATAGGGCAAGTAGAGGAAGAACGGTTTTTCTTTCGATTGCGCCTCTTCAATAAACTCAATCCCATGATCGGTGATCAGGTCGGTGATATACGCCGGTTTTCCCGTGTAGCTCTCGCCGTCAAGCTGTAGCTTGTTTGAATCAAAGTAATTGTGAATACATCCTGGCAAAAAACCGAAAAAGCGGTCGAAGCCGAATTCGTCCGGTTCTGGAGTGATATGCCATTTGCCGGAAACCGCGGTGTAGTAGCCCGCCTCGCGGAGCACCTGGGCAATGGATACACCCCGAGCTACATTGTGGTTATGCAACTTTACCGTTCCATTTTCCTGCGCCTTTCCCGCCTGATAGGAATGGAGTCCGGAAAGCAGCGTTACGCGCGAAGAATGACACTTCCCCGTGTTGTAAAACTGGCGGAACCGAATCCCGTTCTTCGCCAAGGCGTCGAGGTTCGGCGTATTGATTTCTCCGCCATAGCACCCGATGTCGGAGTATCCCATGTCGTCTACCATAATGAGAATCACATTGGGTTGTTCTTCAGCAACGCTGATGTTGATTGCTCCCAGCAAACAAGCAATCGTGACGATTACATAGTCTATTTTGCTGCTTCTTTGCATATTGCTATTCTTCTTTAGTTACTAATTGTTCCTGTAGTTATCGATGCTTCAATCGCGTTCTATAATCCTCACCGGCCCCAACAAACCTGAGGGAACTAACGGCGAATCCTTATGATGGAACTTCCAATATGAAAAAGTCTTGCGTTTGGAGTTCGGTCGATCTCGCCCCTCTTGCATCCACTGCGGAACTCCCTTTTCGCCAAAAACGTAACACCTCATCCCTGAACGCGGGTGCTCAAACTCTCTGTAAGCAAGGTCTTCTGGATAAAACTCATCTCCAATCAGCCGGTTTATCAGTCGCGTAGATACCGTAATTTCAAGATGGTTTTCACCCTGCTTGAGGTAATCACCAATTTCAACCTGAAGCGGTTTCATCCATAACGTATCGACCCATTTGCCGTTGAGGCGCACTTCGGAAATCTCTTTAGACTCCCCTAAGTCAATGTAGATGTCATTTAATCGGCTGATTTTCCGGTCGAGATTGAACTTCGTCGAATACTTGACCTGCCCTGAGAAATATTTCACCTCTTCATCTGCATGCAGGTGTAGTGATTTCAGGCTGTTCATCACCAGCGGCTCTTCAGGGCCCCAATTCTTACCGGTGATGTGGTTCGGCAGAAACTCGACCGTCCACGGAGAATCCAAGGTCTTGATCACCCGCTCTTGGGTTGAGGACTTTGATTTGGATTTCGCTTGAGCTACTGAGGTTTCATCCTCTGAAAATACGACGAAATATGACTCGTAGGGAATAAATTCAAGCGGAAGCCTGCACCACCCTTCAGGTGTCCGCGTATAAGGAATATCCTTAATGATTTTCTTCCGGGTCGGATGCCAAATTTCCGGAATTTTTCCGCGGTTTCTAAAGACCAGATCCAACTGTTGAGGTTTATCGCCGTTATGGTTAGCGATAAAATAGAGATCCGTTTTTTTCCCGTCCTCGACAACACGACGATGAATATACCCCATCTGTTTATCCAGTTCATCGGGAATCGAAACATCGGGTATGACACCAACAATCTCCTGAATGGAGCCATCCGCGAAAACCCATCCTTTGCCATATGGCTGACTCGTTCCGGTCTTAGGCCACATCTTATCCGCCATAGCCTGTAACGTTTGCTCACTTTCCGGCCAGCCGACCCGCGTGGGGGAAGTTACCGGCTTTGGCCCGTAGATACGCAGCCCATCTCTAACCAGTTTCTCCAGACACGCCAGCGTTTCAGGCAGCATCACATTGGCAGTTTGAGGCAGAATTAAAGCCCGGTACTGCATACCTGAGGGCAACTCCAGAAAGCCCGCTGCATTGATCTTCGCCCCCTGCAGGACTTCGCGGTTAATCAAGTCATAATCATATCCCGCCGGTGGCTGCTTAACATAGTCCTTCAGCTCCAACTGTTTCACCGGAATATGGTCACCCGCATAATAGGCAAGATCCGCAACAAAGTCTCCTGCCTGCAGCAATGCCTGGCATCGCTGCAGGTACTCAAAATATGAATTTTTGAGCATCGGCCATAACGAATTACCCACATCAAAATGACTGCCCCAAAAACCCATGGTCATACCCGGCGCAACATTCTGGTAAGGCTGATGGGCGTAACGGTGAAAAACAATCCAGTTAACTCCTTCGACAAAAGCAAAATCGCCGATCCCCTTCCATGCGTAGGGGTGGCCTCTCCAGCCTCCTTCTGTCCCCCGAGCGGTAAATGCTTCTGCCCCGACCAGTCGATTACCTTCGATATGCGCCGAAGATGCGGCCAGTTTACAAGTGTTGATTATACGGGCATGCCAACCCCAGTGTTCTTCCCGCTCGAAATGTTCATTCACCCAAAACTCTCCCATGGGAATGTCCGAGTATTTCATTCGGTCGAGATTATTGGCAAAAGCGTGATACCCTTCTGTAATTAAGCTCAGACCATGCTCGTTCAAGCGTTCTTGCATTCGTCCGTCATAATTTTGCGCGAGCAACTCTGAAATCGTTCGGTAATAATCGGCAAGAAAGCGCGCGCTTTCTGCTTTTCCGTTGACAATATACCCCGCCAATACGGGCAACCAAAACCTTGCGTCATACCCTCTTCTTGCTTTGAACTCCTCCAGCATGTTGGCGGTCCAATTCTGCGGCCCCTTTTCAAAAGAATCGATTTCCACATACTTAAAGGCGTTCCCGTTAAGCTCACCCATTTTCTTGACGACTTTTTCCATATAGCCATCCCAAAAAAGGTCAAACGACTCAGTCGAAAGCTTGTCGACTTCCAGTCCTCTTCCGCCCTGACGGGCTGGGTTATTCTTGGCGCCCGTACTCGTTGTGCCAACGCGCACGATCTTCCAGGAACCTGCCGGAGGTGTCCAATTCAACGAATCGCCATTCAGTTTGTCCGTGAGATCGATAATATCCTTTGACGTCAGGCTGCCGTAGTTCGGGTCATCGGCAAAGTCTCGCGGGCTGGATACGCGGCTGTAGGGTTTGAGTTTCCTGGCTTTATCGGTTCGTGATTCCGGCCAGGCATAAACTGCAATGGTTTTGCTCCAGCCCTCTTTTTCAGGCAAAGGGGGTAACGTTACAATTGATTGCCCTGCTTTGCCGCCCTCTACCAAACCTTCACTGGCAACGACATCTTTCATCGAATGTTCCGGGGTAACCCACGGCCCGCCACTGGATGACCACCCGTCACAATTATGGATACCAAATTCAATTCCGAGGCGCTTGGCTTCATCACCTGCGAAGCGAATGGCATCATAGTATTCCGGGCTGCCAAAATTTACCGAGCCATGCATACCCCCACCAGCGATATCAAACACGATACATCCGCCAAGCCCGGCGTCTGCTATGGCCTTGAAATCTCTGGCAATACCCTCTTTGCTGATATGCCCGTTGACCCAATGCATCCAGGTCGCCGGCTTGGCTGAAGCCGGCGGATTTTTAAACGCCTGTTCCAGGCTCTCCGCCTGCACCACAACACCCAACAACAATACCGCCAAAACAGCTATCCTCATCATCTTCGATCTTCTCATTTCTTAGATTCCACAATAGTTGAAAGCGTATTCCCAAGTTTCTTTTCCAGTTCCGCAAACTCCGGATTTCCTACAAGATTGCGCCATTCACTCGGGTCTTTATCCACCGCTGAAGATTCACTTGATGCTTCTCTGCCCCGAAAGAAGATTCACCACAGAGGCACGGAGACTCGGAGGAGAGGAGTTAAGTCTTCTAGAGCTCTGCCATGCTCCTGTCCCTCTCCAACAATACTATGGCGGAGCAGCGTATTCGCAATTGGCTGTTGTATTCAACAGCAACGAAGTGGCAAATTTGAGCGTGATTCCTTCTCAGGCGCAGCCTGGAAGGCAATTGGCCAACGTCCCCGTTGGCAGCGAAGCGGCAATCTCCTCAAATTCACGCCATCTCTCCTCCGAGTCTCCGAGCCTCCGTGGTAAGTCCCCGCTTTCGTGCGGGACGCTAGTGAATTTGGTCAATCTGTCGCTGAACGTGCTTTCCTGCACGGCTCCTATCAATCCGTTTTTGCCGCTCCTCATCGATTGCGCCGTATTGCTTCACGTAGAGTTCAATAAATGGCGCAGGACCACTCGATTTAACCGACTCGTTAACCATCATCGGCAGGGTGTCCTGCCACCATTTGTCGTATTCGGCGCGCAACTGCGAAACGACTTCCGGGTGCTCGGAAATCACATTGGTCGTTTCCCCGGGGTCTTTCTCGAGATCGTACAGCTCCGTGTTATTGACCAGAGTGAAGCGGGAGTTTTGAATCGCACAGTTTATATACTTGGCCTGTTCAGCCGTGACTGGTTTCAGCCAGCGTCCTACGTGATGGACCAGATAGCGATCCGCCCAGTTGGCCTTCGGGTCTTTCAGTAGCGGCACCAGATTGCGGCCCTCAAGTTGCTTTTTAAGTTCAGTGCTGAGTGTGGCGCCGGAAATAGTGCTTAAGGTCGGGAAGATATCGATGATGGAAGTCAGCGCATCACACTCGGCTCCGGCAGGCACACCACCATCCGGCCAGCGAATAACGAAGGGTACGCGAGTCCCGCCCTGATAGGGTGTCATTTTCTTTCCCCTCATGCCTGCGTCGTAGATCTCGACTCCTGCTGTACCCCCGTTGTCGCTGCCGAGAAAGATGACGATCGTGTCGTCTCGCATCTGCCACTGATCGAGTTGCTTCAAGAGCTTGCCAAAATTGGTGTCTATATTTTCAACCATGCCGCAGTAGCGAGCCAGGCGACTGTGTATATTGTTTTTCGCCAGAGGCTCTTCGTAATGTTTGTAGTATTGCTCGGGGATGTTATGTGGGGTGTGCGGTGCATTGGGAGCGATGAAAGCAAAGAAGGGCTGGCTGCCCCGCCGCTTTTCATCCATCCATTTTGTTGCCTGTTCAAAAAACAAATCCGTGCAATAGCCCTCGGTTTGCACAAAACGATTGTTATGCCAGAGGGCAGGATTGACGTTATGATTTCCCGGTGCGTCGGCATGTTGCCCAATCCCTCCGGAGCCGTGAATATAAACTTCATCAAAGCCGCGATTCTCCGGTCGATACGCCTCCTCATCACCGAGGTGCCACTTGCCGAATATACCCGTTGTGTAACCGGATGACTGCAGGAGCTGAGCCACTGTGTTCATGTGGATATTCGGACGCTCACGCTGTTGGACCGTGTGTGTAACACCGCTGCGGAATTCGTGTCGCCCAGTCATGAGTGCCGCCCGGGTTGGCGCACAGGCCGGGGAAACGTGGAACTGCGTCAGCAGCAATCCCTCTTTTACAAACGCATCCACCGCGGGCGTCTTGATGACCGGGTTGCCGAAGATGGAATAATCCCCGTAGCCCGCATCATCAGGCATCACAAAGATAATATTGGGTTGTTCTTCAGCTATGCTCAGGCTGGCCGTTCCAAGCATGCATGCGAGTGCCGCCCATGCCGATCTTCTTAACACACGCATAACTAATTCCTATATGGTTTTATCAAGTTCCAGCATGACCGAGTCTTTTGCGATGTGCATCGCAAAAACCAGTGATTAGTCCCTAGTTGCTAGTCGTTAGCCCTCGACATTTCCACACTTACCCCTAACGCCTAATGCCTAACCCCTCTACGCGCGGGGCAAACATGTTCTTTGCGGAGTCGCAATACGCAGCAGCTCATGCCTTTGCGAACAACGCAAACAGCTCAGACTCCGCTTGATCTACTTGGCTTGGTTCATGCTCTGCCTGATAAGCTTAATCGAAGCCTCGGCAAGTCGTTCTGAAAACACCTCGTACCCTTTGTCGGTATAATGCAAATCGTTGCTGACCTCCTTGCTCTCCCCTTGTCGAGTCTGCAGACCGTCATTGAGATCATCGGTATTGACCCACGCACCGCTGGGGAGCTCCTCAGCAATTTTGACCTGCAATTCCCGTATCGCAACCCACGTCTCTTTCTTTTCTTCGGGCATCTGCTTGTCTTCGTTCTTGTGATAGTCGCTCAATCGGCCGATGACCACATTCAACTCATCAACGCCCAGGTCCGTTTGGACTCGTTCAAGCAATCGGAGGAAATTCTTCCGGTAGATCTGCGCAGACATGGGCTTACCATCCTGCCAGTCCGGTTTCTTATTCAGAAGCACGTCGGACTCGCCCTGCATCCAGATAAAGGTGACACTTGCGATGTCCTCACCTTTTGAAGCTGCTTTGACGGACTCCATCCATTTTGGGTACACAGTGCCCGGACTACTCACCTCAACGCCGTCCGCGTTAATGGTCTTCTCCAGCCAGAAAGCAATCGAACTACCGCCGGCGGCATGGCGAACAGCGATCACGGAATCCTTGCCGAATTCCTTCTCTACCATTGGTTTGATGATATCCCCCTCTCGAACCTTGCCATTCATATTGGACTGCCCGGTAAGGATGATCAGGTGCCTGGCTTGCTCTTCGGCTCCAGCCAGACCACTGGCTATGACAAAGAAAGTTAAAGCTAAATAGCGCATTGTTCTCATATGTTGTTACTCCTTTTGATATGACTTTACTTCTTATTTGATGTTTTCTTACTGGAATTCAGGTTCCACCTTGGATGAGGTGTATGCTCTTTTTTCATGATCTTTTTCATGCGCTCAACGATCTCCGGGTATTGCGATGCAATATTCGTAGTTTCACCAATATCTTTCCCAAGATCATAAAGCTCTAATTCAGCTTCCCAGCCTCCTTCGCGATACCCTTTCCAATTGCCAATCGGTACATTCTACATTTCCCTTAAGTTAGCGTTAAAATTGAGCTGTTGCCCTGGCTTCATATCCAGTGGGACGACCTTATCACCATAGCGTAGCGTGCTGGTCTTGCCTGAAATGCTGGTCACGGTAGCCTGCTTCAGCTTTCCAGCTTCCCACTCGATATCCACTTCGAACCCGCCACGAACGCGCAAACCAGTGACCGAACCGCTCGGCCAGCCAGCAGGCAGGGCCGGCAGGAGATCGATAATGAAGGAGCCATCCGGATTACGCAGGTGACTTTGCACCAACAGCTCTGGAAGCCCACCGGTAACAGCCAGGTTTCCATCGACCTGCATTGCATAACCCACTCCTTCCCACCAATAATTCGGGTATCTCTGAGACCCCGGCGAGGATTTGCACAGATTGAACATGTTATTATTCATTAGTGTTCCCAGCATCCGGTCATAGGCAAAAGCTGCTCGGTTCCCATCGCCTAAGCGCGCCCATAGCGGGGCAACCCAGCCTTCGCTCCAACCCGTACCGCCACCGCCACCACTGGTGCGCACCACGAGTGATTTACGGGCGGCCTCCAGAAGATCCGGCGTCGTGGTATTAATCGTGTCGCCTGGATACAGTGCATAGAGGTGCGAGAGATGGCGGTGCCTTTTATTGACCTCCTCATACTCTTCTGCCCACTCAAGCAATATCCCATTGTCTTTGCCGGTCGCATAAGGCGGCAGTTGCGCCAGCGCCGCTTGCAGTTCATCGCGAAACATCCGCTCTTCAGGAGAATCCAGCTGCAGGATTTCCTGCGATTCCAGACAGTTGTTGAACAACTCCACCATAATCTGAGTATCCATCGCCGAACCATAGGTGACCATGCCCTTTTTACCCGATTTATCGATAAATGTATTCTCAGGTGAGAGCGATGGAAACATCACAAGTTTGCCCGCTACAGAGGTCCCCTTGGGAGCTTCCACTAGGGTATCGAGGTAGAATTGAGCGGCTCCTTTCATCAGCGGATAGGCACGGTTGCGCAAAAACTCGGTATCGCCGCTATAGTTGTAGCCTTCCATCAATTGACGGCACAACCAGCCCGAGCCGAAGGTCCAGGAAGTCAAGCCCTTTGACCCACCGATTGTGCACCCGGCAAAGCCCCCGGTGGAAAGCCCCATCACCCATCCACGAGCGCCATACGCATCATTCGCAATCTTGTTCCCTGCCACCGCGAAGAACTCCAGAAAGTTGTAGAGCGGCTGGGCGCATTCTTGCAAATTGGCAATGTTCGCCGGCCAATAGTTCTGCTGTATATTGATGTCATTGTGAAAGTCACAGTGCCAGGCGGGGTTGGTAATATCTTCACTCCAGATCCCTTGCAGGTTGGCGGGCAATACGCCTTCACGGGAGCTGCTGATTAGAACATAGCGCCCAAACTGAAACAACAGGGAGATAAGCTGCGGATCCGGCGAGACCACGCCTTCCTGATAGCCGGTTTGCTTATACTTCGTAATCCACTTCCGCATCGCATCGAGACGCTCACTAATAGGTTTGGTCGCCTGTTCTTCGCCACCTAAATCAAGCGAGACGCGGTTAAAAAGTGACTGATAGTCTTTCTGGTGGCGCTGCTTTAAATCTTCCCAAGCCATAGCGCTGGCCGTCGCGAGCCTCTGCTCACAGGCTGCAGCCGTATCATCATCGCCCAGGTTATAGGGATCTTTGTAATTGGTGGCGGCAACGATGAAGACCAGGACTTCATCCGCCCCATTTACCCGAATAAGATTTCCTTCAGCCTTTACCGAACCACCGACATTGACGATGCGCACACGGGACTCAAAGATAAGTCCGTTGGCGCCGGCTCTGCCACGCATCACCAGCGTGTCCGATCCGATGGATTTGGTCGCTGCGCCGCGGTCACGATCCAACTTGGCCTCAAAGGAGAGCTTTCCCTTTTTGTCCGCAGCCAAGCGGACTACGATTGCGCGGTCGGGATAGCTGGCAAATACTTCACGGGTAAACTTGGTGCCTTGATCTGTATAAGAAATTCGCACCATCGCATCATTCAAGTCCAGTTCGCGGTGATAGTTCTGCGCACCTCGCAGGCTATGGGTAAAGGCAAGCTTCAGGTCGCCCAGCGCTTCGTAATGCTGTCTTGGGCGCGAACCCATCACATTATTGAGCACCTCTTGCGCTTGCTCAATTTTTCCTTCACGGAAAAGTTGATGCCCTTGATTAAAGACTTCCGACGATCCCCTGATGGTGGTTTCATCGATCGGACAGGGGCCACCTGACCAAAGCGTAATCTCGTTAAGTTGGAGATGCTCCATATCAGGACGACCACTGACCATGGCCCCCATGAAGCCGTTCCCCACCGGCAGATATTCATTCCAGCTGCGGCTTGGGCGGTCGTATTCAAGTTTCAATGCTGGTTCCGCCGCGCTCAGAGAGAATGCTCCAAGCAAGGCAATGAACGGGATGAGTCTATATATTTTTTTCATTCTATTCCTAGTTTGATCCGCGAGCCTGATCCAGCATTTCCCCGTATTTGGGATCGGGCACGGGAACGAGTGCGCCCGTCTCCTTCAGATGCTCATCGATCAGGGCGCTGAGTTCTTTGAGCGTTGCCTGACTCTGCTTCGCTTTTTTTGACAAGAGGTTGGTTTTCTCACCTGGGTCTTCCTCAACGTCATAAAGCTCATAGCGATCATTTGGCCAGACGCCATCGCAGTAGAAGCGGATCAGTTTCATATTGCCCTTGCGCACCCAGGTCGCGGGTTTGTTACCGCCAACCGCATGAAAGGCATGAGGCCAGTGGCAGAAAAGCACGTCTCGATCAATGGAGCCCCCCTTGAGTGCGGGAGTCAGGTCGACTCCGTCAAGCACCGGCTGTTCCTTGAGTTTCAACCCGCACAGTGCGGCCAGGGTCGGATAGTAATCGATGCTCATCACCATATCGTCGCAGACAGAGCCGGGTTTGGTTACCCCGGGTGCATAAACAATCATCGGCACGCGGGTTCCCCCTTCATAGACCGTGGCCTTCTCGCCGCGCAGCGGTGCGTTGCTGGTAGGAGGAATCGCTTTTTTATTGAGCGGATGCTCCGCGTTACGATCCAGTTTTTTCCCGTCACTGAAATCACTGATAGAAACCGGCTTAGGGTGCTCTATACCTCCATTATCAGAGGAGAAGATAATAATGGTCTTATTGTACACCCCCTCCTCTTTCAGCGTCTGGACCAAACGCCCCATGGACTCATCCATTTTGCGGACCATATCGGCAACGATCGCATTATGCTGAGGATCATTCGGGTGTATCTTTTCGCTGAATTCGTCCACATCACCGACCTCGGCCTCGTAGGGGCCATGCACGGCATAGGTCCAATAATTCACAAAAAACGGCTTCTTTTTGTTGGCCTTGATAAACTGGATCGCTTCCGTACACATCGCCTCCTCGATGCAGGTACCCGCCGGCTGGTTGTACGGCGGAATCTTTTCTCCACCCAGCCGCTCGTTATGCTTCTCAAAGTGATAGGGTGCATACCACTTTGGATGACACGGTCCGGCATAGTGCGGCACATCGATCTCGAAGCCATGCTCCAACGGACTGTAAGGCGTTCCGCCGATATGCCATTTGCCGAAATGACCTGTAGCATATCCATTATCCTTAAAGGCCTCAGCCAGCGTGTAGTACTTCGTGTCTAAACGTGAAACATTTTTGGAAATCTTTGCCTTGGGGAAAACGACACTGGAAGTATACTCCGACTTCACTTTTACAGCTTTGACATGCCCCGAGGCCGAAGTCATTCCACTTCGAGCCGGATAGACCCCGCTCATGATGGAGTGACGTGTCGGCGAGCAAAGCGGATTGGCCGAATGTGCATCCGAAAAAATCATGCCGTCGGCCGCCACCTGATCGATATGAGGCGTCTTATACAAACGGCTGCCCATGAAGCTGACATCCCGCCAGCCTAAATCATCCGCTAAAAACAAAACGACATTGGGCTTTTCCACGGCATCCGCACAAAGCGCGCCCAATAAAGACAGCAGCCATATTCTAAATTTCAAACTTTTCATCATTTTCTCCTCTTGCTGGTGGTTCCGTCATATTTCAGAACCGTTATTTACTTACTTTACTTAATGTTTATGGGAATAATCCGACCCATTCGAGTTCGACTGCATGCTATGAATATTACTCTGTATATGCCTTGGGCTCGAACTTACCTGTAAACAGTTTTGATTTGTCGAGCATTTTGCCGGCTACCAGCGGGGTGTAGGCCTCTTTTGCTGCGCCTAGAAGCTGATCAACGATCTCAGGATGCTGTTGAGCAATATTTTTTGATTCGGACACATCACTCGCGAGATTATAAAGCTCCTTACGTTGAAATTTTGGATCTGTTATCAGCTTCCAATCTCCCTGGCGCACGGCGACCTGCCTCCCTAATTGCCAGTAAAGATAATCATGCTCCTTCTGTTGGTCCTTGAGTCCCAACAAGGTTGGAAGAAAAGATACCCCATCACCCCCTTCAGGAATCACCGCCCCAGCCAACGTCGCGAGGGTGGGAAAAACATCCGGAAAGTAGCCGAGGTGA
>CAZCDU010000126.1:0-14699 GCA_964497125.1 uncultured Victivallales bacterium | reverse complement strand
CCGACCTTTGCCGCGATCACGGGTACAGAGCCGCCGAGCGACCTCAAAACCAAACCGGACGGACACAACATCCAGAACCTGATGACAGGTGGGCCGAAAGCGAAGTCGCCCTATGCGGCCTTCTGTTACTCCGGCAGTAGTGGGGTCAGGGTAGGGGACTGGAAGTATCGCTATGGACCGCGTTACGGAATGTGGTCAGGCATGCGGCCAAAAGAGAATCCCAGGGAGAAGCAGCTGTTCAACCTGGCGGACGATATCGGGGAGCAGAATAACCGAATCGAACAGCATCCCGAGGTCACGCAGCGTCTGGTGAAGGCATTGGAAGATCATGTCTACCATGTCAACTTTCCTGATGGATGTGACGATGTCCTGCCGGAGGGAGATTTCGAGAACCTGGGCGATCGTCGGATTCCGCGGGGGTGGCAATCCGGGGATGCCCCCGAAGGCGTGGCCGTCGAGGTGTCACCGGTCAAGGATGGCGACAACTCCTGCATTTCCCTCTCCAGGAGCGGCTCGGATAAGGGCTGGACGGCGTTGAAGACACGCGAGATCAGGGGGCTGGACGGTGCAACCTACACCGTGACCTTCCGCGCGAAAGCCGTGGGCGCCCCGGTGACAATGAAGGTCTTCTTCTTGAATCCATGGAGCTGGCACAAAGCAAAAGACTTTACCCTGACAACCGAGTGGCAGACCTACTCCCACTCCGCAATTGCCGACACGCTGGGTGAGTTCAGAAAGACGATGTTCGTGCGAATGGATATGCAGAGCGCCGGCACGGTATTGATCGATGATGTGACGTTGTCGTTTGAGAGATAGGGTGGGGTATGTTGTTGAGGAGCGAGGAGTGAGCCTGTAATGACGTAGGGAGAACCGCCTAAAGGGCGTGTTGATTTATTGGACGGAGGACGGATCTCAGTCCCGAAGGGACGATACAAAGTGGGCCAAATATGGAGGTTGTTGACTTGGAGTGCGGTGGCAGAGTCCGAAGCGAGCTTGCGAGCGTAGGACGGCGACACCGCTTTCTGCGTCGTGCTGGGGTTAATTCCGAGCGCTGGGGAAAAGCGGTGTCGCCGGCTCGTACCCCTGCACCAGAGCCTCGTTCCTCGGCACGGTACACGGCCTTGCCCCAGGCTATGATTGTGTAGCCCCGTTGGGGCATTATTCAGTGGGAAGATTAGGGCGAAAGATTAAGGCGAAAGATAAGGGGGGAGCGTAGGGAGAACCGCCTGAAGGCGGAACAACATACGGATGGATAGGGCCCCTTGTACGTTGTTGCCGAGTGGAGAGAGAAAGGAATGACCGGAGGGCATCGTGATCCGTTCTCGTCGTCCGCTCTCGTCGGCCGGCGGACGATAACGGGCGACGAGAGCGGAATACGAGTGTGGGCGAGCCCTTTGTGCGGTGGAGAGCGGAGTGAGCCTGTGCTGACGTAGGGAGAACCGCCTAAAGGCGGAACAACATACGGATGTTAAGAGGGAGTCCTTGTACGTTGTTCCGCCTTTAGGCGGCAGAACGCGAAGTGAAGGCGGCTCGGTATCATGCCTGGAGATGACAGTGATAAAGGAAACACAACGATGAGAAAACTGCAGCTAATCGTATGCGGTCTGTTGATCGCGGGGAGTCTACAAGCGGCCACAGAGAAACCGAACATCATCTTCTTCCTGGCGGATGATCAACGAGACGATGTCTTCGGTTGCGCCGGGAATGCGATTATTCAGACACCGACATTGGATGGCCTGGCCGCGCAAGGCGTGCGTTTTGAGAATACGTTCTGCGAGGTGCCGATCTGTGCCGCCAGTCGCGCGACGCTGTTTTCCGGCCTGTCACAGCGCACCCATGGGTATAACTTCGGCGAGCTGCCGGTCCCGGAAGCGTTTATCGCTACCAGCTATCCAATGATGCTCAAAGCCGCCGGCTACCGTATCGGTTTTGCTGGGAAATACGGCATGCGCTTTGGCGGTCCCGGACTGAAGCGGGAATTTGATTTCATGCAGACAATCGGTCGGAATCCCTTTCTAAAGAAACAGCAGGACGGCACGCTGCGTCATGAGACCGATCTTTGTGTTGATGCCGCGATTGAATTCATCGAGTCAAATCCGCAGGACAAACCATTCTGTATGTCGGTCAGTTTTAACGCCACGCATGCAGAGGATGGCGATCACCGTCCGGGGTACCACTTCCAATGGCCTGAGTCGGCCGACGGGCTCTACGAAGACGTGGACATACCGGCACCGGAACTTGCCGATGAGAAGTACTTCAAAGCACTGCCCCCATTTCTGCAGGAGGCGGGAGGGCTCCTTCGAAAACGCTACTACTGGCGCTGGGATACGCCCGAGAAATATCAGACCAACATCCGTGCCTACTACCGGATGATTACCGGGATTGACAATGCCATTGCACGGGTGCTCAAGGCGCTGAAGGCAAAAGGGGTCGATCAAGACACCATCATTGTCTATTCCGCCGACAACGGCTTCATGAGAGGCGACCGCGGCACGGCAGGGAAGTGGAACCACTATGAGCAGTCGCTGCGCATCCCGCTGATTGTCTACGATCCCCGGTTGCCCGAAGCGCAGCGTGGCCGCGTGGTCAGCGAGCTGGTCAACAACGTGGATCTGCCGGCCACCTTTGTCGATTTTGCCGGTATTGACGTTCCCGAAGTCTACCAGGGACATTCACTCCTGCCGCTGATGGAAGGCGAGGCTCCTGCGGACTGGCGCAAGGACGTCTTTACCGAGCATAAGTTCTCTCGGTTCAACAACTGGTACGCCGTGCGCAACGAGCGGTACAAATATGCCAGCTACTATGAAGAAGAGGGCGGTCCTTACGAATGCCTCTACGACCTGAAGAAGGACCCGACGGAACTGAGCAACCTGGCGAACAACCCGGAGTATGCGTCGGTGCTGAGCAAGATGAAGGAGCGGATGAGCAGCTACCTGGCCGCGTATCCGGAAGCGAAGTCCAAAACACCCAAGAGCGTAAAGACGAAGCCAGGAAAGACTAAGCAGAAGCCGGCGCCTGCCGGCGTTCAGCCCGTGAAACCGGCTGACATCACGGCGTCGGCCAAGCCGTATGTATTCAAGGGAAGAGAGTTTGCACGCTTGGCTGACACGCCTGCGCTGACGCTCGAGAACTCGCTGACCTGGGAGGTGGAAGCCTATGTCGATGCTGAAGCCGCTGACGGTTCGGTCGTGATGGGGAACCGTCAGACCCCGGGGCACAAGTCAACCTTCTTCAAGATAGCCCCGTCAAAAGGGGTGCAACTCTACAAGGATGGGAAGGAGATTTTCCGAATCAAAGCCAATTTCCCGCGTGGCCGATGGATCAAGATCTCGGTTGTGAAAAAGGGCAAGGATTTCAGCGTGTTGTGCGATGGAAAAACGCTCGGTTCCGCAGTATTGGGCGAGCCCGTCCCTGCGATGCCATGCTACCTGGGCGGCGACCCGAACGCGAAGGAATACACCCACGGGCAGATCCGATCTGCTGCGGTTAGATAGTTCTTGTTGCGGAAAGGCTGTAGCCCAGTCGCGCTGGTCCTCCATAGCGTTGGCGACGGAGGGCCGAGACTGAGGCCGCGGTGGAGCCACGCTTGCGGCCCGTCCTTCGCGCTTCGCTTGCTTCCGCCTTCTTGTTGATACGGCGGGACAAGTCGGAGGGCAAGCTGCGAGCGGGTAAAAGCGGAACAACACGCCTCTTCTCCCCCCTACTCATTTATGCGGGTTGCGCGCGGTTCAGGGTGAGGCATAATGTCGGCTATTCTCGTGATGTAACTCTCTAGATAGGGGATAGATGATGCAGGCAGTAAAGAGAGCCTTCTTGGCTATGGCAATGCTGTTCGCGACGATGGTTTCGCCGAAACGAAGTCCGAGTGGGCGAATTGAACGGTGTTTGCCGTAAACCGGTTGCCAGCACAAGCTTTTGGCGCGGACAATCTTCAATGTGAAAATTAAGTAAGGAGCAGGAAGTGAAGAAGTGGACATGTACAATAGTGATGGCGCTCGTTGCGCAGGGATTGTTGGCGAGTGGGTCGATGGAATCGGGGTTTGAGAATCCGCCGATGGAATGTCAGCCGGGCGTATTCTGGGAGTGGTGCAACGGGAATATCAATAAGGCGAGTATCACCTCTGATATGGAAGCCATGAAGCGCGTCGGGATTCACGGCGGCAAGGTCTTTAATACCTCCGGGCCTGAAGGTCCCGTACGTTTTGCCTCGGCGGAGTGGTTTGAGATGATGGCGTACGCCTGTGAAGAGGCGGGGCGGCTGGATATGGAGATCGGGCTGAATATGACCGAGGGCTTCAATGCCGCGGGCGGTCCATGGATCACGCCGGACCGAAGCATGCAGGCCATCACCTGGAACGAGACGGAGGTGTCGGGGCCGGGGGCGGTGAAGGTTCAGCTCGAAAAGCCCGGGCCGACGCATCTTCATTGCGACCTCAACAACAAGCATTTTCCGCCCCAGCATATTAAGGATATGACGGTCGGCTTCTATGAAGACGTCAGAGTGATTGCGGTGCCGACTGTCGGGAAAGGGCGGATTCTGGAATGGCGGGAGAAGACTGGTTTCCCGAAGGATCATGGATATCACCTGGAGAAGATTCTGGCTCCCACTCCGGAGGAGTCGATAACTCCCGAGGATATCGTCGATTCATCCAAAGTCATCGACATCTCCGGCAAGATGGATGCCGACGGCAAATTGAACTGGCAGGCACCGGCGGGCAAGTGGACGATTCTACGGATGGGGCGGATGTCTACCGGGTCGGCTACCCGTCCGGGGCACAATTCCACTACCGGTCTCGATGTGGATAAGCTCAGCCGGGAGAACGTTAAGTTCCACTTTGATCACATGTGCAAACCGCTGTTGGATATGAAGAATGTCCTGGCCGGTGAGAACCTGAAGTTTCTGGGTATCGACAGCTGGGAAGCTGGATCGCAGAACTGGTCGGTTGTACTGCCGGCGGAGTTTGAGGTGCGGCGCGGTTACAGCATCTATCCCTGGCTACCGGTGCTCACGGGCCGGGTCGTGGGAAGTGCTGAGCTCTCCGAGCGATTTCTCTGGGATTTCCGGCAGACGATCTCAGACTGCATTCGTGACAACTTCTTCGGCTATCTCACTGAGCTGAGCGCAGAGCTGGGGATGAAATTCGAATCGGAATCGTTTACCCGCTCCACCTTTGACGGAATGGAAACCGCCGAAGTGATCACTCGCCCCTGTTCGACCTTCTGGCAGACCGGGCACAAGGGATTCGGCAAGAGCTGGATGTCGAAATGGGCTTCGTCCGGGGCGCATGTTTCCGGTGCGAAGGTCGTTACGGCCGAGGCGTTTCCCGCTGCGCCTGCGGGCAAGGTGAGTGCCTGGGTCAATCATCCCTGGACCATGAAGCAAAACGCCGACAATCACCTGTGCAGCGGCGTGAATCATTTCCTTTTCCACTGCAATGCCCTGCAGCCCTGGGCGGAGCATAAGAACGCGGTACATAAGCCGGGCATGATCTTCAAGGACTGGGGAACGCAATACTCGCAGCACAATACCTGGTGGGAGATGAGCGGCGCGTGGCATACCTACCTGGGCCGCTGTTTCTACATGCTCCAGCAGGGGAGCTTTGCGGCGGATGTACTCTATATGACGCCGGAAGGGGCTCCGGGCAACGAAAAGCACACGGCGACGCACAGACGTCTTCCGGACGGCTACGACTGGGATCTCTGCAGCAGCAAGACCGTGAAAGAGAAGCTTGTTTTCAAAGATGGAGAGTTTCGTCTTCCGTCCGGAATGCGTTACAAGCTGCTGGTGTTGCCTGAAATGGAAAACGCTAGTCCCGCTTTGCTTGAAAAAGTGAAAGCGTTAGTTTCCCAGGGCGGTCATGTGATGGTTCGTTCGCGCCCGACGCGCGCGCATGGTCTGAGCGGCTATCCAGAGAGCGATAGAAGGGTGGCTGAGCTGGTAGATGAACTCTGGCAGGACCTGAACGATAACGATGTTACGGAAAAGCCGTACGGGAAAGGGAAGCTCTACTGGGGCGTACGCAAGACTTATTGGGAGGTTGGGGTCGTTGAAAAGATGGGACTACAGCCCGCTCTTATCGCTAGAACGTTCAAAGACGAGAAGAAGAACTTTCAATACGTTCATCGCTACACGGAGAACGAAGATATCTATTTCATAGCCGCTAACAGCGACAAAACACCAGCTGGGAATTTCAGCTTCCGGGTTGCCGGCAAGGTGCCGGAGTTCTGGTATCCGGATACGGGCATCATCGAACCCTGTACGGTGTATAAGGAGGAAGAGGGCAGAACCGAGATTCCAATCCTCTTTGATACATACGGATCTGTCTTCGTGGTCTTCCGCGACGCAGAAAGGACCACTCCCGCGAAGTCGGCTGAAGTAAACGGAGACGTTGTGCTCTCGGCCGATACTCCTGTTCCTGCGCCGACCTATTCAGTATTTGCGAAGCCAGGAAAGCTCAGGCTGACGATGGCGGACGGCGCGAACGTGGAAGAGTCGTTTGGAGTCAGACCGAACGTGAGCCTGGACACGGACTGGACCGTGACGTTCCCGAAAGGCAGCGACATCGATAAACCGGTGTTGTTTAGAACGCTTACCCCATGGAACGAGCATGCCGACGAACGCATCCGCTACTTCTCCGGCACCGCCGTCTATTCGCGCGAATTCAATTGCGAGCCGGACGGACACGAAATCTGGTTTGAGCTGGGTCAGGTCGAAGTGATTTCTGAACTCTACATCAACGGCAAAAAAGTAGAGACCCTGTGGAAGCCGCCGTATAAGGCCAATATTACTGATTTGGTTAAACCAGGCAGAAACAGAGTCGATGTGCATGTGGCGAACCTCTGGCCGAACCGCATGATCGGGGACGAACGCTTTCCCCTCGATTTTGAACCACGGGGCAGAGGCCTTGTCTGGCCATTGCCGCAATGGCTCATCGACGACAAACCGCGCCCTGAGCCGCGCCGCAAGAGCTTCGCCACCTGCTCCTACTACACCAAGGATGATCCATTACTGCCCTCCGGCCTGCCTGGCCCGGTCTGCATTCGGTACACGCCTAAATTCAAGAACAGAAAACTCCAGCAGGTCAGCAATTTCATTGCCCGCCATGCGGCAATGGGTACCCCTCCCGTCCAAATCGAAATAGTCAGTGCCGTTTATGGTACTGACGAGAAGAACGCTGATGTGACTGATAAGCTCTCAGCGTTATCTGAAAATAATGTAGGCGGACAACTGGACATAGGAAACTATAACCAAGCATTTGGCAACCCGCATCCCGCAACAGTAAAGAAGCTTACGGTTAAGTATATTGTGGGCGGCAAGGAATCAACCAAGGTGTTCTCCGAAAATCAAGTGATGACATTTAAGTAGCAGGACTGCAAAAAGGCACCATCGTTGCTGGAGCAGCTATGGGGGACAGGTCATGCAGGGGTTGAACTGGGCGAGAGGGCGCTTGCCGATCGGAGAGTGGCGCGTACTAAAGTAGCCCCCACTCTCCGAGTGGTAGGGCTCGAGGGCAAGTGGAGTAGCGGTTGTGTTCGAATCTTCTGCAAATTTTCAGATGGGCTCCGGATCGGTGCCAAGATCTCCGTAAAGAAAACTCGTCAGATCAGCCCCTGGCGGGCGGCTTTGGCTACGGCGGAGGTGAGGTTCGGGGTATCGAGTTTGTCGAAGATATTGCGGACATGAAATGCAATGGTGTGGTAGCTCACACCAATTCTTTCGGCCACCTCCTTCTTAACGAACCCCTGGGCGAGAAGCTGCAGAATTTCCGTTTCTCGCTCAGAGAGCGGGTTGGAGGCGGGCGTATCTTTTCCGCAGAGTGCCGCTAGAACAACCCGCGAGAGTTTCGAGTCGATATGTGTTCCGCCTTCGGCCACATCGCGAATGACGTTTCGGATATCTTGCACGCTGGCACTTTTGAGCAGGTACCCGCTGGCTCCGAGATGTAGTGCTTCGAGCACGACGCGGAAGTTGCTGTTCTGGGTGAGGATAATGACATCGGTGTCCGGCGCAGCCTTCTTCAAGAGCGGTAGCATTGTGATTCCGTTTTCGCCGGAAAGGTTGAGGTCGAGTAGCACGATGTCGGGCGGGGCCATCTCTCCGGACTGCAGCTTCTTCAGGCAGGGTTCGACGGCGGTGTACGATCCGATGCAGTGCATATCCTTGGCCAGCTCAATAATGTTGATGAGCGATTTGCGGTAGGTTGCGTTGTCTTCGATTATGGCTAGCGTTATCATGATGTATTCTAATGTATGTTGTTCCGCCTTTAGGCGGCTCGCCGGTGCGCGATACCTTCGTTAGAGCCGCCTAAAGGCGGAACAACATACCCTATTTCAAGTGCGGGGCAATGTACATGTAACCAGCGTGCCTCCCGTTTCGGGGGAGGTGACTTCAATCTTGGCGTTCAGTTTCCTGGCGCGTTTCATCAGGTGAGTGGGGTGGACATCGGGGGGAAGTCCTTGGCCGTTGTCTTTGATTTCAATGAGCAGCGATTTGCCTGTTCTCCGAGTGGAGATTTCGACGGCGTCGGCCTCGGAGTGCCTGATGATGTTATTGAGCGCCTCCTTGAAGAAGAGCAACAGGTCCCATTTCCGAATGGGCGGTAGCTGGTTAAACTGATTTGCATCTCTGAAATCTTCGGTCAGCTTCAGACCGAACAGCATCTGAGCGGCCGTGGCGCGGAAGCGCTCGATCAGGTCGCTTTCGTCCGAATCGTGTTCCAGGAACTGGATTAGGGAGCGGATCTCGGTTGCGCTTCGTTTGGCGCTTCCGATGATATCGGTGAGGAGCTCATTCTCTTTATCGGAGATGTCGTCGCTTAGAAGCTCCTCAAGCAGCTGGGCGGAATTGGCGATGCCGCTGAGGGAGGCGCCGGTTTCGTCGTGCAGGTCGTCGGCAATCCGGTCCCGCACGGCTTGAATGGTTTTCTGGGCTCGGTAGCGTGCAAACAGGAGCGCACACAGAAAGAGCAGAACGAGAGCACCCGTTCCGAGAAGGAGGTGTTGGATCGTTTGTTCCAGTTGGCGAACGGAGCGGTCCTGACTGTCGAGCAGTGCCTCTTTCTGTGTTGTGAGCTCGGCACGGCGGGCGAGTTGGGCGAACCAGGTTCGGTCGGGAATAATGTGCGACGCCCCGGTCTTGTTGTCGGTTAACGTCATTTGCGGTGTTGTATTTCTGGGGTGAACGAGAAGCTCGTTATCGGTCGAAAAGGGAATCCCCGCGAGAAGGTTCTGGCCCTTGTTCAACAACTGGACTTCGGAGAGCGAAATGTAGCTGTTTTTGCGTGCTCCCTTTGTTCGCGGGTCGCTGCGGCCGTCTTGAAATGTAAAGCGGATATAGCGGCCCTCCATCGGCGGTAGTTTACGGCACAGCGGTGCCTCGCTCATGTTGACCGGCACATCCGTACTCTCAATCAAATAGGGCTGTGCGCCCGCAAAATCGGCCTGATCCGAAACCGTCATCCAGATCTTTGAAGGAAACCCGACCGCCAGGGAGTGGATATGTGAAAATTGCGGCGTGAAGTCGACGGGGAAGAAGCGCGCTTCGTTGAACGTCCGGCGCTGCTTTAAGTCGAACGTGACCACAAACTCCGCATCCGGCACCTTGGGCTGATAGTTGGGGCGCAATTTGTCATGGTACTGGAGCAGCGGGGGGAAATAGGTGTAGCCATCAACGAGATACTCAGGTGCGAAAACCAGCCCGTAGCGATACGGGTTAGGGGAAATCACCTCCGCGTTCAGTGCCACATTCTCTTCGCCATCAAAAACAAGGACCTCGCTCAACGCAAAAATATACTTGTTCGAACGCCAGGATCGCTCTTCTGCCAACTGCGTTGCGACAATCGAGACCCCAGTCGCTTCAACCGCAGCGGGAAGTGTGAACACCACGGGGGCAATCCCCGGGTCCGGAACGTCCGCCTCTGTGCGGTCGACCAGCGTCACGCTTCTTCCGTCAGGCGTCTGCGCTTCGATTCTGTAGCGGACCGGGAAGCCGTTGCTCAGATACTCGCTGTTTCGGTTCAGGAAATTCAAAGGCACAAGCACCAGCATGTCGATCGACTTCGGCCCGGAAAACGTGATCTGAACGCGATTGGTCTGATGCGGGGAGTCAATAACGTGTGTGAGGAACCCGAGCGTTGGAGTGAAGCTGTTTACATCTTTCTTGGGCAACGTTTCGAGCTGCTCATTGATCTCGGCCAGCCGGCCCTTGAGTTCAGTGTATTCAGGCGTGCAGCCGCCCAGGAACGCGGCGGCAGTCAGTGCGGATATGATCTTCAATGTACGCATACGGAGACAGTTTCATGATATGGCGCCCGCTTTTAAAGAAGAATCGCACCTACACATATGGGTAGGTAGACGCTTGGGAG
Organism: uncultured Victivallales bacterium; assembly: GCA_964497125.1. Lineage (GTDB taxonomy): Bacteria > Verrucomicrobiota > Kiritimatiellia > UBA8416 > UBA8416 > CAYLXP01. The sequence goes on along the minus strand of CAZCDU010000126.1, from coordinate 4,335 downwards.
GGGGCGGGAGTATAATCTGTATTCGTTATTGGGCTATCGCTATTCGTTTCACAATAGGGAGGACTATGATGAAGAAGCTATTGTTGATTGCGTCAATATGTATGCTTGGCGCTGGGGTGGTTAATGCCGTTAACCTGTATAGTTATAGAGATGGGCCTAGATACTGGGATGTGACCGGAAGCTGGACCGATAATGCTGTTTCTCCGTGGAACGGTCCAGCCGTTGCGGCTACTCCCGGGGCCAGCGATAACGCATATATTGCGCATTCGATGAGTATTACGAATGATGCAGAATGCCTTGCGCTGCAGACAGGATACAAAGCAACCGGGGCTCTTACGATTACTGCTAGCGGAACGCTAACAACCGCGTCGATAACGCAGGGCGTCAAAGTGAATAAGGACTCAACCATAAACAATTACGGAACGATTACGCTGAGCGGTGGTTTTAGCCATAGTAGAGCAATAGCAACTGTCAATAATAGCGGGACGATGACTATCGGTGGCAACCTTAGCTTCGCGACGCATAGTGCTGATGCTGAGGAAATGGATTTCACGAATACGGGTACGATTAATGTGACCGGATTTTTCGATCTCGGACTGTACACGAATTCTACTTTCAATATGTCGGGCGGAACGGTGACGGCTTCCGAGCTCAGAATGAACTCGTCGTCGAGCGTCACCCATATCAACCTGAATGGAGGGACGATCGATGTCACCACCGTGACGGTGAACACCAATAGCCCGAGTATCTACACAAAGCACACGATCGATGTGACCGACGGTGTTCTCATCGCCGACGGGGATAATCGTGAGGAATGGGATTTTCTGATCGACGAGGGTGTGTTTACTGCCGAAGGCGGAAGTGGTGGCATTGCCGCGCAGTATGATTCAGGGACGGATGAGACCACTCTGACCAAAATGCCATTGGGTACCACAGTCAGCATCCATTGATCAACGGCGCCCCATTTCGGTATGAATGTGGCCTTCTGCGCCCTCGCACGCTGGGCCAGAAACACGGCGAGACCGCAGGGCTTCTGCACCTGTGAGCTTAACGCCAGACTCCCGCTCCTCGCTTCTTCTGCCAACACTGGACTTGTTTGTGGTATGTCTGGCTGTAATTCTTTGAGTGATGATGGATGGCGGGGTTGCGAGGTGGATGATATGTGGCGGTTCAGGGTTTAACTAGAGGTCACCCGAAAAGGGCTCAGCCCTGAAAGGGCCTGATATACCAGCCCAGGGCCTGCCGTGTACCGTGCCGAGGAACGTGGCTCTGGTTCATGGCAACGCCCTCGGTATACCTCACATCTTCAGAACTAGCGAAAATAGGGAGTTGTTGATTTGGAGTGCGGTGGCAGAGTCCGAAGCGAGCTTGCGAGCGCAGGACGGCGACACCGCTTTTTGCGGCGTGCTACGGGCAATTGTGCGTGCTGGGGAAAAGCGGTGTCGCCGGCTCGTGCCTCGCCTCTGCCACCGCACTCCAAAGTGGACCTCGCAAAGATGTTAGGTATAACGAGGGCAACGCCCTGGGTAACGAAACAAGGTACACATGAGCCCTGAAAGGGCGAGATAAAGGTAGGTTGTTGATCCATCATCGTATATCCCGCCCTTTCAGGGCTTAATCCATTTCGCATTCTCCCCCAGGGCGTTGCCCTGGGCTGGTATATCTCGCCCCGTTGGGGCTTTTCGAACAACATCTAACTAGAGGAGATTAGAATGAACAAACTCATTATGGGTGTCGTAGCCCTGGCCATCTGCACCTTGGCACACGCGGCAGACAAACCGAATCTCATCATCATCTTCAACGATGACATGGGCTATGCCGATATCGGCTGCTTCGGGTCGGAAAACAACCCTACCCCGCGGATCGACCAGATGGCGAAAGAGGGGCGGAAGTTCACCGACTTTTATGTGACTTCATCCGTATGTACGCCATCCAGGGCATCCCTGATGACCGGCTGTTATCCTAAAAGGGTTCTTGGCCCGTCGGGGGTATTTTTTCCCAATAAGATCCGCGAGGCCGGATTGGATCCCCGGCATTTCACCATTGCGGAACTGCTCAAGTCGGTCGGGTACAAAACCCTCCATGCCGGCAAATGGCACTTGGGCGATGCGGTGAAGTTCCTGCCGACCCGGCAGGGCTTTGACACCTTCTACGGCCTCCCGTACAGCAACGATATGTATCCATCCCGCTCGATGAAATATGCTGCGGATTGTAACTGGCGTCTGGGGTACTCGGAACAGAAGATGAGAGATCTCTATGCCAAAACGCCACCCGGACAGCACCCCGTCAAAAAACATAATGTTCCGCTGATGCGCGACGAGGTGTGCATCGAGTTCCCGCTTGATCAGACCACCATCACGCGCCGTCTCACTGACGAGAGTATCCGCTTTGTCGAAGAGAGCGTGAAAGAGAAGAAACCGTTCTTTATCTACCTGGCCCATCCGATGCCGCATGTGCCGCTTTTTGTTTCCCCGGAATTTGATGGCAAGACGGGGAATGGGCTGTACAGCGATGTGATCGCGGAACTGGACTTCAATACCGGGCGCCTAATGGATGCCCTCAAGGCAAACGGCGTGGATGAGAACACCCTGGTGATCTTCACATCCGATAACGGCCCCTGGCTGATTAAAGGGGAGCACGCCGGTTCGGCTAAACCGCTACGCGCCGGCAAGGGGTCAAGTTATGAGGGGGGACACCGGGTGCCGTGTATCATGCGATGGCCGGCGAAGATTCCGGCGGGCACGGTCTGTTCCGAAGTTGCGACCGCGATGGATGTGATGCCGACCCTTGCGGCGCTGACGGGCGCGAAAATTCCGGCGGATATCCGATGCAAACCCGATGGCCATAATATCGAGAATTTGATGACGGGCGGATCGGATGAAAAGAGTCCGTACGAGGCGTTCTACATGGGCGGTGCGGTCCGCGTGGGGGAATGGAAATACCGCCGCGGCCCCCTGTACGCCAAATGGTTGGCTCCGGGCACAACCCCAAAGAAGAACCCGGGCGTGACCCAGCTGTTCAATTTGGCCGAAGACCCCGGTGAAGCGAACAATGTGATCGATCAGTATCCGGAAGTGGCGGCGCGTTTGAGCGCGCTCCTTCCCCTGAACCCCAATGTGTCCATGATCGTATCTGAGCCTGCTCCACCCAATGGTACCCGCTATAGCATCAAGAAAGGGGAGCCGATTGAAGTCGATGGCGGGGAGGGCGGTGAATTTGAGGCGGTCATCGCCTTTGCCACGAAGACCGGCTCGACCTGCGCCATCCTCGTAAATGGAGAGGAGCAGGAACAGCTGGGATTCCCGAATGTTCAGAGTTGGTCGGAGAAAAAGACAGGGATGGTTACGCTGATTCTGAAGCCGGGTAAAAACACCATCGAAATCCAGCACTTGAGCAAAAGAGGGATTAACTTCGGATATATCGATCTGAAGGCGCAGGAGAAATGACGTTTCAGGGATTAGGGGGGGGCTATTGGGTAACCGCGAGATGGATGAGGCGATAGGTGGGGTAAGCCGACAACGATCGAGACAATGATCGGGACGAAGATGGGGAGAGACGACGATCGGGACAACGATCGAGACGAAGATGATGAGAGACGAAGATAGGGGGAGACGCTGAGTCCGCCAAGGATAGGCGGACAGGCAGGGGGCAAGGGTCAGGATGGCGAATAGGGGGAGGTCCGCGGGACGGTGACGTCGTGTATACCGATGTTCGTATCGGTTCCCGTTCCCATCTTTGTCTCGATCCTCGTCCCGATCTTTGTCGGCCCCATCGTTGTCCCGATCCTTGTCTTGATCTTCGTCGAGTTCCCGCGGTCGGCGAGTGTAGTGAGAACGATCACGCATGTAGCCAATGACAGAACATCCGAGAACCTCGGACGCGCTGGAGAAGTAGGTATGAAAACACTAATAGCATTGGCCGCCGGATTGGCGCTGAGTTCACTGGCTTACGCCGCGGATGCATTGCCCACTCAGCAGGCGAAGAAGCCGAACATCATTCTGATCATGGCCGATGACATGGGCTATGAATGTATCGGTGCCAATGGGTGTGAAGATTATAGGACGCCGGTGATTGATAAACTGGCGGCGGAAGGGGTCCGTTTCGACCAGTGCTTTGCCCATCCGCTCTGTACCCCCACGCGGGTGGCCATCATGACGGGGCTGTATAATAAGCGCAACTTCACCAAGTTCGCGCATATGGATCGTGGGCAGACCACCTTTGCACACCTGCTGAAAAAGGAGGGCTATGCCACCGCCATCGCCGGAAAGTGGCAGCTGGGGTATCAACCGGATTCGCCGCAGCACTTCGGCTTTGATCAGTCGTGTCTGTGGAAGC
>CAZCDU010000125.1:12778-14699 GCA_964497125.1 uncultured Victivallales bacterium | reverse complement strand
TTCCCAACTGCTTGTCTTGCTCGTTTAGATCCTGAAGTGCCTTTTTCAGGCCGTCGCGTGACTCCTGATGCTGGCGGTTGAGCTCTTCCTTCGGCACCTTCCTGTAATCCTCAACCTTCCATTGTGGATTCTTGTATTCCTTGTTCTTCATAGAATCCGGAACGTTTGCCCTGGCAATGAACCCGTCCATTTCCTGTTTGCCGACCTGTGTGAGGGGCTCGCCGCTGTTGCCCAGGCAGAAGAGGCGGCCGTCGGTACAGGAAAGGTAGAATTTTCCGTAGGCCGACACCGCGCCTGTGAGCACGACTGCAAAAGGCAGCTTTGCCCCCGCTGTCATTGTGCCGTCGGATTTGCTGATTTGCAGGAGATACGAGCCGCGTTTCCCGTCAAGGGCCTCCTCCTGCTCGAGTAAGCGCTTGTTTGTCTCAGGATTGGAATCTGCAGAGATCCGGGATTGCATCAGAGACTCTTTGGGGCCAAAGGCGTAGATCCTGTCCTTGGACAGCAGCATCGAACGAACGAGGATCGGCAGCCGGTACTCCCAACGATGGTCAAAATCCATACTGTGTTTCTTCAGCGTATAGACATACTCGCGGCTCCATTTGAACATCAGCCGGATGCGGCCCCAGGAAAAGATGTTGTCCCTATCAAAGGAGATAGCCCTGCCTGCCGGCGCGCCTTTCGCTCCGGCCGCACTGAAACCGTGCCACCCGCCTGCGCTGACCTTGCCGAACATCAGGTAGGTGCGATGCCACCAGGTCTCATCCATGAAGCCGGTGATGCTGAACAGGTGGGCATCCTCCCCTCGTTGGTTTTCAACATCCAGCCGTTTTAAGCTCCTGTTCAGCTGCCTGCCCCTGAAACTCCCGGCTTCTTCTTCACCGTAGTAGTTTCGACTGAAGGGCAGATCCAGACGTTTACCCTCCATATCAAAGCCCTGGAAGGCCATAAATACCTTTTTGCCATTGCTGGAGAGGATGTCCGCCGTCGCTGCCGGCGCAGAGAGTATCTCGTGACGCAGGTTCAGAGGACCGCCCTCGTTGTCTTTGTCGCCGTAGACGTGCTCCTTTAACTTCCTGCCGGTCTTCGCGTCCAGGATGATGAAGTGGATTCCGCCCTCCACAAAGTTCATCCGCCCGGCGGTTACATAGACCTTACCGTCCTGCACCAGCACACTGCCATGAACAGGATGGCTTGATTCCAGGCGCTCCATGAACATGTTGCGCGCCGCGGTCGGCGCCGCATGATAGCGCCATACCCGTCGGCCGTCGCTTAGCCTGAGACAGTGCACCATGCCGTCGGCGCTGCCGAAGTAGACCATGTTCTCCGCGAGGGTCGGAGGCGAATCAACCTGCGCCCCGGGGTAAAACGTCCAGGCGGGCGCCCCGGTCCGGGCATCATAGGCGATCACAGCCGGGTTGTCGCGAACGGAGACAACAACTTTGCCGCCGGCGGCAACCGGGGCGGTCAGTTTCCCACCGGGAGCGGCCTCCCAGACGACGGCCTTGGGCATCGCTATCTTCTTGTTGACAGAGCTTCTTCGCATGTTGTCGCGGCGGAACGCGGGCCAAATGTCCTCCCGGGGTTCCGCTTCGACTGCCGGGGGAGCAGCTGAAATCGTCTGCAAACGCCTGTTGTCCGGTAGCCGTTTCAGGGCGCTGTAGCCGGGGCTGTGTCCGGCCAGGGCGGAGAACCCGTAGACCTTGGCCATTGGATAACAGCCGCAGGGATGCTGCGGGCAGTAGAGCATGTTGTTGGCGGGTATGATCCCGACAGTACAGGCGCCGCGCGCCCAGTGATGCAGTGACCATTCACCGGTTTCATAATCGACAAACTCGATGCCGGTGCGGCTCAAGAGCATATAGTCCTCTGTCGACTTGCCCGGGTGGCAGCGGTGATGAAACCAGAAAGCATCGACAGG
>CAZCDU010000125.1:0-12678 GCA_964497125.1 uncultured Victivallales bacterium | reverse complement strand
CCTCTGTCGACTTGCCCGGGTGGCAGCGGTGATGAAACCAGAAAGCATCGACAGGGTCGATCACCTTGCCTTGCTCGCCGCTGCCGACATTGATGCCCACAGCCTCACCGCTGCGGGTTCTTGGACTCTTGGCGGACGTGACATTTGCAGACCAGGCCTTGCCGCGAGTTACAAACAGGTCCTTCGGTGATGCAAATCCGCTGGCATTGTGCTTCGCTGTCCACAGTATCTTCCCATCTTCCAGAGAGAGTCCGAAAAGCTTGCCTATGGAACCAACACCGGCCTTCCACCCCTCGCCTCCGGCGTACATCAACACACCACTTTTCACGACCAGCTTCGGGCCGAAGCCGGTCGGCATCAACCCGTCCTTATCGCCCAGGGTTGGCATCTTCCCCGACTTCCAGAGCAGATTGCCGTCGTTGCCGCTGAGTGCCAGGACGCAGCTTCCGTCAGAGAAGTAGACCTTGTTCCGGCTGACCGCCAGCGTATGCGGCGCTACCCATGGAAACTCATTCTTCCAGGAGATCCTGTCGTGTTTCAGGTCATAGCAGATGATCTCTTTCTTGCGGCGATACCAATGTTTCCCTTTCCAGAATCGAGCGCCCCGTACTTTGGGATCCAACTCCGGCTTATTCTCGGCGGGATCGGCAACGAGATAGAGAAAGCCATTGGTGCAAATAATCTCTTCCGTATTGTCCGTTCCTTTCAAGGTCCCCAGAATCTTTCCGCTGGCGCCATCAATCTCTGATACAGGCGCGTCGATCCCGAGGGTCGCATAAACCTTATTGTCCTGCCCAACCACCCGGCGAGTCACTGTTGCCGGTCCCCCCTTGTACCTGTAGAGGTTGCCGTACCATTTCTTGATCGGGAGTTTCCAGAGAATCGTCCCGTTAAACGCGTCCCGGGCGACCAGTTTCCAGCGAGCCGGCAGGTACGGGGAAAAGAGAGAGCCTTCGTCGATGATGTAGAACACCCGGCCATCGGAACTGATGCAGGCGGCAATGCTCGACATGCTCTCATGATGGCGGCTCCACCGGGGTCCGCCGACCCAGGGCATGTGCACGAGCGGCGGCTTGATCTTATCTTTGGAGACTGCGTTGCCGTCAGCGCCGTACATGGCCATAGGCCAGTCGTCCATACCTGCCGGTCGTGGTTTTTCAGTGATGTTCCCAGCGATGTATGACTTGCCGCCGGGCGCAAGAGCGCGGAGAATCTCAGACTTCTCGGGCGCGGATGCCGCCGGGGCGATGAGCAGGTTGATGAAGTCCGGAATGAACGGGAGCGTGCTGCCGTCCCAGACGGAGACGGCGATCTTCCCATGCAGGTTGGCCCGGGCTACTGTTGCGCGCCCGGCGTCGGCGGTCGGTTCGTCTTCCACCAACAGGTGTCCGAGCGAATTGGGGCGTTTCTCGATGATCTGCTGCAACACCCGCGGATTGTCGTCAATCGCGACCACGACGCCGCCGGGGAAGGAGGAAGCAGCGATTGCCGTGTCGCCGCGGCTGGCCTCAGCCGCCTTGCTCAGTGGCGCCATGGCGGATAGCCCGGCGACCATCAGTATTGCAGTCTTCATTTTTAATCTCATATTCTTCATCAGACAGTCTCCAATAGGGGTTTTGTATCTGTGTATACCCGGATTTCGAATACCCGTGCGGTCTTGGAACCTTGCGTGGCTTCTACTGTAAGACGCACCTTGCCCGCTGTAACCTGTTTGAACTGGTGACGGCGTAAACGCTGGATGTTATCCCGCACGCGGGCGACTCGCACCCATTGCCCGTTCACGTGGCATTCGAGGGTATAGTCGCGAACACACTCTTTAGGCACCGGGTTCCCGCGATTCGGGTGCGAACCGACAAGATCGGTGTCAAAAGTGCACTGAATGGCTCCAATCAGTGTTGGCTTGTCCAGTTTCAGCTCAATCCATTGAGGCAACGGCTGCTTCGGATCTGATTCCCAGCAGTTCGAGATCTTCCCGTCAAAAGATGGGCGGGGGATTCCATTGTTGATATTGGAAGCCGGTCCTTTCTTATCCTGACTGGAAGCAGAAATCTTTGCGACTTTCGCAAAATCTTCCTTTTCATCATTTTTGATCCCTGGAATGTACTGATCGTCTTTCATCAATTGCTGCTGCAGTGCTTTCAAATGCTTTTGATATACTCCGCGAGGCGTAGTGTTGTGCCGCAATGCAATTGCCGCCGCAGTACCTGCAGCTTGACCCGTCACTGCGCACGACGCCTCAATACGCACCGTACCAAGGGCTTCGTGGGTAACACTGGCGCACCGGCCGGCCATGAGCAGGTTGTCAATATTGCGCGAATAGAGGCAGCGATACGGAATCTCTCCGAGAGGGATTTTGCGGTTTGGACCATTGGGGCCTTCGGTCGAGAGGATTCCATCCGGATGATGCACGTCCAATGACCAGCCGGTATGTCCGATCGCATCCTTGAACTTACGGCCTTCCAGAGCCTCATTGGCGTTCATGACATAGTCGCCCATCAAACGACGTCCTTCGCGCGTACCAACTGTGAATGAGGTGTAATCCATCACGTAGTTCTTCAACCGCTTCCGTTCAGACCACCGGTTCTTCATATAATCCCAGAACGAATAGTTAACCCGGATCAGCTCATCGCGGGCGCGTTCTGGGTCAAACACATCGTCAACATCGCCGGGGTGCTCCAGCCACCAGGTACCGCCCTTGGCGATTTGCAGCAGTCGCTCAGCATTCCCCCGGCCCGTTTCCCAGCCCTCCTCCGGCAGCTTGTAAATCCATGGCGGAGTCATGAAAGGCTGCGGAGCACTGAGCTTCTTCGTCCGATAGTAAAAATTGTGCCGCCCCTTCACGCTCTGTCCCCGCAAAGCGCCGCTCATGGTCTTGCCGTCAGCCACATCAGGGGCATCCTGCTCGTTATACTCGCTTTTGGCTTCGCGACCGATCCGCTCATCGGCGCCGGCGTGATGGCCGGCCCAGGCGTTGCCGCTGCAGTCAATAAACATGGCCCCGGCCAACGCGGTGCGAGCGCCGGTCAGGGCATCCGACATGATGACCGTCGAAATTCTTGCAGCACCCTCTTTATCCACGCCATCCAGCCAGCAATTATCATAGACATCCAGATTCGGCTCCGCATCGCTCAGAGCCGCGAATGACTTGCTCATGTTTACAGTATAAGAGCCTTTGACCTTCGCCTGATTATCTGCAAGCTCCTTGAGCATGATACGGGCTGCTTCTTCGATGATTCCGGTTTCACGCACCGGAACCCCGTGATGTTTCTTGGCAGCGCCCTGCACCGGCACACCGATCTCCGCACTCGCATTCCCTCCCAGCACTGGGCGATTGGAAATCAGCGCCGTCCGGGCGCCGCTGCGCGCCGCTGCAAGGGCCGCCGGCACGCCCGCCGGCCCGGCGCCCACCACAATGACGTCGTAATTCTTCCCCCGCTTGACCGCATTCGAAACGCCGCTCAGTCGAGCACGCTCGTCCTTGAAGGCCTGCAATGCCTTTGGCGGTTTATAGGAAAGGTCACGCGTAAGAATCACGGAAGAGCAGCGCCCGAACATGCCGCTCTTGTCTTGCAACATCAGCGTAGTCGTACCGGCCAGTTCATGCACGCCGCCGTCCTGCCACGTCCAGCCTTTCTCCTTCTGTGCCCCGAAGACTTTGCCGCTGTCTTTCTTGTTGACGCTGATGCCGAACGTCCCGGGTGAATGCTTGGGGATCCAGTTCTTACTGCGGACCCACAGACGATATTTCCCTGCCTTGACGCCCTTTATCGTCAACTTGGCATCCTTTACGACCTTCCCGCCGTGTGACAACAGATAGGAAGATCCCATGAAACCTGTGAACTGGGTATCGAGTGCCCAGCCGCCATACGTCTGAAAATCCGCCGCGTCCGCCCAGAGAAACCCAGCCACTTCCTCTTTGATATTCCGTGGCTTTTTGCGGAAGGGAATCAGGTTGTTGTATTCGTTGCCGAAATCATTGTCGGGCGTGAAATCGAACGCCCAACCGCCGGTTGCGCTCAGCGAAAACGCCATCGTCCCGGTCTTGAGGAAGTCGCGTCTATTCATGGTCTAATCCTCGTCAGCGCCTGGCACATACTCCTGTGCGCGCTTTTCCTTCGTGTTGTCCGTGCCCTTGAAAACCGCGGCGTGCATCAGTTCATCCGGACCACGGGCCATGGTGTAGTCGACGAACTCCTTCCACAACTCTTTACCGGCTTCGCTTGCCGGGAACTTGCCGTCGACGACCAGTTCCTCTTTGAAAGGCTCTGTCGGCGTTGCGAGGGATCGGGCTTCGGTGGGCAGTTCTTTGTAGATCGCTCCACGAGCGGAGCCGTCCCGTTTAGACCAGTAGACGATCTTCTCTTTGCCTTTGATGTAGACGGCGTTGAAGATCCGTTCGTTCATATCCGTCCCGCCGAACAGGCCTGCCAAGTGTCCACGCTCCTTCTCCGACAGCGGTCTCAACATCGATTCGCGACGGTATACCCCGTGAGCCTTGTAGAACTGGCTGGTGTCAGAGGCGAAGTAGAAGACCTGATCGTCGGGAATGGGAGCGTTTTTGGCGAGGTAAGGCCAGAGGCTGATGCCGTCAAAGGGGAAGTCGGGTGTGTCCGTATTCGTCGCCATGCCCACAAGGGTGGCGGCGATATCCGTGGTCGGCGTGATTTCCTCGACGATGCGACCCTGCGCAGGCGAGTCGGCGAGGGACTTCGACCAGACGATCATCGGTACGCGTACCCCGCCCTCGAAGTGGCTGGACTTCAGACCGGTGAGCGGATAGTTGGAGCCCATGATGCTGCCGTTATCGCTGGTGAAGATGACCAGCGTATCGTCGTCGACGCCGGCTTCTTCGAGCGTCCGCATCAGCTTGCCCACGCCACGGTCCATCCCGTACACGAGCGCGGCGAAGTTGGTCTTGATGAAACGCTCGCGCCCCAGCTTCTTCATCCGTTGATACGCCGGGGAGGTCTTGGCCGACCAACCGGGAGCGGGCTTGCGCGCGCCGGTCAGGCGCTTGGTCGGCTCGGGCTCGAAATGACGCGCGCTCGATGCATTCAGCAGCTCGCGCCAGTCGGCTTCCGCGATACCGTCGAACTCGCCCGGAAACATCCGCTGCAAGTCCGCCAGCTTGCCGTCCAGCGGGGAATGCGGCGCGTTGTAGGCGAGGTAGAGAAAGAACGGCTTTTCGGCCTTGGCCGAGCGTTTGATGAAGTCAGCGCCAAAATCGGTGAAGACGTCAGTGATATACTCCCCGCCCTTGGCGACAAAAGGCTGGGACTCAAAGTCGACTCGACGCGGAAAGGTCTCGCCCGGGCGTAGATAAAACTTGCGCATGCCGTTGCAGAAGAAGAAGCCATCGTTGTACTCCGCGGTTGCGGGGTCCGCGTTCAGCACCTTCGCACTGGAGTTGGCGCCGTGCGACTTACCGACAAAGCAGGTGCTGTAGCCAAGATCCCGCAACTGTTTCCCAATCCACGGACGGGTAATGTTGTCGGCCCGGTTGCACCAGCGCCCCGACAGCAGGTTTTGGCGCGACGGTGCGCACCAACTGCAGGTGTAAGCCTGCATGAAACGGACGCCGTCCCGCCCAAGCCGATCCAGGTTGGGCGTGAATTGAGGCGCCAGGCTGATCTCGTCACCGCCCTGGAAGAGTTCGCGATAGCAGCCCATATCCCCATACCCGAAATCATCGGCAAAGATGACGACAAAGTTCTTCGGCGTTCCTGGCTCACCGGCATGGAGAGATGCGCCGATCAGCATAATTGCAGACAGAACCCAACTCAGTACTTTGCCGTTCAGCATCTCGGAGTTGGTGTTCAATCCCCGTGATCTTGTATCACGGGTGAAGGAAGTTGAGATATGCGGCGTCTTCCTTGCATTCAACGTTTGCTTCCACCGACCACGCTTGCAGCGTGGCAAGCACAAGGCTTGCCACGCCAGGGGCGTGGTCGGCGGGCAGCGCTTCCGTACCCAATCTCTCTGAGTGTCCCTGTGGTAAGTTCCCCTCTTCTCTATGGTGGGCGGCTTCATGGCTATTCCCTCAAATGTTTTGGTGTTAGCGTGGTCGCATCTTTCCGCACTTGTTCGAGCATGATTTCTTTCAATGTCTGCCCCGCCGACATCCGGCCTTCTGTAAATTCACCGAACTCCTGCGGCATGGTGACGAGATAGGATTCCATCGTCTCTTTCATTTCCGCCAGCACCGTTTTGTATTCAGGATTATTCACAAGGTTGTTCTGTTCAAACGGGTCTCTTTCCAGATCATAGAGCTGATCGGGATCAAAATAGCCGGGGAAGTCGCGGTCGCTGTCGTTCTTCACCCCTTTGCTGAATTTCTGCTTGGCATTATCCTCTCCGGCCCAACTGACCCGGCGACGGGTGCCCTCTTTCTCGGCACGAATGGCATCTGCTTCCATCCGCTTAACCACTTCGTCGGGGGCGCGCGCGGCGATATATTTCCAGCTCGGCGTTACGACGGCCCTCGGATACTGGCATTCGAGCAGAATCGAATCGCGCACCACCGGATTTGCAACCGGGTCTGCAACGAGTTTCGCCATGCTCACCCCGTCCATGCCGACATCTTCCGGAGCATCGCTGACCTGCGCCCAGTCGAGAATCGTTTTGATCAGATCCGGCGTCGAACAGATAGCATCGGTCCGCCCGGCTTGAATGTGTCCTTTCCAGTACAGGACAAAAAGAACGCGATTGCTCTCGGAGACCGTCTTCTTGCCGCGGCTCTGGTGGTCGGTGGTTAAAATGACGATGGTGTTGTCGAGCAGTCCCCGCTCTTTCAGCTTCTTCATTACTGCGCCGAAACTGTCGTCGATGCGAGTGGCCTGCGCGTTTTCGGGCGGGAGTCCCGCTTCCGCAACCCGGCGCATCACATCCGGACGGCTGGGCATGGAGGTTGGCTCATGATCCATCACGCCGCCCGGCGTGTTTTTGGGATCCTTGTGCAACCAGGGTGTTGGATCCGTCCCGCGACTGCGGACTTTCGAATCGTAAAACTGGTTGTGCGGATTCTGAATGGAGAGATAGAGATAAAACGGTTTTCCGCCCTTCTGCTGCCCGTCGAGAAAGTTGAGCGCGCCCTGCGTAACCCATTCGAGATTTTCACTGCAGACTGCTTTGGGCACGGCGTCCGATCCGGGATTCCCAAGAAAAATGCTCTCGGCAAAATCGAACCCGTACGCCTTGAAGTTTTCGCTTATCTTCCGCATGCGCTCCGTCAGTTTTGCGTTCGCGCCCGGGGCGGTATAATCAAGTTCGCGCAGATTTTCCGTGCCCTCGGCGACCTCATGACCCAGATGCCACTTCCCGACGATGCCCGTGCGGTAGCCCGCCGCCTGCAACGCTTTCGGCAGATTGCTTTCCACACTATCCAGCCTCACCCGGCCGTTCCGCACATTGGCCATTTCCTCGTTTCGTAAAACCGGGTTGCGGCTCGCGAGCCGGCCGGTCATGAAGGTATATCGGCTCGGCATGCAAACCGCCGAGCTCACATAGAACCGATCAAAAACCAGCCCATCGGAAGCAAACTGGTCGATGTTCGGCATGAGCATGCGCGGATTCTCGAAATAGTCGCCCTGATCGGGCTTGCCGTCATACCCCCCCCTGGCTTTCATCCCGGTGTGGCACGGGAAGCTCTCGTTGTCGTAAAAATTGACCTCATCAAAGTCCAGATCATCGGTCAGAAACAGGAGCACATTTGGACGCGAACCCGCGCCCGCAGTCAAAACCGTCTGCGCAGACACGCCAGCAGCCAACAACATCAACAAACAAAACATTTTCATTCTATTTCACACCCCACTGCCAGACCCCATCCTTTTCTCTCCCGAACCCGGGGCGCGGGGGCATCTGTTCCGCGTTCCAGCTGTCCCAGATCTTCTGAAGCCTTTGAACGCGTTCGGGGTAGGCCGAGGCCAGATCCTTTTTCTCGCCGATGTCTTCCGCCAGATTAAACAAGCGGGCGGCTTTGCGATCCGCTCGGTCGATCATCAGTTTCCAGTCGCCGGAGCGCACGGCCCACTTTCCTTCAAAGCGCCAGCACAGGGCTTCGTGCGGAACGCCTTTGGCCTTACCGGTTAAAAACGGCATCAGGTCGACCCCGTCGAGCTCCCAGGCAGGGTCGATGGTTCCGCCACCGGCCACAACGGCGGTCGGCAGGATGTCGAGTTGGGAAATGACGGTATCAACCACTTCTCCGGCCGGGAGTTTTCCGGGCCAGCTCATGATGAACGGAGGACGGAGTCCGCCCTCCCACATGCCGCGCTTCAGGCCGCTCAGCGGATGGTTGTTTTTCCCCGACGGGAACTTGAATGAACCATTGTCTGAAATGAGAAAGACCAGCGTATTGTCGAGCTGCCCGGTCTTTTTGAGCGAATCCATGACGCGGCCAATCGCATCGTCGGCGGCGGCCAGCATGGCGATCAGCAAGCGTTCGTCCTCGTTTTCAACGTGGGCAAACCGGTCGAGATATTCTTCCGTTACATCAAAGGGGGAGTGAATGGCGGTGAATGCGAGGTAGAGAAACCAAGGGTTGGTTCGTTCGCGCTTGAGCCATTCCACGGACCAGTCGCCCAGGTCGTCGGTCATGTAATAGTCGTCGGAATATTCCCGTTTAATGACTTCGCGGGAAACGCGGGAATCATAGATGCCGCCGGGCGTAAAAAACGAACCGGGGTTTCCGGAACACCCGTAGCCGTCATCGAAGCCGCGGGCGATCGGCAGGGCTTCGCGCTTTCCGCCGAGGTGCCACTTGCCGCAAATGGCGGTGTCGTATCCAAGCGGCTTGAGGCGTTGGGCAATGGTCGTTTCGGAAAGCGGCATGCCGCCGCCCGGCCCCATATGGTTGTCCTCATGGCCGAAGCGCGTCTGGTAGCGGCCGGTCATCGCTCCCGCCCGCGACGGCGAGCAATGCGGCGCTGTGGCATAGGCCTGCGTAAAGCGGACCCCGTTGGCCGCGACCTGATCAATGTTCGGTGTTTCAACCTGCTCCGGGTTGTAGCAACTCAGCTGGGCATAGCCCACATCATCCAGTGAAATCAGCAGAATATTGGGGGAGCGTGACGCTCCACCCACAGAGGACCGTGACGTTCCATCCACAGAAGGCTTCGCGACAACCGCTCCAGCGAGCATTAATCCAACAACCATCCATTTCACATTTTCCAAAACAGTTACTCCTAAGTAGCCTCTACAGATTCATTTTTTACCACGGAACACACAGAATACACGGAGCCGGAACGGGTGGGTTTCCTTCCGTGTATTCTGTGTATTCCGTGGTTCATCCCCTAATCCAACATCCGCTGCCAGATTTCTTTTTTGCCGACGTACGGCTCTTTATTGCCTTCCATCCATTTTAAAAACTCCCGGCGCAGATTGCTGACCTGCTCGGGGTTCTGAGTGGCTAGGTTTTTGTATTCGCCCGGATCTTTTGAAATATCAAACAACAGCGGCGCATCGTCGTTCCAGCCAATCAGCTTCCACTTACCGGTTCGCACATACCACGAGGCAAAATAATCAATCTGCTTCCGCTTTTTCACCGACTTAAACTCCGCCTCCACCTTCTGTAGTTCCGGATGATCTTCAACCGCCATCGGGATGGCGTCCAGATGAGCCCAGAAAAGCATGCGGTCTTTGTCTCCGCCCGATTTCCCGACCAGTTGCGCCAGGAAGCTTTTTCCGTCCATGGGAACGTCGGGTTTGACTCCTGCGTAATCCAGAGCTGTCGGCATCAAATCAATCATGTGCTGCAGGGATCCGCTCTGGCCGGAGTTCCCGCCGGGGGTATAGGAAAACATCGGGGTACGAACGCCGCCCTCCCACGCACACCATTTCCCGCCACGCAGCGGGCCGTTCCCGGGAATCGGAACCCGCGGCCATGGCGGTTTGCCCGTCGGCTTTTGATTGTTCTTCTTCCGGTAATCGGGTGTCTCCCGCCAGACCCCGTTATTGAGGCCGTTGTCCGACGCAAAAAGGATCATGGTGTCTTCATCCGCACCCATCGCCTTGATCTTATCGAGAATCCGCCCGACATTATAATCCATGCCATAGATGCTGCCGAAATGGGAATCCACCACGAAGGATCCGGAGTTGATGGCATCCATATATTTCTTCGGCGGGGCCGGGCTCGGGGGTTTGGGTTCGCAGAGAGAGAAGAAGATAAAGAAGGGCTGCTTCTCCTTGTCGCACTGATCCAGAAAGCCGAGAGCCTCGGTTGTCATCTGGTCGCAGAGCCACCCTTCGGCCTTTGCCTTCTTCTTGTTCCGGAAGAGATGCGGGGAATCATATTTGTCGGTGTGAGCTCTGTCATAACCGAAATAGGTATCGAATCCCCTGTCGTTGGGGTGCTGCCCCGCATCCCGCCCAAGATGCCACTTGCCAAAAATGCCGGTGCGATAGCCCGCGTCGGCAAATGCTTTCACCGGAAAGCCGACGGACGGCGGCACGCCTGCACCATCGCTCAGTTCGGTGTTGGAATAGGCGCCGAAGCGCTGCGGATATTTGGCGGACATCAACGCAGCGCGTGACGGCCCGCAGGTGGGCGCTGCATAGAAGTTGGTGAACCGCACCCCTTTTGCCGCAATGCGGTCTAGATTCGGCGTCGCCTTCTTTACGGCATCGAAGCAGACCTGCACCGCCTCTCGACCACCTTTGGTCTTAAGCATCCCTTTCAGAATATCTTTGCCCTTTGGCTGCAAAGTATCCGGGTCGGCAAATTTCAGAAAACTCCCCAGTTCGCAATAGCCCTGGTCGTCCGAAATAAACAGCAACACGTTCTTGCGCTTCTCTTCAGCGCCATGTGCTGTAACCGCCAGAATTGACAGTAGTAATACACATTGTTTCATCATGAGGCAAGTCCTCCTGTTCGTCATTGCTTCAGCTCCTTGCCTGTCCTGAAGGGGCCGGTGGGGAGGTCTGCACTGTTGTAGAGGTTGGCCAGGGGGAAATTGGCCCAGGCGTAGCGCACCGCTGTTGGGGCAGCCACCCCGTCGGCCCAAACCTCCACCGTCGCTTTGCCTGTTATCTTAGCCTTGGCGTTGGTAAATGCGCCGTCCTTACCGGCGACGGTGAATCCTACAAGAGTGTCTCCGCTCACCTTGACCGCATCGTTATCGAGGGAGAGCGCCTTCTTCATAAGGCCATCACCGACGTTGTCGAAGGTAAGGGTCATCTTCGATCCGACGACCTTGCTGGTCTTCAGAGTCGGGCCGGAGGCGATGACATCCTGACCGTAGGTATGCTTGCGGGCCAGGAGTGCGAGCCGGGAGCCGGCAAACTCCTTATAAGGCGGGTGAATATCCTTCTGGCTGCCGCCGTCGATGATGCAAGCCATACCGCCATTGGGTACGGTCTTCTGAATCTCGTCCATCACCTCGCGCATCCGTGCCCAGGGAGTATCCTCGGGGGTGGAAGAGATCTTATGAAAAGGAGCCAGCTGCACCCAGTAGAAGGGGAAATTGTCCACGCCCCACTTCTGCCGCCAGCTCTTAATCATATCTGGCAGCAGGAACTGATACTGCGCGACACGATCGTTCTCTAAAGCGTCAACGCCCCTTGTATTGCCTTCGCCCTGATACCAGATAGCTCCTTTAATGGGGAAGGCGTGAATGGGGGCGATCATGGCGTTGTAGAGACGAGATGGACGCTTTTTGGATGTTGGCTCGAGGGGTGACCTTGGCATCTTTCGGCGCACTTTGGCCGGGAGGTCTTTAAAGGTCTTGCCCTCGGGGATATTCTCCGTCTTCCACTTTTCCAGCCTCTTGAGATACTCGGCATTAGCCTTTGGGAAGTTCTTTTTGAGCTTTGCCCAGTATTCTTGAATATCATTATATCGGGGATTGCCCTCAAGCACCTCCCTGGGAGTCCAGGCTTCGGCCGGGGTTCCTCCCATACAAGTCTGAATCAAGCCGATGGGAACCTGGACATGGGGATGCAGGTTCTTGCCGAAAAAGTATCCGGTAGCTGAGAAGTTCATAGCCACTTCAGGGGAGCATGACTTCCACGTCTGAAATTTATTATCCAGAGTTGGCGTCTTTTGCACTGTATCAGTCGCCTCGATCTTTAACTTGATAAGGCGGATATTATTGTTGGTGTAATTCCCCGGGTGTCCCTCCAATATCTTGGGGTAACGTTTCACATAACCACCCAGGGGGCTGGCCATATTGGATTGGCCGGTACAGATCCAGACATCACCGATTAGGATATTTTTTACCGTAGAGGTGTTCTTGCCCTTCACGGTGAGCATGTGAGGCCCGCCCGCCTTCATCGGTTCAAAGACCACTCGCCACGTGCCGCCTTTTGCAGTGGTGGTGAGCGTTTTTCCGGCAAGTGACACGGTGATCTTGCCATCCTCGGCGGTTCCCATTACGGGAAGCGGTACACCTCTCTGCAAGACAGCATTATCCGTAAACAGAGGATGCAAGGTTTCCCCAGCGCCCTGTGCCGTGACCGCCAGTAGTAAAAATAGCAGTAGAAATTGTTTGATCATGATTTGATTCGTCCCTTTTGGCTTGGCTTCAGCATCCTTCTCGTTCTCTACACTCCTTTTGAGTTGTCTGCTTCAACAATCATTGTGTCAAAAATGTTTTGTCCATGGCCTTCATTCTTTTCTTAAGAAGAAAGCGGGTCTGTCCCTAGGAACGGTTGTGTTCACGCGCGGCCTGCCGCATCGCTGGG
>CAZCDU010000124.1:0-14724 GCA_964497125.1 uncultured Victivallales bacterium | reverse complement strand
CTCGCAAGCTCGCTTCGGACTCTGCCACCGCACTCCAAGTATAACCAGGGCGTTGCCCTGGGCTGGTATGTTATGCCCTTTCAGGGCGCGCCCCCCGTATCCCGTATACCTTGTTCACTTCGTACTCCCGCGCCAGGCGACCGGCGCGATCAGGGTTTTCTGGATCTCACGATTCTCAAGCACCGCCTCGATAGCCAGGCGGGCAATCTCTTCGGCCGGGTAGGCAATACTGGTCAGCGGCACACTGTTGGTCCGGGCCAGGACCGAATTGTCG
Organism: uncultured Victivallales bacterium; assembly: GCA_964497125.1. Classification (GTDB taxonomy): domain Bacteria; phylum Verrucomicrobiota; class Kiritimatiellia; order UBA8416; family UBA8416; genus CAYLXP01. Next base: position 14,450 of record CAZCDU010000124.1, on the reverse strand, counting down.
GTCGTCACCAGTGCCACATCATCCGGCACGCGCAGCCCCTTCTCGCTGAAGGCGCGGAACATGCCTTGGGCCACCAGATCGCTGTAAGCGAAGTAGATTTCAGCGAGCGGGCCAACGCTTTCGAGATAGGCACGGACCCCCTTGTACGCGCTGCCGAATTCCCCGTCAGCCGATGTGAAGCGACACGGCATGCGGTAGTCGCAGGAGAGGTCGTTCTCTCGAAGTGCCCGAAAGAGCCCCTCGTGCCTTCCGCCGGCGGGAGTAGACCCGAGAAAGCCGATCTTCGTATAGCCTCGGCCTATCAATTCCTGCGTCGCCCGGGCATACGACTCGACCAGGTCGCAACGCACGTAGTTGCCGATCTCAGCCGTCTGACTGACGAACACGATCGGCGCCTGGATATTCTCCCTCTCAACCATTCCCTGTACGGCAGCCTGCGACGCATCGATATGGGGGGTCATGATGACGCCTGACACGTAGTAGCTCAACATGCGCCGCACGCAGGCAAGCTCGCTCTCGATCTCGTTCTGCGAGACATTGAACAGAACCGAGTGGCTACTAGCCGTGGCCACCTCTTCAAAGGTGTGCAGCATGTCGGTGAAAAACGGATTGGCGGTCGTGGTGAGAATCAGGCCGATGCTGTCGGTCTTGCCTTTGCGCAGGCTGGCCGCCACGGGATTGGGAACATAACCAAGCTCACCTGCCACGGCCTTGATCCGGTCAACCGTCTCCTCGCTGACCCGCGTATTCCCCATGCGGTCATTCAACACGCGCGACACCGCGGAAGGCGAGACTCCAACTGTCTGCGCAATCGACTTAAGCGTAGGCTTCACCATACGAACAACCCCTGATCAATCGTTTGATCATGGAAATATGCCGCACCCGCAAGCGATCGTCAAGGGCGATTCCTTTTGCACGATGAAGCTTCCGCCTGAAGGCGAGACTACATACCTCACACGCTCCCCCGCACCAACAACGAGCCGTATGCGAGTAAGGAGTTGACCTCAGGGAAAAGTAGCGTGGCTACTCCGAAGTGGCGCTCAATTCTCGTTCTGGCGCCTGCGAGTGCCGCTTGGAGTCAAGGTAAAGGGTATCTGGACAGATGTCCTGTTCGTGAGGCCAGGTCACGGTGCCATACTCGACTCTTGCCCGGTTGAAGTAGTTGAGATCGCGGAGCTCCTCGAACACACCGAAATCCAGCAGATGAGTGCAGTCAAACACTCCCGTCTCACCGTTGGCGAACACAAGCTTGAGCTTGTAGTCGTTTGTTGTCGTAACGCTTTCCACTCTTGGGTTCATGATGCTACCTCAAGGGATGACCTTCGTGGCTTCGCCACGCTTTTCCCAGTAAATATAGGCCCATCCGGCATGTATTCGCCAACAATTAGCGCTTAGAGTGCCGATCTTGATTCCGAATCAGCTGTGAAAGCGACAGGCGCCTCTCGCACGACCCATGCCCGCGATTGATCTTCTTGCGTGACACATTCTTCCTCGAAACGAGTACGTTGCCATAACTCCTTCTTGATCCTCTCAACATACTCCTCTCGTTCCTCTGCGAATCTGAGGAGAAAACGTCTATCATGACAGCGATGTGTCAGGTGGTACGTATACCCCTCCAGAAGATATCGTGACGCTCTAGGCGCGGTGTATCGCCCTGGAAACTGTTTGCATTTCTAACACATACGACTTATAACACAGATGACTTAGATGCGTGAACGTGGAGGTCGGTATGCGATTCATCAATCGAACGGTAGAGATCCAGAGGCTGCGTGCACAGTTGGAGCTGTTCCAGAAGGGCGAATGGGATAATACCTGTCACTTGGCCCTGCTCGGCTTGCGACGTACAGGGAAGACGTTTCTGATCAAGCGCTTCCTGGATCACGCCGTAGAACCGCAAACGGCGCACAGGGTCTACCTGGATCTGTCGAAGTCGGCGAATTCGCCGCGGGACTTCGCGCAGTCAATGGTCCGTGCCGCGCTCCAGGCCGCGGCCCACTCCAGGAGCGAGGAGTTTCTCGACCTCGGGTTGCAGGTCGGGGGCGAGAACCTGATCCGAGCCGTCGACCGGTTTCAGCGCGTGACGCTGGCGTCAGGCGACAACGCGGCTATGCTGAATGCGGCGTTCACAGTGTTCCGGGAGCTTCCTGATGCGAAATGGGTCGTGGCGCTGGACGAGTTCCAGGATATCCTCGGGCTGGAGCGTTTCCGCGGGATAGACAGCATGGATGCGCTTTTTCGTGCCAACCTGCAGGAATTGGAGAACGTGTTCTTCTTGATCAGCGGCAGTTTCCCGACGATCATGAAGAACTGGTTGTCGGACGAAAGCAAGTATCTCTTCAGCCATTTTTCCGTTATTCAGATCAGCGAGTTGACGCGAGAAGCATCGTTTGAGCTTGTGACGGATCGGCTCGGAAGCGTTTCCGTCGAGGTTAAAAGGCAGCTCTACACGCACACCTATGGGAACCCCTATCTGCTCTCCGTCTTTGCACGGGAGTACCGTCTTCGCGAGCGACCGATTGACGAAATATTCAAGGAACAAGTCTTTGATTCTTCGGGTGTGATCTACAACTATTTCAGCTACCTGCTTGACCAGTCTCTGAAGCTGGCCCGAGGCGAAGGCGTTCTGAAGGAGACGCTCAAGATCATGTGCCTCGCCGAGGAAGCCCTTTCGGCTCCGGCGATTTCCGCCGAACTGGGCAAGAGCCTGGAGGAGGTCCACGCCGCCTTGAAGGAACTTATCCGAGTTGATCTGATTCAATGTCACGAAAGGCGGTATACGTTCCGCGTCGTGCCTTTCAAGTATTTCCTGCGCTACCGCTATCTTGGCTTGGAGCAGTACGAGTATGAGCGCAATACGTTCCTCCGGTCGCAAGTGGCCAGGCTCATGGAGGCCTATAACCGAACGTCCTCGGAGCTGGGCCGGACCAAAGAGTTTGAGATCTACTACCACGTTGCCGGTGCCCAGGGAAAACAGCTGTGGGGAATGAAGATACCTCGATTCCGAACGATGGAGAAGAACACCCACACCGACCGCGGCGAAGTCGATCTATTGGCGACAACGCCGCGCGGAAAGCGTTGGGCGTTCGAGCTGAAGTGGCGAAACAAGGCCTGTGGCGTCAGGGAAGTCCGGGCACTCCAGGCCAAGACGGATGCCGACCGATATGTCATGCTGAGCCGAAGCGGCTTCACAGCACAGGCCCATGATGCCTTTGGCGCGGATCCCGCTGTGGCCCTGATCGACCTCGGCAATCCCGACAACACATCCGGATGACTGGGAATGCAGAGGGGTCACTCATGAATCGGACTTTCGCTTTGGGGCACGTCTTGCAGTCTTCATGCCCAGATCCTGAAGCCTCCGGCCGAACTCATCATCTGCCGCAAGCTGCTCGATCTCCTCTTCCAGCCCCAGCACGTTGAGCACCATGAAGTAGCTCCCCATGGCAACCGTAGGCTCCCCCTTTTCGATCTTATGAAGCGTCGCACGGCTCCCGCGCCAGGCGACTGGCGCAATGCTTCATCTCATCTCGCGTTACTGCAGCTCAACCTTCAGCCGAAAGAACTGCTGATCTATTCCAATGGTTGGAAATGAGTGGGTGACCGTTTTCCAACCATTGGAAAAAACAGCGGGACCCGGATCGACCTGTGCCCAAATATTGGAAACCAGATTCTCGGTGGATTCAACGGTGTACAGCAGGCCGGAGTCGGCTGCGGTACGCTCCGCATGAACAAGCACCGCATTGTCGCCGGTCAGCGCAAACTCCAACGCATTGCCCGTATCGAGCTCGTTGGTCGGATTCCCGCCGAAGGCATACTCATCGATATTGCTGACCCCGTCGAGATCATCATCACCGTCCGGTCCCTGCGACAGCTGATAGAGGTTCGACCATGCGCCATAGCTCCACGAGGCTTGCACCGCCAGTTGCGGCGCATTGCTGATCGACTCGCGGGAGCCGTAGCCAACCAGCACGGAACCATCCGCAACCAGGGCAACCGAGAACAGGTCGTCACTCGTGTCGACCGCATCGGTGACATCAAATTCCACCCAGTCGCCAACCCCGCCGTGGGCCGCGGACGCGAGCGGCGCGCCGAGCGCCGGGCGGTTGCTCCACGTCATGGTGTTCTCGCCCCAGCTGTCATCATCGACCCCATGCGCCGTGTGAGTGTCGCCGCTGCCGTTTACACTGACCACCTTGAGGCGCAGCACGGCGCTTTCAACCGTGCCGTGCACATCCGACAGATCGAACCGCAGGTAGGACTGGCGGGTGAAGATGCCTCCCGAATCATATTTGCAGCGCAGGTGCTCTTCAGTTCCATAGTTTGCGCTGGCAGCGCCGTCACGGACATAGGAATCGGCGACAGGTTCCAGCGTATGACTGAAGTCCGATGGGCCGGGCGGAACGGGATCAGGATAGCCGGCGGGTGCCGCGTAGGAAACCGTTGAAGAGCCGTCTTTGGAAACATGGCCGGAAAGCCCGGATGCGCTGCCGTTGCGGGTTGTGTTTCCGAATATCCAGACATGGCTGTCGCTGACCACATCCATGATATTGCCTGTCATGTTGCTCCACACGACGCCGTCAAAATAGACGTTGTCGGCCCCCTGACGAACCTGCGCTTCCAGTCCGTCGATAACGCAGTTTCTAAAGAGAACCCCCAGCGGCCGGTCAAGCACCAGCGAACCTTCCGGCGAACTCAAATAGGTATCCTCGACGACGACATCGCGCGCGCGCGGTGTTCCGTATGTGCTGCCAAACTCCAGCCGAAAACTGAAATCGTCAAAATGATTGTTTTCGAACCGCATATTGGTGCCCCGCAGGCGTGTCGAGGCGGTTTCGGTGCCGATGTCGCTGGTGCTGCAATGGCGAACCAGCGTGCCACGATTGAGACTCTCCTCGTGCAGCACCACATCGTTTGCCGACACTCCGGCAGCCACCAACTCGAAGGTCACCTCATAGTCGGGTGCTGTCAGGTCTTTCACACTCACGACACGTGCCATCCCGCGAAGGGTTTCCTGGTCCGCTGACCAGAAGCTGGCCCAGTCCCCCGCCTGCCATAGCCAGCTCTCGCGGTCGTATACCGAAGGCGTCAGCGTGACCTTATTCCCTGCCACGGAAACGACCACTTGCCGCCGGGTATAGATCGCAAAGGTGTCGTCATACTGCGCGGCGCCGTCCCAGTCCCCATTCTCGATCAGAATGCCCCAGCGCCCGTTCTTTATGTGCATGCCGTCGCGCCAGCTGGCCAGCAGCTCGGTTTCAGGCGCCGTCATTTTGAGATCGACGTTAGAGAGCGTAATCGGGCCGGTATTGTGCTGTATGTTCAGCCAGAAATACGCCATGCGGACATAATGCAGATTGCTCAGCTTCACCCGCGAACAGCTATGGATGTAAGTTGCGCCGTTGCGATGGCCGTAGAGGAGGTGCGGCACGACAAATTCGGTGGCGTTGTTGTCGTAGGCATCCTGCACGCGCGGAAGCATCGATGCCCCGTTCTCAAAGTCCGGCACCTGAATACGGATCTTGCGCGGGTCACCGCCGATCTGCGCCGTGGATTCCACATAAATATTTTGACCGCGCCCGCTGCGCGCACCGGGATAATCCGGAGTAAAGGAGCGCCCGAAAAACGGGCCAAGCCCCGTTTGGACCTGATTCGAAACTGCACCGACCTCGGGTATCGGGTAGCGCTCCGGAACATCGATGTCGATGGTCATGTTCGCCACATTGATATCCGTGATGGTGCCCTGATAGTACGGGATCGGATCATAATCGATTCTCAGGCCGTCAATCTGCATATTCTCGCAATCGTGCAGGCTCGCCAGGCTGTCCGGCGGATGCAGCAGAATGGTCGCACCGTTGCCCTCAATCTTCAGGTCATGCGCGCCGTTGAGATCAAACAGTCGTTCGACTGTCAGGTCCGTCAACCCAATGGAGCGGTAGGTCTTGCTGCCGTCGAGCCGGACAATACCCCCGCCCGCGTTTCGGGCATCGGCAACAGCGGCGCGGATAGCGGCCATGTCGTCGGTCACCCCATCACCCACCGCACCATAGGTCGCCACGTCAAACACCGGCAAACCGTCAAAGGTCGGCGTGCCGAAGGCGATCTGATATCCCACCCGATACGTCGAGCCGTTCGGCGTCAGTTTGACGGTGATCTCATCGCCCGGATACAGCTCTTCGATACGCATCTCGAAACGGGTCACCTCGCCGGCCGGGGCATAGAGCGCCTTGATGCGTTCCAGTCCGTTTTTGAAAATCTCCACGGCCACGTCGCCGCCCGACTGCGTTTCCACCCATGCCAGGCCGATCTGGTAGTCGCCCGCTTCGCCGACCGTATACGTCCACTGGTTGGTGTCGGCGGTTGCCGGCTGATCCACTTCGTAAACAGATGAATGCACGTCGAAAGCCGTCAGAAGCATGCAGGCAACCATGCGGGAGAGACACGTTCCAACGTTCGGCGACAGCCAAAGCCGTTTCTTCAATAATCGATGTGCGCGCATCGCCCTGTTCATCATGTCGTGCTCCCACGCCAGGCGACCGGCGCAATGCCTCATCTCATCTCGCGTTACTGCAGCTCAACCTTCAGCCGAAAGAACTGCTGATCCTTCTCAATCATTGGAAACAGATTGGTGACCATTTCCCAACTATTGGAAGAAACAACGGGGGCGACCGCAACTTCGTGCCAATCATTGGAAGCAAGGTTCTTGGTCCATTCGACCACATAGCGGAGACCTGAGTTGGTAGCCGTCCGCTGAGGGTACACGTAGTGAAACCAGTTAGTGCCGCCCACCTCTGTCACCGCAGAACCTGGCGCGATGCCCCTGTCCAGCTCGTTCGTCGGGGTGCCGACAAAGGCGTATTCGGCCAGATTAATCATCCCGTCGGAGTCGTCGTCTCCGTCAGGCCCCTGCGCCAAGCCGTGCTCGCTCGCCCATCTGGCATAGTCCCAGCTTGTCAGCACCACAAGCTGCGGCGCATCGGAACCTGTTTCACGCGATCCAAAACTGATCAGTTCTCCTCCATCAGAGACAACAGCAAATGATGGCGGGGCCTCCCCGGGGTCAAAGTGATCCGTCAGGTCGAACTCCAGCCACTCCCCGACCGTGCCCTGAGATGAAGAGGCAAGCTCTATCCCCAGCGCGGGTCGGTTGCTCCACGTGATCGACGTCTCGCCCCAACTGTCGTTCACCTGATGCACGGTGCGCGTGTCACCACTGGCGGTCAGATCGACCACCTTGAGACGCAGCGTGACGCGCTGCAGAATACCGCGCACGTCCGGCGACTCAAACCGCAGATAGGACCAACGGGAAAAGTTCCCGCCGGGATCATGCTTACTGCGCAGATATGTAGTGGTTCCATAGTTTCTGGTTGGCGCTCCGTCACGGACATAGGCGTCGGCAACAGGGGCGTACTGGCGGGTGTAGTCCGACGGAGATGGAGGAAACCGGTTGTCAATGACTTCAACGGTAATCCCCCTGCAAGAGGATTCGATCACGGCCAGACCGGCTAGATCGAGTCGCTTGTCGGAAATCGAGTTCCCTGCACCGGTGATATCCCTGCTATTATCGAAATGGAACCCAATCTGGAGCGCCGGATCTGAAAAGGCGGACCACCCGGAAATGGTGCTGCAGACACGATTGCTTTCGACGATGCAGTTCTTGAGATACGCCAACTCAAAGGCTTGATCCTTTGTGGTGTCGCAGATGCTGTTGTTACGGATGGTGAGATACTGATTGAACATCCCCGTGACCGGGTCGGGCTCAGCCGTGGTGTGAGCCCCGGAAACGAACCCGCCACGCACCCCAAACAGCTGATTGTTCTCAATCAGACCGACATCCATCTGATCGTTTTCGGTATTGCTGGTGCCCGACCTGCCGATGAAGATCGCGTTACCACCCGCATGACGGACGATGTTATCGGCGATCCACTGCCGATCCATCTGCCCCCAGATTGAGGCGCGGTAGCCGCCAACCACTTCGTTGTTGCGGAACACGATCTCGCCGGGGCTGGCCGACTCTGCCCCAGTGCCGCCGTTATGGAACGAGTCATCACGCATGTACTCAAAGCGTACGTTTTCGTACCACCCATAGTCGGTCTGATGGTTGACACCACCGGAGGCGCCGCCACGCAGACGCCCGGGCGCACGAACGAAGTTACAGTTAACGAAACGCCCATGATAAGGGATCCCGCGAATCATGATACCCCGGCAGGCCTTGGTGGTAACGTTGTTCGCCAGAAAGTTGTCGGACATGTTTCTGTCCAGATGGAACATTTGCCCGCCCCGGTCCGGGACGGGCGAACTGATGAAGTAGTCGCCATTGTTGAGTTCAGCCTTCAGGGCGGCAACGGGCGTGGAGTCGAAAGTAAAATTGAACGTGGTATCGTTCTGCCGCGCCTCCGCCCAGGTCTGCTTCATATAGACCCAGGTGTCGTCCTGCACACGGCCCTGGTTTTCAGCATACATAAACGTGCCCTGATCAATCGTCGATGCTTCATGGAAGTTGGCATAGACATTCGTATCCACCATGACGGTAAAGGTGCCGGTGTTCTTGTTGAGATTCGTGATAACCCCGCCGAACTGCCCCAACGAATTGGGGTGATAGTCGATCACGATGTCGTGGATCTGAATATCCGACTGCCCAGGGCGCTGGGTCCAGAACCCGCACTTGGGTCTGGTATTGCTCACACTGTGATAGGGCTGGGTACGTTCCAGAATCAGCGTGCTGCCCTGGCCGTTAATGATGAAATTGCCGCCATCACCCGGGTAGTCGAGCAGGTAGTCGTCAACGGGGTTCTGCACCAGGTTAAAGGTATGGTTTGTCGGGAAACGCAGCTCGGCGGCCTGAGCGTTGGTATAACCAAAGGCTGCGGTTTGGGCATATTTCGCCTGAATCTCATCCCATCCATCGGATGGCAACACATCGATGACATGTGGAAAACCAATGGAGAATGAATTCGGCGACGACCACGCTTCATCGCCATAGCGAACGCGCCAATAATAGGTGCTGCCCCGCTCAAACTCCACCGTCGGAGAATACCAGCTGATAAGGGCAGGAATTGTATCTTCGTCAAACAGTTCGGTGAACCCTGGCCCCTCGGCTATCTGTATGTGGTAGGTTCCGGCATAGGGATGCGGCACAGCATCGGTCCACTCAAAATAGGGAATGGTTTGGTAGACCGTTTCGCCGTCGAGGGGATAGGTGAGAAACCAATTTGTCTCGACCGCCGCCTGCAGTCCAGCGACGGCCTCGGCAAAGTTGGTGGCAATGCACAGTTCGTCAAACCGAACGTCATTGGTACTGACGGTAAATTTCAGACTTTGGAACACCGCATCAGATGAGTTGGACTGGGTGACATCCCAGACGGTGGGTTCGAGCGGGGCGACAGCGTTAGCGGGAAGCAGCGACGCCGAAACACTGTGCCGATCCCGTTTGCCGACTAGCAGATACGTAGCATCAGTACTGATTGTAGCCGTGTTGCTGGTCGCTCCGACCGGGTAGGACGAATCGTCTGCATCAACGAATAGATCCACATTCCCGTCGCCATCGTAATCATTCAGCCCGACATTCATGCGCATATTGCCGGATGCGCCGGATCCGTCATAGAACTCCAGGCGACAATTCGAATCGGGTTCGGAAATGCGGATCAGCGCGGAAAAGTAGAGATCAGAGGTCTGCAGGTCGACTGGCGTGGACCAGTCGCGGATTGCACAATCAGATCTGCGGCCGCGCATATGTCCGGTGCCGTCCTGGTTGTAAGCAGGTGTGTTGCCGAACCAGAGGCTGGCCTGTTCCCCGGCCATGTAGATTTCCATGCCGTCGGCCGATTGCCAGCCTCCTGCCCAGCCGCTGCCGCCGCCGGCCCTGCCATCAGTCAGGGGAGTACCGGGCCGATAGCCAAACGATTCGGAGGCGATGGGTGATGCATGCACACCGAAGGCCGTCAGAAGCATGCATGCAATCATGCAGGAGAGAGACTTCCCGGAGTTCGGCGATGACCGAAAGGCGGCGCCGCTTTCCGGTGAAGCGGTGCGCGCGCGAAAGCGGCGTGTCGCTTCGCGTCCCCCCGCACTCCAATGTAGGGGATTAGCCATGCCTGGACCTTCTTCCTCGCTCTTCCCGCCCTTTCGGCGGACGACTACGGTGCACGGCGAGACGAGTTTCAATCGTAATCCGTAGTCGTCGCCGTAGTCGTCAACCCTGCCCGCTCCCTCGCTCCGCCAGCGAGGGAAGGCGGGCGCTCCCTGCTGCCATTCCTTTTGCACGATGAAGCTTCCGCCTGAAGGCGGCACCTCTGCAAGAGCAAACTTCCGCTCCATCGCAAACTGATGGCTGCCGCCTGGTTGACTACTGAATAGAGATGACCGTACCGCGGGGGGAGGTGATGGTTCCTCGCAACCTGATATTGTCCAATGCGTGAATACGCGACGTAGCGCCACTGCCGTCGCCCAGAAGGAAGCGAAACTCGATGGTCTGGCCACCGATATCCTGATAGGCAGCGCCAGAAAGATCCACCGAGGTGCCCACATGATCGGTAAACGTGCCCCCCGGAGTGCCTGCACGGAAGAAACCTGTGAGATGATCTCCCTCAGTGAAGCCGCCCTCGCTGCTGTAGACGCCCAGCAGGAAGGTTGCGGGCTCAACCTCGGTGTAGTCGAAGTTCAAGCGGTGGAGATCAACGTCTATGCCTGCAGGTATGGTCACCGAAAACGTCACCCAGTTCGCCGATGTAATGCGTGCCCCATCGGGATCCGTATAGTCAGTCCCGCCCAGCGCACCGCCCGCTGTATCACTGCCATCCACCTCTAGCCTGTTGTTCACAAATGCCGCCCCGCTGATCCCCGCTTCAAAAGTGATATCCGACCCGTAGGGACCCGTACTCGATGCCGATCCAGAGGTGAATTCGTACTTCGCCAGGGTCGCGGCCCTTGCACCTGCGGTGCAGAACAGCACGATCAGCAACATCCAAGCCCCAAGCCCAAGATGCCTTCTCTTCGTCGTCTTCATGTTGTCGCCCTCCAGTTAGTGACTGCAGATGTCGTCCGAGCTCTACACGCCAAGCCGGCCCCCAATTGAGTACCCCGACAGGGCGCTGTAGCGATCACCAGCGTGACCGGCTTGACACCCCGCCGCCACGTGCTACTATAGCACACGACCCAAATGGTAGACCGAGTTCCAGTTTGAGTCAACATTAAATGCGCTATTATAGCACAGTGATTTAGGAGGCGAATCGATGCAGACCCGTATCCCCGTGAAGCCGGCCCAGGCCAACCAGAGCATTGAGAATGCCATTGCCTGCCTGTTGGAGCTGACCGACAGCCGCGAACCGATAGGCTGCAATGACATGGCTGAGCGCCTTCAGGTGGAGCGCACCAAAGCGAGTCGCATTCTGGGCACGCTGGCTCATCTGGGTATGGCTCAGCGCCTGCCGGACCTGCGCTACATCCCGGGCCCCGGCATTCACCTGCTCTCGACGATGGCATTCCATGCGTCCGGCCTGCTTGGTAGTGCCCTGCCCCACATCAAACGCATGCGCGAGACCCGTGGAACCACCGCAGCCCTGGGGGTGGTATGGCGCACCGAGGTCGGCTACGTCTACCACAGTGCCGAGGGGCAGGGACCCAACGCAGCAGTTGGGGGGCACACTCTCTTCCCCGCGCACCTCTCCTGCATCGGCCGGGTCATTCTGGCAACCCACGACGACAGCGAGATCCGCGAGCGCTTTGGCGACAGCCTCACCGCTGCGGAGTACGAGACGCTATTCGCTTCGATCACGACGATTCGCGAGGAAGGCATGCTCATTGAGCCTAACGAGATCGCAATCGCCATCGGCGACCCGGCCGTGGCCGGCATCGCCTTTTTCAATCCAACCCCGCATACACACGACAAGACGCTGATCGCGGAAGTTACGGATATCGCGGCCGACATATCCAAAGCGGTCACCGCGCCAACTACTACAGCTCAACAATGAGAGCAGCTAACCGAATACGCAGCCATGAGATGACAAGGCCCAATTCACTAACCCTACTGCTTCTCGCCTGTGGGGTCTTTCTGATTAGTCCCCTCAGCAATCTCTATGCAAATGGTGATGAGTCATTTCCAACGGTCATATCATATGCCTCTATGACGGAACAGGAGCGGGCTGAAGCGGGGTTTGTTGCCGCTGTTGATACCGGAAAGCTCTCCGGCGAAAAGAGCTGGGGGTATACACTGAAGGAGGCCGGAGACTACCAGCTGGGGACCGCCTGGATTGAAGCGCTTTCAGAGGGTAAGGTTGAGGTCAGCATCTCCATCAACGGCAAAGCGGTTAAAGAGGTCACGGCATTAAAGGACAATTCAAAGACTCCGGGGCGCTCACTGAGAGACTTAGGTCTTTTCAGACTGGAAAGCCGTTTTGAGGGGTTGGCTGCAGATACCCGCATCGACATCAAGGCCATTCCGACAGGTGACGTCTCCTACCGGCTTGCCTTTCACCTGGTTCTTACCACACCCACCTTTACGGGTCTCAAAGTTCTGCAGGTCAGCGACTTCGGTGCCGTGGGAGATGGCGTTCATGATGACATGCCGGCGATTCATAAAGCGGTGGCTGCGGCCAAGGCTGCAGGGGGCGGCATTATCCGCTTCGGAAAGCAGAAAACCTATCGGGTTATCGGCCGGGATGACCTGGAATACGAAGCCGTCTTTGATCTGGCGGGAGCGGCTAACATCAAGATCGAGGGACAGGGCTCGACCCTGGTCCTGAAGGCGCCCGACGGCATGGCGAATGTCCGCCAGTCCCGCAATATTCAGATCGACGGCCTTCTGGTTGACTACGATCCCCTCCCCTATTACCAGGGAAGAATCACCCACATCGATCCTGATGCCATGACCATTGACATTGTGGTGCCGGAGCGTTACCCCGTCCCCCTTACCGGTAAGAGCCAAAGCAATGCCCCGTTTTTCGGCCGCTCCTTTATCCCCACTCGCCCAGGGGCGCGTTCAGGCTCGGGCGAGAATATATATGTCGAATCCGTAACGGCTTTGAAAGATAACCGCCATCTCAGACTGCAGGTTCCCAAGTTCGCCAAGGGGAGTGACACCCCGAACGCCGCGAATAGATCACGGGTAATGAACGCCAAAAAACGTGGTGCAACCGAGTTCGTTGTGCCCCATATGAAGTATGGGCACCTTAAGGGATACACCAGCATCCTCCAAAGCGCCCGAGTCAAACTCTCAAACGTGCGTTATTATCTGGTCCCCTATTTCTGGATGACGGTTAAGGGGAACACGGGGCCCGTGACCTTCCACAATGTGGATCTCAAGATGAAGCATCCTGAGACCGAACTCTACGCCTCGTGGCGTGATGGATTCCATATTAAGAATGGTCGATTCGGCACCTTGATTGATAGCTGCGATATGGACGGGGCGGCTCAGTACGATGACACCTTTGCGATCTATACCCGTATTCACAATGTAGCTGCCATTGACATACAGAACAGGAAGCTGAGCTTGGATGCCGCATTCAGGGATCGCAAAGACCTTCATACCTGGCTCAAAGGCGATTGGGTCAGCATCTGGAACAGAAATCAGACCGCCCTGCGCGGAATGGGACGGGTGATTGGGGCGGAGAATGTGGCTGAGAGTGAAAAACGCTTCTATCTCAGCCTTGAAGCTCTGCCTTCCCGTATCCAGCCCGGAGACGTGGTTATCAACGAAGAGGTACTCAATCGAGGAACCCTGATCAGGAACTGCAGCACATCATCCATAGGTACGGAAGATGCGAGCACCCGTTTCCGTGCGAGCGGTATCTGCTATGAGAACAATCGCTTTGAAGACTTCAAGTTTCTTGTTGAGTTCAACCCCTTCTGGGGGACTCCCCGTTCCCGCGATGTCCAGGTCAAAGAGTGTTATATCGGCGGCGGAGAGAGTGCGGTTCAGCTCAATTGGCCCATAGGGATGGTATTTGAAGAATGCCGTTTTGATAGGGTGACCCTTAGCGGCGTACGCAATGCAGAAGAAATTGTGCTCAGGGATGCCGAGTGGCTCAATGCCGGTAGAATCATACAGGCAGGCCGCGGCTCTACAATGTATCTGGAAGGAGACATCAGCCTCAACGGCAAGAATGTCGACCCACTGGGCGCCGAGATACGGAAGCGAATCTCGGTTAATGGGGGAGCGGTATATCTACCCGACGGCAGCGTCTTAGGAACATCCCCCACCGCAAACAAGCCCGCCATGAAACGTCCCACGGTGACAGAGAAGATAACGGGTGGCGTTGTCGTGACAATAGAAGACGCGGGCTACAAAGAAACGGGGGTCTGGTCTCTCTCCGGCTTGCCGGGTTACCAAGGCGGACAGAGCAGGTACAGTGACAAAGGGGGCAGCGCAGTGTTCGCTTCTCCGCTCGATAAAGCGGGTACGTACAAGGTGTATATCTACCGAGTTGCCCACCCAAGCAACGACGCCAGACAGGGAATAG
>CAZCDU010000123.1:0-14857 GCA_964497125.1 uncultured Victivallales bacterium | reverse complement strand
TAGAGTTTGGTGGCGAGGAACGGAATCGAACCGCCGACACAAGGATTTTCAGTCCTCTGCTCTACCAACTGAGCTACCTCGCCTTAGGAAGGAACGCGATTTATAGGGGAATACGCAGGGACTGTCAACGGTTTACACCGTTTTTTGGGGATCCTTCTGTCATGATGACGTTCCTTTTTTTCTCTGACCACGCTAGACAGACACCCAGAGAACTGTGTAAACTATCCGCATGGATTTCTACGATGTTATTGGTCGGTGGGGTGAAGGGACGATTGAGACGCGGCGAGTTTTCGAACCAACTTTCGCGGAGCTCCTGATTCGGAATGAGCATGTCGATAAATGGCGTGAGGGTTGTGAAGGTTTCCTGGGGGCGCCCCTTGATGGAGAGGATAAGGACGAAGCGAAACGCATTAAGGCTATTTCGAAGGATTACGGCGGCATTCGTCCCGGGCAGACGCTCTACTTGAAGGATGAACATGGGGCGCGGTTGGTTGTGATGTTCTGGCCCTGGCTAAAAGGGGAGTACACCACGATCCGCATGGGACTGTCGGACATCGATACGAAACCCAAGAAACAGCCACCGGCTGAACATCAGAAGACGCCGGAAACCACGCCGCAGAAGAAGCCCGATGCCACGGCATCTCGTGTTGTCAGCATTGGTTCGCATTTCAACCGCGGGATTGGCATTAGATCGAGACCGACAGCTGCGGAGCCAACCTGTAACGGGAATGAGGCACGAATCAGCCTTCTTGAGGAAGAAGTCTGGGAGCTGAAATCCGCCGTGGAGAAGCTGACCAAGCAACTTGAGTCGCAGGAATCTTCTGGCTAGGAAATCCCCGAGCGCACTCGGATCATACAGGGGTGAAACTCTCTTCGTAGGCCGGGAAATCTTCCCGGACGTCCGACAGAAGGGAGTGGGCGGGAAGATTTCCCGCCCTACGGAAGAGTCTAAAACACTAGGAAACAGGTTAAGTTTCAGGTCAGGAGTGAAACTTGGCGACGTGAAAGGTGGACGCCGGCCTCCGGACGGCGTCGTGCAAGTGATGAGCCTTTCAAGAGACAGCGGAGTACGATGTTCGATACTGTCTCTCAGCAGGCGCTTTCTTTGCTCGACCGCGTCCGGAGGCCACGGTCCACCTTTGCGGAATTCGGAACTGTGGGCGTAGTTTTCACATTGGGCCGGATATTTCACCACGAGTGGCGAAATGCCGGGAAATACCCAAGGAAATCCCAAATACCTAAGCCCGAAAAGCCCCGTCGGTCGTGACTATCGCTGAATGAGCAGACTGCCAATTTGCCAAGCACGCTCCGTCTTCGGGACTTTGGAGTTCGGGGTTCGGATTTCTTTGGGTATTTGGGTGTTTCGTCATTCCTGCTGTTTCACGTACTCGTGAAATATGCAGGCTAGGCCCAGGTGACGTCGTGCTCGTCGGCGAGTTCATTGGCTGATGCGGGCCCGCGGCTGCCAAAGGGATAGGCTTCCGGAAGGTTGTTCTCGGTCTCCAGCTCATGCAACACCGGTGTGAAGATGTCCCAGGCGGCTGCGAGCTCATCCTTGCGAATGAAGAGACTCTTATCCCCCCGAAGTACGTCCAGCAACAGGCTTTCGTAAGCATCGGGGATGATCTCATCAAAGGCTTCATGATAGCGTAGATCGAGCTGGCTATTCTGAAGCTTCATTCCCATGCCCGGCACTTTGTTGGCCACGGTAAGCTCAATGGCTTCATCCGGCTGAACACGAATGACCAGCTCGTTGGGGGCATGGTTCTCTGCCCCAAGCGCGGCATACATGGATTCGTTGGCGTGCCGGAACTGTACGCGTACTTCAGTCATGCGTGTTTCCAGTCCTTTTCCAGCCCGGAGAAGGAACGGAACGCCCTGCCACCGTTCGTTTTCGATTCGAATCGCCGCGGCAGCGTAGGTTGGCGTAATGGATGTGATGGGCACTTGCGGGTCGTCGTGGTAGTTGGGGTAACGCCGCCCCTTCCATTCAGCGGCAGCGTACTGTCCAACGACAACATCTTCAGGCTGCAGCGGGAGAATCTGGCGGAGCACTTTCACCTTCTCATTGCAGATATGACCGGCGTCCAGCTTGCTGCACGGCTCCATGGCCGTGAGCGCCAGAATCTGAAGCAGGTGGTTCTGCATGACGTCGCGAATGATGCCGTAGTGGTCGAAGTAGCCGCCCCGCCCCTCGACACCAAGGTCCTCCTTCCAGGAAATCTGCACGCTCTGGATATAGTGGTGATTCCAGATGGGCTCGAAAACGAGATTGGCAAAACGAAGCACCATCAGGTTCTGGATGACCTCTTTGCCCAGGTAGTGATCAATTCGGAACGTCTGTGCTTCGCGGAAGACCTTACCCATTTCCTTCACGAGCTCATCGGAGCTTGCCCGGTCCCGGCCAAACGGTTTCTCGATAACAACTCGCGACCAGGGGTCGGAAACGCCGCACTGTACCAGCCCGGCCCCGCCGAGCGCGTGCGCAACGTCCAGGAAGATAGATGGCGGTATGGCGAGGTAGAACATGCGGTTACGTGGCCCATCCCCTTCCACCTCACGCATGGACTGATAGAGATCCAGGAAGGAATCCCGAGAGTCATACTGCCCGGAGACGTAGGTACATCGTGCCAGGAACTCTTCCATGCGCGCCGCACAGGCATCATGCCCCGGCACATAGCGACAGGCCAGGTGCTCACTGATCTTCGCGCGGAATGCCTGGTCATCCATCTCAGAACGGGAAAAACCGAATACATGAAAGTCAGCGGGAAGCAGTCCCTGCGAATAGAGCGAGAACAGTGCAGGGAAGATTTTCTTGCGGGCCAAATCCCCGGACGCGCCAATTACGATTATGCTGATTTTTTTTGTCGTTGTTTCCATGTGTTCACCTGGTCGGGTTTTCGAGGCTCACTTACCGGTTCTTCCGGGCAGCCACCCAGCCACGCTGTGGTAGCTCCGGCATTATGCACGCAACGCTACTGAGGCTCAAGGACAACGTAGTACGGTTGCCCTTTGACTCCCAGCGTATCCAAGACACGTTTGGTGGCCGGATCTTTGGGGTCCTCGGCCTGGAACTTCAGCGGCACGTAATCCGCCAACCGGGCAAGGACGTTGGCATCCTGCAGCGTTGTTTTGCTCATCGCCTTGCAGCTCTTGCACCATGTCGCCCACACGTCGACAAGAACCGGCTTGCCGCTTGCACGCGACGCATCCATGGCCTCGTCAAGCGACGTTAGCCACACAAATTCGCTGATGGCTTTCTGCGGCGCCTCTTCGTGTGACTTGGGAGCCAGCAATCTAACGCCAAGTTGTCCGTAGTAGATCGCCGCAGCCAGAATCACAACGCCAAACCCGATCTTGATGCGCTCCATCCACTGTCCCGGCTTGGGCAGAAACGAAAGTCCGGCACCAGCGAACGGCCAGGGCAGTGCCATTCCCAATCCGAGCACAAAGGGCAGCAGCAGACCGGCGGTCGTGCCTCGCTGATATACTTCTGTCGAGAAGACCAGAACGCCAATCAGAATCGGAGCCACGCAGGCACCGGCCAGCAGGGCCGCCACGCCGCCGAAGGTGAAAGCCGTGAGGAATGGTCCGTGCCCGCCTTTGCCTGGGCCGCGGGACTGGAACCGGGAGAAGTCGATATTGAACACGCCAAACATGGCGAGAGAGAGAGCGGCGAAAAGAACCGCTATGGTGAGATTGAACCAGGGGGATGCATTCAACGTGCCGAACTGTGACCCCGTCAGGACCACGACGATGCCGAGGATCCCGTACACGAGCGATATGCCAAGGCCGTAGGTCGCCCCCAGGGCAAACCCCTTGGATCGTGATCCTGCCTGTGTACCTGCTCCGATGATCGCAATGTTGACGGGGATCATGGGGAGGACGCATGGCGTCAGGTTGAGCAGAAAACCACCCAACAGGACGAACAGAACCATAACCACAATGCCGTGCTTGCGCAGAACGGCCTGGATGATGTTCTCGGAAACGCCTTCCCCGGCGTCAACACGGTCAAGAAAGGCGAGAAACTCAGCCGGTTTCTTGAAGCCGGAGTCACGCCCGGTGATCGTGAACCCAGCCAGAAGCGAATCATCGGTCGCGGCGGGAGCATCTTGCCCGGGAACGGCGGTGGCATTGCCGGCGGTGGAGACCTCAAAGGTCTCTGTCTGTGGCATGAAGCATAACGTATCACTGCAGCCCTGGTACTCCACCGTAATCTTGAGGGGGAATGTGGTCCCGGCTGCAATGCTGTAGCTGAGTCGGAAGTCGCGATCGTATACGCCCACGGTTTCGCCGGAAAACGGATCTTCTTTCTGCTTGGGAGATGGGACTTCCGCTGGCGTCAGCACATCACCCTCGCCGGTGACTTTCAGGTGTGCCGCGTAGAGATAGTGACCACTGGGCACCGTGAACGCTACACCGACTGCTGCATCCGGACCGGTTTCTGCGGGCAGATCAACGCTCACCGAAAAGGGATTCTCGCCGAACTGGGCACGGGAAAGCGGAACAGCAGCCATCATGAGGCCGAAGACCAGGAGGAGAGCGGCAGAGAGTCTCTTAATGTAGGGTTGGCCGTCTCGGCCAACCAAGGGCATTCCGGACCGACGAACCAGCGCCTCCTCGGGAGGCATGTTGGCCGAGACGGCCAACCCTACAGCTATATTACGCAAGTCGCTAAACATGGGACCTCCTGTTTCTCAGATTCATATACTACACATCGGTCGCAGTTCGGCGCATCTCCTTACACAAAAAAGGCCGGGAACAGCCTAGAAGGACTGTCCCCGGCCATAAATGAGAGCTGTGTCTAGTCGGTCTGTTCGAAGACATCGACACCGGCGCCACAGTCAGGGCAGACCCACTCTTCGGGAAGGTCCGCGAAAGCGGTACCCGCGGCAACGCCACAGTCAGGATCGCCGATTTCGGGATCGTAAACATAACCACACAGACTACAGATATACTTGTCCATCTTCTTTCTCCTTCTTACTTGTTCTCTTTCACGTGAAAGCCCAGGCACATGGCCAAGGCAACAGTCTACCAGTTCTCCGCCAGCAGCTCGAAGTGCGCTTGCGGATGCGCGCACGCCGGGCAGGCTTTGGGTGCTTCGGTCCCTTCGGCAACATAGCCGCAGTTGATGCAGCGCCACACAGTTGTTTCATCTTTGGCGAAGACTTTGTCTGCTTCAAGATTGGCAGCCAAGCCAAGATAGCGCTTTTCGTGCTGTTTCTCAGCAACGGCAATGGCCTCGAAGACCATGGCGATGGCGGCGAACCCCTCTTCTCGAGCGGTCTCGGCAAAACTGGGGTACATATCGGTCCACTCGTGGTTTTCGCCTGCAGCGCTATCTTTCAAGTTCTCCAGGGTCGAGCCTACCGGCCCGGCGGGAAAGGCACCGGTAATTTCAATCTCGCCGCCTTCCATCAGTTTGAAAAGCCGCTTGGCGTGCTCCCGTTCCTGGTTGGCGGTTTCTTCAAATATCTCTGCAATCTGGCGATAGCCCTCTTTGCGTGCTTTGCTTGCTGCATACGTATAACGATTGCGTGCTTGAGATTCCCCCGCAAATGCGGCCATCAGGTTCTTTTCGGTCTGTGTTCCCTGGATTCCCATGGATTCCTCCTTTTGAGTCTTTGAAACGGGGATTCTGCTTAGGCCGCCGGCGGTGGCGGCGTGAAGACGCGAGCACCAAGCTCTTTATCAATCATGAAGAGACCGCCGCCCTGGTCGCCGGCGAGCTTCAGCTTCGCAATGATGTCAGAAGCGTTTTCTTCCTCTTCCACCTGTTCCGAAACAAACCACTGCAGGAAGATTTCTGTAGCGTAGTCACTCTCTTCCCGGGCAATGTTCACGAGCTTGTTGACCAGGCTCGTGACAAGCTGCTCGTGCTTCAGCGTCTCTTCAAACATCGCCAGGGCGGATGTGAACTCGCTCTCCGGCTTTTCAATCGCATCCAGAATGACGCGCTGGCCCTGGCTGTTGATGTAATCATAGAAGCGTTGCACGTGGGTCAGCTCTTCCTTCGCCTGGATGAAGAACCAGTTGGCACATCCGGGCAGTCCCACATGCGCCGAGTAGGACGACATGGAGAGATAGAGATACGAGGAGAAGATCTCGGCATTGATCTGGTCGTTGAGGGCCTGGGTCATTTTTTCGCTAATCATGTGGCTGCGCTCCTATTGCTGCTGAAGTCGTTCGTAGTTCTCGATTGCTCTCTGGGCCAGTAGGCGCCCCGCCTCGCGGCACGTTTCCAGATCGTCCTCCGTGGGTACGTACTGCACGTGCAGAACCGGTCTGACAAGATCCATTTTCATCTGTTCGAGGTAGGATTCCACTTCCGTCGGCCCCCCGTGTTTGGACCATCCGTAAGAACCAAACGCGAAACCAACCTTCTCGACGGGACGCAGCCCTTTCCAATAGGTCAACAGACATGCCATCTGTGGCATCAGGGTCATATTGAGCGTGGGAGAGCCAACGGCAACGCCCGAAGATCCCAGGATTTCAGTTGCCAGCTCCGTGATGTGAGACGCGTTGACGTTATAGACACGCAGATCAACGTCACACTCGAGAACGCCATCAGCAATGGCTTGCGCCATGAGTTCGGTACTTTTCCACATGGTGTCGTAGACAATCAGGACCTTCTTTTCCGGCCGATGGTGCGTCCAGTCCGTGTAGGCCTTGAGGATCTCGGCTACATGTTTACGCCAGATGACGCCATGGCTGGGGGCAATCATCTCAATATCCAGGCTGGCGGCGGCTTGCATCGTGTTCCGGATCGGCCGTGCATACAGCATGACGATGTTGGCAAAGTAGGTTTTAGCTTCGTGCAAGAGCACTTCGCGACACTCATGGTCATCGAACCGTGCGGCAGAGGCATAGTGCTGACCAAACGCATCCATGGAGAAGAGGAGCTTCTCCTCGGGAACGTATGTAAACATCGATTCCGGCCAATGAACCATCGGCGTTTCGACAAACTGCAGCGTGCGGCTCCCCAGGGAGATGCTGCCACCCGTCTTGACGATCTCGAATTCCCAGTCTGCCGTATCGTAGTGCATTTCCAGCGCCTTCCTGCACTTGGCACTGCAGACAACCTTTGCGTTGGGACACGCTTTCATGACTCCCGGAATGCCGCCGGAATGGTCGGGCTCCGCGTGGTTGACGACCAGGTAATCGATCTTATCAAGCGACGTGTGAGCCTGAATTTTCCTGAGGAGGTCATCGACGTAGGGGGCCTTGACGGCATCGATGACGGCCGTCTTCTCGTCCAGGACGATGTAGGAGTTGTAGGTGGAGCCACTGTGCGTGCGATACCCGTGAAAATCTCTAACATTCCAATCGAGGTACCCGACCCAGTGAATACCCTCTTTCAACTTCGTGTCCATAGTGGTTTCCCCAAACGGCGCACTTCACCCGGCGCGGGCACAAAGGAGGCTGCCGTCCCATTCATGTGTTACTGCAAAATTCCTCACAACTAGTCGCGAAGAACGGTAGCAAACTCGTCTGGAGATGTCATCGGCTTTTTACATGCGGCATCACGGCACACGTAGGCAGTTGGCTTGCCTTGCACCATCCCCCGCCCTTCCAGCAATGGCGTAGCCGGAGCGGCATCTGACGGATCATGGAACACGAGAACGGTGGCGGGATCGAAGGCCCTGTAAGCCGCATCTCGAAAGGCCACGGTATTCACGTCGTCAGCGGACCCTACCACCACGATCTCCGTCTGCGGGGCGTTGAACATATCCATCACCACCAGTAGATGGGTGACGGCGCGCGGGTGGCGAGTCGCCAGGTCGGAGCCTGCTCGAAAGATGTCGGTAGCGCGAATGCGGTAGTCATCCTTGCCCAGCAGTCGCGATAGCCGAAGCCATGCGCCGGCCGCGAGCGTATTTCCTGACGGGACCTGCCCGTCCACCAGTGGCGTCGTCCGCGTGAGCAGGTCTGTCTGGCCGCTGGCCGTGTAGTGGTAAGCCCCGCCGGCTTTGGCGCCGAATCGCTGATCCAGCGCCTTGAGAACGCGCTCTGCCTCGCTTATCCAAGCCCAGTCAAAGCTGATTTCGTAGATGTCCAGGTAGGCGTTGGCCAACGCGGCGTAGTCGTCAAGGAATCCACCAATTTCGGCCGTGCCTCTACGATAGGAGCGCAGCACGTGGCTGTCGCCGGCCATCGTGTCACGCAGAAACGTGCCGCCCCGCAGTGCGGCATCACGATAGGCCACATTTCCAAAAGCCTGGTAGCCCTTCACAAAGGCTGTCACCATCAGACCATTCCAGGCCGTTAGCACTTTATCATCTCGCCCTGGATGAACGCGACTGACGCGATGCTCCCATAGCTTCCGGTTGAGGCGGTCCAGGCGCTTCCGATTCGCGGGCCCAAGGACGCTGTCTTCCCGGTCGGCATCCGCGACGTGGAGGATATTGTGACCTTCAAAGTTGCCGCGTTCCGACATGGCGTAGTGCTCTGAGAAGAAGGACCCATCCTTCTTGCCCAGGACCTTTTCGACCTCATCGATTGACCAGACGTAGTATTTGCCCTCTTCGCCTTCGCTGTCGGCGTCTTCGGCGGCATGAAATCCACCGGCCTCATCGGTCATCTCTCGCAGCACATAATCCAGAGTTTGCGTTGCAACTCGTTTATAGAGAGGGTCTTCTGTGATTTGATATGCCTCCGTATAGGTCACGGCAAGCAGAGCATTATCATACAACATCTTCTCGAAATGCGGGACAAGCCAGACAGCATCGACCGAATAACGGTGGAACCCCCCGCCAATCTGGTCGAACAGGCCGCCATAGGCCATACGATCCAGTGTGATCGTGGCCGCCTTCAACGCATCCTCGTCACCGTTGTGGTGATAGGCCCGAAGCAACAGTCGTATGATCCCACTGGGGGGAAACTTGGGAGCTCTCCCAAAACCACCCGATCGCGCGTCCAGGCTCGACACAAAATACCGCACGGCGCTATCAACGGCATCACGAGCACTCGCCGCCACGTCCTCTGCCTGTGCTGCGGCGTTTTCAACCGTCGGCCCTGATGTGGACCCCGCGGACAACGACTTCTGCATGGCCTCGTACATTCCGGCCGCATTCTGGTCTATCTGTGCCCTATCGGTCTTCCACAGTTCGGCGAGCTCTTTGAGCACGCGAGGAAAGCCCGGCCGCCCAAAGCGATCATCCGGGGGAAAGTACGTCCCACCAAAGAAGGGCTTCAGGTCCGGGGTCAGCCATGCTGAAAGTGGCCATCCACCGCTCCCGGTCATCATCTGCACGGCCTGCATGTAGATCTCGTCAATGTCAGGCCGTTCTTCGCGATCCACCTTGATGGGAACGAAATGCTCGTTGAGAATCGCGGCAATGGCGTCGTTTTCGAAAGATTCATGTGCCATCACATGACACCAGTGGCAGGCTGAATACCCAATCGACAGGAAAATGGGCTTATCTTCCCGAGCCGCCTTCTCGATCGCCTCTTTCCCCCAGGGATACCAATCCACGGGGTTGTGGGCATGCTGCAGAAGATACGGGCTGTTGGATTTGGCAAGACGGTTGGTGAAGATGGACTGGTCTGCCGCTGTGGCATTCATGCGACCTCCTCCGGCAACTGCGGCAAGCAGGGCCAGGAAAACAGGTTGGAGCTTTAACGTCATCGCGTCCCCGGATCTGAATTCTCACGAATCCAGCTACCGTTTAGGGGCGCTGGATCCGTGAGGATTCGGGTTCACTGCACGCGGGGGGCCGTGTGACAGATGTCGTTACTGCTTTGCGATGAGCTCTTTGATGTGCTCAACGTAGCCGTCAGGGCCACCGCGGCGGTAGCCTGTGCGGGCGATTTCTTTGCCCGTTGCATCCAGAATCAGGATCGTAGGATAGCCTTTGATACCGAACTTGGCCGCCAGGGCCTTGTTCTGGTCGGCGATGGCCTTGTCCTGTTTCGAGCGGGCAGGAAAATCAAGATTCAGGAGCACAAGGTTGTCCTTGGCATAGGAGAGGAATTCCTCTTTGGCAAAGACCTCGCGATCAAGCTTGATGCACCATCCGCACCAGTCTGAGCCCGAGAAATTGGCAACAATCGGGATCTTCTTCGCAGCAGCCTGCTTCTTCGCGGCCTCGAAATCCGTGATCCAACCTTCAGCACTGGCCGATACAACACCGCCGGCGATGATGGTCAATGTGAGAGCAATCGTCTTCAATATGTTCATAATCTTAGTCCTTCTGCTGTTCTGTTTCTGTCACACTTACGACTATCTATCTTATGACGGTCGTATTTCCTTACATCAGAATTTCATGCAGAAGGCGGCACGGGCCTCAATCTTGTCCTTAATCGTCGTCATGATGTCCTCAGAAACGACTTGATTGACCTTGAGAATCGCCAGCGAACGGTTTGTTTTGTGATCGTGTGGATTTCGCATATCTTCAATATTCACACTAGCTTCCGCCAGCATCTGGCCGATTGTACCGATCACGCCCGGCCGGTCGTCATAGAGGAAGAAGAGTGTTGGCCCGATCGGCTCGAAGTAAAGCCGGTCAAACTCGTTGATGCGAGCGATTAGCATGTTGCCTTCTTCTACCGTCCCGCGCACACTCACATGCCGATCGGTTTCCGGGTCAATGGCCGCCGTCAGGTCCACCGTGATTGAGTTCTCGTACTTTTTGGTGGGGTCCGTCTCGCGGTTGATGTAGTCGATGCCCATTCTGTCAAGGTACTCGTGGGCCTCCCGCCCTGTCATGGTGCGCTCGCAGTCATCACAGATACCGGCAACGACAGGCGTTATGAGCCACTCGGCAAACGGGTTGAGAGAACCGTAGAAGCTGGTCTCAATGAGTTTGGGGGACGTCGTACGCGTGACAATGCAACGGGCGAGCCGAGCCAAGGTGTTTGCGAGCTCACAGTAGTGCTCATCAAGACCCTCGGGGATGTCACGGTTCACGACGAAGCTTGTTACGCCCTTCTCTTCGAGATCAATGAGCTGTTCTGCGGCACGTTGGGCGGCGTTGTAGTTTGCCTCTGCGGTGCTGGCGCCCAAATGGGGCAGCATCAGATCGGCAATATCGGCCACAGTCTTCTCCCCTGCCGCATCCTTGGGGTAAACATCGTTCAGGAACCGCAACCCTCTCGCCTGCTTGGCCTGCCGCAGGGCATCCTCATCCACAATGCCGGCACGGGCACAGTTCACAAGCGTGGCGCCTTCTTTAACGTTGGCAAGCAATTTGTCGCCAATCAGTCCGCGCGTCTCGTCGTTCTCGGGAATATGCAGGCTGATGTAGTCTGAGTTGGCAAACAGCTCTTCGAGATCTGTCATGGTGACACCGAGCTGCTCCGCACGTTCGGCGCTAATGACCGGATCGTAACCCAGGAAGCTGCAGTCAAACCCGGAGAGGCGCTTAGTCACGAGCTGGCCAATATAGCCGAGACCCACGATACCGACGGTCTTGCCGGCCAGTTCGCGACCCATGAATTGCTTTTTCTCCCATTTGCCGGCACGGGTGGATGCATCCGCGCGCACCACGTGACGTGCATCAGCCAGCATCATGGCCACGACCTCTTCGGCGACCGCATTGGAGTTGGCGCCGGGAGTGTTCATCACGTCAATACGTTTACTGCGCGCGTACTTCGTATCAATGGTGTTCACACCGGCTCCCGCGCGAACAACCACTTTGAGCTGGGGCAAGGCGTCGATCACGTCGGATGTCACCTTCTCACTCCGCACGATCATGGCAAACGTGTCAGAATGCTGCTCAAGGAGCGTCTCGAAGGGCGTGCTGTCATCCTGTACGACTTCGTACCCGCCGTGCTCGGTCAGGATCGTCTTCGCCACTGCGTCCAGTTTTGTCGGAATCAGAATTTTTCTCATTATCGTCTCTCTTTTCTGTCTCAATCCGGCCTGAGCCGGTACCATAATTTCGCAATAAGTCGCATAACACGATGCTGTTTGTCGCGTGAACAACAAGCGGCCAACTTAGACCCAACGCAAACCAGAATCAAGCGAATGCGTCCCGTTAACCTTCGCACTTGCCCTTTGGCGTGCTGAGGGCTACCTTGCTGCTTAATGAAACCGTCAAACTACCCTATACTATTGTCCGTGCACGCCGTGCTCCTGCTCTGCACATCCACCGTTCTGGGTCAGCAGGGATATCACCCGCAAGACCAGGAGTTCGAGGCGGTGCCCGCTGTCATCAAGCGGGCCGATAAGAAACACCGCAGCCTGTTCCACCGCCCGGACAGGGACACGCCGGCCGAGCAACTTGCCCTGGCCATAGAGAAGGAGAAGGCCGGACGCCTTCGCAAAGCCAAGGATGTCTATGATGACCTCGTGCATCATTGGCACGACTCTCGAGAGGCCCCGAAGGCACAATTCGCATTGGCTCGTGTACTCTTCGAACAGGGGAAGTACGAGAAGTCATTCAAGGCGTTTCAATACCTCGTCGATCACTATGCCGGGCGCTTCAAGTACAACGAGGCTCTGGACTACCAGCACCGCATTGCCAACCAGATCATGAATGACCGGTGGGGGGACGTCCTTTTCATGCCGGGATTTGAGGCCCCGGAGCGCGCCTTACCAATGCTGAATAAGATCATCATGAATGCTCCCAACTGGGACAAGGCTCCCGGGGTTCGTCTGACGATCGGACTGATCCATGAAGAACTGAAGGACTATGAAGAGGCCGTTGTTGCCTATGATGCCGTTGAGGAAAACCACGCCGGCAGCTCGGAAGCAGAGAAGGCCGCATTCCGAAAAGCTCACTGCCTCTTCATCCTGTCTGAGAAGACTCCCCGCGACGAAAAGCGCTGTCGTACAGCCCTGTCTGCACTGGCTTCTTTCCTTGCGCACCACAAGCAGAGCCCGAACCGCGCGGAGGCAGAAGAGTACCTGGTCTCATTGAAAGCGCGACTATCCGGAATGTACTATGACCGTGCACAGTTCTATGATGTTGTATCAAAGCGACCCGAAGCAGCGTTGATTGCCTATCGTGATTTTCTGAAGAAGTTCCCTGCTTCGGAAATGGCACAAGACGTCTACACACGCATTGAAGAATTAGAGAAAGAGGTTAAGGAGTAACATGAACGCGATGATGAGACACGCGATGAGAAATGGCCTGGGGCTCGCGGGACTTCTGCTCGTGGTGATCCTGGGGATACATTCGACGGGCTGTATCGGATATCGCCTTGGAAGCACGCTTCCCGAGGGCATCAACGTTATCCACGTCCCAACGTTTGTTAACAAGACGACGGAGCCGCGACTTGAGATTGAGTGTTCGCAAGCCGCCCTGCGGGAACTGCAGCGTGATGGAACGTTGAGCGTCAGCGATCTTGAGAAGAGCGACGTCGTTCTCAATGTGGAGCTGACCGGCTTCCGCCTTGACCCGTTGCGTTACAACGCCGACACGTCGACAACCACGCGTGAGTATCGACTGACGATCACCGCCAACATCACGCTAACCAATCGCCGAACCAAGGAAGTCATGACCCGCAATACGGTCCATGGCGAGAATGATTTCATCCCCGCCGGCGATCTGTCATCAGCCAAACGCGAAGCACTTCCCGGTGCTGCCGCTGACCTCGCACACGACATTGTCGAGAGCGTTGTCGAATTCTGGTAGGCACAAAAAAACACCCCCAGGGTTACGGGGGTGTCTCTTGTTTGGCTTGGCGGTGGAGCTCTAGGCTTCCATCTGAGTCAACGCCTTCGATGCGCGCGACTTCCCGCGATCAGCCTTGTTGGATGTGATCACACCACTCTTCACGCCCTTATCAAGCGCCGAGCAGTATCCGTTGAATGCTGTCTGGGCCTTAACCTTATCACCAACCTGAATGGCATCGGTGAGTACACGGCGAGTCGAAATGATCCGACTCTTCTTGCTCTTGTTATTCTCCGTACGGCCCACGGTCTGACGCATACGCTTCTCTGCGCTCTTAATATTCGGCATGGAATCCCTCTCGTTTTGGCCACGACTTCCCTCTGGGAAGAAAAAGCCGTGCAATAATAGTCGTGCGCGCTCTCACGTCAACCCCTTTTTTGTTCATAATCACTCACTAATCAGCGCAAGGGCGCGTCCAGCCCTGAACATTGTCTTCTCATCCAACGGCGTACTGTGATATCGCGAGCTTAGTACTTCGAGATCAATGAGCCCTCGCGCCACCAGGCCGCGCAGTAGTTCGAGATCCTTGGCTCGGGCGACCCCGAGCTTGGCGACAGCGAGGTCGTAGCGGTCCAGACAGACGGTATGCGCCATGTCTTTGACCGCCACACAGCGATCACGCCACCCGGGTGGATAGGTTTCGCCAATTTCCGGTCGCAGCAGATCGACGTAGACTCCATACTCGCGTTCGAAGAGGCTGCCCTCCCCCAGCGCTTCGTGCAGAACGGCTGCCTGCGCCTCATCGGTCGGCTCAAGCAGGAGATCCGCATCAAGGCTCAACTCCAGAAGCTCCCCCGGGTCCCCCAACGACGGATCGTAGACAAGCAGTGACGATGATCCCATTAGCGTGATCTGTGATGGGTGCACCAGGGCATTGACGGCCTCGATGACGTGTTCTAGTGATCGTATGTGCATTGGAGGAAGGCTTTTCGGCGCTCTTCGCGAGAGAGAATGCCCGCAAAGGGGGCAAAATCCTTCAGGCGTCGAGCGGATTCGTTCGTATTCCGCAATAGGTCAATGAGTGCCTGGTAACCTTTGCCGCCAGCTTTCGCTGCAACCAGGATTTGCCGCCATTCTCGCCTGCGACGCTCCGGACCAATCTCACGGGAATCCCAGTGGTCGAGAACCAGGAGCGCTTCATCAAGAAGGCCGGCATCCCGAGTAAGCCGGTCGGCAACAAGAGGGTAGATATCCATGCTGGAAATCTATCAGGCACGTCTCTTCCTGTCCATCATCCG
>CAZCDU010000122.1:0-14926 GCA_964497125.1 uncultured Victivallales bacterium | reverse complement strand
CGTCGGACCCCAACCACGAGCTGGCCAGGCGGCTGTTCGGGGAATCGGGATACAGTGGCATGGTCAGCTTCGTCATCGCCGGCGGAGCCGAAGCAAAGCAGACCTTTGCCAACTCGCTCAAGCTGGTCAAGCGGTGGATCTCGCTGGGCGATCTCTACTCGCTGGTCTATGTCCGCTGGCCCGAGGAACGGAAGGGCGTGCCCGAAGGCTATATCCGCGTCTCCGTCGGCCTCGAAGACGCCGACGATATCATCGCCGACCTGGACCAGGCCTTGAATAAGGCGCACGCGGAGAGGGGCATGGAGAGTGCACTGGTTGAGGCCTTAACATGATGACACTCGGATCCAATACAACTGAGTCCTGCGCGGCAACGCCGGCCGCGTGGTATGGTTCCAGCTCTCTCTCTCTCTCTCTCTCTCTCTCTCTCTCTCTCTCTGCTGATACCCTCCCGCGCCTGGGGATCGGGGCGGTGAAGGGGGTATCGCTAGGCTTTGTCGCGAGCTTTGTCGCAAGCTTTGTCGACTCCGGCTCTCCACTGCGCAACCGTTCTCGTCGCGCGTTCTCGTCAACCGATCGGAAGACCGGTGGACGAGAGCGGGCGACGATAGCGGATCACGATACCCTGGATCCTACGCCTTGCACCCCCGCACCCCGTATCTCGAATCTCGACAAAGCTCCCGACAAGGCTCCCTCCTTCGCGCTCCGCGCTACGGCGGGCAAGCGCGACAAAGATGGTTCCACCCCCAACCCCAAATGGAGGGCCATGCCTATGAACGGATGATGGTGGACTGGCAGAGCGCGCCCCTGACGGCATTGAGCGCGAAGTGTGACCTGATGGTCTGGGGCTATGGCGGACACCCCGATAATGCCGAGGGCACACACAGCACGGCATGCATCGAGCGCTTCAAAGATCACGGTTTGACCCTGTGGGGCGCCAGCGCCTACAAGGGCTGCGAGGGCAACGCTCCCGAACGGCATTCATCGGACCTGCCCGACCTGGCCGAACGCGAGGAAAATGCCCTGGCCTGGGCCGAGGTGACGCAAAGGTTAGACCTGAAAGGCGTGGTCGCCACGGCCTGGAGCCGATGGGCCGTGGATACGGTCCAGTGCGTGCCCATCGACGGGGCGTTGGACGCCGTCATGCTGGTCGCGACCTGCCTGCATGATGGACACCCGCCGGTCGGTGGGGTTGAGGCCTGCGTGGCTGCCCTGGCGGAATGGGGCGAGAAGGATCGGTTTGAAGCCTGTCGCGACGTCATGGCCAAGTTGACCGACCTACGCCGGCGCGGCTGGAACACGGTCATGCACGCCCGGCAGCAGGTCACACTCGCCACGACGGATTCGCGCCGCACCAGTGCCCGCAATCCCGTTCTGGGGATGAAACCGCTGGGGCATCTCGGCGGAATTGTCAAAGAATCCGAAAAGCTGGCCGAGGAGATCAGGCACTGCTTCGCCGGTCTACTGCAGCCCGCCTCGATCGAGGAGTATCTCGTCACCCGTCTGGATCCGTTCCGACAGGAATGGACCGAACTGCGAGCCCGTCTGGAGTGCGAGCCAGAGCGAATGCCGATTTTGGTCGATCAGAGCAAGCAAGACAGGAAACTCGTCAGTCTCACCGAGTGACTGACGCTCCGGGCTCTTCCGCGCGGTGTTGTGGATTCTGATCGTCTACTCCAAGACCTCCCAATGCCCACCCTTATCCGGTCCAACGCGGCGTAGCTTTCCGGCTTCTTGGAGCCTACGGCTGGCTCGCTCTACCGCGCTGGCCGATTTGCCAATCATCGTAGCCACTTCGGCCAGTGATCGTTGAGGGTCTTCCTGCAACGCTTTCAGGATTTTCTCCGGCGTTTTCTCCGGCGTTTTCTCCGGCGTTTCGGCCAGCGTCTTTCCCGACGATTCCTCGGTGCCCGGTACAGTGCCCTGGAACTCCACCATCATGCTGGTGGACCGGAATTCAAACGTCGGGAAGTCGGTTCCATTCTTCCTGCAAGCATCGCGGATCATTGCGATCCCGCGGCCCCAGGCTTCGATGTCACCCGTGCGGAAGAATGCATTGGCGATCAAAGGATTATGGGGCTCGGACATGTGCTCCTTGAGCAGATCCTTGATGGTCCATCCATCCGGTAAATGCCCGTTGTTGTAGAACCGAACACGGTCTTCATAGGCCCTGATCTGGATGGGGATGCCCGTGCTGTAGTCGCGGTGCACCAGTGCATTATGGAGCACTTCGCGTATGGCCTCTCGCGGGAACAGGAAACGATCGATCCGTTGAACGCCTTCGCTAGACCGGTTAGCTTGCCGGCATCATCCTTCCCGAGAACAAGGCGACCGCCCTGCGCATTGGCGAACCCGCAGATCCATTTCAGGTAATCGTCCTGCCAGGACTTCTTCCACTCAACATTCTGGTCTTCTCTCAATTCCCTCTCCTGTCTGCCTGCTCTTGGTACTGTACAGTCTCGCCACTCCGTCGTCAAAGCCCAGAGACCCCGCGGATCAGACCGGTGTATTCAGCACCGAACGGCCAGTACCCGGTGCGTCACCAAAGCGATCCGGTCCGTCAGTCTGGTGTGGGAGCTGTCACCCTCATTGACCCCTCAACGATAGTGACTGAAAATCTGTACCTGTGGAGCGGTAGTCCTGTGTCTCAACAGGTTCCTTGGACTCACACTAGCAGCCCGTGGTGTAACTCACACCGCCACGTTGCTGCCGATTTTCGTCTGTGGCAAGGCGGCCGACGCGAGCGCATACCCGCAAGGTATGTGTCGCGTTGGCTAACGCCGCCACAGGCGAAAATCGGCAGCAACCCTATAGGCGCAAGGCACACCCCCCCCGGCTACCCCGCTTCGTCCGTGTCATATTCGGCGCAGATGTAGGGATAGTCCGGGTCGAACTCCGTCAGCGTTTTCGGATTCGCGGCCACCCCCACGGGTCGGCAGTTTGCCCCCGGCTGATCCGTAGCCAGGTCGCCCAGATCACCCCGCATTCTCACCAGATGGGCCTGCAGCTCCGCAACAATTTCCGGACACTCGGCCGCAAGATTGTTCGACTCGGCGATGTCCTGCTTCAGGTTGTATAGCTCCAGGACGGCTTCAGGCGGGCTCCGCCCGCAAGTCGTTAGGCATTAGGCGTTAGTCGCTAGCTGAGATTCGCCTTCCTAACGCCTAGCGCCTAATCCCTTGCCTTACCTATCCGATCACTACTCGCTGTCAGAACTTCTACGCAAAAGCACAGAACACACGGGTTCAGACTCTAATTGCAGGCAGCGTTCCTAGTGTCGACTTCCCTCGGGATGGCCGGTCAGGTCGCGGATCATATCGCATGTTTGTGCCACTCGGTCTGACATCTCCCCCGTAAGCAGATTGGTGTCGCGGTACACGAACTCGACGAAGTGGCCCGAGCCTATGTCGAGTGTCTCCTGCAAATGCGCACGCAGATCGTTCGGATCAAAAGTAGTGCCGCATAGTTTCAACGGGATCGGCTTCCGGCACCAGATAATGTCGTCCGGGCAGGTCTCGACCAGAACATCAAGGTCACACCAGGGCGTGACACTCACTTTGCGCAGGCCGGGAAGCCGTTTGAGAACCGGCATCAGGTTGTGAACCGCTTCGCAGCAACCGAATTTCAGGAGCTTGAACTTGGCGGCGAGCTTGCTGAAATGTGGCATCAGGAATTCGTCGAACATCTCGGCGGAGACGCCCGCTGATTCCTGAGACTCAAGGTAGCCGTAGCGATCCGTCGAGGCAACCTGTTCGCCCGCTGCCGTGGCGGTCTCGTCAGAGAAGAGGGAGCTGCCGGAACAGTAGCCCTGATTGCCGTCGTGATTCAGAGTCAAGAGGCCCTGATCCTCTTCCCATTGACCGAGGGCAAGGTTGTCCTCGGCCAGAAACCCGAAGAGGCGATGTACGGCGTCAGGATTCATCGCCATCTGCAGATAGAGCTCCTCCATGCCCATGAGATCTACGGCCTTGTTGGTGATACCATGGGAGTAGAGTGAGCTTGGCCGGCCGACCTCGACCGGCAGTAGTCCGGCAAACACTTCTCTGGCAAGCTCTGCGTGGCGATCTGTCTCCTCTGCATCGAGGGAGATCTCGCGCTTCCTCAGCTTTCCCATGTCACGGTCAATGTCGGCGATCGGCCTATTGGTCTCGTAACCCAACGAACTCCCCTGCCCGTTGTCGGCGTGCCTGATGCTGAGTTCGTCGCAGATGCTGGTCATGGAAGTACGCCAGTCAACGATGAACCGATTGGGAATGATGCGGTCGTCATTGATCATTTCGTGGGCGGTCAGCGCATAGAGCAGTCGCCCTTCGAGCTGTCTGCATCGGTCGTCCTCACACTCGCGTGGCGGCGTCAGATCGCTGAAGTACGAACCGTTGTCCTCGATGTGAAAAGGGAAAGTCTTCTCCTGCAACCGATTGTGAAGGCGCCACTTCTCACGCCGCTCGTTCATCGTTTCGCCGCAGGCGTATTCTGCGTACTTGCCGGCCAGCTCCCTGAGCCGTTGCTTATCCTTCGCTGTCATCGGTACTGTCTCCATTTGGCTATTCATCGCCTGTAAAGGCTTCGACAACCGCGACGGCATTCTCGAGGGGTGTCTCTGTTGGGAGAGGCTTGGCCGGAGCAAGAATGAAGCCACCGCCTTTGCCCATCTCACGCCGCAGCTTGCTGATCTCGGAACGGATTTCGGCGGGCGTTCCACGTGGTATGGTGCTCTGTGAGCCAAGGCACCCCCAGAACGTGATCTTGTCACCCCATCTCTTCTTCAGTTCATAGGGGTTCATGTCACGTGCTTCGGGCTGTACGCTCTCGTAGACATCCAATCCGATCTCGATCATGTCATCCAGGATATCAACCGTAGATCCACAGCAATGCGACATCACAATCTTGCCATGCGCGCGGGCCGCCTCGTAGATCCTGGCATACCGGGGCTTGAACAATTGGCGCCAGCGCTCGGGCCCGATAATGACGCCGCGCTGATCTGCCCAGTCGTCGCCAAAGAAGATCGCATCGATGTCAGGGAGCGACTTGCACGTGAACTCAATGTACGCCAGGATTTGTTCGGTGAGCCTGTCGAGAAGCTCTTCAAAGAAATCCGGCTCGGCTGCAACATCCATGAGCACGTTCTCAAAGCCGCGCATACCCCAGCTAGACTCAAACAGGCCCCAGCCCAGGCTCGTAATAATGAATTTGTCGTCCTTGTTCTCGTCACAAATAGCACGCTGTGCGGTCACGCCCTCTTTGTCTGCGAAGAACTTGGAGGGCTCAGGCCAATCGTAACCTTCAAATGTCGGATCTTTCAGGGCGGGCTCCTCCATATGCAGAGGCCGAAGGTCTGTGCGCCAGAGTGTTCCGTACAAATCGCGGTTCAAGTTGGACTCATAGTCATCCCACATGCCCTTCGTGGTATCCACGACGTTCACGTTCTGCATGAAGGGCTTCAGTCGATCCCGCCATAGTGCGTTGCCGTAGTGCGCATCCAGCTTTTCGCCAAGCCCGTTGTCTATCGGCAGTGTGTAGGGGATCACATCGGTCTCCCGATGATTGATCTGACTGAGAATGATGTCGCGGGGTTTCATAGCTTGCGGGCTCCTCTTATGGTCTGACTAGTACTTACCAACTTCGTCTATCAGTGACTGGGCGTATTCGTAGTTCTCCAAGCTGACGGTCGACGCGACTGAGTGATCCACGCAGTAGATGTAGCCGCCGCCTTCCATGGCCACGGGGATCTTGGAGCGGATCTCTCGCTCGATCTCTTCCTTGCCTTTGCTGAACTCCCGGACGTCGATGCCGCCGAAGAGCACGAGGCGGCCTTGTACCTTGGGTTTTAGTTCAAGCATGTCCATCCCGGCTTTGACTTCCAGCGGGTGCAGGGCGCGTACGCCTGCTTCGATGAAGTCCTCGATGAGCAGGTTGTTGTTGCCGTCGCCGTGGTAGAGGGTCGGCATGCCGCGGTCGTTGAAATACGAGAAGATGCGTTTGTGGTGCGGCTTCAGGAGTTCGCGGTACATCGTGGGCGAGAACAGTGGCCCGTTCTTGCAGGCAATGTCGCCGCCAGCCCAGTTGCCGTCGAATGTGGCGCCCATTGCGGCCACGGCATCGTAGGTCCCGATGATCTGGTTGGTACAGTCCTCGAATACCCGGTTGATGAACTCGGGCTGCTCGGCCATCAGTATGAGCGTTTCGGTGAAGCCCAGGAAGCGCCAGGCGAGCTCGAAGGGCTCGAGGTACCAGTAGACGGAATAGGCGCCCTTCTCATGCTGATCCTCCAGGCGTTGGACGACGTCGTCCGCGAAGCGGTCGGCTGAGGGCAGGAAGCGTTCCTTGTACCTGTCCCAGTCGGCGGGAGTCTTGATCATGCAGTCGATCTGGTGTTCGGCGCCGCCCTTGTTCTTCCATTTCCGCTGGGTCATGCCGAATTGGTTGCGTTCGACCAATGTCTCGTCGTCTTCCTCGAGGAGCTCGCGTTCGAAGCGCGGGCTTTGGTCGTAGGGCATCATCGTGATGTCGAGCCCGTACCGCTTGGCCATGTCCTCACCCTCAGGCAGGCCTTCCTGTTGCCAGCGTGTTATCGTCTCGTTCCAGTACCAATCGTGTTTGCCGATCCGGTCCGGGATCCCGAAATCCATAATCGTGGTCATGCGCTCTTTGGATGTCATGTGCATACGTTGACCCCCTTCCCTTGGCGTCTGGCCGGCGTGGCCCTTCCCTATTCGGGTCCGCAAGTGACGATAGCGTCTCTCTACCTGCACAACAACGGTACAGATCCACACAAAAGCGCATCAATTCCGAGATGTATGCGCTGACGCACAAGGAAATTCCGCTGTGTCGCCGTGTACTCTAGCGCGTGCGAGCGAATCGTCACTCTGAGCGCTGCCCCACACGTGTGGCGTGGAGCATGGTGGACACTGGGGCGTCCAGAGATCGGCCCCGCTCCATGTAGCCAATTGAGACGTCAAATGAGCGCCTCACAGGTGCAGATTATCAATCACTATCGTTGAGCGGTCACCGAGGGTGATTGCTCCTTTGGGGTCGGTGGTGGAGGCGGCAAGAATCGGCCATCGAGTCGTAGACCGACAGGCCAAACTGTGGTAAATGAATGTCGTTTGGCTGACGCCCCGAAGGGGCAGGATATACCAGCCCAGGGCAACGCCCTGGGTGTCAGGTATTGGTAGAAACCAGCCCTGAAAGGGCGGGATATACCGCACGAGGACCAATATGGCACAATCCCTTTCGAAGATACTGCTTCATTTGATCTTCAGCACCAAAGACCGGGAGCCCACGATTCCTCCGGAGTTAGCGGATGAGCTCTATCGCTATCTGGCATCAGCCTGCGATGCACACGGTAGTCACGCCTACCGTATAGGGGGCACGCCAGACCATGTGCACATCGCCTGTACGTTGCCGCGTCCGGCCTCCGTGAGCAAGCTCCTGGAAGAGATCAAGAAGAGCTCTTCAAAGTGGATCAAGGAGCGAGATCGGCGCTGTGCCGAATTCGCCTGGCAAGGCGGATACGGTGCATTTTCCCTGGGGCAGTCGCAACTGGATTCCGTCATCCAATACATAGAACGGCAAGAAGAGCACCACGCGAAGAAGACGTT
The DNA here is from genome assembly GCA_964497125.1 of uncultured Victivallales bacterium. Lineage (GTDB taxonomy): Bacteria > Verrucomicrobiota > Kiritimatiellia > UBA8416 > UBA8416 > CAYLXP01. Next base: position 7,328 of record CAZCDU010000122.1, on the reverse strand, counting down.
CAAAGAGGAGTTCGTCGAGTTCCTCCGCAAATACAAGGTGGACTACGACGAGCGCTATGTGTGGTCTTGACGGAGCCTGCGCACACTATATCCCGCCCTTTCAGGGCTAATTCTCTCTAACTGACATTACCCAGGGCGTTGCCCTGGGCTGGTATATCCTGCCCCTTCGGGGCGAAGAGTCTGCCGCCTCGCCCACCACCCCTAAGGAGCATTCACCCAAGTGGGGCGCCCCCTCATTACCTTCGGACAACGATCTCGAGCCCGGTTGACGGGCATCTCGGTGGTAACCCATCCTTGGGATTTGAGTTACGGGTAGGCCAACCAAAACCTGGGCAAACGGAACGGCCCATTTCTGTCCCAACAGAAGAGGGTGGTGACAGGCTTATGCTGGTGCCATTCTTGCCTGTCCCTACTCTCCTTTCAGTTCACTCATCGCCCGTGCCGCCCGGAACGCCACCAAAATGGAGTTCATTTCCTTGGCGCGCGGATTGTCGTCGACCAGGCCCATTTGCACCAACACCTCCTCGATGCTGGTGGCCATCCCTTCGGACCGGAACACCTCCAGCCACCCCATCGACCCGCAACGATACTCCGAGATGGAGACTTTTCGGTACCCCTCGTCGGGCGAATGGCCGAACAGATCGTGGGCGTAGAGCGGAAGATGTTCACGTGTGAGGACTTCCCAGAAGAAGTTTCCACTGGTGGCCGGAGGCGGGCCGTTCGGGTCCGGTGACGAAATACTAGTCCCCACCCTCCAAACACAACAGAAGAGTCCCTATAGTCGGCATCGTGCCGCAATTATACAGTTGCGGCCCCTTGCGGGTGTGCCCGTGCGGTTGTAATTTCTGTGATCGGGTGTTGCGGCCGGAGGACATCGGCGCCCGGATGTGGTTGGAGTCTGACAAGGCGTTTTGCTGACAACGAATGCAGCTCCAACAAGCGGATACAGAAGTACAATCTGAAGACAGACGACTAAGGACAACGTATGACAGACAAACCAAACATCGTTTTCATTCTGATTGATGACATGGGGTGGAAGGACTTGAGCTGTACGGGCAGTCTCTTCTACGAAACACCAAATATCGACCGCTTGGCCGCTGAAGGCATGCGGTTCACCAACGCCTATGCATCGTGTCCTGTATGCAGCCCGTCGCGGGCCAGCGTCTTAACCGGGAAATACCCGGCCACAGTCGGCGTCACGGACTACATTGACTGGAACGGGGGATATCATCCCGCCAAGGGCCGACTTGTCGATGTGCCCTACATCAAGCAGTTACCGCAATGCGAGTACACATTGGCAACCGCGTTAAAGGATAATGGCTACTCGACGTGGCACGTTGGAAAGTGGCACTTGGGCGGAAGCGGATACTTGCCGCAGGATCACGGATTCGACGTCAACATCGGCGGATGTGAGGTTGGTGCTCCCTACGGCGGCGGTTACTTCAGCCCGTGGTCACTTCCCCCGCTCCAAGACGCAGAGGTGCCCGATGGCACATACTTGACTGACTACTTGACTGACCGGGCTGTCGACTTGATCCACAAGGACAATGCCGACCCGTTCTTTCTCAACATGTGGTACTACAGCGTCCACGAGCCGATCGAAGCCAAGCCTGAGAAGATACGCAAGTACGAGGCGAAAGCCGAGGCCATGGGGCTTAACAAGCAAGTCACTTTCGAGGAAGGGGAGCATTTCCATACTGAAAGGATGAAGCACCAACGGATACGCCGACGCCTGGTACAATCTGACCCCGTTTATGCAGCCATGATTGAAAGCCTCGACGAAAATGTCGGCCGGCTGCTGGACGCGCTTGAGGAATCCGGCAAGGCGGCCAATACACTCGTCATCTTTACATCAGACAACGGAGGGCTTGCTACCGCGGAATCCTCGCCTACCTGCAACGCGCCGTTGGCCGAAGGCAAAGGATGGATGTATGAAGGCGGCACCCGCGAACCACTGCTTGTCAGATGGCCTGACGCCGTCGCCCCCGGCAGCATTTGCGCTGTTCCGGTTACCACTCCCGACTTCTATCCGACGCTTCTGGACGCGGCCCGGTTGGACTTGATCCCTGATCAACACTGTGATGGTGTCAGTTTGCTCCCACTACTGAAGGGTGGCGATGAATTGCCGAGAGAGGCCATCTTCTGGCACTACCCTCACTATGGCAACCAAGGCGGCACGCCCGGCTCCTCCGTCAGAATGGGCAATTACAAACTGATAGAGTTCTTTGAGGACAATCGTATTGAATTGTACGATCTCGAGAATGATCCCGGCGAGAAGTGCGACCTCTCCCGTGAAAAGCCGGAACTCGCCCAGGATATGAAAGCATCCCTGCAGCAATGGCGGCAAGACGTCGAAGCGAGAATTCCTCAGCCGAACCCGGATTGGACGTTAGACAACACAGAGGACTCACCATGAAGAGAGGCTGGAACACCTGGAATGTTCGAAGTGTGTTGTCGCATGTTCACCTGCCGGAAGGCATTGCGATCTCGCTGGGAATCAAGAACTACAACAATGGCCAATGTCAGCGCGAGATGCTGATCGGCCGGGACGATGTCATTCCCGGGCCACACGCATATGACGGCTCGTATACCTGCCTGACCGTGGGATGGCATAAACTCAAGATGAGAGTAGAGACGGCCGTCGAGGATGGCCAATGGTACGCACTGGTGACCCCGCTGGCTACCGGAATCAAGCCGGAAGCCCTTACCATTGAGGGGGCCGTGTTGTGGAATCGCCCTGGTTTCGCCAAGCGCGAACAGGACGCATTGATCATTCAGGGCGGCGAGAAAACCGTCACGGTTCGGGCTTCTGGTACACACCAAGACGATGAACCTGTCACCGAGATTTCGTCTCCATATCTCCTGGTCTCGCTGGACCAGCCCGTGAGCATAGCTACGAACCCCGATAAACTCGACGAGGCAGAATCTATCATAGAGCGAAAGAAAGAGGAGTTCCTCGCTAGCCGTCAGGAGCACGGCGGGCAGCAGGACGCGTGCGACGCGATGCAGAGCTGCCTGGCCTGGGACACGATCTACGACCCGTTCAATGATCGCTTAATCTCTACCGTCAGTCGCATTTGGAGCTGTGGCGGAGGGGGCTGGGTTCTTTTCGAATGGGACACCTATTTCGCAGCCTGGATGGCAGGGGTCGAAAATAGGGAACTCGCTTACGCCAATGCCATTGCGATTACGGACGAGGCGAGCGAGAGCGGGGTTGTTCCGAATGTGGTTCACGCGAGCGGTTTTAGATCACACGATCGCTCCGAGCCTCCTGTTGGGGCCATAACCGTGCAAGCGCTCTGCGATATGTTTGGCGAGACGGTCCTGGCTGAGCAACTCTTTGATGCGCTTCTGAAATGGAATCGTTGGTGGTCAGAGAAGCGCGACAAGGATGGGTACCTGTGCTGGGGCTCCGATCCCTATGAACCGCGTCACGGTCATTATTGGGAACTGAACGGTGTCAATGAGCGCTTTGGGGGATCCCTTGAGTCGGGCCTCGATAATTCTCCCATGTATGATGATGTGCCTTTTGATCAGGAAAACCATCTTCTCCTCATGGCCGACGTGGGCCTCATGGGGTTGTATATTGCTGACTGCAATGCATTGGCGGACCTCGCCGAACGCATCGACCGCAGCGAAGAGGCCGGCGAGTTGAAGACACGCGCCGACAAGTACGCCGAGACGCTAAGAGGAATGTGGTGCGAAGATACCGGGCTCTTCCTCAACAAGAATCTGGCCACTGGCGAGTATGGCTCGCGTCTTTCACCGACCCACTTCTACCCCCTGATCGCACGCGTGGCTACGCAGGAGCAGGCGGAGCGTATGATCAACGAGCATTTCTTCAACCCCGAAGAATTCTGGGGAGATTGGATTCTGCCGTCCATCGCTCGAAATGACCCTGCGTATCCGGATCAGGACTATTGGCGCGGCCGTATCTGGGCGCCGATGAACTTCCTGGCCTATCTTGGTATTCGCAATTACGACCTGCCCGAGGCGCGAAAGGCGATAGTAGAGAAGTCCGAAGCCCTGCTCCTCAAGGAGTGGCGTGAGCATGGCCATGTCCATGAAAACTACTGCGGTGACAGTGGCGAAGGATGCAACAGCCCGAAGAGCGATCGCTTCTACCATTGGGGAGGCTTGCTGGGATTGATTGCGATACTCGACAAAGATTCGAAACAGTAAGGAGATCAAATGGAACAGCGTGAAGCGTCACCACTGGATATCCGGTTCAGGAGACAGGCTGTACGTCGTCTTGTGTTCGATGGCGAGTCAGCCATCCCCCTATCCACGCTCCATCCAAGTGAAATTATCGACCTGGCCATGGAATACCCAACCATTCATCTTTCGGGCACAGCGACCGAGTATGAATCGAACAACGGTTTGCTCACGGCCTCAGCCAGTGGGCCATCCGGGTCCGCCCTTTGGGTTGGCGGATTCAATCCATTCGCGACCTACGATGTGTCGTTTGCCGAGACCCATGGCGATTCACCCAAGGCGGGAGTCGATTTCGCGACGCCTGGCAACCGAACTCGCATGTCGATCCTCGCTGGTTTCAGCTCAAACAGATGCACATCCATTCACTGGCAGGTGATCGTGGCTGGAAAAGAGCAGCAAAGCAATTGTGTTGAACTCGACGATCCGGTCGAAGGTCCATTTACGCTCCGGGTACAAGTGTTGGGAACGGGCCTCAATGTGTACGTGGTACAACATGGCGTGAATCGCGTCGTGGATACGCGTGACTTTTCCGAGGTCATCGACCTTCGACGCAAAGAGCATATTCAGTCGTTCGAATTCCGGCTGGCCACCCAATTGGATGCCGGTGAGCGCGTGGTCATCAAGGAGGCCGGCGCGTCGCTGACCACGGGGGCAGGTCAGGCGGATATCTGCGCCATGACCTACAAGGATGGTTCGCCGATTCTGGACCAGGGCCGACTCTGGTTTGCCATGTCGGTGAGAGGCCGTCACCTACCCCACCCTCTGCAAGGGGTGTTCAGCATGGACCCGTCGGTCTTCGACCCTCGACTCGAGGGGATCATCGTATTCGACCGGGATGACGGCCTGCTGCGAAACGAAATCGGCTCGCACATCTATTTTGACAAAGACGCCGATGAGTGGCGAGGGCTAACCGTTGGGTTCTCCGCCTATGGCGACGCCGACAAGGCCGTCCCCAAACAGCTGTGGGCAGTCTCTTCAAAACGCGATCCCCGCTTTGGGTTTTCCATCATGAAGGCCAAGCCGGTCACCATGCCCCATTCTGGGGAAGACCCGCACATTGTCTATGATACAGAGGCTGGGAAGTGGCGCGTGCTGGCGTGTGCAAATGGAAACATCGGTTTCCCCGCAGCTCTCTATGAGGCCGATGCGTGGGACGGCCCCTATGAGCTTATTGCGGGCCCGGCCAGCGTGGACGGAACAGGATGCCTGCTTCAGAAATTCGGCTCGAAGTACTACTGCTTGTTCGGTGGCTCCGATCGGAAGTTCTATGTCTACTCCTACCCAGAACTCGAGGAGTTCGGCGAGTTGGACATGTTCCGCCCGCCCTGGGACGAAGAAAGCAACACGCGCTGTTGGCCCAATGTAATTCCGCTGCCTGACGGATATCCAGCCCCGTATATCGCGTTATCCATGGACCGGGCGAACTACCCCGGGCTGGATGGTTGGACCTATGGCGCACTCTACCTGTACCATGGATACCCCACGGACGATTGACACAAGCCAAAGGGATAACGCATGACATCAAAAGAGAGAGTACTCACGACGTTCGCCAATCAGGAAGCTGATCGGGTGCCCATCAATTATGCCGCCAATGGTGCAATCGACAAGCGATTGAAGGAGCACTTCGGGCTCAAAGCTAACGACCACGATGGCTTGCTTCAGGCTCTGAGCGTCGACTTTCGATGGGCTGGCGCAGGATACAAGGGGCCAAAGTTGCACGAGGACATTCCAGAACGCGGCGTCACTGTTGACAACTGGGGTGTTCATACCCGATGGATCGAGCATGACACCGGCGGGTATCAGGACTTCTGCGACTTCCCTTTGACCACTGCAGATGAAGAGACCATCGCCAACTGGCCTATGCCCGATCCGGATCAATACGATTATTCACACATTTTTGATCACTGCCGGCAAAGGAAGGACTACGCGGTATTCTTGCACTGCTTTGGTGACCTGATAAACGGGAACGGGATGTTGCGCGGCATGGAGCAGACACTTGTTGATCTGATTACGGACGATCCGGCCGGCTTACTGCTTGCCAAACGCCGGTTCGCTATACAGACGGAGGTCGCTCGACGCGCGCTTGAAGCGGCGAAGGGCGGCATCGACATCCTTTGGCTGGGCGAGGATTTGGGCACACAACATTCCCCCATTATCAGCGTGGACATTTTCAGGAAGCATATTCGGCCCCTCTATCAGACACTCGTTGATCTCGGCAAGGAGTTCGGCACACAAGTTATGATTCACACATGCGGATCATCGAGCTGGGCCTATGAGGACTTCATTGAGATGGGAATGGATGCCGTGGATACACTCCAGCCCGAAGCGACGGACATGTCGCCCGAGTACCTCAAGAAGACCTTCGGTGGAAGATTGGCGTTTCATGGGTGCATCAGTACGGCGGGACCAGTCGCAACCGGCACCGTTGAAGAGACAATTGAATACTGTCGAAATACCTTGGATATCATGATGCCAGGAGGTGGCTATTGCTTCTCACCCACCCACTGTCTACAGGACAACTCCCCTACAGAAAACGTTGTCGCCATGTACGAAACGGCAAGGGAGCACGGAATGTACTAGAATGCAGCCGTTCAACAGGAGAAGGAGATACAATGCAAATAACTAGGGTGGGACTGCGGATACCCGGGCATGGAACTTCTGCCTAACGACACGATTGTGGCGACAACCTATATCAGGTACAAGCCCGGCGAAGAACATTCGGTAATAAGCAACCGATTCAGAATGGAAGAGATCGACGAGAAGATGAGAAGCGGCTCAGTTCAACAATCGAATTGATGGCATTTCCCTGCTACGCGCGAAAACCATACATTCACAACCGTTGGACAGGGGAGATAGGCGCTTCCGGGATTGGCGGTGTGTTTTCTGTTGCTGCCCGGAGAGATGAGGAAGGGAGACAGTGTGGAGAGACCCCCACCAGCTTGCCTGGTGGGTGAATGAGCTTAGTGGCCAAAGAGACCGCCCACGCCATTCCTTTCCCGCCTCTCGCCGCAAGGCGGCGAGAGGCGGGGAAGGGGGGGGGAGGGGCCCGCGGGTGGCGGCGAAGCGGTCGCTCCCCCCAGGGCACGGGGTGGGGGGGGCGGGGGACCGGTCCG
>CAZCDU010000121.1:0-15084 GCA_964497125.1 uncultured Victivallales bacterium | reverse complement strand
TCCTGGGAGGGGCAGGGGTGGGTTCTTCCTGAACGCTGAACCCCTGAACACTGAAAACGGAGAACTTCAATGATAACGGTGCGTTTCGATGAAAATGTTTGAGTCATTTAGTCGAACAATTGGAGATTAAGTATCTAGGCTGGCGGCTTTGTAATGCTGCCTTGTAGAGGGAGTATTGCATGACACCGAGAGAGATTATCAGAGCCATCATGGCGCACCAGCCCTGTGAGCGCATGGGGCTTACCTTTGACCGGGGACGGCAGAATGATTTTCTGCATGTCGGCCCGGGCCAGCCTGCCAACTATACGCCGCGCCGCTGGGAAGAAGGCCCAGTTGAGTATTATGATGATATGTGGGGTAACCTCTGGAAGAGGATGGTTGGGGGGTGCGCAAAGGGAGAGATCTGCAAGCCGGTGCTTGAGGACTGGCACGCGCTCAAAGCTATTGAGCCGCCCCGGTACGATCTTGAGACCATTACCGCACGGTATAGAGAGAGATTTGCTGATGATGCTGACGGCAGATACCGGGTCGCAGAGGTCACGGGCTGGATCTTCAATGACGCGCGGTATATGCGGGGCATGGCGCAGTACTTCATGGATATGGCACTCCATCCCGAAGAGCTTATTGAGCTGCATCGTCTTATTGCCTCTGTAAAGGAAGACCTTATTCACTGCGCAGGCCGGGCAGGTGCAGACGCGATCATGACCTTTGAGGATATGGGAACCCAGACTGGCCTGCTCTTCAGTCCGGAGATGTTTCGTTCCTTTTTCAAGGATGAGTACACCCGCCTCTTCGGCATCGCCCATGACTACGGTATGAAGGTGCTCTTCCATTCCTGCGGCAGCAACCGGGAGATCCTGGAGGATATGTGTGATGTCGGTATTGACTGTTTCCAGTTTGACCAGCCCCTGGCCTATGATCTTGATGAACTTGCAGAGCTCTTCACGGCGCGCACGCGTGTTCTCTGGAGTCCGGTGGATATTCAGAAGGTCATGCCCACCGGGAACAGAGAACTGATTGAACAGGAAACGAGAAGAATGTGCAATGTGTTCAGAGGCATGCTTATCTGCAAGAACTATCCCGATCTCAAGGGCATTGGCGTTGAACAAGAGTGGGACGACTGGGCGTACAATACCATGCTCGAGGTGGCTGAAGAGTGGCAGACGTGATAGCCAAGGCCGTGCCTGAAAAGCTCAGCTTCTTTCTCACTCGCAATAGGAAACTCTCATGAATCGATCAGCAATATTGTCCGCCCTATGCCTGTTCGTCTGCGCCGCCTGCATGGCCGCCGACAAACAGACGAACCTTGACCTGACCAAAGGCGAGAGGCCGAAGGAGGTGAAGAGCTACTGCATGGGGCCGACAGGCTTTGTGGGGTGGATGTTCAACAACGGCCGTGACTCGTCGGAAGCACGGCAGATCCTGGTTACGTCGGTCGAGGCCGGATCACCTGCCGAGGGAAAGCTCAAGCCAGACGACGTCGTCCTCGGCGCCGATGGCACTGGCGCTGCCCCGACTCCGTTCAAGGCCGACGCCCGCAAGGCGCTTGCGGCTGCAATTGGTGCTGCCGAGGCTCGGAACCCGGCGACTCTCAAGCTATTGATATGGCGCGCCGTGGGCAAGGTGCAACCGGCGCCGGGCTCGACGAAGACTCACGTGGGCGGTCAGGCCAGAACTGTCACGCTCACGCTGGAAACCCTGGGCGCCTATGCAGAAACGGCACCGTACAACTGCGAGAAGTCGAAGAAAGCCCTGGCCAAAGGTCTCGAGTACCTCTATGCGCACGGCAAGCCTAAGCTCTTCAGTATGAACGCGCTCGTCTTTTTGGCCGCAAATGACCCGACGAACCCGAATAACGCGAAGTACCAGGCCAAAGCGAAGGAATGGGTTTACGACGTGATTCCATCGGAGGAAGCCATGGAGGCGATGCTTGGCGACTTCAGCCAAGTGCACTCGAGCAAGCCTGCCTGGACTCACGCCTATCACCTGATTCTACTTGCCGAGTACTATCTTCAGACCAGAGACAAGGCAGTGTTGCCTGCGATCGAGGCTTATGCAGTATGCTACGCCAAAGGTCAAAGCTGGATTGGCACCACAGGGCACGGGTACGCCCTCAAGAATCCTGACGGTGGTTTCAACGGTCCGATGGCGGGCTACGGTGCAGTCAACGGCTCGGGCGTTGCGGGTTTCCTGGGGATGGTATTGGCTCGAAAGTGCGGCATAAAGCGCCCGGAGGTAACCGCGGCGATCAAACGCGCTGATCTGTTCCTCAGTCACTTTGCGTTCAGGAGCGGTATCGGCTACGGAGAACAGGGGCCCTCGCTACGCGGACAGAGTTATGACGCGAACGGCAAGCACGGCACCAGCGCGTTGGCGTTTGCACTTCAGCCCAAACGTGCGAACGAAGCGCAGTTCTTCATGAAAATGACGGCATGCTCAAGCTATAATCGAGCTGCCAGCCACGCTGGCCCATACTTCAACTACGTGTGGCCTGCGCTCGGGGCCGCTGCGGGAGGACAGAAGCTGGCGACTCACTACTTCCAACGGACACGTTGGGACCATGAACTCTCACGCATGTGGAATGGGCGATTCGTTTTTGCACCACTCAACCGAGGAGGAGCGGACGTGATCGACGGCAACCGTGAAGCCCATCAGGTCACGACATTGCTGGCCTATGCGTTACCACTGCGTCAGCTCTACATCACGGGGCGCGATCACGACAGGACGCTCTGGCTTAATGATGACGAGGTAAAGGAGACCGTGGCTGCGGAAGACTATGATCCCAATGGAAAGACAATCGACCAGTTGCTGACCGACTTGGACAACTGGTCGCCCAACGTCAGACACCAGGCCGTTCAAGCGCTCGCCGCCCAGGAGGACAACGAGTATCTGCCTCCCACATTCAAGGCAATGGCAAAGGATACGACGCGAAGCAGGATCTCTCGAGCCCATGCGTGTACCCTTGTGGCGAAGGCTCAGGATAAGCCGTCTGCCGATCTACTTGTGAGCCTGTTACAGGATGAAGACAATTGGGTCCGATACGCTGCGGCATATTCCCTGCGAACCATGCCAGCCGAAATCAAAAAGCAATACGTCAATGAGCTGCTTCGTGCAGCTATCGCCATGGAGCGCCCGACCTTCCCCCTTGACCCTGACGACCCATTGCAACAGGCACTGGGCGAGGTATCGATGCTACTTTTCTATGACGGAAGAGCCGGCAAGCACCGTGGCGTGGTTAGAAATCGCATTGATGGTGTGGATAGGAAGCTGCTGCTCCCCGCCATTCGCGCGATCTCCAAGACGGCCGGTGGCCTGCCCCGAACGATCTTACGCTCCGTCCTTCCCAGCCTCAGTTTCGATGAGGTGGTCGAGATTGGCGACGCCATCGTCGAGTCGACCCGGGTCCAGGCTCCCGCCGATGCTATGTTTTCGCGCGATATCCAGAAGGCTGGGGCAGAAGTGCTCCAGAAGCACGGCATTGCCGAAGGCGTCCCCCTTCTGCGAGTCGCTGACCACCGAATCGGCGGAAGTACTTCAGATATCTTTCGAAAGTATGCTGGAGCCGTTCGCACGGTCAGCCCTGACCCCCATGCGCTGGACTGGATCTATGAGAAGCTTCACGTCAAAGGTGATCTGAAGGCGAAGGCTGCCATCGAAGCGGTTATCAATGACAAGCAGCCAAGAACACTAACCCCTCTCAAAGAGATCCATTCCGTCACCGCAAAATCATCTGTACTGAACCTGCCCGCGACGTCGACAGAACTTATTGTCGAGGCGACGAATAGCGTGCGGCGCGATGAGAAGGATTCGTTCTATACATGGCGTAAGGTCTATGGTTCTGGTGACGTCGTGTTCAAGCCAAATGGAACGTGGGACAGCAAGACGACCTCGGTCGAGTTCACCGGCAAGAAGCCGGGCAAGTATCGATTCGAAGTGACGATGTCGGACGTGCTTGGCTATACAATTGTGCAAAAGACAGTCGATGTCACACTCAACGGCAAGGACGGTAAACTGCCCCCAAACCAGCCAGCGGAATTCGTTCCCCTGGCCGCCACTGCCAACCCCGGCGTGCCACTTCCAATCGAGCTGAACGGTATCGACCCGGAGAAGGATGAGTTGGCATTTCGGGTGACAGGAAAGCCGAAGCACGGGAAGCTGTCAGGGGTGCCGCCACTCGTAACCTACACGGCAGACTTTGGGTATGCCGGCGAAGATGCGTTCACCGTAGAGGTCATTGACGGTCAGGGCGTAGGAACGCCAGGCACGGTCAGCATCTCCGTAGAACCCAAGGCCGTGGGTGTTTCCGTCTATGAAGGGTTTGACTATCTCACAGGTGATTTTATTGGCAAGGCCAGCGACACGTCCATCGGTTTGGACGGCACCTGGTCAGGTGGCCGAAGCGATGCTTATGTGGTTACCAATGGCTCGTTCGGGCCCACGAACATGCCGACAACGGGTGGCAAACTAAGCTCTCGAGGATGGCACGTACCGGCAACGAGGGCACTCAACCCAGAAGCTTTGGCTCGCGATGGTTTGCTCGAGGACGGTGGTGAACTCTGGTTGAGTGCGGTCATGGGCATGCACGAGAACATCAACCTTCGAAATTCAGGGCTTGCTTTTGGTCTGCTGAACAAGGCCGACCCGAAATCGGCAGACGTCGGGATTTTCTGGAGCACCATGAGTGTTCATGCGGTAATCAACGGTAAGAGGGGACACAGTGGGATGGGGTGGCCCAGCTCCAGCTACAGGAGGGTCTTTACCCCCTTAAAACCGTTATTGTTTGTCGCCCACTGCAAATGGGGTGCGGGCCCAGACAAACCCGACACGGTGACCGTCTATATCGTGATCGAAGATCACAGAGGCCAGTTGATCCGCCTCAGGAACCCCGTGTCGACAAATTCATCCGTGATCGATCAGAGCAAGCTGAATGCCTTGTATATCAAGTACTACGACGGTTTTCTGCTCGACGAGATACGAGTGGGACCGACCTATGAGAGCGCGATACTGGGTACAATTTCAACTAAATCGAAGACAAACTAGAAGGAGGCGCTTCCGGGATTAGCGGGGGATTTTCTATTGGGTAACCGAGAGATGGATGAGGCGATAGGTGGGGCAAGCCGACAACGATCGAGACAATGATCGGGACGAAGATGGGAGGGGACAATGATCGGGACGAAGATCGAGACAACGATGGGGGAGCGGGAGTGGATGCGGACAGTGTGGCCTTTTGTCTGTCCGTTCGCATCGTTTCCCGCTTTATCATTGTCGCGATCGTTGTCCCGATCCTCGTCTCTGTATCGTAGTCCCGATCCTTGTCCTGATCGTTGTCGAATCCCCCGTGTAGGCAGATTGGCCGAGAACTCAGTCTCCTGTACCCAATGAAAGAACACCCGGAAAACCCGGAAGGGCCTAAAAACTTTAGGTGTCATATGAAAACTAAATCCCTACTCGTCGCTGCAACGGTAGCCCTATTCTGTCCTTTCATTTCTGCGGAGAACGCAAAACCCAACGTCATCCTCATTATGGCCGATGACCTCGGCTGGGCCGACACAGGTTTTAACGGCAGTAAAGTCATCAAAACACCTCACCTCGACCAAATGGCCGCAGAAGGCCTCCAACTCGATCGCTTTTATTCGGCTTCAAGTGTCTGTTCCCCCACGCGCGCTAGTGTCCTCACAGGTCGCAACCCCTACCGTACGGGCGTCCCCACTGCCAACCAAGGTTTCCTCCGTCCAGAAGAAATCACCCTCCCCGAAGTCCTCAAAGAACAAGGCTATGCAACAGGCCACTTTGGCAAATGGCACTTAGGAACTCTGACTCACACAGAAAGAGATTCCAATCGTGGCAAACCCGGCAACAGAAAAGAATTTAACCCACCTAAACTTCATGGTTACGAGGATGCCTTCGTAACAGAAGCTAAAGTGCCCACTTACGATCCAATGATTCTACCCGCTAAATTTGATAAAGGGGAAAGTAAAGGCCTCGGCTGGGAATACATCAAAGAAGGTGAAGAATCTAAGCCCTACGGAACTTTCTACTGGGATATCGATGGAAATAAAGTCACTGACAATCTCAAAGGTGATGATAGCCGCGTCATTATGGATCGCGTTCTTCCCTTTATTGACCAAGCGGTCGCTGACGAGAAGCCCTTCCTTTCCGTTGTTTGGTTTCACACGCCTCACCTCCCCTGTGTGGCTGGCCCACGTCATCAGGAAATGTATAAAGGTCACCCCATCCACCTTCGTAACTACGCGGGTTGTGTCACAGCCATGGATGAACAAATTGGCCGCCTCAGAAAACATCTTGCCGATAAAGGCGTCGCTGACAACACCATGATTTGGTTCTGCTCTGATAATGGTCCTGAACACAATAACCGCCCCGACAATGGCAGTGCCGGTCACTTCCGCGGTCGCAAACGCGACCTCTACGAGGGTGGCGTTCGCGTCCCTGCCGTCATGGTTTGGCCCGCGAAAGTCAAAGAAGCCCGCAAAATCTCCGAGCCCTGTATTACTTCGGACTACATGCCCACAATTCTCGATGCTCTCGGCATCCCTCACCCCCAACCTTCTTACGCTACTGACGGCCGTTCACTCATGCCGATCATTCATAATGAAGGTTATACAAGAGACAAAGAAATCGGCATCATGTTTAACAAGCGCATTGTCTGGCACAAAGGCGACTTCAAACTTCTCTCTTATGATGGCGGTATAAAATATAAACTCTATAACCTGGTCAATGACCCTTCGGAAAAATCGGATGTCGCCGCTAAACACCCCGAGCTCGTAGAAACACTCAAAAAAGAACTGCTTGCTTGGCACGACTCAGTAAAAAGCAGCTACGAGGGTTCTGAATACGGAACAAAATCTCTCGATCGTTTAGGCAAATCCTGGAGTTCTCCACTGTCTGCAAAAGCCCAAAAATCTAAACAAGAGAAGAAGTGAACAAAATATTAAGCCTTCTCTGTAGCTCACTCATGGTTTTGAGTATCGCGGCGCTTGTGATCGCGCCGATGCATGGTGCGCAGGCAGTCCGGTTCGCGCCTGAGGTTGACTGGCCGGAGTTCCTCAAGCGGCACGATTTGATCTGGGAGCGGATGCCGAGACGATGGTTTGAGGCCCCATTCGTGGGCAACGGCACGATGGGAGCGATGGTCCGCCAGGTGGACCCGCATACGGTGCGTTGGGACATCGGTCACGGCAAGGTTCAGGACTTTCGGGACGAAAGTGGCATGTACGAGCGCTGTCGGCTCCCGATCGGGCATTTTAATCTCAAGACGGTCGGGCAGATAAAAAGCGGTCGCATCAAGTTGGACCTTTGGAATGCGGAAGCCACCGGCACGATCCACACCACCGAGGGAACCATTGAATGGAAGTGTTTCGTGCCGAGTGACCACATGGTTGTCATCGCCGAGATCAGCCCCTCTGAGAGTGAGCAAGCTTGCCGATGGGAGTGGGCGGCACTTCCCGCGGTCAGCCCTCGCCAGCGCATTGGTAAGCGCCTGGAGGGCTATCAACCCAATCCGCCTTCAAGGCAGGAGAGCGTCGCGGACGTCCAGGTCTGTATCCAGCCACTGCTCGCCGGCGGCGAGATCGCAACGGCCTGGAAGACCGCCCAAAGCAATAATCGGCAGCGGCTTCTGGTTAGCGTTGCCCAAACCTTCCCCGGGGCGGGTGCACGCAAGCAGGCGATCGACGAAGTGCGCGCCGCCGTGGCAGTGCCGATGGCCGAATGGGTCGCCGAACACCGGGAGTGGTGGCACGCCTACTATCCGGCCAGTTTCGTCTCCATCCCGGACCCGGCCTGGGAGTCCCACTACTGGATCCAGATCTACAAGCTAGCGTCGGCCACCAGACGGGACGGCATGCTGATCGATAATCAGGGTCCATGGCTGCAGCCCACCCCATGGCCCGGAGCTTGGTGGAATCTCAATGTGCAGCTTAGCTACTGGCCGACCTACGGTTCCAATCGGCTCGAACTCGGCGAATCTTTGACCCGTGCGCTGTATGGGAATGTCGAACGGCTCATTCTGAATGTGCCGGAGCCCTACCGCGCCGATTCCGCCGGTATTGGGCGCACCTCGGGGCAGTATCTGCACAGCGCGGTGGATGTTCCCGGTGGATCGATATCCGGTAAGGCACCCGAGATTGGCCTGCTCCTTTGGGCCTGCCACAACGCCTGGCTACATTACCGCCACAGCATGGACGAAGCGGAATTGCGAGATCATCTCTTCCCCCTGCTTCGAAGAGCGGTGAACTATCACCTGCATTTCACGACCAAAGGAGAGGACGGGAAGTATCATCTGCCAACCACCCTTTCTCCCGAATATCCCTTCGGTGCCGGGCCGAATTGCAATTTTGATCTCGCACTCCTGCGCTGGGGTTGCCGCACCTTAGTCGAGGCATCGGAATTGCTTGGCGTCGAGGATCCGCTTCATCCAACGTGGGAGGATGTTTTGGAAAACCTGTCGGACTATCCCGTCGGCGATGACGGCTACATGATCGCCGATGGCGTCCCCTTTGCCAAGGGGCACCGGCACTACTCCCACTTACTGATGCTCTACCCTCTCTACCTGGTTAACCGCGAGCAGTCGGGCGCAGAGGAACTGGCTATTCGCTCGCTTGAGCACTGGCAGAGACTGGACGCCAGGAGAGGCTACTCCAACACAGGTGCCTCGTCGATTGCAGCAGCCTTCGGTCGCGGCAACGAGGCGCTGGACTACCTCGACGGACTTCGAAAATTCTTCCAACCCAATACGCTTTACAAGGAGAGTGGGCCCGTCATCGAAACCCCGCTTTCTGCTGCACAGTGCATCCACGACATGCTCATCCAAAGCTGGGGTGACAAAATTCGGATTTTTCCCGCCGTCCCCGACGCGTGGTCTGACGTCGCTTTCCACGACCTCCGCACCGAGGGGGCTTTCCTGGTCAGTGCCAAGCGCAGCGCTGGACAGACTCAATTTGTGCGCATCAAGAGTCTGGCGGGACAACCTTGTCGAATCGTCCACGGCATGCAGGGGCAGATACGCTCGAACAAAAACGGGATTGAACCGGTCGAAGTTGCGCCCGGTGTTGTCGAAATTACCCTGAAGCAGGACGAGGAAATAGTGCTTTACCCAGGGAACGAGATGCCCGAACTCATTCTCAATCCCGTGGAAACCGATCCCGGCAAGTGGAACCCTTTTGGAGTGAAAAAGTGAAACACCCATGCCTACTACGCCGCCATTCACTTTATTGATGAGATGGTGGGCGAGTTGGTGGGCGCCTTGAAAGAAGAAGGACTCGCCGAGAACACCATCATCGTCTTCACCAGCGATCAAGGATTCATGTTGGGCGAGCACGGCCACTGGCATAAATCCAGCATGATGAAGGAATCCCATCGGGTCCCTTTGATCATCCTCGACCCGGCGAGTGAGGAGAGGGGCAAGCAGGTTTCAGGTCTGGTGGGATTGATCGATCTCTATCCCACGCTCTGTGAACTCGCCGGGATCGAAGCCAAACACGACTTGTCCGGAGTATGCCTGCGCCCACAACTCAGTGATGTCACCGCGAAGACCAAAACCCATGAGTTCAGCGTGGGAGCCCCGAATGCCTACGGCGTTCGCAGTGAAACCCATCACTACACGGAATGGCACGACGACGACGGTAAAGTCGTCGCCCGCATGCTCTACGACATGAAATTGGATCCGGGCCAGTTCCACAATGTCGTCGAAGATCCCGCCTACCGTGGCATCCGCGATGAACTCGGGGCCCTGCTCGCCGAGCGCCTTTCCGGTCAGCCCCGGACTGATCAACAACCCTGAGTCCGAAAGGGAGTTTTTGGAGCCGGTTCCAGAGCGGTTGGCGTCGCATACACCCCCTGGGATTGATTACCCTGGACGACAGTCTGTTTGATGAATTGATCTGTCTGGGTGCAAAGAAAGAAATATGAGGGTACTCAGTGACGGGCGAGGACGCACCACCGCTTATGGAGCTTCGGTGAATGTCAATGTCACCGTATCCATAATCGGTTTCGACATGTTGGCAGTGGTATCCGTCATCTTGAATTCAAACTGGAAGCCATAACCTGCGGGAAGGCCGCTTAAATCGAGCGCTGCAGGGCTCCTCTTCACGTGTTTGGCAAAACCTTCGACGTAATCATAGCTCTCTTTGACACGCTTCCAGTCCGTCCAGATATCAATCTTGCCGTCGTTGTCGGTATCGACCCCAACCCGGGCGTCAACTCGTTCAACCCAAGGACCAGGACTCGTGAAGTCGGCCTTCTGCTGAGTAAACAGGTAAAACCGTCCCTCGGCAAAGCCGACATCGGGGTCCGGATGACCTTTCCCAAACTTGCCGCAATACGTAAACTCTTCATCCAGGCTCGATGATGTAAACCGGGCCACACTCAAATCTTTTTCTTTTGCTGAGTGGTAGTCACCGAATAGGTAATACTGAGTGCCTATACGGATGGCCGCCCAGTCACCGTAAGCGTCCTGCTTGGGGCTGTGAACCTGATACGTCGTCTCTTTATAGTGGTCGTCCGGGAATCTAGCTGGATGCGGTGAGTTTCTGTATAATTTCATCTTCGGGTGATGATTGGCGTGGAGGCGCCAGGTCTTCGTTTTTCCCGTTGGAGTGGTACGCTGGTCCACCGCCGGTTTCAGGATCTTGAAGTCCTTCATCCCATCTTTACTGACAGCGTGCCCGGCAAGAGGCGAATCATAAGCATGGGCCCTCGCGTTAACGGGAGACCAATCCTCATAAATAACATGAAAATGCCCCTTCTCATCGCGGATAAACGTGCAATCAGAACCCATTGACGGGTCGGGGAAGGCAAGCCCCATGTTTTTGCCCGGCTTACCGTCAAAGAGATTGTCATCAATGTAGAGAAAGGGATCCATATCATTTGGGAAATCATAGTATAAGTAAAGTTTACCATCCGCATACTCGGCTGTTGTCACCCATCGAGAGAACTCCTCGCTAACCGGACCATGATGAACCCAGTTGACCATATCCCGGCTCTGCCAGGCATGATATCCTCCCAAGCCAGGCTTCAGACCACCCGGCGCATTATACTGATTCTTAAAGGGAGTGGTCAGCAACGGCACGTCGAATCCTTCAAGTCTTGCCGTCTCTCCCTTAAATGATCTGGCTTTTTCCGCGTCTCCATAGCGGCCAAACGCCCAGTAATTGTTTGGTCCAACAGTCACGAATACTGGTGCATCTCCCATGTTAATCGGCCCGAGATTCTCCACCTTTTCCCAGTTGTCCCATACAGGAGACTGATCAAAACGAATCGAGTTGGCAGAGACCCTTTCAGGAAATGATTTCAACTTACTTCTGAACGTTGAGGTCTTGTCCGTTGGCTCGACGAAACCTTTTTTGAATTCGAGATTCTCTTTTTGATCAACGTACTCTGTCCAGTCAGCCTGAGAATCTACCACCCAGGCCTTATTATCCGCACTCAACCCAGTATAGGCAGTCAGGAACACGCCTGCTGCCAGTGTACAGTTAGAAAAAACTCCTAATCTCATAATTAACTCCATATCGGTTGCACTAACCGGAGCGGCTTCAGACGCGTACGCTTCAGTGCTTTGTTATGATCATTCATGTAGTAGAAAAGCCTTTGCAGTCGGAGACTCATCATCCTTCCAGCCATAGAACAACAGCATGCCGTCAACGATCTTACCGTTTGGTCGTACAACAGGTTGGATATGGTTAAAGCGCCACGCGGGATACCGTTTTCTATCCGGCGTGAGGTTGCGATTCATTCGCCAAGTATTGCCCTTATCCTCAGAAATCCACTCTTCGATGTTGCCTCCGCCCCGGCCGTCCATGTAGCCGCCCTCGAGGTATCCCGTACCGGTGATTACGTAGGCACGGACAACACCGTCGGCACCATGGACGAGATAAGCACCGTTCCAGTTATGGTTTGAATCACAGATTCGGGTTTGGCGCCACTGACCGTTTTCGCGCCGCACATAGTAGTAGCCGTGATCCTTCAGCGTCTCTTCAGAGAGGTTGTGCAAAAAGGTGGGTTCCCCGCTCGCATCCAGTGCAATGGCCGGAGGAATACCGGAACCCCGCCATTCAGTATCCCAGATCCGGCAATGCTCCTTTGACGTTTCAATATCAATCGGCGTGGCCATCACTTTTCCGTCGGCATTGACGACCTCGAACGTCTCCAGATTGATCTTCACGTAGTGGAGATTGTATTTCCAGTCCTGCTGAACCTTCGTGTCGTAGCGCGGATTGTAGAGGCGCTCGGGCGTTTTCTCCCGAATGTAGTCGTCGTAGTCCAGGTAGGCCATATGCAAACTCCTGCCATCCCTGCTCGGCAGGACGGTTCGGTAGGCGGACCAGTCGATTCTTCCCTTGCTGTCGAGGTCGATGACGTCCTGCGCCGGCCCAACCCATGTTCGTCCGTTATCCTTGCTGATGCGGTAGGTCCACGAACTCCTGTGTCCATCGGTCCGGTACGCGATGACGTCCTGCTCACCGAAGATGCGAAAGACCGTTTGGTAGGATAATCTCGGAGCAATTTGCGATGCCTCTACCCAGGTGATCTCCACCGTTCCCGCGCCGATCGGCTTGCTTGAAACCAAGTGCGTACCCGGAGACCGGTGGCATCCATACAGCACGTGCAGGAAATCGGATGCATCCGCCCATATAATCGCACTGTCATGATGATCGGCACTCATGGGTCCGATTGCTACCGGCTCCGTAAACGTGCGCGTTGCCGGATCATAGGTGATGAACATCGGACAAGCTTTGCCTTTATGGTTCTTTGTCGGGGTCGCGTCACCGTTGTAGACGATGTAGAGGCGATCATGCAGCAAGACAGCCTGCGGTCTCTGCCGCGCGTCGTAGAGCATGTTGCGTTTCCCTCTGTTGCCGAATTCCAATATGTCAGACGACGCCACGGCGTTCCCGGCACCGCCCTCAGGCGATTGAGCGAACAGGGTTCCGAAAACCAGGAGGACACCTACACCTACCATCATGGGCACCAAAGCTGCGTTCGTGTTTTTCATACTCTTTCTGTGTATATCATTCTTCTATTTCTGTTTACTTGTCAGGGATATGTTGGGTGATGCCGACGAGAAAGTCGTAGGGAGTGATGACAATCTACCTCTTTGCGCGCTGTTCGTAGGCTGGATTCTTAACATCCACCTTTTTCATTTGGTCAACCGCTTTTTCCACATATTCGGGGTTGTACTTCCCACTTTCATTAAAGCCCAGAAAATCACGCATTCTGCTGTAGCGCGGATAGCTTTCCCAGATATCCCCATAGCCGTTAAAGCGCGGATCTCCCGCCTTGGTCAACGCCCCTTCCATCTCCTGCCACATCTTGTCCATCACCCCCCGATGTTCCGGGTTCTTCGCCAGGTTGTTCAAACAATAAGGATCTTTCTGACGGTCATACAACTCCTCAAGCGGGCGCGACCCGTAAGCCAGCTGTGCAAGTTTTGAATTTTGGTTCTTCAACATCAAAGAGTGCGATGGGCTGCTATCGACATCGTTGCACTCCCGGCCGGTGGGCGAACGTTCCGGCTTCAGGTTGCGGATATAGGTGTACTTGATGGTGTGCATGGCGCGGATCGGATAGCCCAAGTTATCTTCACGGGCATGCGTGTGCCGTTCGCGGCCGCTCAGCACAAACTCGCGCGAGGGCTCAACGATGCCGCTTTTCTCTGAAAACAGAATGCCCAGCAGACTTTTTCCGCTCATCGCTTCCGGGGCCTCTATTCCCGCAGCCTCCAGAAACGTCGGAGCCAGGTCAATCAGGCTTACCGGGTCATCTACCACGCGGTTCCCCGAAACTTTCACCGGCCACGAAACAATCAGCGGCATATGCACACCGTATTCGTAGTTATTTGATTTTGCGCGCGGAAAGGCCATCCCGTTATCGGCCGTCACCACGATAAGGGTATTTTCCAACTCGCCGGCCTCCTTCAGCATTTCAATCATCTTACCCAAGTGCGAGTCGTACCACTCAACTTCTATAGCGTAGTCGAGCATCTCATGGCGAGTGGTCTCATTGTCCGGCAGGAATCCCGGGACCACGGCATCCTCTAGCTTCTTGCCGTTCTTTACCCCGGATTTGAAGTCGAAACGGCGATGAGCCTCATGGGCACCAAACCAAAAGCAAAACGGTTTATCTTTCGGACGCTGATCAAGAAAGTCTTCAAAGTTTTTAGCGTAATCTGTTTTCGAAATCGATTGAGAAATGAGGTCTGTGTTCTCGATCTTATTCTTGTTAAACCCCGGTCCGGCCGGATTAGACCTGCGCCCGTTTATTGTATATTTCCCCGGTCCCCACGGCTTACCCGTGTACCCAATGAAATAACCCTGTTCCTGCAGAATTTCGGGATACACCTGTAAGTGCGCGGGAAAGTTGGACGCATGGGTTCCCGCTTCCTCAATTTCCCAAATGTGCTTCCCGGTTAGCAAAGCCGCCCGCGAAGGGCTGCATCCCGGCGCACTGCAAAATGCATTATTGAATTTAACACCGCTCTGCGCCAACGAATCGAACACCGGTGTTTTTACAAAAGCAGAACCATAGCAGCCGAAATGCTGCCATGAAATGTCATCACCGATCGCCAGAAGCACATTCGGCCTTTTTCCCGCATCAGCCGCATATGCGCAATTGACACTCCCCGCCACAGCCAATGCCGCGAGAGTCAACACCGCGACAGTCCCACATCTCACACTTAATTTTCTCATATCACCACCTCACTATGAATAGAACATGACTGATGTTTCCCTTATCTGCCAAATGCTGGAACGATGGTATCCTGCAACACCTTTAAAAGCTTTCCTTTATCGGCCTTTTCCGCAGTAAATACGACTACCATATCAACTTCAGGAATCACGTAGATCATCTGACCACCGGCGCCAAACGCCGTCTTCACCTCACAGGACTTCCCTTTGACTTTGATCCGGTTGACCCACCAGAAGTAACCGTATGATTCCAGTTTGTTGACTGTCGCATGCGCAGTAGTGGCCTCGTCGATATAGGCTTTATTCAGAAGCTGTTTTCCGTTCCAGACTCCTCCGTTCAGGGTCAGCAGCCCGAGCTTGAGCATATCGCGCGAGCGCAGCTCCA
>CAZCDU010000120.1:0-15304 GCA_964497125.1 uncultured Victivallales bacterium | reverse complement strand
GGCACCCCCTAGGAGAATCGAACTCCTCTTTCCGGGATGAGAACCCGGCGTCCTATCCGATAGACGAAGGGGGCGTGTCTTGTTTGATGGGCGCGAACTATAGCGGGATGGGTTGGGGGAAGTCAATCCCCGATTGCCGGCAGGAGCCAATTACATCAGGGATTCAGCTCTCTGTAAGGCTGGGATGTTGAGTGAGTTCAGAGCATCATTGTGCGTGGTGGCGTGGAAATACCCAAGTACCCAAAGAACCCCGAAACCCCAATCCCGAAGGAGCCAACGCGTGCGGAATCCAATGGTATTTCGGGCGGAGCTGTACTCACAATCAACCCCAGCGATCAGAATCACCACTTCATGAAGTCCCAAGGCGTTCTTCTGGTCCCTTATCCCTGTCCAGTCTGTCTGGATATCCGTGCATATCTGTGTAATCCGCGGTTCAGATCTTCTGCAGCACTCAGAACCCTCGCCAGAATATCGCGTTGACAGAAGAGAGAGTTATAACTATTGTTGTTACATGAGTATGGAGACAAAAGTTAGGAAGATAGGCAATTCTCTGGGGATTGTGCTTCCGAAGGAGGCGGTGCAGGCGATGAAGGTGAAAGAGGGCGCCGTTCTCTATCTTACAGAAGCTCCGGAGTCTTCGCTTCGCCTCACACCTGAACAGCCTGGGTTTGAGGAGATGATTGAGATCGCGGAGAAAGGCATGCAGAAGTACCGCAATGCCCTTCGGGAACTCGCGAAATGACGGAGCCTGTCTGGTTGCCTCGAAGTGTTGTGCTAGCGGTTCAGGAGGAACTGTTGGCGCGGTTTGGAGGTCCTGCAGGTGTCCGCGACGAGGGGCTGCTTGACTCTGCACTTGGACGCCCTCTGCATTTGTATACCTATGGTACACCATCGGTCTTCGCGTTGGCGGCCACCTACGCGCACGGTATCGTCAAGAATCATCCGTTCGTGGATGGGAACAAACGGATAGGCTTTATGGCGGCGTATATCTTCCTTGCCTCCAATGGTTACGAACTGGAGGCACCAGAGGAAGATGCCGTCCTTCACACACTTGCACTAGCGGCGGGAAGTTCAGAGGCCGACGAGTATGCTGTCTGGCTTGAGCGATACTGCGTTCGCCGTTCAGTCTAGTCTCTCCCGTGTGCTCCCCATAGCCCTGTCGTCCGCATCAGGCTTGTTGTTGGGCCGCCGAGTGGACTCGGATCATTCAGTGGTGAAACTGTCTTCGTAGGCCGGTCCCGCAGCCGCGGGACCGGCCTACGGAAGAGTCGAAGAGCATTAGGAAGCAGGCGGAGTCTCATGCTAGAGGAGGTAATAGGGAGGTGACCAAGACTGGGGCAGGCCTCAGGTGTTCACGGCTCTTGTTCTTCTGTGCATGAATCGATAAGGTCTGGGGACTATGACTAAAACGAGCTTGTTGGATTGTATTGGAAATACGGCGTTGGTGGAACTGACGCGTATGCAGCCCGCCAAGGGGGCACGGGTATTTGCGAAGTTGGAGGGGAACAACCCTGGCGGTTCCATCAAGGATCGTCCCGCTTTGTGGATGCTAAAGAAGGCGGAGGAGTCGGGAGCGCTTTCTCATGGGAAGGTCATTCTTGAACCGACGTCCGGCAATACCGGCATTGGTCTTGCCATGGTCGGCGCCGTTAAGGGCTATCGCGTGAAGCTGACGATGCCGGAGTGTGTGAGTGTCGAGCGCCGCCGGGTCCTGCAGGCGTTTGGTGCCGAGCTTGTCCTGACGCCGGCGCACGAGCGCACGGATGGTGCCATTCGCGAAGCGCATCGGATTCTCGAAGACGATCCTGATCGCTACTACATGCCCAACCAGTTTGCGAATCCGGCGAATTGGCAGAGCCACTACGAGACGACGGCCGTCGAGATTCTTGAGCAGACCGAAGGCAAGGTTTCCGCTTTCGTGGCTGGTATGGGAACAACCGGCACGCTGATGGGGATTAGTCGTCGCCTGCATGAGCACAACGCCGATATCAAGGTTATCGGCGTTGAGCCCACGGAAGGGCATGCGATTCAAGGTCTGAAGAATATGAATGAGTCGATCGTCCCTGCGATCTTTGAACGGAGCCGCCTCGACCGCACCATTATTGCCGAGGACCGTCCCGCATTCGCCACCACCGAGAGCCTCGCGCTGGAAGAGGGGCTGTTTGTCGGTATGAGCAGTGGCGCCAACGTTTGGGCGGCCCTGCGCGTGGCTGCTGAAATGGCGCCAGATGAGATCGTCGTCACGATTCTCTGTGATCGCGGGGACCGTTATCTATCGACCAATCTGTTCCGCTCGGTCTGTGCCGAGTGCCCTCCGTAGGAAATCAAGCATGTCGGACGATATGTCCTGCATCCGGGGAGTGGGTGGCTCTTTTGCGTTATCCGGCTTCATGTGGGTTCAGCGTGATTGGCGGTCGTTAATTGTCGCGTGCTGCAGACGCAACGCTCACGGATCGGTCGCGCTGTGGCACCGAATTGAATGTCGCGCATACGGATAAGCTGCGCGAGCCGCTCGTCAGGTGTCATGGCCTGAAGATCGTCCCGCCGAAACCGATCCTGATCAGCAACAGACCCCACTCGTACTCTCTTTTCAATCATCGCTACTCTTCTGTGAGGGGATTCATATACGAAGATGCTATAGGGCCGCGGACAACTTATCAATCTAAAGAGCGGGAGTGGGGATCTGAATTCTCACGAATCCAGCTACGTCTCTGCGATGGTGGTTGGGATCTGAATTCTCACGAATCCAGCTACAAGAGGGATAGCCAACTGCAATCAAGATGTAGCTGGATTCGTTAGAATTCAGTCGCGGGACGCAGAGCAGGGCCGGTCTACTTCGCCAGGGCGTTGAGCATGTGGATAACGACTTGTCCCATGGACTCAAGGCTGTCGGCGCTGACGTGTTCGAGGGTGTCAGCTTCGGTGTGCCAGTAGTCGTTCTTGCCGGGCTCTGAACCGTGCTGAAAGTCGATCAGGTCGATTGCCGGGATGCCTGCTTCCATGAATGGCACATGATCGTCAATGATGGTGATCTTGGGCAGAGAGAACTTGTTGCGAATGCCGGCGGCCCGCGCAGCATCGAACGCTATGGCGAGCAGCTTGCGGTCAACGTTTCGAGGAATGGTGACGGTCAGATCGGGGTCACCAATCATATCCAGTAGGATGAGCCCCTTGATGTCTGACAGGTTGCCGCGCTCCTGCAGCTTCTGAACAAGCCGTCGACTACCGTGGAGACCATCATTCTTGCCGTATGCCTTCATGCACTCCTCACCGTCGAAGAACGCAAACATGACGTTGAAGGGCAGCGGCCGTTGGCTGTGCAGGACGCGGGCGAGCTCGAGCAGTAGTCCCGTGCTCGACCCCGAGTCGTTGGCTCCCTGGAAGTCGTCTGAGATGCCCGACTTAGTGTCATAGTGTGAGGCCAGAATGACCAGGCGTTTGCCTTCTCCCTGGAGTATCCCGATGACATTGCGAAATACCACCTCGCCGATTGGTGTGTTGTCCTGAAACGCGTCAATTCTGCAACTGTCGGTGAAGGGCGCGAGGGACTGCCGAAGGTGCTCAGCGGCGCGTGCGGCACCTTCAGAACCCGAGTGGCGCGGCGTGATGGCAACAACCTTGTGGACCTCCTCGAAGGCGCGCGCGCCGCTGACAGGGGAGGGGTCGAGTTCGACCGTTGGTTGCGTGAGGGTGGTGCGCGTCGGTTGGCAGGCGGTGAGGACGGTGAGGGTGACTGTTAGAAAGCCGAGTGGCCAGTGCGACGCGCACAGGCTCCCTCCCTTCGGTCGGGAAGCCTGTCCTACAAGGGGCTCAGTATGCGTGGGGTTGTAGGACGCGCTTCCCCGAAGGGGAGCGTGTGAACGGGGTGTCCGCTGTTTTGCGCTACTCCTCACCACTAAAACCCATGAGCGCGAGCAGGCGATCGAGGTCATCGTTCGAGAAGAAATCGATCTCGATTGAGCCCTTGCCTTTCTTGCCGTTGGCATAGGTGCGGCAAGGGGTAATGCGGACGCTGGTGCCAAAGTGAGTGTGTAGCTGATCTGACAGATAACCAACGTGACTCGCCGGCAGATCGGGCTTCGCTGCACGTGGTTTACGGGGAGTCTTTGCGCGTTGGATGAGCTTCTCGAGATTACGAACGGAAATGCCCTCTTCGACGGCACGACGAGCCACGAGCACTTGTTCCTTCTCGATCTCCAGCCCCAGCAGTGCCTTGGCATGGCCACGTGTAAGGCGATCATCTGCCAGCATCGATTTGACTTCGTCCGGCAGCGTGAGCAGGCGCAGGGCGTTGGTGATCGAAGCGCGCGCCTTGCCGACACGGTCAGCGATCTCTTCCTGCGTCATATTGAACTCAACAGCCAATTCACGGTAGCCCTCGGCCTCTTCGAGCACGTTCAGATTTTCGCGTTGCAGGTTTTCGATGAGGGCGAGCTCGAGGCTGTCGCCGTCCGTTGCGTTCATGACGATGACGGGGACCTTGGTCAGTCCCGCCGCCGTGGAGGCTCGCAGGCGGCGTTCGCCGGCAATCAGTTCATAGCCATCACCATCGGGCCGCACCAGGAGAGGCTGCAGGACGCCGTGTTCCTTGACGCTGGCGGTGAGATCGGCCAGGGCAGACTCATCAAAGGTATGGCGTGGCTGGCGCTTGTTGCGCGTGATGGAATCGAGCGGCACCTTCTTGATGCCGTCTTCCTGTTCAATAGGGGTGTCGGTAGGAGCTTCGTCCTTAATCAGGGCTCCCAAGCCGCGGCCAAGACCTTTTCGTGCTGCCATGTTGATCTTCTTTCTGGATGCTAGGTGCTGGTTGCTGGTTGCTGGATGCTAGATTCTGGTTGCTAGATTCTGGATTCTGGTTTTCTGGATCGCTGGCTACTCTACCTTCTTGGATGTGCGTTTGGAAGTGCGTTTCTTGCCCTTGGCGGAAGAGACTCGCTTGGAGGCCGGTTTGGATGCGGCTTTGGGCTTTGCCGGGGGTGTATTCCGACGCTTCGCGCCGGCGCTGCCCTCGGCAGCGGGCGGCTCGCCGGGACGACTCGCCCTACCTTTGGGCGTTTTCGCTTTGCTGGTGCCGACCGCTGACTTCGGGGCTCCGACCTCTGTCTTCTGCCCGCCGGCTTCCGGCTTCGGATCTCGGACCTCCGGTTCCTCGGGCTTGATGTGCAGGTCTGCACTGAGACCGCCACCGTCGTGTACGACGAGATGGGCTGCCTTGAGCTTGCCGCGGAACATGCCGCCGGGATGGATTGTGACGGTGCCATTTGGTGCGGCATCGGCCTGGAGTTCTCCGTGGATGTCGAGGTCGAAGCAGTGCAGCGGCTTCTTGAGTGACAGCCGTGCTCCGGCTCGAATGAGGACGGGGTGGGCATCCAGGACGCCCGGCGGGGCGATCGCTCCCGTTTCCAGTTCGATGCGCCGAGTCGGCTGCAGGTTGGCCTTCGAACAATCGCCCGCGATGACGATGTCGGTGGCGATTACGGTAGCACCATCGATGATGGCCCCCGACTTGATATGAACGCGACCCACGGTACGGATGTCCTGCTTCCACTCGCCTTCGATCTCGTGGTTGCCGGTTTCCAGCTCCTCCCGGCACTTGGAGCAGAACACCTTGCCGAGCTTTCCCGTCACGACAAAGGCATAGCCGCAGGAGTAGCAGACAAGCTCATGCCGCGAGGGCATCGCCGTATGGCCGATGCTGGCCTTCTTCTGGAGCGGGACAGAATCCGACTGTGTCTCTTCCTGCTTCTCAGGAGGAGATTTGCCTGGCGGCGACTTGTCGTCAGGTTTGTGTTCGCCCTTGTGGCGAACGGCCTGAACCGACATAAAGCCGTCGATCATGCCTGGCTTGTCAGATTTGGGCATGGGTCATCTAGTCATGTGCTCTCCCGCGCTTGCGGGATCGCGTCATTGGTCATTAGTCATCCGCTTCTGCGGGGCCTACGGCGTGACATGTTGGTCACTGGGAGAGGAATGTCTCGTTCCAATGACACGCCTTAGGCGTGATTGACCATTGACAGCGGCGAAGCCGCTAAATGACCTGTTTACCGGCGGAACACGCCTTTGCCCTGACCTTCAGCTGGCGCTTCCGAGTCGTCTGCAGCCGGCTTCTCTTCGGTTGACTTGGCAGGTGCAGCGCTCGTGCCGGCTGGGTTGACTTCAACCTTACCGATGAACGTTACGCCATCTTCAACCGTGAGGCGCTTGGCGCGGATGTCACCGTGCAGCCGGGCTGTCGATTTGAGCTCGATCTTGTCTTTGGCCGTGATGTTGCCGTTGACCTGTCCGAGGATCGAGATGGTCTCGATGGATAGGTTGCCCTTGACCGCGGATGTGTCGCCGATCATGGCCTGGCCACCACAGGTGAGATCGCCATTCAGCTTACCGTTAAGCTGAATGCCACTTTCGCATTTGACGTTGCCGGTGATCTCAACGTCTTCCCCGATTATTGTCTTCGTGTGTTCTCCGTTCATGTCGTCTCCTCCTTGTTATGCGTTTCAGTCGTTACACGTTACAGTCGTTACAGTCGTTGCACGTTGCACGTTGCAGTCGTTGCACGTTGCGGGTTACGGGGGTGGGAATGTCAGTTTCTGTTTTCAGCTTTCCCAATTTCCAGTTTACTCCTTACGGATACATCCCGGGGCGGTCGAGGCCGGTGGTTTCGTCGAGGCCGAATAGCAGGTTCATGTTTTGCAGAGCAGAGCCGGCCTGGCCTTTTACGAGGTTGTCGATGTAGGACACGATCCGCAGGCGTCTTGTCCGTTCGTCAACGCTCACCACAAGATTGCAGTAGTTGGTTCCGCGCACCTGCATGGACCCGACGGCAGCGACGCTATTGAAGACCCTGACGAAGGGATCATCGGCGTAGAATGCCTGGTAGATCTCCAGCACCTCGGCTTCAGACATATCCTCTTTCAGTGTTCCGTAGAGCGTCGACATGATGCCACGGCATAGTGGAACAACCTGTGAGGTGAACGTGATGGCGAGGTCTTCGCCTGCCAGCAGCCCGAGTTCGCGTTCGATCTCGCAGACGTGCTGGTGACCGGCCAGCTTGTAGGCATTCATGTGATCGTAGCGTGCGGGGAAGTGGAACACGGCGTGTGGTTTCTTGCCGGCGCCGGAGACGCCGGTCTTGCAGTCGCAGATGATGCTATCCAGGTTGACGAGCTTCTGTTTGGCGGCTGGCGACAGCCCAAGAATACAGCTCACGGCAAAGCAGCCCGGGTTGCCGACAATCCGCTTGTCGCTGTTGATGTCCGCACGATGGAGTTCGGCCACGCCGTAGACGGATTCCGGCAGCAGTGCGGGGTTGGCGTGTTCGGGGGTTAGCCCAATGCGGGTGGCATAGGCGGCGTAGCTTTCGGCGGTGTTGAAGCGAAAATCACCGCTGTAGTCGATGACCTTGGCGCCTGCATCCAGTTCGCCGGCGGCCAGCTTCATACCGACGCCATCCGGCGTGGCCATGAACACGACGTCGAACTCGCCTTCAACCTGGTCGGGAGACAGAATCGTTTCGTCGCAGAATCCCTTGAGGTGCGGATAGAGATCGCTCAGGGCGCTCCCCACGTTCTCGACGTCAACCAGCGCACCGATCTCTGCTTTTGGGTGCCCTGTCAGAAGCTCTGAGATGCCTACCCCACCATATCCGCCGGCGCCGACCACTTTTGCCTTAATCATGCCGATTTCTCCTTATTATCATCATCAAAGTCGTAACTGTGAAATATGCACCTGCAGCAACACCGGAGTAAAGCTGAAATGGGCTTGGCTTACGGGAATGATGAGCAGTCATAGGGGAGGGCGCTATGTTAGAATCAGGCATCCCCGACTACGCTGGTTTGGCTGGCGGCGTGATTCACAAGAGGTGCAGTGCGGTGAGGCGGTGTGTCAGGAGGTCGTTGTAGAGCTCTTTGTGTTCGTCGGGGAGGAAGGATTCCTCTATTCGAGTACGCCATGTGTCGACGGCCGCTCGTATGTCATTCAGCACGTTGTCTACGACTTTTTCCGGGAGCGAAAGGCGGTCTCGACCGAAGTACGCGACCCAGATTTCGCGAGTGAGCTTTCTCTTCTTGCCGTTGAGCGGCAAGGCCACTTCTTCTATCGCTTCAAGTCGCTTGCCTAGCGCCATGAAGGCGACTGTGGTGCTCAGGAAGTCATAGGCCGGTGCCAGTTCGATCTTGTTGTCTCGCATTATGAGGGAGAAGTTCTTCAGGTGCATGTCCTCGTTGCCGACCAGGAAGTTGAAGATGCTGCGCCTGAACAGCTTGACTTTCTCAACAGCCGGAAAGGTGCAAAATTCGTCAACGGTCTTAACAATCTGTTCCATGCTGGCCCTGTACTTGGTCTCGCGGCTGAATCCGCCAAGCTGGGCAAAGTCCTCAACAGAGACCTTGCCCCTGTGTCCTGTGCGGTCAAATCGGCGAATAAAGTAGGACCATGTACCATCACTGCATCTCACCAGGCCGGTGAGCGGCACCTCAATTCCGCATAGCCCCGCAAGCTGCATCGTCAATCCTTCGTTCTCCGGTAGATGGGGATAGATGCCATGTTGAGGCTTGATTACATAGCGGCCACCTCGATCAACGATCTCGAATATGCCGGCTTTGGCATTGAGGCGAACACTCAACTTCGGCTGAATGCCCTGAATCGACATCTTGGCGGCCCGCACGACGGCCTCACGCCGCTGCTCCTCTGCGTCATAGGGGAAGTCATTGAACTCTCGGAGGTTGGGAGACAGAAGGCGTAGTCCTGCGCGTGAGTAGAGTGCTTCGTCGCACAGCTCGTAGATGATGGGGCAGCGATTCACGGAATGTCCTCCGCAATCGTCACGGCCCCAACGGTTTCGGATCCAACAGCGACAAGCTGTGCAAACAGGTCGTTTCGATCTATCTTCCGTTGGCGAAGCAGACCCTCAAGCATCTCGCCTTCCGGTAGCAGCCCTTCGAAGAATGCGGGGCAACCATCAGATGTGAACTCACGTTGCGAGATGGGCATCGTGAGTGATACTGGCGTGCCCACGTAGTCTTCGGCGTAGCGAAACGTGTATGCTCCATCTTGCTCCTCAAGCGAACCTGCGAGCTCTTCATTCACGAATACCAGTGCACGTCTCATGGCGTTTTCTCCATGGGGCCCTGAGAGCGCTCTGAGAACTCCTTCATGAGCGGGCTGGCGAGGGAGATGCTGATGTTGAGCGCATTCAGAACGGCAACAAGTGTGGTCAGGCGAACTGTCGTCTTGCCCTTTTCGATATCGAAGACGGACGTTTTGCCGACGCCGGCCAAATCGGCAAGAGCGTGCTGGCTGAGACCGCTGCGACGCCGATGGTATCTGACCGCTTCTCCTATCGATGCGATTGCCCCAACCGACGATACGTTTATGTCAAAATGTGCTGCCATGGCGGTAAAATATCGAAACACGATCCTGAAGTCAATTGTTTTATAGAGAAATGCACCGCTATAGCGGTAATTATCGATGAGGGAGTCATAGCTGTGGCCCTTTTCTGGTTGGGGGCGCACAAATATACTGCTATGGCGGTAAGCTTGGGCGATATGTGAGGTGTTGAGCATAAAGATAGGCTCATGCAGGAGTCAGGCATCAGGAGTTAGCAAAGAACCTACGACGCAAAAGTCATTTGAAGTGCAATGGACTTGTCGAGGCGTGTGTTTTGGTTGAGGATGTCATCGGCTGGTAGCTTGCCGAAGGCATGATCGGGAAGGTGATGTAGGGTTGGCCGTCTCGGCCAATCGAGACAGGCGGAGCTTGCGTTGGGGGGGACGGGTGGGAGTTCCGGCCCTGCGGGCCGGCGCCGCTGAGGCGGCGTGTTGGCCGAGACGGCCAACCCTACAGAAAGAGAGTGGGACTGTTGGCCGAGACGGCCGATGCTACGGAAAGAGGGTTCTAGGATGAAGGTTCTGTTTGTGGGAGGGACGGGGCAGATCTCGTTTGATTGTGTGCATGAGTCGGTGAGGGCCGGGCACGATGTGTGGGTGTTTAATCGTGGCAACAGCAATGCGGGGTTGCCGGAGGCGGTTTCCTTTATTAAGGGCGATTTTGACGATGATGATGAGTACGCACAGATTGCCGAGATGGGGTTCGATGTTATCTGTCAGTTTCGGGTCTTCACGCCTGACCAGATGAGGCGGGACGTGGCGTTGTTAGCGGGGAAGGTCGCGCAGTACATCTTTATTTCAAGTGCCTCGGCCTATCAGAAGCCGGTCCGGCATTACGTCATCACGGAGGATGTGCCGCTTGAGAACCCGTTTGCCCAGTATAGTCGCGATAAGGCGGCCTGCGAGGTGGTGTTGCAGTCACAACAGGGGCTCCACTACACGATCGTGAGGCCCAGCCACACGAGCAGGACCAAGTTCACGACAGCCATGGGGGAGGGGGATCTGGCCGCGAGCCGGATGCTGAGAGGAAAGCCGGTTGTTGTTCCCGGGGATGGCACTAGCCTATGGACGGTTACGCGCTCGAAGGATTTTGCGCCACCATTCGTGAAGCTCTTTGGCTGCGTTGGGGCGATGGATGAGGCCTTTCACCTGACGAGTGACAACGCCTACAGCTGGAATATGATCTACGAGGCGATCGGGCGCGCTGTGGGTGTGGCGGCTCCCGAGCTGGTCCATGTCCCCAGCGATACGCTGATCCGCTACAACCGTGATTGGGAAGGCGCACTGCACGGCGACAAGTCGAACTCAGTCGTCTTCGATAACAGCAAGATCAAGGCTGTTGTTGGCGACTTCACGTGTGATCCCTCTCTAGACGATTTCATGGCATTGCTGGCCGAGGACTTCGCGTCACGTGGGGGTGTCAACGTGCCGATCGATGAGGAGCTGGACGCGCTGTATGACCAGATCATCACGGATCAGCAAGGGCTGGGATCGTAGTTGCTGCAGCCCGGAGATGTTTGACAGAATCATTGATAGCAGAATCATTCCATCTTGTTGTGAAGAGGATGGAAGCCTGGTCTGAATGATTCTGCCACAAATGATTCTGTCGTTTCTTCTGTTGACAATAAGCTGACACGCGCGGAACATCGGGTTATGCGGATTCTGGATACAGATTACCTGGTGATTGGGAGTGGCATTGGGGGATTGATCTCTGCGCTGCACCTGGGTCGTCATGGACGCGTGTTGCTGGTGACCAAGAAGGGGCGGTCAGACTGCAATACCAATTACGCCCAGGGCGGCATTGCCTGCGTGATGACTTCGGAAGACAGCATTCAGCGACATGTTGATGATACGCTTGTCGCCGGCGGTGGGCTTTGTGACGAGGCTATTGTCAGGGAGATTGTCGAGGGTGGCCCTGCCGCTATCGAGGAGCTCGTTGCGCTGGGGCTGGTGTTCAGTGAGCGCAGTATTGACGAAGGCGGCGGTTACGATCTTGGTCGCGAAGGTGGCCACACGAAGCGCCGCATTCTGCATGCCGGTGACATTACGGGGCGGGAAATTGAAGCCGTGCTGCTTGCGCGGGTGGCGGAGACCTCAAACATTGATGTCATGGATGGCTGCATGGCCATCGACCTGATCACAACGGGGTGGCTGGGGCACGATGACGAGAACCGCTGTGTGGGCGCATACGTACGCATGCAGGACACGGGTGAGATCGCTGCCGTACGGGCTCCCTACGTGGTTTTGGCGACGGGCGGCGGCGGCAAGGTATACCTCTATACAAGTAATCCCGACGTGGCCACGGGGGATGGTGTGGCGATGGCCTGGCGAGCGGGACTTCCGATTGCCAACATGGAGTTCATCCAGTTTCACCCCACCTGCCTGTATCACCCCGAGGCGAAGTCGTTCCTGGTGAGTGAGGCCGTACGGGGGGAGGGGGCCGAGCTTGTGAACGCCGCTGGGGAGCCCTTCATGGGACAGTACGATGACCGTGGATCTCTTGCTCCGCGGGATATTGTGGCGCGCGCGATCGATAGCGAGATGAAGGCAACGGGCGAGAGTTGCGCATACCTCGACATTCGGGACAAATCCCACGGGTTCGTTCGGGATCGCTTTCCAAATATATACGCGGAGTGCCAGCGATTCGGGATCGATATGGCAAAGGACCTGATCCCCGTGGTGCCGGCGGCTCACTATTTCTGCGGCGGGGTGAAAGCCGGCGTGGACGGTTCGACGGACATGCCGGGCTTCTATGTCGTGGGGGAGGCCTCCTGCACGGGCCTCCATGGTGCGAACCGCCTGGCAAGCAACTCGCTGCTGGAGGCAGCCGTGTGTGCGCGCCGCATGGCCGCCCGGATTGGTGAACTGAAGCCTGCCCGCGAGTTTCCGGTCATTGCGATTCCTGATTGGCAGTACGGTGAGGCCGTTCCCAGTGATGAAGCCGTTGTGGTGGAGCACAACTGGAACGAAGTGCGCACGTGCATGTGGGATTACGTCGGCATCGTCCGTACGGACCGGCGCTTGGAGCGCGCATGGCGGCGCGCCCGCAACCTGCGGCTGGAGATTCGGGAGTACTACTGGGACTACCTGGTGACGAGCGATATTCTGGAACTACGCAATATTGGCGATGTAGCCGAGCTGATTATCCGTTCGGCCCAGATGCGTAAGGAGAGCCGGGGACTTCACTATACGCTGGATTATCCCGAGAAGCTCGCGGACGCGATGGATACCATCATTGCCGACCCTGCCGGGGCGCGGGTGGAGTGAGAAGAAAAGCTGAAAGGCTGAAAAGCACGGCCTTACCTATTCTGACGCGGGCTGGGCTGACTGCTCCAGTCTCGACGTCAGCAGGCTTTCAACGTCCTGGATCAGGTTGGCCAGGTCCTCCTCGATGGTTTCCCATACGATCTGGTCATCAATGGCGTCATAGCCGTGGATGAGTATGTTGCGAAATGAGATGATGTCACGACAGTCGCGGATATGGTCGAGTACAGCCGGTTCGGTACGTGATGCACGGTTAAGCGCCTCTCCCATGATCTCGAATTTGCGTTCGACGGCACTCCGCAAGAGCTCATCCGATATGTACTTGTCGAACGACGCACCGGAAACGAACTCCTTAACAGCATTGGCCGCCTTCAGAATGTCGTGCAGATGTGCGAGGAGGTCATCCTTCATAGACGGGAACCCTTTCGCTCAGGAC
Source organism: uncultured Victivallales bacterium (assembly GCA_964497125.1). Lineage (GTDB taxonomy): Bacteria > Verrucomicrobiota > Kiritimatiellia > UBA8416 > UBA8416 > CAYLXP01. The sequence goes on along the minus strand of CAZCDU010000120.1, from coordinate 2,221 downwards.
ACGTTGTTTGAAATAGGGGTTGCGTAGACCGGAGTTCGTCAGTAGGTCGACGTGGCCCTCGAGCGTGTCCTCCAGGCGATGCAAAAGGCCGAAGAAGCGTTTAGCGAGGTGATCCCCAGGGGAGTTGAACTCCACAAGAAGATCAATATCACTCGTGCTATCTGAAGTGCCGCGCGCGACAGATCCGAACGCGTAGAGTCGGCTCACGCTGAAATCCCTGCACATGGGCGCGACAAGTGTTCTGAGTTCCTCGATAGTCATACAAGAATGATGCGCTTCAATTCATGAGAGATCAAGGTTGGATGTATTCGTTCGTTTGATAGGGATGCCTTGGGCTAGCTTGGGCCCTCGGGCTAGCTTCGCGGCCTGTCTTGTTCTGCTTGGGGTTTGGGATCTGAATTCTCACGAATCCAGCTACGTAGAAAAGTATGACATGGCGTTGACGAATGTTGGGGGGGCTTGTTTTGCTGGTTGACGGTGGTGGCGGGATGCCGTAAACCCTTTGCCCTTATTCTATAAAACATAGGGAGCGGTATCGACCATGACTGATGAACAGGCCAAGATTATCTATACCTTTACTGACGAAGCGCCCGCGTTGGCAACCTACTCACTCCTGCCTGTGATCCAGGCCTTTGCCGGTGCTGCCGGGGTCGCGGTGGAAACACGCGATATCTCTCTGGCTGGCCGCATTTTGGCGCATTTCCCGGAACGTCTGACGGAAGAACAGCGTATTGGTGATGCGCTCTCCGAATTGGGCGAGCTGGCCCTGACCCCGGCCGCGAATATCATCAAGCTGCCCAATATCTCGGCATCAATCCCTCAGATCAAGGCGGCCGTCGCTGAGTTGCAGGCGCAAGGCTATGATATTCCGGATTACCCTGAAGATCCGCAGACTGACGAGGAGAAGGAGATCCAGGCCCGGTTTGACATCGTCAAGGGCTCTGCGGTCAACCCTGTCCTGCGTGAAGGGAACTCAGACCGGCGCGCCCCACATTCCGTTAAGGAGTATGCGCGCTGTCATCCGCATCCGATGGGGGCGTGGGCGTCAGATTCGGAATCACATGTTGCCAGCATGTCAGACCACGACTTCTTTGGCAGTGAGACGTCGACGACGCTTGACCGGGCCTGCAACGTACGTATTGAGTTCGAAGGGGCGGACGGTACGGTGTCTGTTCTGAAACCCAACTTCGCGATCCAGGAAGGCGAGATCATTGATGCGGCCGTGATGAGCCGCAGTGCCTTGCGGGCCTTTATCGCTGGGGAAATTGATGACGCGAAGACCAGGGATGTCCTCTTCTCTGTACATCTCAAGGCCACCATGATGAAAGTTTCCGACCCCGTCATCTTCGGTCAGTTCGTGAGTGTCTTCTTCAAGGACGTCTTCGAGAAGCATGCCGCATTGTTTGAAGAATTGGGAATTGAGGCCAGCCAGGGCATGGGGGACGTCGCCGCAAAGATTTCCGAGCTTCCGGAGGAGAAACGACGCGAAATCGAGGCTGATATCGAAGCCTGCTATGCTGCCGGTCCGGACCTGGCCATGGTCAACTCAGACAAGGGCATCACCAACCTGCACGTCCCCAGCGACGTCATCATCGATGCCTCAATGCCGGCGGCGATCCGTGCCTCCGGGCAGATGTGGGGGCCGGATGGCAAGCAAAAGGATACCAAATTCGTCATTCCTGACCGCTGCTACGCTGGTGTCTATCGTGAAACCGTTGAGTTTTGCAAGAAACACGGAGCTTTTGATCCGCGGACGATGGGTAGCGTCGCTAATGTTGGCCTTATGGCCAAGAAGGCCGAAGAATACGGCTCGCACGACAAGACTTTTGTTGCCTCGGGCGCCGGTAGCATCAAGGTTATTAGCGACGATGGCGCCGTATTGCTTCAGCAAGACGTTGAAACCGGCGATATCTTCCGTATGTGCCAGGTCAAGGACGCTCCGATACGTGATTGGGTCAAATTGGCCGTCAAACGCGCGCGATTGACTAGTACCCCGGCTGTTTTCTGGCTCAACGCCGATCGTGGCCACGATGCCCAGTTGATCAAGAAAGTGGAGGCATATCTGTCTAAAGAGGAGACCGAGGGGCTCGATATACGTATTATGCCCCCCGTCGAGGCCACGCGCCTTTCACTCGAACGCGCCCGTGAGGGCCAGGACACGATTTCCGTGACAGGTAACGTCTTGCGAGACTATCTGACCGACCTTTTCCCCATTCTGGAG
>CAZCDU010000119.1:0-15337 GCA_964497125.1 uncultured Victivallales bacterium | reverse complement strand
CAAGGTGGACCGTGGCGTCCCGACGCGGTCGAGCAAAGAGAGAGCCTCGCTCGTGACAGTCAAGAACAGCGTGCTCTCCTGACTCCTGTAAGGCTCCTCCCTTGCTCCGACGCCGTCCGGAGGCCGACGTCCACCCTCGCCAGCATGTTCGCCGTAGCGCAGCGAGTAGGCGGGAGCGTGGATTGTCGAACGCCACCACCGGGCTCGCCCCGGTGGAGCGAATGATTGCCCGCCCTCCCTGCATCAACACGCCCCGAGGAGCCCCGCTGGAGCAAATCCGGCGCGAAGCTCTCCTTTTGCTCTCGACGGGCTCAAAACGGGGGGCGTTGGCCGCAATCCGTCAAAACCCAATCATTGGCCCCACCGGGGCAAGCCCGGTGGTGGCCATCCCCCTATTCCGACTTCCGCATTCCGCACCTGCCCTCCAGCATGGGAGCGAAGCGACCTTGCGGAGGGTTCGGATCATTCCGCATTCCGATATTGTTTCGGCGACATGCCGAAGGCGGCGCGGAAGGCGCGGTGGAGGTACTGGGTCGAGCGGAAACCGACCAGCGGTGCCAGGTCGGTGATGTTGGTGTCGGTGGTGCGCAGTAGAAGCTTCAACTGCTCCAGCCGTTTGCGACGCAACTCGACATTGACACTGCGTCCCAGATGCTTGCGGAACTCACGCTCGAGGGTCCGGCGCGAGACGCCGATCTCGCGCGCAATCCGGTCGACGGAGAGATCCAGGTCGAGATGATCCCACATGTAGCGCAGCGCCCGGGCCACATCGAGATTACCCACGGCGAGCAGATCCGTACTCTCGCGGGTTACGATACGTAGCGGCGGTATCCTGACGGTCGTCTCCGGCAACGTCTTGCCCTGCATCAGCCGCGCCAGCATCCGCACCGCCGCCTCCGTTACCCCCACATCATCCAGCACAATTGACGACAACGTGGGAATCGACCCTTCGCAGGCCGGCAAAATGTTCCCCATTCCCAATACCGCCACCTCTTCGGGTACCGCTAGGCCCACGTCCTGGCACATACAGCACAACTTGGCGGCGAAGCCATCGACGAATCCCAGCAGGCCAACCGGTTTCGGAACGCTCTTCAGCCACTCGGCGAGGAGGGCTCGGCGATGTCGGTACTTGCTTTCGGCGGTGTCGCCCGCCTCCCCTGTCTTCCATCGCAACAGACGGCACTCGCACCCCAGCTCTTTAGCGCGCGCCCTGAATCCATCGTGGAGAATCTTCTGTCTCGTGACGTTGTCCCACGGCTGGAACCCGACAAAGCCAAGGTGCTTGAATCCGCGCGAGGCAAAGTGATCGGCGCCGAGACGCCCCATGGCACCCCAATCGGGCATGACCGCCGGCACAATGGAATCCTTCGGATGCGGAGCGTTCCCAATCCGCACCACGGGACACCCCATCTTCAGCAACCGCCGCACCAGAGGAGCGGAGGGAAGCGAGTCTACGATAGCCCCCTGCGGAACAACACCGCTGAGTGGATCTACACCGCGGTAGCGCGGATCGACCAACCGCCATCCCCGCTCGCGAAACCGTTCCACGATCCGCGGCCAACCCATGTGATAGCCGCTGAGACTCACCAGCACCGGCGGCCGCTCACGCCGCCGATCAATAGCAAGAGGTACATCACGGTATTGCATGATGGTCACATGCTAGCATCAGAGGGCCGGCGAGACGAGCATATCGATTGCGTGCATTCATGGCGGCCCGTTCCGAACGGGCGTCTTAGTTATTCCGCAGCGAGCTGAATCAAGCGTCTACACAGAGGATCTGACAGGCGGTAACCAGCAGCCTTAAGCTCGTCCAGACTGGCTTGCACGGAATCGATCAGCCCCTTCTCCTTGGCCCACAGGAGTATCCGCCCCGTGCCAACCACCTGTAGATCATGATACCTTGCGGCCGTTCGCCCTCGACGCTCGTCAATAAGCAAGGGACATTTCAGTTGGGCCGATAGCCGGATCGCGGCGGCCTCCCCATCGTCCAGCCCCGGGATCGAGCGCTGATCCTGCGCAGTCATACACCGAAGCCACTTCTGTTGCTTGAATGCTGCCGTCAACTGTTCAACCCCCGGGCGTTGTTCCTCCAGGCGGAGTTCATGTAGCACGATCTTTGGTACCACAACGTCATCAAACAGATCAGCCAGAAGCGACAATTTTCTGATCCGGGAAAGAGCGATGAGTGGGCCCGCATCCGCAACGATCAGCCTCATCAGAGGTCCACTCCCATCTCATCCTCCAACTCATCAGCTGGATAGTCCACTGCCACGGTGCCAGTCTGCGCCAACATGTCCATGAACGCATCCAGCGTGATGTCTGCGATCTTTGCCGCCTTTGCCATCGTGATGAGCTTCCGTTCGAACAGAAAGAGGGCAAGATCCTTGCCGAATCCAAGCTCAATCAGTCGGCGATCAAACGGAAGCGTCAGCGCCGTTGGTTTGCCTCGCTTCGTGATCACGGACAGTTTTCCCGCCTCCGCATCACGCACCATCTCACTTGAATGGTTCCGCAAATCGCGAACAGAGAACACCTCTATGTCTTGAGCATGCATACAACCCTCTCCTTATGTCACAACAAACCGTAGCACATGACAGAGAGCCAGGCAAGCGAGACCTCCCCAAGCTCTTGCACTGCAGGTCCTTCTCTGGCTCCAGCTCCCTGGCACCTGACACACTAGCGTCTCATACGGAAGAGGGGAACTTACCACGGAGGCACTGAGACACTGAGGAGAGATGGCGGAAACTTGCGGCCGGTTCCTGGGAAGGACCCGGCCGCAAGTTTCCGCCATGGTAGTAATGGAGGGGGAAAGGAGTAAAGCGGAGCTCGAGGTCGATCTCCTCTCCAAGTACAAGCGTGAGCGAACAGGTCAGGGCCTTCCCAGGGCCTGACTTGTTCGCAAACCTCCGTGATGGTCTTAACTCCGTGCCTCTGTGCCTCCGTGGTGAACCTTCTTGCAGGACGGGAAAGTATAGAATGCAGGATAAGCGTGGGACGCCGAAAACGTTAATGAACTCGGACCTTCTTGCGCCAGGAAGATGGCTTATCGGCCTCAAGTCGCAATTCCGCCGGCGGGGTCACGGCGCGCTCGTTTGGCGTTCCGAGCGATCTAAACGCTTTACAGTAATCATACGGATATCGATAGATCCGCTGCGCGGCATCGGTCTGCACGTGCTCCCAGACGATCTCCTTTTCCGGCGTCACTTCAAAGAGCCGGCGGCAAAGCGATTCGAGAATCAGCGTGTTGCCATTAGGTAGCCGCTGACAGCTTGCCGTGAACCGTGCAAAGAAGAAGTGACCGTTCTCGTACACCCAGACCAGGCTGTTGTCGCTGGGATTGATCTCCAGCACGTAGGAGCATCCGCAATGCGCAAGATCCTTGTACGGAGAGGACCCGTTATCGAACACAATGATGTTTCCGGCCCCCGGCAGCCCTTTCGGAATCATCTGTGAGTCATGCTGCCCTGACAAGCCCCCATTGTAGTCTCCCGTGTAGGCCCAGACCACCTCGCCGCTGTCGCGATCCACGATGCTGATCTCGTCGATCTGGCGACAGCTTTGCAGGATGTTGCCGGGCTTGAAGCGTTCATCCCCTGCGTCATACCATTTGTTCTCAGGCAATTCCTGGATCGTGTTGGTATGGGTCCAGTCCGTGATCGTGTTGTTATGCGGGCCGCCCACCCAATCCGAGTTGGCGGGAATCGGGTTGCACTGGTTCAGATCCATGTGCTCATGCTGAAGCCAGCGCCAGATGACCTCCCCCTCGCGATTCACCTCGATCAGCTCGTCGCAATGGATCCCCGCAGCACGGCGCTCCGCATCTTCGACTTTCGCCAGGTACTCCTCCGGCACGGCGATCGTGCACAGCAGAAAGACCGATCCCCGCTCGGTAGGCCAGAAGTCGTGGTGCGGCGAGTGTTCCGGCGTGTATGACCACGTCTCGCTCCCCTCCCAGTCGAACTCCGCAACGTGAGCATTGTGGTTCTTCCACTCAGTCTCCCGGGCGTCTCCATCGCCCTTCCCGCCAAACAACAGCATCAACCGACCGTTGGGCAGGAGTCGGGCCCGGTGAATGAAGCCCTTTTCGCCATCAGGATCAACATGCCACAGGTGCACCACCTCGCCATTCATATTGACCAGCTTCACGACACCACTGCCGGAAATCAGGTTGTAGCCGCCGCTGCATTGCTCCGGCTTGTATATTGTCGTTCCTACTGGATAAACACTCTTCATTGATTCTCCATTTCTTAACACAGTTCCCTGCCCCAGCTTACCTGCCTATGGGGTCGTTGCAGGGGACTGTTCATTGTCCTCATGTGCTCGCTGAATTCTCACGAATCCAGCTACGTTTGAGTTCTTCCTGTTCTCGTCAACCGTCATCTCTTTATCCAGCAAGCTCCCTTCGGGAAGCTCGCCCTACACCCTGGACCGTGTAGGACAGGCTTCTCCGGTATCCCGGAGAGCCTGTGTCTGTGGCTACCATCCTCACACTCTCTCCCGCACCCAGCGCCAATGTCACGCACTTGCTTTCGTACATCACTTCACACGGTTCGCCTTGCAGGCTGGTAATGGTCACCGCATCAAGCTTGCCATCACGCCAACATACATCAACCTCGAACCCGCCCCGACAGCGGACGCCGCGCAGATCGCCGCTGGGCCATGCGTCCGGCAGACACGGCAACAGGACTATCCGCCATGCATCGCCGGCTGACTCCGGCAGGAGGCACTGGACCAGCATCGTCGTGATGAGTCCCGGCAAGCCGCCGGAGATATCCATGTTGAGAACATCGGCATGTGCGTCATGGTTGTGCTGCGACACCATGGCGGGAGACCAGTAGCTGTTCACGAGATACTCCACGCATTCATAGGCCAAGTCGGTGTCTCCCAGGTGCGCCGCCGCCAGACCAAGCTGCACGAAACCGAAAGCCATGAACCCGCCCTCTTCCGGTCGCCGGAATGCCATGCGCTTGTCGATGGCTACCCGGCAGGCCTCGCGCAACCGCTCGCTGGCGGCAATCTCCGGATCCAGTCCGTAGTAGAGCGGATAGAGATGAGAGGCATGCCTGTGCTCTTCCTCGTTCTCGATGTCAGGCCAGGTCCACTCCTTCAGTGCCCCATTGGCTCCCACTTCATACGCGGGGAGCTTCTCAAGCATGGCGCCCCACTTCGTGATGTCTGCAGTCGACACGCCCAGCTCGTCCTGCAGACGCAACACGGTTCTCAATAGCTGCTTGATGGCTGCAATCGTCATGGTGGCATTGGGTGCCATCCAGATGTCATCGGCCGTTTCGTTCTCAGGCGAGGAGGAGGGAGAAAGTACGTAGACCCCATCCTGCTCAAGGGTCAGGTAGTCCTCGTAGAAGGCAACCGACTCAAGCAGAAACGGCTTGAGCCGTTCCTGCAGAAAGCTCTCATCCCCCGTGTAGAGGTAGTAGTCATAGTAGAGCTGCGCAAACCACGCGGCGCCGGCAAACCAGTAGATGCCGGGGAAGTTGTGGTGGTACTGCTTGTAGGCCAAGTAGTGGGTGCGCCCGTGCGTACTCGAACGCCAGGGGATGAGCGGCCCGCGAAACCCCAGCAGCTCCTGGGCATTGCGCCGGAAGTCATCCATCAGGGAATCCAGGTAGTCCATGAGGGATTCCTGACATTCAACGTGATTCGTGCAGAGACTCGCCGCGACCATGGACTGGACGTTGCCGTTAAGCGTGTAGTCACCTGACCAACACGGTTTCCAGGTGCCCGTCCATACGCCCTGCAGGGCTGGCGGCAGTTTCCCCGTACTGCTGATAATGCCGTAGCGCGCTCCGGCGACAACCTTCTCGACCAGGGCCGGACTGGTATCCCCCACGGAGGATGACGCCTGCAGCTCCTCGGAGCTGCGCTGTTGAGCGTCTTCATCGGACAATTGCAGGTGACACCGGCCAAACATCTCGCCATGGATCGTCGCATGCGCATCCAGAAGTGCGTTGTAATCAGAATCCAGCTGAGACAGTCGCGCGCATTCATCCGCTACGCATAATGTCTCCCCGCGTCGATCGGGAATGGTCCGTATCAGCAGCAGCAGTTCGTCGGCACCGGTGACCTTGACCCGATCACTGTTGGCTACGACATCTCCGCCGGTAGCCACAACCCGTGCAACCGTGAGACAGCCATTCACCGGCTGGCTATCCCATCTGCGCTTGAAGTACATACGGTGCGTCAGGAACGTATCCGAAACCGTGCCCTCGCACCGCTCGATTGTCTTCTCGTAGATGTCATGATCTCTTGGGTCCGTTGGCGGCGTGTAATCGATCTCCCGCAGCCCTACAGCGCAATTCAACGTGCTGCCGGTGGGGCTGCTCAGGCGCACGACGAGAACATCGCTCTCCCTGGAAACGAAGAACTGCCTGCGATAGAGCCCTGTGGCATCCTGCCAGGCTACGAGGGCCTCTCCCGTACGGAAATCGACGGAGCGCATGTAGGCGGCGTGCTCGCACGGTTCCTGCATGACGAGATCCAGCGAACACGCCCCCACGAATGGATCGGTGGTGTTGTAGCCAGGAAAGCCGCCTGACAGCTTCAGCTCGCGTATGAGCTCCTGTGCTTCGCCCGCCTTGCCATCCAGCACAAGCTGGCGAATCGTCTCGTAGTGCTCCCGAACCGGGAGATAGCCATGATCCGGAAAGAGCGGCAGAAACAGCTCTTCATGGCTAAGCACCAGCTCCTCTTCGCTGGTCCGACAAAACGCCAGCGCGCCCTGAACACCGTTGCCCACCACGGTCCCGAAATCCCACTTCCAAGCCGGTGACAGACAAACAAACCCGCACGCCGGATAGACAGCGTGAAGCTGCTGCAATACGGTCTGTAGGTCAGGCTGGTCTGAAGTATCCAATGACATTCTCATCCATCCGCTGGTGTTCGCCCGAACTTCCCGATGTGGTCATTACGGTCTTTGAGGATGGTAGTCAGAGATGCCCCGCTCGGGAAGAACCCCTTTGCGGCAAGAGCGTCGCTGGAATGCGACATGACGAAAAAGGGGTGGGGAGATTGCTGTAGGGTTGGCCGTTACGGCCAACCCTGAGTCTGCGCCTGGGAAAAGCGGTGTCGCCGGGCCTGGGAAGGCCCTCTGCCACCGCACTCCAAGTTGAGACTCGAAAAGGCGCTGCTGTTGATTTGGAGTGCGGTGGCAGAGTCCGGAGCGAGCTGGCGAGTGTAGGACGGCGACACCGCTTTTGCGTCGTGCTGGGGTCATCCGCCCTGAAAAGGCGAGGAAGCCCCACCCCAACACGCCTTCAACCCAGCATCTCTCGAAGGGGACGCATTCGGGGGGCGTCTATTCGTCAGCGGCTCGTCCTTCGACTGTGAAGTTAATCGTGGCGGCGGTTACGTATTTGCCGCGATACGATCCCCAGCGTCTCTTGTGCCGCGAGGAAATCGCAACCGTGTTCTCGCCCTCCTTGAGCAACTTCATGGCATAGTCGGTGAGCCGGGCATCGGTTGTGCCGCCGCCACGACCGAGGTTATCCACCTTGGCAACCAGTTTGCCGTTGAGATAGATCACGACGTTTGCCTGCTGAAAGAACCCGCCCTTGATCCGAAGGGCGTCAAGGGCATCCTTGTCCTCAACGTTGAACGTCGTCCTGAACAGAGCCGTGTGGTACATCGTCCACGAGATCGGCGGCGTGGCGACATTCCAGGAGCTATCGTCGAACTTCGGCGACATCCACGCCTCGGGTGCGTGCGAGATATGCTCAACCACTTTCATCTGCCATTTCTCACCAGAGCCCTTCCCGTCCGGTTCTTCGAGCAGACCGACCCACTTCTCTTTCACTCCCGACTGAGTCACTTCCTTCTTCTTCGCTGCTATGGCTCGCCCTTCTTCATCACACGCCTTGCGGTGTTTGGCGATCGCGGCGACACCCTCGGGAGATTCGAGCGCCTGCACGATGGCAACGAGCCTTGGGTCGTCCTCGGCCACAACGCCTCTCAGTTGCGGTAGCTCGAGGCTGGCATAGTAGTGCTTGCCGTCCTCAATCAGCGACGCTGTCAGGGCCAGATCGTGATCGATACTGGCCTGTATAGTCTGCACCGCACCTAGCATGTGGTTGACAACCGGCATGTCTTCGGCGGGCAGGATACTCTCGTTCATCTGCTTCATGATCAGCTCTTCACAGAGCGCATAGTCACGCTTCTTGTGCGCCTCAAGGGCGGCCTTGAGATAGTCCGGGGTATCGACACCAAAGGCAGACCTTGGCGCCCCCAGCATACGCAGCCGTTTCTTCGGGGCGACGTAAGGCAGTGCATACGAAACGCCAATGCGTCCACGACCAACCTGGTTGAAGCTGCCGTCATGCCTGCGGAAAAGCTCCCGCCACCAGGTCTGGCCCTTCATGAAATGCTTGAACCCCATCTCGCCGCCGGCCCACGCGCCGATGGGAGTCCAGAAGTTGTTGAAGAACATCCCGCCATGCCCGTGCCGGGTATTGTTGAAACCATAGATACAGTGGCGCGCACAGATGTCCACGGAGTCCTTCACACCAACCATGCTGTAGAGCGCGGCCGCCGTACCAAGCTTGCCGTTCATGCTCCACAGCTTGCCGGCTGCCTCGGCTTCGGGATTGATGAGCGGCGGGCCATCTTTCCTGAGACTGCCGTACGAGTACAGAACGAAACCATACTCGGCACGCCCCTTATTGAAGTGCTCCAAACCGCGGCTCAGGGCGAGCTCATCGATCTCAAGCCCAGCCTCCTTGGCCAGCTGCATCCCCATCACGCAAGGAATACCGGCGTGAGGCATGAGCCCGTAACCCGACTGCCACCTATCAACGGCGGTGTGCGAGTTCTGGCGCCATCCGCCAACCTGCATTTCTGTCTGGGCGGCCTCCCATTCGCCCAGCGTCTCCTCGGGCGGCTTCAACTGTGACTCCGCCGACAGGTCAGCCTGGTATTTCAGGTATGGCAGGACGTTCCTGTCGCCTGTCGCATGGAAATACTCTCCGAACAGCACAGACGTGTACCCCGTGTGCCACGGCTTGGATTTCATCCCCGCCGTCACCGGCTTCGGCTCCATCTTTGCCATCATGCCGTAGATGGCTCGCCTGACCAGACCCTGGTGCTCTGGCGTGCCTGACGCGAGAAGGAAGTACAGATCCGTATTCAGCATGCCAATGGGGGCAGATGCGGGCCCGGACTCGGGCCTGTATTGCCGTGCGGACCACGCCTCCGCATCGCGCACGATGCTCTCCGACTTCTCGCAGTAGTACGGTGTCGTGGAGCTGTACGTTCCGAGAACACGCAGCTGAAGCTCGACGTAGATCGTCCTGACTCCGCGCCGCACGCTGAGGATCAGCTTCCCCTGCCCTTCGTCCGATTCACTGTACGTGATCGCCTTGGAAAGGGCCATGTACTGCGCATCGTGGGCCACGTCGGGGCCATCATCAAAGGTCTTGCCGTTGACGCCGTAGATCACGTCCCCAGGCATGAGCTTGCCGTCAGCCGGTCCCCCGGGCTCGGTCTCGACAACATAGATGTTCGGTCCGAATGGACTCGCCACGATCCCCAGGGGGCCCGGACGGCGCGGAATCGGTTCAGCATCACCAATCTCCATGCTGGCGATCTGGCCGTTGATGATGGCAACGTCACTCTTGCCCCATTTGTCGGCTGTCATGCCGTATTCCTCAGGAAGCTGGGGATCCTCGGGAGGCGGAATCCACGCAAACGTCCAGTCGGCATCGGTCGAGAACGGAAGCGCAGGAAGCCCGGCATCGTTCACGAGTCCCTGGTCGGGCTTCTCGGTCCAGTTGTAGCGCACGAACTGGATGGGGCCGTCACTGCTGAGCTCGATTGTCGATCCGTTGATCCGTGCGGTTGCCGGGGCAAACACGCGGTCCGGGCCCGCGGTTTCAAAGAGATCCAGTGAGCCCTTCGCCGCCTTCAGCCCCTGTGCGGTGCCCTCCTTGAAGTGGATCGTTGCTTTCGTCAAGCGCGCTTCGATCCGATCAAGCGCCGGACCCGTCGCCATGACGCCATCCTCGCCGTAGACCGCACCAAGCATCCAGTGCTTGCATCGCTCAGCTAACAGCTTGTCATCGGCAGGTTGACCACTCGCAGGAATGTTCCTGGTGCCGGGCATGATGAGGCCAATCCCCTCAGCCTTCGCTGCCGTCCGACGATGCAGCTCACGAATCTCACGGTTATGCGCGGCGTAGACATCGAGGTCAGAGGCAGGCGGAAGTATGAGTCCGATTGAGAGATCCTTGTTGGCAAATGCTCTACGCCAGTCCCCGGGGACATACGGGAGCGTGACGGGGGTGACACGATAGCCGCATTTCAGGATGAGGTAGTTCTCCTGCCATGCGGCGTTGAGCTCGGCTGTCACAGTTGCTTTGCCAATCCGGTCGAGCTCACGGTAGGCAATGAACGGGTAGTCGTTGCCTAGCTGTAGAAGCACACTCTTGAAAGTCATGCCCCGAAGGGGGTGAATGACGGCGTTGTAACCTGCGGAGGGATACATGGGATTTCGCAGCGGATGAAGTCCGAGGGAAGGCTTCTGCCCCTGCCCCTTCATTCGCGTTTCGAAGTACTCGTCGAGCTCCTCCTGCGCCTCGCCGCTATCGCGCTCTTCGGCCCGCTCCTGCAGCCACTCGGGAAGCCAGTCGATTTCTTTGTCATCGGGGTGCAGCGTTATGGCGTCCGCCAGGGCCTTGCTACTCAACCAGCCAATTCCAAAATGCGGCCCCATGTTGACGTCAATGATACCAACAGGAACTCCCAGCTCCTCGACAAGATCCCGGCCCAGGTAGAATGCGGCGGCCGACATGGTGAGGGCGTTCTCGCGGTCAACCATGGTCCAGCCGCTTGTAGCTTTGGGATCCAGATCAGCCTGCGGCTCCTTCGCTGGAACGGTCTCTATCGTCATGGCGCGAAATTCGGCAACAGGCTTGAATCGCGCCGCTGCCTTCGCGCCTTCCTCGGAGCGGCCCAGCGAGATATCAACCCACGTCTGTCGGGCAAACAGCAAGACATCGCCAATGAGCACATGACCGATCACGGCCTTCTGGCCATTCGAGCATCCAACCATCAGCAACTGCGGCTTCGCCGAAGCCTGGAGTGGCTCAAGTGTAACCGACCACTCCGCGTCGTCACCGACTTTGCCGCTCTGTATCTGCCCGGCAAACGTGACGGTCACCGTGGTTCCCGGCTCGCCAACCCCGCAGACCTGCACCGGACTCTCACGCTGCAGCACCATGTTATCAGAGAAGCAGCTATTCAGCCGCAGCGCCTCACTGTATGCGAGTGATGATGACAGCAGAAGACAGCCGAGTAGAAGTGATAGGTTCAGTCTCATGGTGTGTGGTTCCTCCGTTTACCAGGTTAAGCAAGCCATCTAGAAATAGAGATTCATCCAAGCTACCCATGAACACGCGCGGGCAGCCATCGGGAGTATGCTACAGCGCCAGCCCGGATGCCAACAGAGAACGCCAGCGACAACAGCGGTGTGTATTTGCGACAGGGGGCAGATTGAGGGAGGGGTGCGGCGTCATTCCGCCGGGGGAGCAGTCAGAGGTGGAACGTTGGCGACTGCGCAGAAAGGCTGGGTCCGCGCACCGGGGAAAAGCGGTGTCGCCGGGCCTGGGAAGGCCCTCTGCCACCGCACTCCAAGTTGAGACTAGAAAAGGCGCTGCTCTTGATTTGGAGTGCGGTGGCAGAGTCCGAAGCGAGCTTGCGAGCGTAGGACGTCGACACCGCTTTTTGCGTCGTGCTGGGCTGTCCGCTCGAACAAGGTGGCGGGGGAGGTCTCAGACCAGCAGCCCCCAGGCGGACCTGGATTAATCAGGGGTGAAACTCTCTTCGTAGGCCGGGAAATCTTCCCGGCCGTTCAATCGAAGGGAGTAGGCGGGAAGATTTCCCGCCCTACTGAAGAGCCGGGATCATGAAGAAACACGTCAACGGTCAGGGGCGGCTCGCTCTACCCCCCCCCTATGCCTACCCCACCACTTGCTCACCCCGCGCTTGATTGCGACGCCACAGGATTGGCACGAGCTGCACGATCAGGACGCCGCAGAGGATGAGTGCGCATCCTACGAAAGCGCGTGCGGAGAGCTTCTGCCCCAGCATCACGTAGCCGGCAATAGCGGCAAAGACAGCCTCCAGGCTCATGATGACTGCCGCCGGTGCCGGCGGACAACGCTTCTGACACACCACCTGCAGCGTAAAGGCTATGCCTACCGACATGAGTCCGGCGTAGGCGACGGCGCCCGCCCCCGCCTTGATCGTCGCTAACGACCAATCCTCAAAAATGAGGGAAGCAACGAGGCTCAAGGCTGCACAGACCACGAACTGAAGCCAGGCGATCTGAATGGGATCACCGTGATTGACAACATGGTCGATCACCAGGATCTGACCGGCCCAGAGAGAGGCACAGATCAGAATTAGCAAGTCGCCTCGGCCAACGTGAAAGCCGCCGGTCACGCTCAGGTAGTAGAAGCCAACCAGGCACACGGCAATTCCAAGCCAGAGACTGCGGGCGGCCCGATGACCGAGCGCAATTCCAATCAGGGGCACAAACAGAATGTAGAAACCGGTAATGAATCCGGCGTTTGCGCTCGAGGTATACAGCAGCCCGACCTGCTGAAAAGTAGCGGCGGCAAACAGGAACAGGCCTGCAAAGATGCTGCCGGCAATCGGCAACCGCGCGTCCTCAGGCGCCATGGGAACGTACTTCTTACGCCACAGCATGACAGGGACCAGCGACAAGGCTCCCAGCGCAAAACGCAAGCCGTTAAACGTCATCGGCCCGAGCCCCTTCTCCATGCCGATCTGCTGGGCGGCAAAGGTCGAGCCCCAGATGATAGACATCAACAGCAGCAGAAGTTCGTACTTCAGAGAACCGTTCTTTTTTCTCATGCGAGAACCCTACCCTGCCCCAAGAGAAAATCAACCACCGTGACAGCCCGACCACGCGACAACATAGAACGAACCCAGCTACACTTGAGATGTAGCTGGATCCGCTAGAATCTATCTCACATCTTCACGGGTTTGAGCGTGAACTCTTTGATCGACATGCCACGGATATTCTCCCCACCACGTGAGAACGTCAGCACATTCTTGCCCTTGGCGAGTTCGATGACAACCGGCGCAGTCATGTCCCACAGCCCCACGGTCAAGGGCAGAGCAATATCGGTGGTAGCCTCGGCGCCATTGACGGCGACGAGAAGGTGCTGATCCCAACTGGGAACCGCCACCCGAGAAGTCAGAGCGTACTTGCCGGCTGCCGGGGCGTTGAACGTGTATTCGAAGTCCTCGGCCTCACCGGTACGGCTATAGTGCAACTGTTTCCCGCCACCATGGCTGTTCATGAGAATAATCTTCCCGGTGCTTTTCGTTGGCTTGCTGCAAGCGGCGGCAGGAATCGTGATGACCCCACCCTTGCCAACAGTGATGCTGCGGTCCTTGTCGGTCAGGGCCGCATCTTCCACTTCATACTCCACATCCGACTCATTCGCTTCGCCAAGCTCCTCACCGACTGCTGCCAGCGCTTCGACCTTGGCTTCTTCGATGATGGCCCGCTGCAGATACAGCGACGCCCCATACCAGAACTCAGGCTGCCCGGCAAAGAAGCCAAACACACGCGGCTCACCCACAACATCACCCAACCATTGGGCGCGCTTGACCTGCAGGAACTTGTCTCCGACAGCTCGCGCCTGCGTGTGCGCAAGGAAGTCCAGGTCCTTCTTGTAGCGCAGCTTCGTCGTGCCAATACCCCAACCACCGCCGAGGCAGATTACCCAACCGTCGGGCGTCCAGTGCGTGAGGGCTGCATGCCCGGGCTGAGGACGGGCCGTGGTCGGAATTCCGAACGAGCGCAGGATGAAACGGCCGAAGAAGGCGCGGCGACCACAGACCCCGCCATTCATCAGGATGTTCTGGAAGAACTGTAGCTCCGGTTTGTCGAACTTGTTGTACTGCGATCCGTATCGAATATCGGTCCTTACTGATGCCACGTAACGCCAGCGATAGTCTTCCGTAGCGATATGGTCCGGACGATAGTTGCGCAGCATTTCGCGTCCCCAGGCGAGGATGTCGTCCGGCTCTTCACCATTCACGACCATGCGATAGTCCCATACACTCAGTCCCTTGAATCCAGGATCCAGCTCGCCGTCCAGGTAGGCCTTTTCGAAGTGCAGGTAACGTTTGACGGGATCGACATTCGGCGGGGCATCGGTGAGACCGGTGGCGCTTCTCTGCGGGCGCGGTACTGCATGTTCAAGGCTCACTGCCAACGCCAGTCGCTGCAGAACGCCCTTCTTCGCCTTCTTGCTCTTCTTCTGTATGGTCGTGTAGAGCTCCATGGCCCGGCCGTACTTTCCATCCTTGGCACCGTCCGCCACCAACATCTGCTTCATCAGGGCGGGGTCTTCAAGCAGCGTTCCGATCAGCCCTTCCTGGGCCATGCCCTGCTGGGCGAATGCCGCCAAACCGCGGGGCGTCGCTTCGAGCATAATAACGTACTTGGCTAATTTGGCATCCAGCTTGTCACTGCCCAGCAGCGATGCGAGGCCAAGCCCCGCGAGAGCCTTTGTCGTCTGTGCCTCAGCCTGGGCAACGCCAGCCTTGGCAGCCTCAAGATCCTTCGTCAACTTTGGCTCGTTGCGTAGGGCCTCGTCCAACAGCGCCTGACGCTCCTTGAGGGCATCCTGGCCATCCTTCAGGTTCTTCTGCCAGTTCGCCAACTCTTTCTGCAAGGCCTCGCGCTCAGCATCCGTAGTCGCCGCCTTCAGCTTCGCCTGCGTGTCTGCAATGCCCTTCTCGGCTCCTCCAATCCACTTACCCTTGGCGTGCCCCACCAGGCCTCGTCCCCTGGCAATACTACCGAAAGCCTTCTCCGCTTCACCCAACGCTGCGTGGGCGCCCTTCTCCGCCTCGCGGGCCTGCTGATAGGCGGCCTGTTTCGCTTCGCCAGGCTGAGGCAACGACTTCTCGATCTCAGCCTTGAGATCGGCCATCGTTTGCGTGTAGCGGGCCTCCAGCTTCTGCCCGACCTCGGTAAGCGGCACGGGTGGTGCCGGTTTCTTCCTGGCAGCCCATGCCGGTGACATTCCGATGACTACAGCCAGCACGATACAGATTGATGTTACACTTCGTTTCATCTCGTCTTCCTCCTGTTGTTTATTCTACTTGTCATTCCTCGTCTGAAACTTCCGGTCCACATGCGTTCTCCAGGCCTTAATCTTTCGCCCTATTCTTTCGCCTTAATCTCTTCCTCTTTTCTGGAAGATTAGGGCGAAAGATTAAGGCAAAAGATTAAGGTTACCCGAATTTCGCCCTGCATAACCCGAATCCACTAGGCGACACCGCT
>CAZCDU010000118.1:0-15422 GCA_964497125.1 uncultured Victivallales bacterium | reverse complement strand
GGCTCTATGCCGTGGGTAGCAAAGGCGAGCTGGTTTGCATGGAGTAGAGTGCAGGTTTGGTCTTGGCTCATAGCGGAAGCAAAAAGCACCCAACTGGCCGCAAGATCTGAAGAGATTCGAGTGTAGGAGTACGTGTACGAGTACGGAAGGAATCAGTCGAGAATCTCTCTGCTCGTACTCGTGCACGCCTATCTCCCTCTCTCCGCCGATTGGATATGGGCGTCGGAATGAAATCGCAGAACTTCTCGTTCCCAACGCTCAGACCGTATCACGGTCATCAGGCGGTACGTCAGGAACCCTGGACATAATGTCCTCAAATTCCTGACGTGATCCCTTTGCGGCACGTTGCGAGAGGTAGGTTTCCGTCATCAGCGCGGATATCTTCTCCGCAACGGCCGTCGAGATGAGCTGGTTGACCGAAACGTGTTCTTGCCGAGCAAGGACACGAGCCGTTTCGTGCAGGGAGTCTGGGAGTCTAAGGCTGAGTGTGCTCATTTCAGTTTTCCTTTCTTTCGGAGAAAATTGCCCGGGGTGAGTGCCGTGATCCCGAACTTGTCCACTCCTTTGAAATCGTTGAGATTGAACGTCACGATATACTCACATTGTCCTGATACGGCTGCCTCAAGTACCATGTCGTCTTTAGGATCGCGGAGATACGGGCGCCAGAGAAAATGGACCTTGCGGCAATCGCTGACGGAGCACATGTAGTTGAGGTACTTCGTGATATCGTGCTCATCAAAAGGCACTTCTGTCCCTGGGTCGCGGAGAGATTTCTCATACTCAACGACCAGTGGTACCGTAACCACAGGACGGTACAGACGCCCTCCAAGAAATGTTAAGAACTGATACGACATGCCTCGCTTGGAGCGCATGCCGGACACGAGGACGTTGGTATCGATCACTACTCGCGTCGCTTTCATGATGATACCGTATATGGTATCTCGCGAGTTGTCAACTCAGCATTTGGCGACTACGCGTCACCGCTTGCACGATAGCCGGTTGGCGAGATTCCGTGAACGCGTCTGAGTACGGAAAGAGACAGTCGAGAATCTCTCTGCTCGTACCCGTGCACTTACTCGCCTGCCTGCCGTAGCCGCGAAGCGCGAAGGCTGGGTACACACCGATATCTCCCTCGTTTTTGATCAGGCATAGGCCTCTGAGCGCAATCGCCTGCCCCCCCGCAAAAGAGGGACTGCCGGGGTTTGCTTCTCCTTGGTACCATGAATGACATCACGTGGAGTCTCCGTGCTCGCGGACTCGCTACGGCGACCCGTTATCGAGCCGTATGGGATGGTAATGAGATCAATTATAGAGAAGGAGATATGATGTATAAGAGAATGACTGTTTTGGTTGCCGGCATGCTGGCTGTTCTGACGACTGCTCACGTGTCGGCGGAGGCGTTCGACACAAGCAAGCCGGAGCCCAACCGGCATCCGGGGAATCCGAAGCCGGAATGGTGGTTAAAGTCGATGGAGGGGGTCGACGATCGAATCCAATGGTGGGAGGATGCCCGCTTCGGGCTGTTCATGCACTGGGGAGCCTATTCGGTTCTTGGTGGGGGCTATGACGGCCATGAGCTGAAGGATGCTTACGCTGAACACATCGCGCGGTTATTGAAGATCCCCAAGGCGGACTATATCGAGCATGCGGCGTCTAAATTTCGTCCGGAGAAGTTCGATGCGGAGAAGTGGGTGCTGCGGGCAAAGAACACCGGCATGAAGTTTGTTGCGATTACCGCGAAGCATCATGACGGGTTTACCATCTATCACTCCAAGCACAGCGACTTCGATGTGGAAGATACCGCGAAGTGGGAGCGGGATCCGCTCAAAGAGCTTTCCGATGCCTGCAAAAAGCACGGGTTGAAATTCGGCGTCTACTACTCCCATGCGCAGGACTGGTATGAGCCGGGGAATACGCATAACGACTGGGACTTCCCGGGGAATCCCGCCACGCTTACCTTTGAGCGGTCGCAGAAGGAGGGAAAGAAGTGGTGGGCCTATGATACGCCCGAAGTCCAGGCGCACATTGATAAGGCCTGGGATTATTACGTCAACAAATCCATCCCCCAGGTCTTGGAGCTGATTGAGGATTACGGCGTAGAGCTCATTTGGTTTGATACCTGTCACTGGATGCCGCCGGAATTCAATTTTCGCACGCTCCAGGCGGTGCGTGAACTCGCGCCGAACACGGTGGTGAATGCCCGCATTCAGCCGGGTTGGGGCGACTACGAGGGAGGTCCTGACAGTCCGAATGTCTTTCCGTACAGGAAAAGCTATTGGGAGTGCATTCAGTCGACGTTGCACTCCTGGGGCTACAACAAATTCGATGAAGACAATCGTCGCCCGACGGATTACCTCATTCAAATGCTGGCGACGGTGGTCTCCAAAGACGGCACCATGATGATCAATGTCGGCCCGAAAGGCGACGGGACCTGGGTGGAGAATGATGTGACCAGTTTCGCCGAGATTGGCGAATGGATGGACGTCCATTCGGAATCCATTCACGGTGCGGGGTCGGCGCCGTTGCCGGTTCATAACTGGGGGGTGGCGACAGCGAAGGGGAACGATATATACCTGCACGTGTTCAACTGGCCGGAAGGAGGCAAGCTGCTGGTCGGAGGACTGCAGACGAAGGTGGACAAGGCGGTTCTGATGAAGGGAAACAAATCCCTGAAGGCCAAACAGAAGGACGGTATCCTGTCCCTGAAGATCCCTTCCAAGCCGAGTGATCCCTACGACAGTGTGATTAAGCTGAGCTTCTCTTCCCCGCCGGAGGGAGAATTCCGCAGGCCCCTGGAAGCGGACTGCGTCAACCGGTTGCACGTCTATGACACCCCACTGTTCAGTGGTAAAAATATGCGTACGGGAACCGGAAAAGGATCGGAAGCCTATATGTGGAGCTGGGTGGATCCGCAGGGGCAGATCACCTGGAAGCTGCGGGCAGTCGAAGCCGGCACCTACAAAGTCCACCTCCTGTATGATGTGTCCAAGACGGGGACCTGTGGCGACAACTACAAGCTCACGGTGGGCGACAAGGAGTTCATCGGAACCGTCAGCCGGGAGGGGAGTGTCGATGCACAGTGGATCGATGCGGAAGTGGAGCTGATGCGGATGGGCGAAAGGGAAAGCCGGCGTTCGGTCATGACCGGAGACTATGTCGGCGAGATCACTCTGGAGCCCGGAAACTATGATCTGCAACTGATGGCGGCAGGCGAGATCAAGCATAAGGAGCTCTTCATGCCGCGGACGGTCATCCTTGAGCCCCGTTAGCGGCGGTGACAAGGGCAGTTGTCAACGGTCGAAGCACGGTTCTCATACAGAACCTTCGAGTCGTACACTTGGCGCGCCATGATTATGAATATCCAGCATAACAATACCCCGTTCTTTCGCGCAGCGGTGGGACTGATCATCGCCGTTCTTGCTGGAATGGCGCTGGCAGGAACGGCCCTTGCGGAGCCGGTCTTCTCGCAACGGGTGGCGAATCCCTCGGCGTACGATAGCGTTGTCGAATCTGATGTGGACGGCTTCTTCGAAAAAGGCGCACAGATGGCGGACAACGTGACGCTGGCATCTCCGGCCACGGTACGCAGCGTAACCTGGTGGGGGATCTTCGACGACAATGATGTGCCAACCGGCCCTGTTTCCTTCGATGTGATTTTCTACGCAAACAATGTGAGCAATAATCTGCCGAATTTGGGGAGCATCCTGAGTTCCACCAACGTCACATTCTCATCGCTCACCGACACGGGAGAACAGTTTGGTGGTGATGAACCCGAGGATATCTACGTATTCGAGGCCGACGTGCCCCCCACGTACTTGAGCGCCGGGACCAAGGTCTGGTTCTCGGTGCTGGCCGATTCTGGAAGTACGGACGATGGCCCGTTCATGTGGCGGTTCGATGACGGGGATGAGTCTGCCACCCGCCCCTACGCCAATCGCGGCGATCCGTTTATGTCGGATGTTCCCGCCAAGAATTACTCCTTCGTGTTGGATGATGGTCTTCAACCGCTCAGCCCAAGCTACATCAAGGCCCTGTCGCTGACGGGCGGGGTGGTTACGCTGCATATCACAAACCTTACTGTCGGGGCGACGCATCACCTTCTCGAAACGGATGCCCTTTCTCATCCGTCATGGACGACCAATGGGTCGTTCACGGCTAGCTCCTCGACCACAAACCTGACGACGATCGTCTCTGGGCCGCAGGGCTTCTACCAGATCAAGTCAGAGAACTGATGAAGTGTGGGGTGACGGCGGCGGGAACGACTGCCCTGACCGCTGCAAATGGACCCGCCGCTGGCGGAAAGCCGAAGCAGGTCGTTTTCGTCCGGAATCAGAAAGCAATCGAACGATGCGCAGATCGACATCTAGAAAACCAAAGCGAATGTACAAGCCTGTGCACAAGCGCTGGCGCACTTACGCAATAACATAACCCAGTGGGGTCCCAACGTTCTGGAGAGGGGAGATTCGAGTGTACGAGTACGTGTACGAGCACGTGATTGGCGAGGCTTGTTTTCGTACTCGTACACGTACTCGTACACGCATATCTCTTCTCTCCGATTTCAAGTCACGAATCGCTTACCCTAGTTATGGACGTTTTGTAATCAGCAGGTCGCCTATCTGATGGCTGCAGACTTTGGAACAGTAGTGTTGAGATACATAGCCACCATGTTGATTAGAGGCTTTTTCTGTCTTCTCCTTTGCGCAATTGCCGCGAGGGGTGGGACTACCGCCGGGGTGGAACTCCATTTCCCGAGTGCTGAGGATCCCCAAGTCACCTGTACGTTAACGGGGCTGACGGGGTATCGCTCAGCCGATGCCCAGGAGGCCATCCGCAGGGGGGTGTTTGCCGATTACCTGAAAAGTTTGACGTCGGCAAAGCTTGCAGGGAAAAGGTCCCATGGCGTTGGCGATGGCAATATAGATGCCAATGAAGCGATTGCCTTGACGGTGACGCAGGTGAACACTGCCGATGATGAATCTCTGTTCTTTCATGCAGCCGCGACCCAGGCTTATACCGAGGAGGATTCTTCAGATCTTATCTGTTATGACTTCAGTGATGATCGCGTCGTGCATTCCGAGTTTGACCGAAAGGGGGTGGAGGCGAAAATCATTCGTTTTAGACAGCCCCTTGAAAAGGGGGATGTCATTCTCTTTGCCGCCGGCGCATCGGGAACCCCTCAATGGAGGATTTCCCGTGTCTGGGCCGCCATCGAGAAGGTAGGGGGGGGCGAATGGCGCGTGATTCCTGAGGATCCGCGATTTCCGACTGATGACGTCGTTGTGGCGTACTGCAGCGTAGCCGATGCGAGGTATAACCTGCCTGCCAACACGGTGAAACAGGATTGTACCGCAGCGATTCAGGCGGCACTGGACGATGCAAGCGCCGCAGGAGGTGGAACGGTGTTCCTGCCCAAGGGCAGCTACCGCATTGAGGGAAGCTTAATCATCCCATCCAATGTGTTTCTGAGGGGACGATGGCGCAGAATTACGCAAACGCAGAAGTTTGCTGGAACGCTTCTTATTGTGATCAATCAGAGTGATCAGTCTACGATAAATCTGGCAGGCAGCGGGTGTGGCATCCGCGATCTGACCTTCTGGCGTCCGAGCCGAAAGGTTGCGCACGCTGAAGCCTCAACGTCTCCTTTTGTCATTACGGGGCGTGGCGGTACGGTTACGATTGAAAATGTCAACCTGATCAACCTCTATAACGGGATTGACCTCTCAGCTGCCAGTGCGTGTTGCCTGCGCGGTATCTACGGCTCTCCGCTTCATGTCGGCTTGACCGCAGACCGGAGCTTCGCTGTTTCGCGCTACCACGCCATCCGGTTCTCGCCTGATTACTGGACCTGGTCCGGTTTGCCCGGGAGTCCAGCCAGGGATGGGGTTCATCGCGCCTACATGAAGGAGCACGGAACAGCCGTGAACATCAAGGAGATGGACGGGTTCTATTTTGGTTTCTCCAGGATATCAGGGTACAGGAAGGGGATTCATTTCGAGAAAGGCGCTTCGGGAGATGATGCCAGCGGAGAGATCGCCTATGTTTCCGTTACAGACTGCTATGACGCCTTGTATGTTGATAATGCCAAAGGCTTTCTGATTGTAGGGTGTCGGCTTGAAGGCTCCAACTACGGCATCTGGGGAAAAGACAGAAGCAACTACAAGCTCCACACCTGTGCGATCAAAGGGGGCAACAAGGCGATCTCAATTCAGAACGGAAGTGCAAAACTGGCGAATTGCAGGATCTCAGGTGAAACCGACATCTCGGGGAAAAGAACGGTTTACAGTGAGCGCGCCTATGCAGAAAAGCTGCCGAGGGTTCATTATGCTTACGACCGAGTGCGTAAGCCGGCAAAGACCAGATTGTTTAATGTTAAGGAATACGGCGCAAGCGGGAATCGCTCTGCAGATGACACCAAAGCGTTCCAGGCAGCCATTAAAGCAGCGGGACAAAACGGTGGTGGCATTGTTTTTGTTCCCGATGGTGAATATCGGGTGACCGAAAATTTGAACCTCGGTAAGGGGGTCGAACTGCGAGGGAATAGCGGTGGGCGGCATCTTGTAAGTGATAAGCCAAACCAACAGCTGGGCAGTCTTGTCTTTGTTGAGGTGGGTGAGGGCGATGAACGTGGCACGGCATTTATCACGCTCGATGATGGCAGTGGGATACGTGGAATCGGTTTCTTTTATCCCCATCAGGACTATAAAGATTTCAAGACATACCCGTTTCTGATACGCGCAAACGGGAAGAGGAACTATGTCATCGATTGTGCCGCACCCAATCCGTATCAGGGCATAGAGCTCAACGGTGATGACCATTTGGTTGAGTACAGCTTCTTCGGGGGGCTAAGAAGAACATATCAGGCAAATGGCTGCTCTGGAGGGCGGATCCAGAATGTTCATATCAAACCGGATTTCTGGCGAACGGCCTGGCTGCCCGGCTGTCCGTCAACAGCGGAACTATTGGTATTTAAGAGCAAGGTTAATCACATCTATGACGTCATCACGCTGAAAGACTGCGAGAACTACACACTGATGAGCATCTTCAATCATTCGGCTGGAACATTTGTCAGCATTGATAACTCCAGTGGGCAGGGGTTGATGATCGGCGGTGAGCAGCAACAGCGTGGCTATCTGTTCAAAAATGGCGCAAAGACCTTTGACCTGCTTGCAGCCAAGTGCAATATCAATGCTATTGGCGATAGAACCGGGACCGCTGGTATCACGCTTCATCCGAGCTTTGAGGGGAGGGCACGGTTCTTTGCCTGTGACACCATGGGGACGTCTGACGAGACCTGGCGTGTCGATGGCGGCCATCTCTTCATGCAGCTTTGCTATATTACCGGCCCAAGCAACCGTGCTGCTAACAGTATCGCCTGCGGCCCCAGGGGCAAAATAACGATGCAGTCAAGCGGCGCGACAGCCCATGTCATCGGCTTTGAAAACAAAGGTGATGTTTCGATGAAGGACTGCCTCTTCTCGTATGGGTTGGTGCACGCTGCTGCAGAGGTCTACCGGAGGGGTAACACGTTTGACCGCGTTTGTCTTCTCGCCGACCTCAATCAGAAGATCCCGAAAATGTACGGGCTTGAACTGGATATGACGACTATCAAGATGGAGGAGGCCATCATCGTTCCAGACGGCGGACATGCCGCACGTTCAAAGGACGGCCGCCGCCTGGTGACGGTGCGAAGCACCGATGGCACCTACCGATTGGCAGTAACGGAGCCAGCGTTTCAAGCAGGAGCTAAGAAGGATCTCACTCTTTCTCTAGAGTTCTACCTCGATACAGACTGCACGATAGAGACGTCCTACCGCACGAGAAGCGGCATGGTGGTCGCGGATACGAAGACATTCAGTAATGCTGAAAAGCCCAAATGGCAACGTTACAGTATTGCACTCGACAATGCCCACTTCGGCTCGACTGAAGATATTCGTTTGGAAGTCGACGGTAAACCACCCCTGTTGGCGATGGTCGCCATTCTAAGCCCAGAGACCCCGCGGATTTAGCACCGAACAGCCAGTACCCGGTGCGTCACCAAAGCGATCCGCTCCGTCAGTCTGGTGTGGGAGCCGTACCCCCAATTGGACGCTCAACGATAGTGACTGACAATCACCTCCCGTTGACGGTCTCGTAGCTCCACCTTGTGCCCTATCTCGCCACTCTCTGTTCCTGCCACCTATCGAGCACATCAGAGCTTAACCCCAAGGGGCACACCTGAATGGCTCTAGTTTAGGGGCTTCAGCCGCCTCAAGCGCAGAACCCACCCCTAACCCCTCCCAGGAGGGGAACTACTTGGCATCGCGAACGCTAATCCGAGATCCCCTCCCTTGGCGCGGCGTAGCGAAGCGAAGACGGCTGGGAGGGGCAGGGGTGGGTTTGCCGGCAAGCAGCCCTTAAACCAGTGCCATTCGTGACACACGTGCTATAGTGGCAGCCACGAAGGAGGGCACTGTGAGCAAAGCATCTGACCGGATCGAGACTGTTCAAGGAGATATCACCAAGCTCGACGTTGATGCCATCGTCAACGCGGCCAACTCAAGTCTGATGGGCGGCGGTGGGGTGGATGGCGCGATCCATCGCGCCGCTGGGCCGGGGTTGCTTGATGAGTGTAGGGGGCTGGGTGGTTGTGCAACGGGGGAGGCCAGGCTCACGAAGGGGTATCGGCTGCCTGCCGCTTACGTAGTTCACACCGTGGGTCCCGTGTGGGGTGGGGGAGTGCGGGGCGAAGCGGATCTGCTTGCAAGCTGCTACCGCAAGAGTCTGCAATTGGCCGTGGAGAATGGTCTCAAGAGCATCGCCTTTCCGTGCATCAGTACCGGCGTCTATGGCTACCCGAAGGATGAAGCGTGTCAGATCGCCATTACGACTGTGTGCGAGTTCTTAGAGGAAACTCCTGGCATCGATCGCGTTGTCTTCGTCTGCTTCAGCGAGGCCGATCGCCTGCGCTATGAGAATGAGTTGAAACGAGCGTGATCATGGAATCGGATACCGGCATGTCTCTGGCGGGCCCCGCTGATGACATTACACTTCCGCCTGTTGATGAACAGAGGACCTCAGAATGGATCGTTGTGCTCTCGGCAGCCTTTCTGCACTACCGACTTTCGTTTGAAGCGGGTCAGTGGTTGATTCACGTTCCCGTCACGGAGTTCGAGCGCGCCGAACGTGAGATCGCCGCGTTCGAGAAGGATCGTCAGGCATGGGAGATCGACAGGGGGCCTTCGCAGTTCTGGATGCTGGAAGGGGAGAGCAGCCTTTCCCCTGTTTGGGTGGCAGGCATGTTGATCGCGTTCTACGCATGGGTAGGAGCCTACAGTGGCGCAAACCGATTGGCACATGCAGCTGCCATGAATACGGAGCTATTCTTCGCCGGCGAATGGTGGCGTGCGGTAACGGCTTTGACCGTTCATTCCGGGCCGGGCCACCTGGCCGGGAATGTGGTTTCGATCTCGCTATTCGGGTATGCCGTATGTCGGGTCTTTGGCGCCGGTCTAGGGTGGATACTGATCCTGATCTCAGGCATTGCAGGAAACGCAATTGCTGCGAGCGTGCATGGTCCTTATCACGTCAGCGTCGGGGCTTCGACTGCCTGCTTTGGGGCCCTCGGCATTCTGTCAGGCTGCCAGGCCATACGTAATCTACGGCAGTTCGGTCTTCGTGTGCACCTGCGTAATCGATCATGGATACCCATTGGGGCCGGACTCGCCTTGCTGACTCTATTGGGAATGGGGGAACGGAGTGATCTTTTCGCACACCTGTTCGGGTTTCTGTGCGGTGGCGTCCTTTGTGCGCCCTTCATACGGCGAGAGCCGCCGCGGTTGTCCTCCGGGCGTCAGCAAGCGCTTCAAATGCTGGCGTTAGCCATCGTCATGCTCTCATGGCGGCTGGTGCTGATGGCTGCACGCACGGTGTAGCGTAGCGGAGCTACGCAGGACGCTCTTCGATTGTGGCTTCCTTCTTGAGCGAATCTACATAGGCGTCCATGGCTTGGCGCCGCGCCCCGTCCTGTAGATGATGTGCGAGCCGCTCTCTGACCTCCTCAAGTGGCGCAACTGTGGCTTCGGTCTTCTTATAGAGTTTGGCAATGTGATAGCCGAACGGTGTCTGGAACACTTCGCTGATGCCGTTCTCCTCCATGGCAAAGACGATATCCTCAAACTCCTGCACCATCTGGCCGCGTGGAAACGTCCCTAGGTCACCCGCGTTGTCCGAGCAGTCCGAGTGCTCGGAGGCCAGGGCCTCGAATGATTCGCCCTTACGGATACGCTCGCGGATGTTGAGAATCTCGCCGTACGCGTCGGGGTTCGATACACCGGCTTCGGTATGCTTAACGATGTGCGCCGCGTGCACCTGTTCGGGAACGCGGAAGTGATCCTGGTTCGCCTCGTAGGCCGACTGGACCTGCTCGTCGGTCGGCGCGGCTACTTTGTCTGTCACGGACTCAAGCAGTTGCCTAACTTTCTGCTGGAGCACGGCCTGTTCGTCAGGAGCGTCACCTTCGCCTGCATTCTCGGAATCGGGAAGCTCTGTCTTGGCCGCCGCCTGGTGCAACAGTGTTCTCTCGATGACTGACTCACGTGCCCACTCCCGCAATCGGTCATCATCCGGCACTTCATTGCGCTGGCTCATATACCTATCGTAATCCGGTTTAAGTCGCTGGTATTCCGCCTCTATCAGCGATTCCTCGATGGGTTCCCCATTAACATGTAGCATGATGATTGTCCTTGGTAGTGGTTGTTGGGGACGCAGTGTCGCCGGACACGCCTCTGCTGTCAAGAATCGTGGGTACGAGTGTGTTGACTTGGCCGGTCGAGGTTCTCATGATGGGCAGGGAGGCTGGCAGAAGTAGCTGCCGCATGAAATGGAGGGAAAGCTATGGCTGAGATTCCTAATGCACCTGTGAAGCGTCTCTTGATTGAAGGATCGCATGGACTGCGTGTTGGTGGCAGCGCTGTAGACCTGGCGGCTGCGCATGTGTCAAACATCCTGCATCTTCTTGGTCACACGGCGGGACAGCATGCCGTCGCCGATGGTCGCAAGACGATCAAGGATGAGGATGTCAACAAGGCCTGGATGGAACTGACGGTTTGAGTTCTATCTTGATGTGACACCTGTAGAGTCCTTCGTGCAGGGGCGCGTGGCTCAAGGTGAACGAGACGGTCCGGGCATCAGGATAGGCGTCTGCCAGTTCCCTCAGAATGCCGGACCAGAACTTGGCCGCTGAATTGTCATACCAATGGCCGCGGGCGAACCACCCCAGCGGGGCAATGCCTTTCGATGTGTCGCGGTGAAAGTACCGGCTCATGCAGAGGAGGATAAGCCGCCAATTGGTGTGCAGCAAGCTTGGATGCAATGAGCACGCACCGGTGCGGGTCTGGTGATCGTTTTGCCGTGACTTTCTGGGGGATGCCTTCGTAGTCTACAGAATTGCTTAGCGCGAACTCTCTGGATGGAGTCTAGTCATGAAGTCGTGGATGTTGCTTCCTTTCGTTCTTATTCTGGGTTGGGTCATGGGGTCTTGGATCCCCAAGGCTGAGCTCCGTGTCATGCGGGAAGAGCTCGCCCAGGCTCGGATGGCCGCAAAGCACCGCAAGCCTGGTTCTCCAGTTGCATTGACCGGGGTCACGCAGATGCTCGGAATCGAGGAGGGGGCGAGCACTGTCCCGACAGCCGGACGAGCCGATCACCAGGCAACTGATGCTCCCGTGCAGGCTGAATCGCCTGGCAAGCCGGCTTTGACCAATGCCGCAAGCCGCGGCCCGGTCGAGAATGCTGAGTCCAGCGAAGACGCGAGCGATTCTGACGAAGAGCGGGGGCGGAACATGGCTCGAGGGATCGAGCAGGCTATCGAACTATGGGATGCACGCGTGGGTATTGCGCGCTCCACGTTTGTCTCCAACGTGGGGCTGAGTCCGCAGGAAACCGATCATTTCGATGTGCTTGTGGATTCCATGAACATGAGACTGGCGCATTCAATTGAGGAGTTTGCTGAGCAGGTCAGCGAAGGCAAACAGGTGGGTGAGGCCGAGGGTATACGGCTGATGCGCGATCTGACGTCGGCCATGGCAATAACCTATGATGAAATGGATGCCAGTATGCCGCAATCGTGGCAGCGGGATGCCGGCGCTTCCTTCAGCCTGACAGACTTCATCGATCCCGCTGTGGCAATGCCACTGACTGAGATTGAACCGGAGTTGGGTGACGGTCTTTTCATGGGACGGCGATGAAGTGGTTCATGCGACATGTGTGGGTTGTGCTGCGGTATGAGCTCGCCGATTCTGTTCGAAGTCGACGTGTTGTCATTCTACTGCTGCTGTATCTCGCCGGCGCCATGCTTGCCTGCAATGGCTTCATCGGGGCGATCCAGAAGCTCGAGTCTCAGCTTTCTGAGACGCTCTCACTTCCGCCCGCCTCGACGCCGGGCGCTGTCACGGACGCACTTTGGCGGTCCAAGGCATTTCGTGGCATGGTTACGGGGTTGGTGGGGGACCGGGAGGTCGCCCTCGAGATATTGTCAGTCCCACCCATGGCTGTTATCTACGGCTGGCTGGCTTTCATGTTTACGCCAGTCCTGGTTGTGCTGTCGGCCTCGGGGCGTATCGCGGACGAGGTTAGTAGTGGATCGGTCCGGTATGTTCTGACGCGTACATCTCGGCTGAGCTGGTGTCTGGGAAAATTCATGGGGCAGGCGTGTGAAGTGATGCTTGCCCTGATGCTGAGCGCCATTTGTACCTGGTGTGTGACGCGTTTCCGCATGTCCGGCTCGAACGACATGGAATTGGCGCGTTGGATTGTGCTCTACGGGTGGAAAGCCTGGGTGTACTCACTGGCATTCATCGGATTGGCCTTAGGGGTATCCCAAATCTTCAAATCACCCTATCACGCGATGGGGCTAAGCCTTGCCCTGATCATCATCATGGGAATCCTATCCCTGTTGAGCCGCCATTTCGTCGGCGAGGGGTGGCGGCAGGCGTGGCAGATCACGGACTACATATTCCCCATGAAGCACCGGATGAATCTCTGGCGCCTCCAGCCGGCCTACGTATTCAGTTCAGTCCTGTACCTTGTGGCACTGAGCCAGGCATATCTCTTTCTTGGATACTCGGTCTTTTCGAAGCGGGGGGCCTAATGGCGAACGCCATCACAATGACTGATGTCGTCAAGCGCTACGGGCGACGCACCGCACTGGATGGACTGACACTCACGGTTCCGAAAGGAGCCGCCTTTGGTCTCGTGGGCAGTAACGGAGCGGGGAAGACGACGGCGATGTCCGTGGCCATTGGCATCCTGCGTGCTCAGTCCGGCCAAATCGATCTGCTTGGTGATGGTCCCTTTGATGCCCGCGTGCATGGCGGACGTGTGTCCCTGATGCCGCAGGATGCTGAATTGCCGCTCCACGCGCGCGTATGCGATTTGATGACGTTCTATGCTCGCCTGCAGGGAATCCCCGCATCGCAAATCCAGGAGCAGATTGACAAGGTGCTGAACTGGGTACATCTGCTGGACCTATCCGGGTCCAAGATCCGGACCCTCTCGCACGGGATGCGGCGACGCTTGGTCATCGCCCAGGCCTTCCTCGGTGCACCCGAACTTGCGCTGCTGGACGAACCGCTCAGTGGGCTTGATCCTCGCGAGGTCGCCAGTATGCGCCAGGTCCTTAAGGAGCGGCCGAGCGGCCAAACGCTCATCATCAGTTCGCACAATCTCCATGAGATTGAACGAGTCTGCGACCACGTGGCCTTCATTGAGAAAGGCAAAGTCGTCCGCCAGGACCGTACCGAGACGTTGACGGGGCATGCGCACACCATGACATACCGGGTCTCCTCCGCCGAACCGCCGATCGACTTGCTTGAAGATGCCATGACTGACGCACAGTTCAGTCTCAGCGAGGATGGCTCTACGCTCAACTGTCGATACTCAGAATCAACGCATGATACTGAGCAGGTTAACGCGCGTGTCTTGCAGATCTTGCTCGATCATGGTGTGGGAATCATCGAGATCCAGCGCGGTACCGAGCTGGAGTCCGCCTACTTGAATCATGACGCGAAGGGAACGGAACCACCTTCTTCAAACTAGAGAGACGCAATGGCTGATATACGGAACGAGCTTATTGAGTATGGCTGCCGGGCCAGCCGTGCCGGGCTGAGTGCCGGTACGGGCGGCAACATCAGCGCCCGCGATGGCGAGATCATTTGGATGAAGCCAAGCGGCTTTGCCATGGATGAGTTGACGCCGGACAATCTATGTGGATTGAGCCTGGAAACGGGCGAGCAGCGTTTTGGGGAGGCCGCGCCGACCTCAGAGTTTGCCATGCATCTGGCCATATACCGGGTTCGGCCTGATGTAGTCTCCGTCTTTCATACCCACCCGCCGTGGCTCACCGGTGTTATCAGTGCGGGTGTTCCATACCGGCCTCTTACGACGGAGAGTATCGGATATCTTGGCCGTGTCGTTCATCTGGCCTACGAGGTGCCGCAGTCTGCCATGCTCGCAGAACAGGTTGAGGCGGCTTCGCGCGAGCACGAGACAATGTTGCTCCCAAACCACGGGGTCGTGACCGTGGGCGTTACGGTGAGGGAGGCCTTTCATCGCTCGCTGGTGGCCGAGGATACTGCCAAGTCAATTGTGGCGGCATCGCTTGTTGGGTCGCCGCAATTCCTGTCGCAAGAGCAGGAGAAGCGGATCCTCGAGGGGGAGTAGCCAGTGACTATAAGACGATCAATCTTAGTGGCGGGTCTTCTGCTGTGTGGGGTGGGGGAGCAACTGCTGGCCTTTGATCCAGCCCCATACGAAGAGCCCGCCGGCCCGAGTTTCGCTTTTCATCTGAATCCTGACGACCAGATCTACGGCATTGCAGGCGGCAGCGGGACCTGGCTCACCGGTACGCCGATATTCGGCGATTACTTCGTTGCCCTATTCTCGAACGAGCTGGAGGACGCCGTCTACTCCGGTGTCGGGATGACATTCCGGATTATGCCACATTGGCGAGTCGCGCCGTTCGTTGGAATCGGTGGCGGCTACAACTACTCACTGTCGCATGGGAGCGAAACCAACAGTGTTGCGTCGATTACGATTCAGACCGGTGAGCACACAGCGGATCGTGGCACCTCCTACTGGGCGGGACATGGCGAAGCCGGCGTACGGGTGTGGTTCAACAACCGTCTCCGGCTCCTGGAATTGATGCTTCGCTACACGGCTACGTCTCATGACGGTGATCGCGACTACTGGCTCATCGGAATCAGCACGGGAACCGGGATCTGACCTGAGACTTCACTCGTTACACTCGCTTGTTTCGAACGTCCAACATCGAACGAAGAGAATTCCAGACTTCGATGTTCAGTGTTGAATGTTCGATGTTCGATGTTCATTCTCAAGTTTCCCCCCTGCACGATCCGAGCTCACTCGGGGGTACCACTAGCCCGCGG
>CAZCDU010000117.1:14549-15717 GCA_964497125.1 uncultured Victivallales bacterium | reverse complement strand
GGAGAGTTTCGCATGAGTCGGATGATAATCGATGATACGGAGATACAGAACGCGGATATCTTCGAAATCATTCTCGACAACTTTCCGGACATCATTCACTCGGTAAATGAGGACGGCAACATCGTCTTCACCAACCGGGCCGCGGCGGCTCTCCTGGGGTACACCCACGACGAGTTGCTCGGTATGAACGTTCGGCAGATCTATGCCCCCGAGATTCTAGAGGCCATGGAAAGCGGCTTCACGGATCTCAAGGCCAAGGGCGACAAGCGCGTCGAAAGCCTTCTGATGACCAAGGAGGGAGAGCGAATCCCGGTTGAAATTCGTTCGTTCGGCATCTATGACGACGAAGGCAATTTCCTGCGCACGTTCTCGATCCTGCGCGATATTCGGAAGATCAAGGAGCTCGAGGCGGGACTGATTCATGCCAGCCGGCTGGCGGCTATTGGTGAGCTTGCATCCGGGGTCGCGCATGATATCAACAACCCTCTCACAATTGTGCTTCTCTCAAATGAACTGCTGGCACGCGCGCTGTCTGAGATGAAAGAGGGCGCCGACCCGGAGCAACTCCAGCGGGCCGAACGATTCGCAGGAGATGTATCCAAGGCGGCCGGGGCTATTCAGAAGCTGGCCGATCACCTGCGGAACTTCTCACGCGGTATTGAAGACGAGCACGAGAGGCTTGATGTGGCGAGTGTTATCAGTGATGCCCTCTTCATGACGGCCAGTAAAGTGAAGAACAGCCAGGTGAAGGTGACCAACTCTGTTGAGAAGCGGCAGCATTTTGTGCAGGGAAGCCCCAATCGTCTGGAGCAGGTCTTTGTTAACTTGATTGCCAATGCCTGCGATGCGCTCTTCGAACAGCCTGATGGCACACTGCAGATTGATGTCGTCGAAGGAGAAGTTGAAGAGACTCCCTGCTGGGAGTTCCGCATTGCGGATAACGGCCCGGGCATTCCTGCGGATCATCTTGAGGACATCTTCAGCTCCTTCTTTACGACCAAGCCGAAGGGCAAAGGCACGGGACTGGGGTTATCGATCTCGCGAGGAATTGTGCGTGATCACAAGGGTGATATCACGGTGCTCACCGCCGAAGACACCGGGACCACGTTCTCGGTCCTTCTGCCGCAGGGGTAGCGATCCGCTAAGCATGTCCCCTCAGCTCTCCCCG
>CAZCDU010000117.1:0-14449 GCA_964497125.1 uncultured Victivallales bacterium | reverse complement strand
GTCCTTCTGCCGCAGGGGTAGCGATCCGCTAAGCATGTCCCCTCAGCTCTCCCCGCAACCGTCTGAATCCTAACGGATCCAGCTACATCTGATCGTCTCCCCGTGTAGCTGGATTCGTGAGAATTCAGATCCGCGTCATCTCCACAGGACCGTCTGAATCCTAACGGATCCAGCTACGTTTAGAGTTTCTCACGCTGTAGCTGGATTCGTGAGAATTCAGCTCTTCGGCAAGAAGATCGTGAACGTACTCCCCTCGCCCAGTTCGCTCTCCACATGCACGCGGCCGCCGTGAGCAAGTGCGATGCGTTTCACGATCGCCAGGCCGAGTCCGGTTCCCCCCAGCTTGCGGCTACGACTCTTGTCCACGCGGTAGAACCTCTCAAACAGCCGGGGCAGATGCTTGCTGGCAATTCCCGGCCCCTCATCACGTACCGCGATCGCGACCTCGCCATCCACAACCTGTGCCCCGATGTGCACGGTAGTATTCTCAACGCCGTACTTCACGGCGTTGCCGACCAAGTTGCTCACCGCCTGCTCCAGAAGCTGCAGGTTTATCTGTGCCTCAAGCTGGGCATCGCATTCCACCGCAATGGCGATACCACGCGCCTTGGCGGCCGGCTCGCAGGACGCCACGGCGCCCTCGATTATGCGCAGCAAGGAGCTCTGCACAAACTCGATCGTGTCTCCCTCAGTCGCATTCTCGATGTCAGACAGAATAAGCAGGTCTTCAACGATCGACTGTAGCCGGTCAGACTGCTTGCTGATGATGTCGAGAAAGTGCTGCCTGTCCGTTTCCTCGACGGGAGTTTCCTCGAGCAGCGTTTCGGCGAATCCCTTGATCGCCGTAATCGGCGTTTTCAGTTCGTGCGAGACGTTGGCCACGAAATCGCGCCGCATCGTGGCCAGGCGTCGTAGGCGCGTGACATCGTTAATGGCGATAACTGCTCCCACGTGTTGTCCGTCACTTCCTGTCAGTGCCGTGCCATGAGCCTGGAGATAGCGCTCACGCTCAGGAATCAGGATGTCGCCCTCTACGGGCTCATCGCTGGCAAGGGTTCGGTCGATAATCGCAAGAAGATCGGCATTGCGGATGACTTCGGCAATCGGCGTCTTCCCAGGCGTCATCGCATCAACCTGTAAGAGGGCGCGTGCCGAATCATTCATCTTCAGGAGGTGCCTGTCCGTGTCAACCGCCAGGACCGCCTCGGTCATACACGAGAGCAACGCATTCTCCTCGTCCCGCTGCTGGGTAATCGTCTCAATGCGGGAACTCAGTTCTTCCGACATGTGGTTCAGCGCAGAGGTCAGCACATCGACCTCAGAGACATCAGAGGACGGCAGCCGGTGCTCCAGTCGTCCGGCAGCGAAATCGGACGCACTATGTCGGATCTGGTTGAGCGGCCAGGTTACACGGCGGGTCAGTAGCATCGTCAGGACGGCTCCGAGAACTGCCACCATAATGCCGAATAGGATCACCTTCTCTGTTAATTGCCGGACGGTCTTGTTGATGTCATCCAGCGCCAGAGCCGCTCGTACCACGGCCAGGTCCCTATCGCCTGATGAGCGAAGCGGAATCGCCACATACATCATGTCTTCCTGCAGCGTGCCACTGCGACGCGTTCGGAATCCCTGGCCCTGTTTCCATGCCTGGATGATCTCGGGGCGGTCGGCATGGTTGTCCATGGAGGCAGGATCATGGTCCGTATCCGCAATGACGGTGCCGCTTGGGGTGACGACGGTCAGGCGAGCTCCTCCCGTTCGGCCAATATCGCGACACAGACTCTGTACAACCGCTGGATTCAGCTCCGGAGACTCAGCTTGTACGTGCAAGGCAGCCAATCGGGCAACGGCCTCCAGGGATGTGGTGGTTCGACAGTAGTGCAGATCGCGAAAGCTGGTCGATGCATACCACGCGACGGCTGCCAGACAGACGATCACAAGCAAAAGGAACGCAGGAAACAGGTGCCAGAATAGTGGTTTCTTTTTCATGCCGCAGTTGCCGCCTTTCAATCAGTCTACATTCCGGAAGCGATATCCAATACCCCGGACGGTCTCAATGATCTTCCCGGCCTCACCAAGCTTCTTGCGCAATCCCACAACCTGAACGTCAACGGATCGATCCGTTACGGGATAGCTCTCGCCGCGGACAGCGTCGACAATCTGGTAGCGTGTGTAGACCCAGCCGGGGTGTCGGGCCAAGAACCACAGAATCTCGAACTCGGTGAACGTAAGGTC
This sequence comes from uncultured Victivallales bacterium, assembly GCA_964497125.1. Classification (GTDB taxonomy): domain Bacteria; phylum Verrucomicrobiota; class Kiritimatiellia; order UBA8416; family UBA8416; genus CAYLXP01. The sequence continues at coordinate 12,214 of CAZCDU010000117.1, read as the reverse complement.
TATCTGAAGTCCGTCATGCCGTACCTCACGCCGCCGGGGGATGATCTCAATGCCGTGGATTGACAGGTCCTCATTATCATCGGGTTGGCCGCTCTGCTGGCGGGCAGCCCGTCGCAGAATGGCACGCACGCGGGCCACAAGCTCTTTTGGACGGAACGGCTTCGTGACGTAATCGTCTGCGCCCAGCTCCAGTCCCGTGACAACATCAACTTCCTCGCCCTTGGCCGTTACCATGATTACCGGGATGTCGCGCGTCGCGCCATCCTTGAGACGCCGGCAGACCTCAAGTCCGTCGATCTCGGGAAGCATCAGATCAAGCAGGATGAGATCGGGTTTATCTGAAGCGACCTGCGCCAGGGCGTCTTCTCCGGACTCCGCCTGTGCGACCTCGAAGTTGCCACGCTGCAGGTTGTAGGTGATGAGCTCCATGATGGCTTCATCATCTTCGACAACAAGTATTCGTTTCTTCGGCATGCGTCCTCCAATACCCGAGCGAGAGCAAAGCTCTAGCCGTGGTGCGATTCCGATCCGTCGTGCCTCACAATGTCTCCGGTAATCATGTAGATGACATCTTCTGCAATATTCGTAGCATGGTCAGCAATTCGTTCCAGCTGTCGCGAAACCGACAGGTAGCGCATCAGAGCTGGTGCGTTGCTCGGGTCGGTTGCGAGGCGTTGCTCCACCGTTTCGTGCGCTTGACGATTCATACTATCAACTTCATCGTCTGCAGCACAGGCCTGATTGGCCTTCTCAATATCCATGCTAACCAACGCATCAACACCCAGGCGCAGCATCGCCATTGTCTTTTCAGCCATGCGACCAAAATCGAAGAAGTCCGGCACCTCAGGCGCCCGATTGACGCCCAAAGCACGCTTCGCAATATTGGCCGCCAGATCACCGATGCGTTCCAGATCATTGTTGATTTTTAGCGCGGCGACAATGAAGCGCAGATCAATGGCGACCGGCTGATGCAGTGCCAGGATCTTCAGGCACTCCTCTTCAATAGCCACCTCTTCAAGGTCAATGCGGGTATCTGCCGCGATTACCTCCTTCGCCAATGTGTCACTGCGTTCTTCAATCGCTCGCGTCGCCAACGCCACGCTCTTCTCAACCGTGGCGCAATGCTCGATAAGGCGCTCTTCCAGGTGGGCTATCTCACGCTGCATGTGTTTGGACATGATATCTCCTAAGTTCTTCCTGCTCGCCTATCCGAAGCGTCCGGTAATGTAGTCTTCTGTATGCTTTTCTCGGGGATTCGTAAATACCTGTTCCGTCTCCCCGTATTCAATCAACTCACCCTCGTACATATACATCGTGTAATCCGACACGCGCGCCGCCTGCTGCATGTTGTGCGTCACGATGATGATCGTGTAGTCCCCTCGTAGCTCCTTGATGAGGTCTTCGATTCTCGCCGTTGCCTTGGGATCCAGGGCGGACGTAGGCTCATCCATGAGCAGGATCTCGGGTCCCACCGCGAGGGCACGTGCGATACAGAGTCGCTGCTGCTGCCCACCGGACATCCCCAGGGCATTCTTATCGAGTCGGTCCTTGACCTCATCCCAGAGCGCAGCCTGTTTCAAACTGCGTTCCACGACGGCCTCAAGCTCGCCCCGCTGCTTGACCCCGTGCAGACGCGGACCGTAGGCCACGTTCTCAAAGATCGACTTTGGAAAGGGGTTGGGTTTCTGGAATACCATCCCGACCTCTTTCCTCAGCACCGTCACATCTATGTTCTTACCATACACATTCTGCCCATGAAATAGCATCTCGCCGTTGGCATGACATCCCGGAATGAGGTCGTTCATGCGGTTGATCGCTCGCAGGTAGGTGCTCTTACCGCACCCACTTGGTCCAATGATGGCCGTCACGCTATGTGCCCAGATGTCGAGCGAGACCTTTTGGACGGCTTCATTCTCCCGATAGAAGACGGAGAAGTCCCGAGATTGGATATGTGGTTTCTTATCACGCATTCGCGTCTATCCTTTCAGCCTGTTTGCAATTCGTGCCCGCGCGATGATCGCCGCCAGGTTCAGTAGCAGCACCACCGAGACAAGAACGGCGACCATGCCGTACTGCACGTGCCGAATTTCATCCACGGCCTCGTGCTCCGTACAAAGATTATAGATGTTCCAGGAAAGCGCGGGCGTCGGCTGCGACAACGCTTCCCATGGCTTCAGCAGACGACCAACGCTAACGGCCGCCGTAAAGATAATCGGCGCTGTCTCGCCGGCCGCGCGGCCCATGCTGATCACAACACCGGTCAGAATGCCGGGCAGCGCCGCCGGCAGAATGACAGTCATTACCGTATGCCACCGCCCTGCCCCAAGGCTCAGCGCTGCCTCCTTGTAGGCATGGGGGACAGAGCGAATGGCCTCCTCCGAGGCCCGGATTACCGTTGGTAGAATGAGAAGACCGAGCGTAAGGGATCCGGCAAGTACGCTCTTTGAGCGGGAGACATGCATCGTATTGATGAAGAACGCCAGCCCAAACAGGCCGAAGACAATACTCGGCACCCCGGCCAGCGTGCTAACGCAGGTCCTGAGGAAGGCCACGATTCGCCCTCCCTGGGCATACTCGCAGAAGTATACAGCGGCGATGATTCCAAGCGGCACAGCAAAGAGAATGGCGCCCAATGTGAGGTATAGTGTTCCCAGCAGTTCAGGCGCAATGCCCCCGAACATGTGAATGTCCATCGGGGAATCCGTCAGGAAGCCCCAGTAGAACGTCAGACGGGGGTTCATCATCTTGTCGATGTTCGTCTCCACATGCGCGAAGAGAGGTTCGACACAGGTTCCTCGAAACTGATCCACGCGCGGGTCAGCAACTTTATAGCTGGCCCCATCATCCTCATAGATCCACCGTTCCACGTAGAGAAGATCATGCAACTTGACCTTCGTCCTATCCCACCGTGACTGCCCATACTGCTTGCGGATCAGGACGGGGCGTGCTTCTCCCGGAACGGGGCCCAGCAGCTCCGACAGAGCATCACGCAGTTCTTCCAGGGCATCAACGCGTTCCGACAGTTTATGGACTGTGCTGCCCGCCAGCTCGACGTCCGCCTTGATCTCAGGGGCTTCCTCGATGTATCCCTCAAGTCGCTCGTGCAGCTTGGCGACAGTCTCCAGGTTGTCCAGGTATGTCGATTGCTCATCGATTCGCCGTAGGCGCCGTTTTACCAGGCGGCCAATTGAGTCCTCACGCTCTCCGAGCTCCGTCAGCCGCGGGAGAATCGCGGTCAATGCGGCCTCTTCCTCACCCTCGAACTCAGCCAGCATTGCGTAGACCGGTTGACGGGCAGCTGCAATCTTCGCGAATTCTGAATCAAGCGCCTCGGTATCACCGCGACTGTATTTTTCAAGCAGCAACCTGCGGTGCTCTACCGTTGCTCTGAATACCAGGGCGCCTGCACCATGTTTGAATATGGGAACGAGAATAACGAGCAGAGCAGCGGCCATGAGTGCAATTGAGAGGATACCGAGGCCCGATGTCGCGCGATCGAGAAGTTTGCGGGTGGCTAATCTCATGATCTACTCACCTCCCGAGAGCTTCTTGCGTTGACGGGTGACGACCCATTCGCTGATCAGGTTGCAGACAAAGCAGAACAACAGCAGCAGTAACCCCATGGCGAAAAGTACGTGGTAACGGGCAGATCCCGTCACGTGATCCGCCTCCCCCATATCACCCGCAATCGTCGCCGTGAGCGTGCGCACCGGCTGGAGTAGATCAAACCACGGTGTCGGGATCTGTGCCGCGTTTCCGGAAGCCATCCAGACGACCATCGTTTCCCCTAAGGCCCGCATGATTCCCAGTAGAACGGCGGCAAGGATTCCGCTGCTGGCTGCCGGAATGACTGTCTTTACAAGCGTTTCCGCACGCGTGGCGCCAAGCGCATAGCTGCCCTCGCGCAGCTCGCGTCCTACGGCCTGAAGCGCATCCTCGGATACACTCACCACCGTCGGCAACGCCATGATACCGAGGATGAGTGACACATTCAGCGCGTTCGCACCGCTAATCACCTGTAAGCCGTGGAAGAACTGCCCCGCCCCAAGCAGAGCGGCTGTGGCGGCTACCCCGAGCACGACAACTGCCAGCACACGAGCCACCCGTCGTAGTCCCTCCCGCTTCACGCCGCTGGTAAGGAGATCGCTCAGGACGATAACCATGATCAGCAGGAACGGAATCGCGATGCAGAACCAGGCGGTCGCCAACACTTGGCCACCCCGCTCCTGCAACAGCGGCGCCATCACGACTAGCGCAAAGAATCCGTACGCGACCGACGGAATCGCTGCCAGCACTTCGATGACCGGCTTAACAAGCTGTCGAACCTGAAACGGAAGCACGTCGCTCAGGCAGACGGAAGCGGCGATGCCAAGCGGGACGGCGACCAGCGTAGCCCCCGCGGTCACGAGTGCGCTGCCGACGATGATTGAAAGGACGCCGAACATCGGGGGATCCCCCGAGGGGTACCAGCGCGTGCTTCCGAAGAACTCCGAGAAGCCGCGGATCTGAAAGAACGGAATCGCATCACGAGCAATGAACAGGATGATGAAGAGCACGGCGATCGCCGCCACACTTGTAACCATGAACAGAAAGGTGCGCCCCAGGAAACCAAGCAGTGAGCGCCGCAAGTTCGCCTGCGAGCTCAGGACGAGCCGATCCGCGATGCTCGCGACGGGTTGCTTAATTGCTGTTGTTGTTGCTGACATTGAGATCTCGTTCTTCCTGTTTCTGCTTAACGACGGGATAGTTATAGGGAACACACGTATTGACAGCGTTAGCGCAGTGTTAGAATCGCGTTAGGTTGACCGCTCCCGAACCGCGCGCCTGTCCAGCAGACCAGTCACATGTGTGACTCCATTGTAGATCGCGCTTCTGTCGATCTTTGGAGGAATGCTAGCCAGCTTCGCTGAAAGTGTTCAGCGTTCAGAAGTTCAGCGTTCAGTGAGGCTGGAGAAGAGGAAAAGAAGAGCCCCGTGGATCCACTCTTCCTCTGTTTGCCTCTCTTCCTGAACACTGAACACCGAACACTGAACACTGAACACTTTGCGCTGCAATGATTTGTGAACCTGTTGAGAAGTTGTTCGATTCATCTACTCAAACAATCCACGATTAAGGAGCTAGTACTGCGTTACAGGAACGAACCCGATGTCCTCAACGATCTCCTGTCCCTTCTCGGAGAGATGCAGAGTCACGAAGCGATAGACATGTCCGCCAAGCTTCGGGTAGCCATTCGTGAACATGAATAGCGGACGTGAAACGGGATACGTTCCCGCCGAAACCGTCCTGAGTGTCGGGTAGACATCGTCGACCTTCAGTGCTTTGACGCTCTTGTCCACGAATCCAAGCCCAGCAAAGCCGATGGCTCCAACCGTCGTCTGGACGCGTTGACGGACAGCCCCGTTGCTGCCAACGTACTCGGCGCCATCCTTGATCTTCTCCTTCACCTTGTCGTCACCGACCGCATGGGTCATGACAAGCTTGTGGAAGGTCTCATACGTTCCGCTGTTGGTGTCTCGACTAATCACCACGATTGCCTTGTCGGCCCCGCCAACCTGCTTCCAGTTCGAGATCTCTCCCATGTAGATCTTGCGAACCTGCTCAACAGTCAGGTTGCCAACCGGGTTGCTGGGGTGAACCAGGATGGGAAGCCCATCCATGGCAACCACATGGGCAACCGGTGTGACGCCATTCTCTACAGCCGCCGTGAATTCCTTTTCTTTCATGAAGCGGGACATGCATGCGATGTCGCAGACATTGTTAATGAGGCTCTTGGCTCCATTACCACTTCCAGACTCGCTCACCGTCACGTTAACGTCCGGGTTCAAGGTCATGTAGTACTCGGCAAAGGCCTTGGCTATCGGCCCAACCGTAGTCGATCCATCCATCGTCAGTTTCTCTGCGGCTTGCGTTACTCCGGCCAGAAGTGCTACAGCCGTAATCATTGTCATCACTCTTGTCATTATCACTTTCCTTTTCGTTATCATTTCACTCTCTAGTTTCAGCGTTTCTCTCTCTTCCGTTCCCATTTCAGCTTTCAGCTTTCCCTGTTTCAGCTTTTGCCTAAAAGACATACTGTGCCTGAACGAAGAGCTCATCCACGTCGCTCCCGTCCTTGCCGTCCTTGTTCTCACCCATCTGGTACGTGACCTGGTACTTGACGTCATGCTTCTTCACGAAGTAGTTCGCGCCGACTGACGTCTTGTTCCATGTCTTGGCATAGCCGTCCGCATCCTGGCTCTGATAGCCGGCAACCAGCTCGAGCGTTTCAGGCCAAACCATGAAGCCGCCCTCGATCGAGTAGTTCTCGAGCGTTGTGGAGCTGTTGACGTAGATGCCGTCCGTCACGCCACCGACAACCAGGTCGGCGTCGAACGTGTTGTACTGGGCGTCGATCGACAGGCCAGCCACGCGCAGCGCAGCCGAGATCTCGAGGCCCGTTGCCGAATCCACGTCGGAATCGGACTGGGTCTCAATGCCCGTGTCTTCGTCGGTGTCCATGTTGACAACGTCGTCATCGTTCTGCCACGTGAAGGCGCCAACGCCGATGGTAGCCTTGAGGTCACCATTGAAGTCGCCCTGGGAAAGCTTCAACAGACCGAACGGATGCAAGTCGACACGACCACCAACCATGGGGCCTTCAACCCAGTCATCACCAGCGTTCAATGACACGACCGTATCGAAGTCGAGCTTCTTGTTACTCGGGTCATGCGCCGCGATGGTGGCCGAAGCCCCGTAGGTGAGCAGATCCTCCAGGGCAGAGCCCGTGACGTGGAGTCCTGCCTGGCGGTCCGGTGTGCCGTAGTCATGGCTACCCACGAACGTACGTTCTACGAATTGCTGCTTCTTCGACGACGTCAGGAACTCGCGTGAGAATGGGAAGTTTGCGTTGCCGAGAGCAATCTGCATCCCGTCAATGCCCTTGTAGGCGAAGTAGGCATCTTTGATCTCTACTTTTCCCTTGCCGAGATCAAACTGCCATTTGCCCTTCCAATCCTCGTGCACGCTGCCTTCGATATAGGGGCGTAGGCGACGGAACTTCAGATCGTCTGTGGTTTCGCCACCAGACGGCTTGGACTGATGGTACTGGAATTGGATCCGTCCACCCAACTTCAGATAATCACCATCTTCGTTCTCATACTTCACACCACCGGCTTGGACCGATGTAGCGACTGCCACGGCGGCCAACATACTTACAACAGTTAGTACTTTGTTACTCATTCTTTTCTCTTCTCCTCTTTACTTGCTTACTACGTGCGACACGGAGCTATTATTGCTCTCATGTCCATCTGATCTGTCTACCCAAGAAACATCTCCCAGTCTCAATCGATAGGCAGCCCTCCTTCTGGTTGCACAAAGTCTATTTCGCTCTCAAACATGGGACGTAGTAGAAAGAAGTCCGGTTAAGGTCGAATGAGCACAATATTAGGAGTGTGTTAGGCTCTAGAAGTACATCCTGTTGTCTCCAACTGGATGCGGGCGCGCGTTCAACCCCGATTTACGTGTTGACCGTTTCGGAACTCATTACGCCAAGCGTATTCGGTGCCTTCGACAACTATCTCGTGGTTGGCGAGCTCAATGCGAGACTTGCCATTCTTCTGGACACAACCAGAATCTAAGGCGAGACTCAGGCGAATCTTCGAGAGAGACTGGGCCCCGCCAGGCTGCCCTTTAACAATGAGAGAATCAGCATGAAATACGAATATATGCACCCACGCGATGAACTCGCGTTGACCCTTGAGCGCATCTACAACTACAAAATGACCACCACATCCGGTGGGAACCTTTCCATCCTCGACGACAACGGAGATATCTGGATCACACCAGCCCGAATCGACAAGGGAGAACTTACTCCAAAGGACATCGTCTGCGTTCGCAAGGATGGCTCTGTAGACGGTCTGCACCCCCCCTCCTCCGAGTTTCCTTTCCACAAGGCTGTCTATGAAGCGCGTTCTGATATCCGCGCCGTCGTACATGCCCACCCGATGGCGCTCGTGGCCTTCAGTTGCGCCCACAAGACGCCGGAGACGAAGGCCTTTCCCAATGCATGGAACAGCAATGGCCTCGTCGGGTTTGCGGCCTATGGCGTCCCCGGCAGTGATGACCTCGGCGCCAAAATCGCCGACGTGTTCAACAACGGCTACGACAGCGTCATTCTTGAAAACCACGGAGTCTGTTGCGGAGGCGAGGATCTGCAGGATGCCTTCCAGCGTTTCGAATCACTGGAGCTATGCGCCAAGGCGCTCATTAAAGCCAATATGATCGGTGAGCCGCAGTTTCTGTCCGAAGAGCAGATCCAGATGCAGCAGAAGAGCTATCACAAGCTGGAAGCCTTCGAATACGATACGGACGTGATGACAATCAAGGAGAAGGAGCTGCGTTGCGAATTGGCTCGCTTCATCCGCCGTGGCTATCGCCAGCGACTCCTGACGGGGACAACCGGCACGTTCTCGGCACGGATCGATAAGGACTCTTTTTTGATTACCCCCTACCCTCTTGATCGGCACACCATTGAACCCGAAGATCTCGTCATGATCCGTAAAGGGAAGAAACAGATCGGCAAGAAACCTAGTCGCGCGCTGCACGCCCATCGCGCCATCTACGATAGCTCCCCGGAGGTCCAGTGCATTGTCAACGCCAAGCCGGTGAATGCCCTCTCCTTCAGTATCGTCCACCGTAACGTCGATACCTATACGATTCCTGAGAGTTACGTCTTTGTTGGTAACGTGGCGCTCCTGCCATTCGAGACCACGTTTAATGACTTTGCCCGGCTGGCGGAGACGTTGACGCTGAAGAACCCGGCTGCCGTCTTGGAGAACAATGGGGTCATGCTTGTGGGAAAGGACATTCTCTCAGCCTTCGATCAGCTCGAAGTTCTGGAATGCTCCGCCGAGGCCATTATCGACAGTCAGCCCATCGGTGGTCACGTCCCCATGTCCCAGGATACGATCGACGAACTTTGCGAGGCGTTTGATCTGTAAGCACGTGCGCCGGGTGCTGATCGTTCACGGAGACCGGAGGCAGGTTGTTTTCAGAGCCCTGTGCAGATCTCCCGTCTGCCCGGCTCTGTGTCGTCCTGGTTTCCGTTTGTCACCTTCCTGGCGCTTCAAGAGATCCCCCGGGCTTGCCCCGGGGAGTCTCAGGATGTCAGGCTACACGCGACTCCCGCCCCTTCTCAGATCCCGGATGGCGGCAGGGCAGCGCTGCGCCCTGCCCTGCCGCCATCCGGGATCCGGGGGTATGCCCTTCTTGTAGCCTGTCACCCTAACGATCCCCGGGGCAAGCCCGGGGGATTCCTTTAGCAAATCTGTCAACCTATATCGGGACGAGACAAGAATATCCAATATCGAACAAGGAATATCCAACTGAGCAAGTGGGAGCGTGACTGACGCGAATAGCACGCCTAAAGGCAACACATTCTCCTCACTCACTCACTTTGAAGATTGGGCATTCCTTGTTGGGTGTTGGGTTTTGAAGGATGCTGTTGGCTTGGCGGGGGCATGCTGGTTATCCGGCCAGGCGCCCCAGCCGTCATGCGGATGCAGGGGGTGTTCCGGCATGTGCGGTGCCATGAGCGTGAGCCCGGCCCAAGCCACAATACAGGTGACAACACCGACCACCGTGCCGACTTTGAGCCATTCCAGGAAGTTGAGGCTCTTCCGGTGTCGCTTCTCCAATACACCTGCCGCGATGATATTGGCGGCAGACCCGATCATCGTGATGTTGCCGCCCAGGCATGCGCCGAATAGCAGAGCCCACCAAAGGGGCGTCGCCTGCAGTTCACGCACCACCGGCATGAAAGCGGCCACAAAAACCACGTTGTCGACAAAGGCCGACCCGAGGGCCGAGATCGCCAGGATCACGGGCATCACCAGCGCCGGTAGCCCCTGGAATGCATGCGCCAAGTCTTCCGCGATACGTGATGCCACCCCTGTGTGTTCCAGCGCGCCGGCCTTGGCGAAAAGCATCATGAAGAACAGTAGCTCCCACCAATCGACCTCAACGCTGATATAGTGCTGCGCTCGCTGACGTCGCCAGACCATCAACACACCGGCAATTGCCAGTGGCGCTGTCATGAGCACGGTGTTCTGTTCGAGCCCCAGCAGCTGTTCAATGCGATGGTGGAACGCGATTACGCCAACGGTGACCAGGAAGATCGCGAGGCCGCGGTGGTATGGCACACGCACCAACGGCCCAAGATCCAGCTTCTGTTGGCGGCGCTCTTCGAGTCGCTCTGACAGCATCTTGATGTCCCGCCGGAACCAGAGCAGCAAGACGCCGATTGCGGTCACCAGGCAGGCCGTCATGATGGGAAACGCCCACACGATGAAGTCCTCGAAGGTAAATCCGGCTCGATGGCTGATCAGCAGCCCGACCGGGTTGCCGATCATGGTTCCCGTCGACCCGATATTCGTGGCCATTACGGCCATCATCAGGAACGGTGTAGCGCGCACTCGCAGCGTGTCGCAGACCTGGAATACCAGCGCACAGACAAACACGATCGAAGTGACTTCATCGACGGCACATGCCAGCAGGGCTGAGAGAATCATCACGGTGAGCGAGAAGGTTGTTCCGGTCATCCGCTTGCGGCTCACGATCAACTCGATGACCCAGGAGAAGAAGCCCAGCTCCTTGAGCGCCCCGACAGTGACCATCATCCCTACCAGGAATAGGATCACGGGCAGTTCACAGGATTCAACGAAGCGATCGAGCGTGAGCACGTTGCATCCAAACAGAGCCGCAATACCGATAAATGCCACCGCCAGCCGGAACTCCCAGAACAGCAGCGTGGCCAGAACGGTCATGGTGAACACGGAACACGACAGAACCTGAGGGGTTGTATAGCCATGTTCGCGCACAAGCAACCCCAGGCATACGCTGAAGCCGACGACAAGGACGCTTCTCCCCAGCACCTGCCGCAGTTTCAATCCTTCATGTCGAATGGGAGGCATAGTTGTCTAGTCCCTGAGTACCTTGGTAATGAAATCCTCGATCGTGATGACACCTACGAGCTGGTCATCCCGCACCACGAGCACCTGTCGTACGCCCCGCTTGCACATGCCCTTCGCCACTTCGATGGCAGGCGCTTCTTCAGGCACCATGACGTAGTCATCACTCATGATGTCCGCCAGCCAGGTCTTCCCCTCGTTGCGAAGCAGCTCCACGAACGGCTCGAAGTTGATGATTGGTGACAAGTCCTCCATCCACAGGATGTAGTCGGGCAGACACACCCGCAGCAGCGCATCGGCCGTGACAAGCCCGACAAGCTTCTTGTCATCATCGACCACGGGCAGGTCGGCAAGGTTATGCTGGGTGAACAGGTCGATGGCCTTCTCGCAGGTGTCGTTGTAGCGTACGGTGATGAACTCCGACCGCATAATGTCACCCGCGCACACGTGTTCCGGTAGGATCAACCCGCCGCGTTCAAAGAAGTGCCAGACCTGCTCGCCGTTCTCGAGACCGGCTACCTTGTCCGCCGTACCCTCCGCAAGGGTGATGCGGGCCAGCGAGCTCACGGCTTGAAGATAGGCCGCGGGTGAGTCGTGTGGGGCAAGAATCAGGATGATCAGCTTAACCAGTTCACCGTCATCATCGCCGAAACGAATACCATCGACAGAGGTGGCAACAGCAACAACAAGCCGTGGTAATCCACGGAGACGGGCATGAGGCAGGGCGATCCCGGGACCGACCACGCTGGTCATCTGGGCTTCGCGTTCGAGGACCAGCCGGATAGCCTCGTCGACTTCGCCATGCTCCAAAGCCGGACCCAGTAGCCCAACCATGTCTCTAAGCAAGGTGTCACGGTCGGTCAGTTCCGTATGGCAGAGCACTTGGTACGGGGTGAAGAGTGATGAAAAGCTAGTCCCGTTCTGCGCTTCAGCCATGCCGCCTTCCTTCGGATGAGAATCCCGGCCGGCACGCAGCACGCCCAGCCTTTGATGCGGGACACACTAACCTGAGACCGCGAAAAACTCAAGGGATGTTGGATGGTGGGATTCTGCGCCGTTTGTCCTGACGAAACGGAGACGGTAGCATTCTCTCAGCGGATCCCCGCCCCATCGGAACTAGCGTAGCGTGTTGGAGTGATGGAGTACTGGATGCCTCTTCGCTGCTCTGCGTGCGTAAACGGTAAGCGTTAAGCTTGGCGCTAATCCCGGGAGAACTTGGAGTGCGGTGGCAGAGTCCGAAGCGAGCTTGCGAGTGTAGGACGTCGACA
>CAZCDU010000116.1:0-15839 GCA_964497125.1 uncultured Victivallales bacterium | reverse complement strand
CTGACCGAAAACTGCCCGAAAAACATTGACCTGCGGGGCGAACCCCCTAATATCCACACGTTTCACTAATGAACCCAGGAGGAATCCAAATGGCAGTGATTGATTTTGGCGGCGTCAAAGAAAACGTGGTCATGCGTAAAGAGTTTCCGATGTCCAAGGCTCGTCGAGTTCTTAAGAAAGAGACGATCGCCATCATTGGCTATGGCGTACAGGGCCCGGCCCAGGCGCTGAACCTGAAGGACAATGGCTTCAATGTCATCATTGGCCAGTCCAAGGCTTTCAAGAAGGACTGGAATCGCGCCAAGCGTGATGGTTGGGTCCCCGGCGAAACGCTCTTCGATATCGAAGGAGCCGCCAGCCGAGCTACCGTCATTCAGATTCTGGTGACCGATGCCGCACAGCGCGTGATTTGGCCGACCATTGAGAAGTGCCTGAATCCGGGCGATGCCGTTTACTTCTCCCACGGTTTCTCAATTGTCTACAAGGACCAGACCGGAATCGTTCCGCCGGCTGATGTCGATGTCATCATGGTTGCCCCCAAGGGCTCCGGCACATCCGTACGCCGCAACTTCCTTAATGGCGCAGGGATCAATTCCAGTTACGCCGTCTTCCAGGACGCCACCGGCCGCGCCGAAGAGCGCTGCCTGGCCCTCGGTATTGGTGTGGGATCCGGTTACCTCTTCCCAACCACCTTCGAAGACGAAGTGCGTAGCGACCTGACCGGCGAGCGTGGTATCCTGATGGGCGCCCTGGCCGGTGTCATGGAAGCCCAGTACGACGTACTCCGCAAGAATGGCCACAGCCCCAGCGAAGCCTTCAACGAAACCGTTGAGGAGCTCACCCAGAGCTTGATTCGCCTTGTCGACGAGAACGGCATGGATTGGATGTTCGCCAACTGCTCAGCGACGGCGCAGCGTGGTGCTCTTGACTGGCGCCCGAAATTCAAGAAGGCCACCCTTCCTGTCTTCAAGGAGCTGTACAAGGCGGTCAAGGACGGCAGCGAAACCAAGCGCGTCATCCGTATGTGCGGACGCAAGGACTACAAAGAGCGTCTGGACAAAGAGCTTTCCGTGATCGGCAACTCCGAGATGTGGCAAGCCGGCAAAGCCTGCCGCAGCCTCCGTCCCAAGTCCAAGGCTAAGGCCATCACGAAGGACACCAAGGGCGTCAAGGGCCGCGGCCAGAACTAGCTCGGCCGGTAACAAAAATCGAAGAGGGACAGCCGAAAGGCTGTCCCTCTTTTTTTGGCTCCGTCTTCTGGGAGACTGAATTCTCACGAATCCAGCTACATCTTAGACATGGCTGATCTCTTCTGCTGTAGCTGGATTCGTGAGAATTCAGTCCGTCCCGAAGATCGAAGAAAGCAAGGCTTCGACGTCGGAGGCCTCTACCGGGCGTGGATTGGCGGCCGTTGATCCGGAAGCCAGGGTTTCCTGGATGATTCCTTCGGCGTCAATCACCTCGCGGCCCTGGAAGGGCGAGCTGATCCCAAGCGTCTCTGCGAGCTGGCTAACGCAGTCTACCGGATCACCCCCGAGAAGCTCCCCCATCTCGCGGTACTTAGCGCCCATTGCATCGCGGTTAAACTTGAGAGCGGGAAGCAGACAGACCGAGCAGACGACACCGTGCGGAAGGTGATACCGAACGCCAAGCGGATGCGCCAGACCGTGAACGACGCCCAAACGCGCATTCGATAGCGCAAGTCCGGCCAGGTAACTGCCCTGCAGGAGGGCCCCCGCTGCGTCTTGCCCATCGGAGGCATACGCAAGCGGAAGGCTCTCGGCAATCAGCCCGATCGCCTCCTTCGCCATTGCATCCGTCAACCATGTTGCGTTGCGACTCGTGAATGATTCGATCGCCTGCGTCAAGGCATCCATCCCCGCGCTCGCCAGGACAGAACGCGGACATCCATTCAGCAGCTCGGGATCAAGAATGACGCAACGCGCCATGAAGGAGGGGTGCCGAATCGAACGCTTGAGTTCCTCGTTCGTATTGGTCAGCACCGATACCATCGTTGCCTCAGAGCCCGTGCCGGCCGTTGTGGGTGCAGCCACAAACGGGATATGGCTTGGCTCAATAGCCTCACCATCATGATAGGCCTGCACAGGAAGCGGCGCATTCAAGAGGCCTGCCGCGGCCTTGGCAATATCCATCACGCTGCCGCCGCCCACCGCCGCAATCCAATCACAGCCATGCCCGCGTGCCGCTGCCAACAGATCCTCGAGCTGATCGAGGGTCGGCTCTCCGCCGGGGTGACGCCAGTTGCAGATGCTCTGATCATCGGCCCCCCTGGACAGAACGCGAAAAAGCACGCCGGATCGTGCGAGGGAGCGTCCGTGGACGAGCATGCCACGAGGCCCGAATGCGAGGCACTCCGGAACCAGGTTCTGAATGGTGCCCGCACCGGAAAGGGTTCGCAGGGGAAACAGTAAATTATCTGGGAGTGTGGTCATCAGGCACCCAGGGATTCACGCTCAATAGAGCATGATGACAGCGATAAGGACCAGCGGTTCATCGCCGATGTTGCGAATGGCGTGCGATTCACCATTTCCGGTCAAGACGGCGTCCCCTGCCTCAACCCGGCTTTCCGACTGCCCGTCATCGAGCATGCCTATGCCGTGGGTAATGATGTAGACCTCATCCTCTTTGAGGTGTTCGTGGACACCGATGCTCGCACCCGGCGGCAAGGTGAGTTTGGCGCACAGTCGAGACTTGGCTGTCATCTCATCCGGCGTGAAAAAGGGCTGAACTGTGACCTCCCCGTCACCGCCACGCATGTTGGCTCGTGTTTCGGATTTCATATCCGCTGATTTGCGTATCATGGTAGACCTCCTCGTGTGCAGAGCAGCATATAGGGGAATGGTCGAGAAGTCCACAGACGAACGGTTGCAGCTCGTGTGCGCCAACCAGAAACGGGACTGAATCCTAACGGATCCAGCTACGTCCGCATGGTGGGTAGTTTCTCTCGCTGTAGCTGGATTCGTGAGAATTCAGAGCCATTCCAGAGACGTATCACCCTACCCCGCAAACAGCTGGCAGAGGCGGAGAAGGACGCCGGCGGCGACGGCAGAGCCGATCACGCCCGAAACGTTCGGACCCATGGCGTGCATCAGCAGGAAGTTATGTGGATTCTCGTCCAGCGCAACTCTGTTCACCACCCGGGCCGCCATCGGAACAGCAGAAACACCCGCCGCACCGATAAGAGGATTGATCTTCTCTTTCGTAAAGAGGTTCATCAGCTTGGCAAGAAGAACACCGGAACCGGTACCAATGGCAAAGGCGACCAACCCGAGGATCAGGATACCGAGCGTTTCGATGGCAAGGAACTTGTCAGCCTGCAATTTCGAGCCGACAGCGAGCCCGAGAAGGATCGTCACGATATTGATGAGTTCGTTCGCCGCGGTCTTCGAAAGCCGCTCGACGACGCCAGACTCCTTGAGAAGGTTGCCGAACATCAGCATACCAATCAGCGGGGTGGCGGAAGGGAGCAACAGGATGCAGAGCCCCATGACGATGAAGCAGAAGATGATCTTCTCGATGCGGGACACGTGCCGCAGCTGCTTCATTTCGATCATGCGCTCTTGCTTGGTCGTCAGGAGTTTCATGATCGGCGGCTGAATGATGGGGACAAGCGCCATATAGGAATAGGCGGCAACGGCAATGCCTCCGAGCAGGTCGGGAGCAAGGCGGCCGGCGAGGAAGATCGCCGTGGGACCATCAGCCCCGCCGATGATGCCGATTGCGGCCGCATCACTGACGGAGAAATCGATTGCCTCAAACGTGCCGGAAAGATAAAGCGCACCCATGAGCGAGAAGAAGATGCCAAACTGGGCGGCGGCGCCCAGCAGCGCGGTTTTGGGGTCGGCAATCAACGGCCCAAAGTCCGTCATGGCCCCCACCCCCATGAAGATCAGGAGCGGAAAGAGTCCGGGGGGTACGATACCAAACTCGTAGACGGTTCGCAGCATGCCGCCTTCAGCCGCAATACCGGCAAGGGGGATATTCGCCAGAATGCCGCCAAAACCAATTGGCAGCAGCAGCAATGGCTCGAACCCCTTCGCGATGGCAAGGTAGATCAGGAGGCATCCGACTGCGATCATGATGAACTGCCCGAGCCCACCCGGCAACAAGCCGTGAGCTTCATGGCCTGGTTCAACCGGCTCCCCGTGGATGAAGCCGTGGATCCCGGTCGAGTTATACAGCTCGCGAACAGTCGCACCCACGTCGGGTTGCGCCGTAGGCTCCGAGGCAAAGGCGGTCGCACCGATGAACAGGAATGACAGCACAATGCCGAGGGATAGGATGGCGCGCAGTCGAGAAGCAATCACGAAAGTCATATCAAGCAACCTACTCTAATTGATGTATGCCAGAATCTGGCCACTTGTTACCTGATCGCCCTGGGTCACGGCGATAGAACTGATCGTCCCATCGCAGGGAGCCTTAATTGGGGCTTCCATTTTCATGGCTTCCAGCACGATGATCTCATCACCCGACATAACGCTGTCGCCGACAACGCAGCAGACTCGCACGACCGTGCCCGGCATGGGAGCCTTGATGGGCTGGGCGTCTGCCGTCGCGGCTTGAGCCTTGTCCGTCGGTACGGCACGAGAGCCGCTGGCACCTTCCTGAACGTCGACCTGGTAGGTCTTGCCATTGATGACGGCCTGTGGCCCTTCCAGGAAAACCGAGTAGGCCTTGCCGTTAACGCTAACCGTATAGCCTTCGGGAGCGGCATCTGGAGCTTGCGCCTGCTGATCCTGTTTGCGGGTCTTGCGGATGCCAAGCTTGGCTTCTCCCTGCAGATAGGCAATGCCCTTATCCTTGCAGGTGGCAGCAATGAACAGGTTTTCGTCCGTCTTCGGAAGACCTGCCGTATCGAGAAGCCTTGCGGCGACGTCCAGCCCCTTCTTGGGGTCGGCGTCGTTGATTTCAAGCGGCGTCTTCTCTGTCGGCTCAAGCTCAAGCTGTTTGGCCGCGATTGAAACAATCTCGGAATCCGGCTCAACGGGGGTACGGCCATAATAGCCAAGCACCATCTTGCCGTAACCTTCTGCAATCTTCTCCCACGGACCAAACATGACGTTGTTGAACGCCTGCTGGAAGTAGAACTGGGAAACCGGCGTTACGGATGTGCCGAAACCACCCCGGCGAACCACTTCACCCATGGCAGCGATGATCTCGGGATACTTGTCCATGATCCCGTTGTCACGAAGCATCTGTGTGTTCGCGGTGAGCGCACCACCCGGCATCGGGCTCCAGGGAATCATGGGCTCTACCATGGTGGCCTCGGGGGGAAGGAAGTAGTCCTTCATGCAGTTCTTGAAGACCTTTTCAGCCTCCATCACCTTATCGATGTCAATCCCGAGGTCGTAATCCGACCCCCGCAGCGCGTGCCACATGGACGCGATGTCCGGCTGGCAGGTGCCCCCTGAAACGGGCGCCATCGAAAGATCGATCCCATCAGCGCCCGCATCGAGAGCGGCCTTGTTGCCGATCACACCGATGCCTGCCGTTTCGTGGGTATGGAAGTGGATATGCGTGCCTTCGGGGAGCATCTTCCGTGCAAGTTTGATCGTGTCGTAGACCTTGCTGGGAACCGCTGTCCCGGATGCATCCTTGAAGCAGACAGAATCATACGGAATCCCGGCGTCAAGAATGCGACGCAGTACAGATTCGTAGAATGCAGGATCATGCGCTCCCTCGCATCCCGGAGGCAGCTCCATCATGGTGACGCAGACCTGGTGCTTCAAACCGGCATCGTGAATGCACTGGCCACTGTAGATCAGGTTGTTGACGTCGTTCAGCGCGTCAAAATTCCGAATGGTTGTGATGCCGTGCTTCTTGAACATCTGGGCGTGAAGCTTGATGACGTCGCTTGACTGCGAGTCAAGCCCCACAACATTCGTGCCACGGGCCAGCGTCTGCAGGTTGGCATCCGGACCGGCAGCGGCTCGGAACTGGTCCATCATCGAGAAGGCATCTTCATTGCAGTAGAAATACAGCGACTGAAAACGCGCGCCCCCACCGGCTTCCATCCATGTGATGCCGGCATCACGGGCCGCCTCGACGGCTGGCAGGAAGTCTCGCGTTAGAACACGGGCACCGTAGACGGATTGGAAGCCGTCACGGAAGGCCGTACACATGAATTTTACAGGTTTCTTCGCCATACAAGCCTCATTTCTTCAGATAAGCGGTCAGGGCCGCCATAACGGCAGCAACGACGTCGGAATCATCACTTGAAATACGTTCAACGCGACTTTCAGGGCCCGGTTGCTCGCGAAAGCGATCCGCGTTCTTCTTGAAGAACGCCCCCGTAACCTGCATGACGGAGACCATCAGACTAAGGAAAATGATGACAGTTCCCATGCCTGCGATCATAAGAGTCAGTCCTTGAGTCAAGATTGGTGTCATGTGTCTAATCCCCAATAAGTCTATTTCAACGATAAGAAGGAGAGCTTGTACCACAGGACAGAAGGTGGTGCAAGCATACCGTGATTTTTTTCACGGATCAGCACAGAGTTTAACGTTTTGGAGCTAATGGCTGTGCTTCTTATGGGGCTGCCAAGGACAACAGGCGCGATCTTGGGGAAAGGTGCATGAAGAAGGTGGGGCATGCAGAGGATCAATTTCAGGCTGATGAAACTTGGCTTTGTAGGCCGGTCCCGCAGCCGCGCATTCGCGTCAACTTAAGGAGCTCTCACACAGCCTGCGGCCTGAAAGGCTAGTATATGCCGCGCTTTCAGCGCTTCGGACGGCCAGATGCCCTTAAGTTGACGCGAATGCGCCGCCGCGGGATTCCCGGCCGTTCAACGGAAGGGAGTAGGCGGAAATCCCGCGGCTGCGGGACTGCTCTACGGAAGAGCCGAGAACATTAGAAAACGCATCAGGTCTCAGGCTAGAGCTCCAGCCGGACCGCAGCGCCGAGGGTAACGGTATCCGTGCTGATATCCTCATCGACGGTCTTGATATCATCCCACTCCTCGAAACGGTAGTTGGCGTTGATATCGATGTAGATGAAGGGCAGCAGGCAGAAATCGAGACCGGCGCGCAGATTGTAGAACGGATCCTCGGCGAAATCGCCATCCGTATAATAGCCACCAATGCCCAGCCCGGCATAGATGGCGCCGCCAATGATGACGTAGGCCTGCGGCGCATAAACGGGATCTTCTGCACCGCCGAAATCTTCCGGGAGCATCTCAACGTCGAGACCAAACTTGATTAACGAAGCCGGCCGGAGTTGATATGAGATGAGGTAAGCAAACCCGTCCTCATCAACATCGTCCGCGTCAATATCGTCTAATGCGGTCCAGTAATGCACACCGCCACCAATACGGTGATGCACCTCTGCCTGGGCCTGGGAGACCACGCCGACCAATGCTACCAGCACCAATGCCATCCATAGTTTCTTCATTCGTTACTCTCCTTGGTTTGTTTTTCTATTTTGCCGAGATCCGGGAGGATGGCTTCACCTGGCTCCGTTCAGCGAAGTTCCATCCCGAGACGGCCCAACTGACTTTACGTTCATCGCCATAGTGTCTGAGTTTTCCAAGCGTCGTTTCCTGCAGGTTCCCCTTCTTCTTGCCCTTCACCTCTTTGCCGCCTTTGAAAAGCGTCCCCTTCTGACCTTCGCTACGGGTGCCTTTCAAGAGATACTCAACCTTGAGGACCCATTCACCGCTCTTGTAGACACAGACGTTGTCAGATTCCCAAACGCCTTTCACGGCGGCGGTTTTCGCCTTACCGCCCTGGTCGGCGGTCTCGGTCTTGGCAACGCTACACCCACATGAACAGGCCACGGCCCCTCCCGCTGCCAGCGTAGCGACGAGCACTGCCCCAACAACCTGACACTGAATCGCAGATCTTCTCATTGTCTACTCCTCCTCGTTGGGTGCCGACGTCACCACCGCAATTGGGAATGTGCCGCTGATCTCACCCTTCATGACGGGGTGTTGTGACGACCCCATCTGCTTGGCGGCATCGGGGACACTTCGGTTGAGGAACTGGAATAGCTCAACAACGGAAATAAGGCCATCGCTGTCACTATCGCCGGCGCCCCGCAGTGCCTGGCAGAGGAAGTGTGTGAACACCCCCATGCCCAATGCCTTTGATTCCATGGATACTTCGCTTGCCTTTGACGCCGTCAATACCACCGTGCCGCTGCTGCCGGTGAGGGCATTGAGATACTCGTCGCTAAGCCCGATCGCCTTCATACCCTCCCGCATGACGCCCTTGCCGCCATCCGCCTGGCTCGTAGCCCCCGAGTAGCAGGAATCCATGGCAAAGAGCAGCTTGTCTGCCCGGATGCGTCCGAAAATCCGCGCCAATTCAGACATCGGAATTGCCGTGCCATACATGTCATCCGCCAAGCTGTCGCACAGCATCATGTATTTCTCTGTTCCATCTTTGACATTGCCGCGAATAGAGGGTTCGGCACCGCCATGGCCAGAGAAGTAAATGAGCACCATGTCTTCATCGGAAACCTGGCGAGGAAGCCAGGTCCCGAGGGTCGATCGCACCTTGGCGGCGGTGGCTTCTTCATCCTTGAGAACGAGAATATTCTCGTCTTTGTACCCGGCGTGGTCGATGAGTACCTTGCGCAAAGCATCGACATCATCGACGGAGTAGTTCAGTTGCGTCACGTTGCTGTCCGCGTAGTTCTCGACACCGATGAGAACGGCCCAACGATCAGGCGTGCCTGTCGTGAGCTTCGACCGCGCCGCTTCTTTCGAGTGATAAGTCAACTCACGCAGCATCTCGTCCCAACGCGTGTCTCGTGCAAACTGAATAATGCCGGCGCGGTAGTCCCTGTCGTCATTCCCTCCGCCGGGATAAATGCTCAGCCCCTGGCCCTGCAGGAGTGCGTGTGACCGGTTGGCAATGACGGCCTGCTTGAGTTTGGCCTGGGCATCCTTTGAGGCATCCTTCACGGCTTTGGGATACTTGCGTTGAAGGCTCTCAAGGAAAGCGCCCAAGTCAACGAAGTCGGGTTGCGACGGCGTATACCACGGCAGTCCCTTGAATGTAACGATCGGCTTCTTCTTGGATTCGGAATGGTCAATGATCGCGCACGCAACATCGTCAATGCTCTTGGCGAGCGCCGGTATATCGGCCTGCCGGATAGCGCTCAACGTGGTCGGTCGTATACCATAGCTCTCCGTGTATGTGTCAACGATGACCTCACACAATGCATCCGGCGCCATTGCCGTATCCTTTGCCAACGGCGGCAGCCAACGGTCATAGGGCCATCCATCACCGGGCTCAATGTCCTCCGAACCGATGAAATAGTCACAGCGTTCACGCAGTTCATAAGCCACTTCAACCATTCCCATCAGGCAGGCATCAGTGCCAATAATCGTGAAGGGATCAAACGGCTCCAAAGCCGCACGAACCTCTCGCATTTCGAGAAAGTCGCCATCGTTGGTATCATCCCAGGCGATCCCACGTGATAGCCGGCTAATCCCCGGTTTGGGAGGTGGCCCGCTGCTGCGCGTTGCTCCTGCGCCGGCCGTCACCGCCCGTGAAACCGCGGAGCGCCAACCGCCGCCATGATTCCAGAGGATCAGCATCGTGTTGGGTTGCGGGTAGGTTGTCGTTGCCCAGTCGACAAACGATGTGAGCGTCTTGGGATCGCCCATGTTCAATTCGCCGAGATCCTCGCAGGTGGGGAGCGATACATCCCATGAGTCCTTGCCATCCTGGTCGGAGGGCTTCCGCACGAGGAACTGTCGAGCCGTGCTCCATTTTCCGTAGTCAACACGATCCATGAGGACGGCAATCTCGAGATCATCCGAGGAGCCAACCTTCTGCATCTCTTCAACATCGGTGATAGCGAAGGAATCAAGGTTGTTGTCACCGGCAATATAGACCATGACCAGCCACCCCTGCTTGGAGACCTCTTGGGGGGGCGGAGTCGGTTCGGGCTCAGGGCGTTCGCGCGTTCGCGCGGGCACTTCCACCGGGGCTTCCACTGGGGCTTCCGGCGTCTTCTCGGCAGGAGCGGAAGGCTTCTCACGGGAGGGAGGCCGTCCCTGTCCAAATTGCTTCTGCGCTTCCCTGTCCCGTTTCAGCCAATCCGCGAATCCGGCATCGGCAATCGATGTTGAGACCATCAGGGCAACCACCAGGACAGCCACGATCCCGGCACCACATCGCCACATCACTCTTCGCATGACACACCTCCCGTTCACCACTAGTTCACGGCTACGCCATTGCGCGGTACACTTACCTCCACCAGGCATAAGCCCTGATCAACATCAACAGCCCGGCGCAAGACGCGCACGCCGCGCATGCGCAGCGTAATCTCCTCGCGATAGACATCTTCTTTGATTTCGTCATCAACGTTGCCACTGGCATTATCAACAACGGCCTTGCGCATGTGGCTGAACTTGTGCAACAGCGTCTTGGCAAGATCACGAATGGCCTCCTCCTCGGTCTGCCGAAAGGCCAGCACGGGATTGCCATAGCGGTAGCGGCCTGGAAGCGTTGTAATGTAGTGCGATGCGGTCTCGCGCCATCCGACGACAGGCAGTTCCACCGGTGAATCGGGGGTGAATTCCTCCATGGGGTCTTTCGTGACGCCAGAGGTAAGCAGGAGATTGGTTTCGCTTTCACCGACGTGATCCAGGGAGAAGAGAATAATGCCGCCGAAACGGCGGCGCACGAAAACGCCCAACACGTTATGCCGGGCAAGCTCGTTCTCCGCCTCGCTACAGTCAACGGCAATACTCTGTAGAATTGCCCGAATCTGACCCGCCGGGACGTCATAATAGACGTCATCCACAACAACACTCGACTCCCCCCGTTCATCGGCCACGCTGAATGTCTTGACGGTGCCATTCGCCAGAAACTCCCTGGCACCCAACGACCGTACGACGCCGTAGACTACCCAGTGAGGCAGGCCAAACTCGTCCCCCAATGCAAGCAGGTGCTTGGGCAGTTGGATCCCGAGACTGACCGGCGTGTCGGACTGTTCACCGCCCTTGGGCATTGTGAACCACTGCGGTAAACGAACCTCCGAGGGCCTGCTCAGGCAATAATCGGGACTACTGCAACCACCGATGCAGCACGCCGTCAACACCATCACCCCGATCATCCATCTCATATTCATCATTCGGTTCCGCCCCCATCCTGTCCATTGACGCGACTCACATACCGCCCTTGCATGGACGCCTGTCCTCGCTGCACCAGGCGATAGCGCCGAATAGCAGTTTTCAAGGCCGTAATGCGGTCATCGATTGCCGGGTGATGGCGAAACGCATCGTGCACGCCGCCACCATCACGAACGCGTTCCAGATACGCGACCATCGCATTGGGGTCATATCCCGCTGCGGCCGCGTAAGCAACCCCGAAGAGATCGGCCTCAAGCTCATCTTCACGCGCCCGGCTCCCGATAATCTTCAGATAAGACGTGTTGGCCAACCGGCTCAGGTCCTCTTCAATTCCCGGGCTCGACGTATCTCCCGTCAGCGCCTCGAGCTCGGAGAACGGATCGCCGTTTCCCACGGCAGCATCCAATTCGGCGAACGCTGAATCCCGCTTGCGGTGGGTTTCACGCTTTTTGAACTCACGCAGGCCGTGGTAGAGGCAGGTATGGGCGATTTCGTGCCCGATCTGACAGGCGAGTTCGGCTTCGGACTCCATGCTGGCAAGCATACCCTCGGTAAGCACGATGTAGCCGCCCGGCAAGCCGAATCCATTGATTGCGGAGTCCTTCACAACTGCCACGCGAAAGGGAAGTGCATAGCGTGGCGTTTTGGCCACGACAACTGCAGCAACAGCGTTGACGTACTCCATGGTGCTGAGGTTCTCAATGAAGCCATCCGTCACGAGCGTGGCAGCCATAGCGCGTCCCAGCAGCTGTTCTGCATCATATTGCAGAATAACGTTGTTGTCATAGACGGGACGGGGTAACAGGCGCAGGAAGCGGGCATCGCCGCCCTCAAGGCTGCCCAACAGGTGCGACACCAGGAGAGGATCCGTCCGCATGCCCTCGAGTTTGTCGATCAGGCCGAAATCGGCTTGATAGGTCTCGGCATACTTCGTCTCGAAAGCGCCCTTGGTGGCCGCGGCGATATCAACCGAGGAAATCACGACGGCCTTGTCGCTACTGAGCAGCCCTGCATAGTCCATGCCCTGACGCCGGGCCGTGAATGCCGAATTTGGCAACCATCCCTGGTGTTTCCTCACTTGGGCAGAAGTCCAGGTTCCGCGCGTATCGCCCACTTCGACGGCCGAGCCTTTCTCGAGTCGAGTCACAACCGGAAAGAAGCTCCCGGGGCCTTCTCGCATCGAGGCCTTGCGTTGCGTCGTCTGCTGCGCGCCATACGCCACCAGACATCCCACCAACACCCCACCCAGACAGAGGATCAATCGAAACGAATTACAGCGTAAGACACTCATAGTCACCCCCACAAACCGGCGCAAATTGAACCCACCAAGGAAGTATGCTGGGCCACACAGTTTCAGGTTAAGCCACTCCAGTACCCAACACAACGAGAAAAAGGGGAGGATCGCGACCAAAATGATCAGGGATTCTTCCCCTTGTGTTCACATTTCACCACGGGTATGCTCTTTGGCGGTAGCTGAGTCCATCAACCGCAGCTACATGGAGTTGTCCTGTGAGCGCCCCGTACCGAATACTACTAGTTGAAGACAGCGAGAATGACGCCATTCTGCTCGAACACCTCCTACGGGCGGATGGAATGTCGTTTTCTCTGTCGCGGGTTGAATCCCGGGCGGCATTCGAAAAGGCCCTCACCTGCGAGGAGTGGGATATCATTCTTTCAGACTGCGTGTTGCCCACCTTCAGCGCAGAGGAAGCGCTGGCAATGCTGAGTGCATCCCAGAAGGACATACCGTTCATCGTGGTATCGGGCAAGGTTGATGAAGATGATGTGGCCGCAATGCTTCGAGCAGGCGCGGAGCATTTCGTTTCCAAAAATGATATGGCGAGATTACCCATTGCCGTTGACCGCGGCATCACGTCCGCCCGGCGGCGCCAAACGGCAGCCAGCGAGCTCTCCCGTCATCGGGAACACCTGGAGGAACTGGTTAGAGAACGCACGGGAGAACTCGAAGAAGCAAACAGACGACTGCAAATCGAAATCACAGAGCGGGAACGCATTGAGGAAGCCCTCCGTGGTAGCGAGGCACAATACCGGGATCTCGTTGATAATGCCCTGGATGGCATCTGTGTTGTTCAAGCGCAGAAGCTCCAGTTTGTAAACCCGCAGCTTGCCCAGATGATTTCCATTGATGCCGAGGATCTGACGGGGACCAATTTTCTGGACTACATACCACGTGACGAGATCGAGCGCGTCACGGGGTTGTACCGACGCCTCGCAAAGGGTGATGAGGACACCCAGCGCTACGAAACACGCCTTATTACGAGGCGAGGGCGTCACATCGAGGTCGCGATTCTGGCCACGGCGATCGAATACCGCGGGCAACGGGCCGCCATGGTGGTTGTGCGCGATATTTCGGAGCAAAAGCGGTCACGGCTCGCGGTGATCGAGACCGAACGCCTCGAAGCCGTTGGCATCGTGGCGCGTGGGGTGGGCAACAACTTCACCAACATCATGAGCGTGATCAGCAGCTATGCGGCATCCATTGCCGACAGCTTCCTGCCGCATACCCGTCCCCATAACGCTGCCAAGAAGATACTTGATGCGTCCCGCCATGCAAGTGACCTCACGCGGCGCCTGCTCAGCGTCGTGCGCGTGAACGAGACCGAATCTGAAGTTGTCGTGGAGCCGGTCTCACTGGCCTCGGCGATAGAGAAAGCGCGGGGCCTGGTTGGGCACAGCCTGAAGGCGCGAAACGTGGAGTTTGTTCTCAAAGGCAATAGCCCACTGCCCTATGTCATGGCTAATCCAAGCCAGCTTCTGGATACGCTCATGAACGTCTTTCTTAATGGGGCTGACGCCATGCCCGAAGGCGGAACGCTCACGCTGGCGCTCGTGGAGCGGCGCATCTCGAAGCCCCGCTCAAATCCAAACGCCACCGGCGGTCAGTATATTGGGCTCTCAATTCGAGACACCGGCGTGGGCATGTCGAAAGAGCAGGTGTCCCGCGTCTTTGAACCGTTCTTCACAACCAAGGATTCTGACGAGGCCTTCGGTCTGGGCCTCCCTGTGGCACAGAGCATGGCACAAGGCTGGGGCGGCTGGATCGACATTCGTAGTCGTCCGGGCAAAGGCACACGTGTGCGAATCTTCATGGCCAAGGCCGAAACGCCGGCCGGAGGCGAAGCGGAGGAAGAAGAGCAAGGCCCCCTGACAGTCCTCGTTGCTGACGACAACGCGGGAAGACGTGACATGATATTGAAGGTGCTTGAGGACGCCGGGCACCAGGGCTTGGCGGCCAAAGACGGCGACGAGGCCATAGCGCTTCATAAAGAGCACGCAAGCGAGATTGGCCTCTCGATTATCGACTGGGTTATGCCGGGCAGAGACGGCAAGAGCGTATTACAGGAAATCCTCGACTATGATCCCCAATCCAGGGTCATCATGACCTCTGGATTCTCGCGTGATTATGTCCGCAGCGAGATACGCCTGGGCGCGTGGGGTTTCCTTCAGAAACCGTTTTCCGATGAAGAACTTGTGGCGGCCATTGGCGAGGCGAAAGCTCGCGAGACCACGTAGAAACGGCACGACGAACAGTAACAAGGGAGAAATGATGATGTTGCGTTTGAGCTCAGTAGGAATTCTCGTATTGGCAGCGGCGACGGCTTGGGGAGAGGGAGAAGGCGTGACGGGAAAGCAGTCCATTTCCCTGGAAGCGATTAGCAGCTTAGGGGTCGGGGAAACGGCCTACGAGATCTCGGCTACCGAAATGGGAACGTCGATCCGCTCGCGGCTTGAGTTTCCGCTGGACGGCGTCTACGTCGGCGCCAGCGGCCGGGTCAACACGGACTGGCGCCTGATGGGCGTCAAGAACGTGTCGTTCGGCGCCAAGTTTTTGACGAATGTAACGGACCCCAGCGAAGACATGAATGACTTCGACTGGCTCAACGGTATGCTGGTTGGCGACACCGCGTCTGACACGGAGGCGAGCTCCTATATTGTGGACCTTTCCATGAAGGGCGATCTTGTCAACCAACCCAACCTGATTGTCCGCGGCGTAGGCGGCTTGCGGCATGAGAAGTATGATTTTGAGATCTACGGTTTCTCTGGCTACTACCTTCCCCCGCTCGGTGATGGCCCCGTCTCGATGGACAACGACATCCTGGCGCTGACCTACGAGATGACGCACAACTGGATCTATGGCGGGATCGAGGGAGAGATTATCATGACAGAGTCGCTGCGTGCACGGGGCGGCATGGTCGTGGGAATTGGCGCGATTTCAGACCGTGATGATCACGTCCTGCGCGACAAGATCTCTGAAGCCGATCTCGTGAGCTTCTCAACAAAGTTCGACGCGCATATGATCTGGTATCTCGCCTCGGCAACGGCAAGCTGCCGCCCCTATATCAAGGTCGGGCTGGAAGCCATGGCCATGATGGCAGAAGGCGAGCAGGACCAGGTATTTGAGGATGGTACAGGCATCGTATTCCTCGGCATTGACGATGAAATCGAAATGACCTTTGCCACAGCCGACGCCATTGTGGGCTGTGACTTCTAGGCTGCCGTTCGAATGAGTTCACGCCACCCGAGAGTTCTTGAGTGGGAGCGGAAGCTCGGCGATGTGTTCGATCTTGGACATGTGTAACCGTTTTCGCTGCTCCCGGTGTCGCAAGGCTAGGGAGCTTTCGCGGCGAAGGTCCTCGCCACTCGCCACTGCTCTTTCAGCAATTCTCATTTTGGCCGTCGCCAGTCTCTGCTGAGGGTCCAGGAACGCGG
>CAZCDU010000115.1:0-15962 GCA_964497125.1 uncultured Victivallales bacterium | reverse complement strand
GACGGTGGGCAGTGAACCGCCTGACGATGGGGGCGGCTCACGCTGGCTGGACTGGGACGACAAGAAGGGCGCCGCGCGTCGACGGGAACTCATCATGCGCGGCTGGGAAGACTGGTGGGCCTACCTGGAACACGGCGGACACCTCATGTTCTTCTCGGAGCATCCGCCAGAGAAGCCGAAGTACAAATACCGCCTGCGTGTCGGCGGAACGATGCGGAAGGGCGGATCGATTCAGGGCCGTGGCTTCGGTGGCGGCTATGGCGCCAGCAGTGGTGGGGACGGATGGTGGTTGGGCTTGTTCCACGAATGGGGACACGGAATCCGGGGAACAGGTGGACTCGGTGGCGGGGAGACACTGTGCGACTCCGGGCAGCTGATCGGCGATCCGTCGAGTGTCCAGAAGGCGATGTTCCAGGTGGTCAAGCCTTGGAAGAACCTGTTCTGGGGATGGTACCCCGGTGCGTATGCCTGGTCGGTCATCGGCGATGACCCCAACTGGGGCTATACCTTCTCCTTCGCCATCGTGCAATTGATGGCGGATAGCGAAGCCACGCCGATGCATATCATCGCTCGCGTAGGTGAGAAACGCGGCCTGTTCAAGGACGGTATCCGCGAAACAGGCGACTTGCTCGGGCAAGTCGGTGCACGCTTTGCCGAGTTCGATAACGAGATACAAATGGGTCTCCGCGCACATTTCTGCATGCCGAATCGCGTTTCACTGGTCGAACTCGACCGCGAGACGCGACGCTACCGGAGCGATCCAAAGTTCGCCCCCGAAGCGTTCGGTGTGAACATCGTCCGCCTCATCGCAGACAAGGGGGCCAAGGAGCTGACGGTCGATTTCGCCGGCCATTACGATCCTAAGACCTTCAGCGATTGGCGCGCATGCATTGTAGCCGTCGACGAGGAAGGCAAGTGTCGCTACTCGCCGCTCTGGAACAAAGGCAAGATGAGCATCATGGTCCAGCCGGGTGATCTGCGGTACTGGCTGACCGTAACCGCGACGCCCAGGGCGTTGAGTCCTGCGAACGACCTGCCACGCGGTCACCAAACCCACGTGGTGTACCAGGGCGGATTCGGGTATCGCTATCCGTATGACGTCACGCTTGCGGGCTGTCGCGCGGGTACGCCGCACACCACGCTGTTTGAAGATGATGCTGCTGGCCAGGCAGGCATGTTTGCCGGACGTCGCGTTCGGAAGTATGACGGTGAAGGACTCCTGTCGGCCGCGATTCCTGTAACCGACCCCGAACAGCGCAAACGGTTGGAAGAAGCGCTGGCGGGGCTGGGCGATCATGAGAACGCCCAGTGGCATCTGAGAAATTCCAAAGGCAAGCGTCATCCCAATGGTGGCGGCTGGGTCGCGGACAGTGCCGAAGTCGCAGCCTCCGCCTACGTGGGCCGCCACGCGATGGTGCTGGACACTGCCAAGGTGCTGGACAACGCGGCGATCGAAGACTACGTGATTGCCTACGGCGATGTGGTATTCAAGGACAACGCCCGTGCCTTCGGAAAGCTCGCCATCGAAAAGGGCGTCCACAGCGAGAACTCCCGCATGTACATCCGTAGCGAGAGGAAATGGTCCGGTCAGGAGGTTAACCCCGAAGAGGATACCGACGCACCGCAAAAGCGGCTCGCTCAACTCACCGGCAGTGCCGCCTTCCAGGCGAATTACGAATGTTTCCAATCCGAAGCTGTGTTGCTGGAAGACCACTACAACGAACGGTCGGGGTCGCATGGTGGCATCTACGGATCGCACCGCGACGACCGCATCTTCTTTGACGGCGTGCTCATCGGCAACCCCGGGTTCACATATGACGGCGCGGAAGAGGGGGCCTTCACGTTCAACGGCAGGGGTCAGTGGGCTGAGCTGCCCGGCGAGATGGCCGACCTGGAAATCATCACGCTGGACATGCGGCTGAAGATCGATTCCAAGAAGAAGCAGACCTTGTGGATGCTCGGAAACGACGAACAGAACCGTCTGTCACTGTCCGTTGCCGATGGTCAGCTCGTGATCGTGGGCAAGGCGGGTGACGTGCGGGCCGAATGCCGGGGCGGGAAGATCACGCCGGGTGTGTGGACTGTTGTCCGGGCTGAACTGGACGGCAAGACGATGAAGCTGTTCCAGGAGGGTGAGAACGTCGCCGAGATCAAGACGGGTTTCCGTGCCTCCGATGCATTCGAGCCGGGTAAGGTGCGGCTGGCAGCGATGGCCGCCGGACTCGGGGGAAAATCTCCGATGACAGGCGCGGTGGATTATCTGCGGGTCTTGTCCGACGTGTACGAGGACTTCAGCAAGGTCGAGGTGCCACTGGTCAACCCGCGTCGCATCTGTCCGAAAGTGTACGCACGGTTCAAGAAGGAGTACATCGATACTGACTATGAGGCGAAGAGGGAGGCGTTTTTGGGCAACTTGGCCAAGACGCATCCGCTGACGGCTTACTTCGGCAAGTACGCGGCTGCGGTCGGCAAGCGAAAGAGAGAGCTGAGCGCGTCCGCCGCCGAGCGAATCGAGGAGATCAATGCCGAAGTCGACGCGCTCAAAGACCGGAAGAGCGAGATCGACCGGGAGATTCGCGAAGCTCGTAAGAATGACGAAGCGTATAACACACTCGTCGCGGAGCTGAGGCCGAGACAGCAAGAATTCAGCGAGAAGATGCGTGAGGTACAGGCGAGCTATCCCGGCTACAAAGAAGCGCGAGCCGCGGAGGATGAATTGCATCGCCAGCGCAACGAGCTGCGAAAAACCGCTGAAGCGGAGTGCAAGAAGGATCCCGACTACATTGCGCTGGAAGAGCGGATCAAGGAACAGCGTAAGAAGATCGAAGCGGCCCCACGCGACAGCAGCGAACGCCGGAAGCTTGATGATGAACTGCACCAGAAAATCTACAGGGCGAAGAATGAAATGATCAACCAGCGCCAGGCTAAGCTGCCCGGCGTACGTGAACTGGAACGCGAGCGGAAAAAGGTGCAGGGGCACAGGGAGCAACTGGATCGTGCCATCCGCGAAACGGCAGCGTATAGGGAGCTGCAAAAGGAGAATGATAGCCTGCAACGGCAGATGCGCTACAAGCCGGATCCGAAACTCGATGCAGAAAGGAAGAAGCTCGATAGGGATATCCAGAACATCCCCCGTCGTGAGATCGCGAAAGCCAAGGAGGCCGCCATGGCTGGGGCCAATGCGGTGGAAGCACAGCTATTGCGTAAGAGTCACTGGTCAGGACAGCTTGCGAAGCTCTCGAAGAAGATGCTGGATGGGCATGTCCCCCATATCCCGGATAATGTCAAGCAGCTCGAGCAAGCGAGGGCGCTGCAGGCTTTGCCCTGGCCGAGCACGGTCGATTGGGATGGACGCGCACGCTACGAAAGCGACAAAGAAGCGATGGCCCAGCCGGTCATGCAGCATTATCTCAGACGCATGAAACCTTGGATGTATGAGTAGCAGAGGGGGATAGGGAAAAGCTGAAAACCTGAAAGGAGGGAGGGTCGGCGCAAACCAATGCGTCGTTCCTGCCCTTTGGGTGCTTGGGTATTTCCCGGCGTTTCGCCACTCGTGGTAAAATGTCAGGGCTAGGCCCATGGGCGTTGCCATCACCATCAGCCCGTACATTATTCTCGCTACCCACTCCTCCACATGAGATTCTTCATCGCTAACAGACTTTCAATCAGCACAGTAAGCAAAATCAGAACAGGAGCATACAATGGCAAAGTTCAAAACAGTCGTCGGCGGAGCAGGTGGCATATCAGGTGCATGGTTCCCCCCGCTGGCGAAGGAAAATGTCGAGGTGGTAGGCGTCGTTGATCTGAATATCGAAGCCGCACGTGCCTGCATCGCAAAGAATGACCTGCAGGCCGAGGCCTCCGACGACCTGAAAGCCACGCTCAAACGCGTCGATCCCGATTTCGTGATTGATCTGACGATCCCCGAAGCTCACTGCAATGTTACCTGCACCGCGCTGCGTGCCGGCTACCACGTTATTGGCGAGAAACCCATGGCTGCCTCCATGGTCGAAGCCCGCCGGATGGTCAAGGCCGCCGAGAACAACGGCAAGCTCTATATGGTAGGCCAGTCACGGCGCTGGGACCAGAAGCACGAGCTGCTGCGCCGCACCATCGCCAAAGGTCGCCTCGGCACCCTCACTACCGCCAACTGCGATTTCTACCTCGGCATCCACTTCGGTGGTTTTCGCGATGCCATGGAGAGCCCGCTCATCCTGGATATGGCCATCCATCACTTCGATATGGCGCGCATGATCACCGGCGAAGACCCCGTGGCCGTCTATGCACACGAATCCAACCCCGCCGGTTCCTGGTATGCGGGCGATGTCGCAGCCACCTGCATCTTCGAAATGACCAATGGCGTCATCTTCAACTATCGCGGAAGCTGGTGCGCCGAAGGGTGTGGCACAAGCTGGAATGGCGACTGGCGCTTGATCGGTGACAAGGGCACGGTCCTCTACGATCACGATCAGGCTCCCCACGGCCAAGTCGTCGACGCGAGGAAGAAAGGCGGCTTTTCCCTCCCACTCAAGGATCTAACCCTCCCAGCATGCACTGTGAAATATACCGGCCAGCACGGCGCCCTGCGCGAAATGCTCGCCTTCCTGCGCACTGGGAAGACCCCACAAACCGAGTGCCACGACAACATCAAGTCACTGGCCATGGTCTTCGCCGCCATGCAGAGCTCACGCACAGGCCGCCGCATCAAAATCAGTGTCTAGATAGGCTGGACTGCGACAGCGATGGTTTTTCGCTGACTGTGAATGACACGCGACTGTTCCGTAATTAGTAGTGGATTGAACTACAAAGCTGGGTCACTGCTCATCTGCAAATCCTGGCAGCGTGCCAGCAACGCTATGCTCGCTTGCGCGAGAACGGATTACGAGTAGAGAGCTCCCAATGGGGCGGCATTTGAGGGCCCCGTCAGTAGCGCGGCCCCGTCCCGGGGCCAGCGCAGAGCAAGGGAAGCGTACGTATTGAGAATCATGAGTCGAAGCGTCTTTGCACTCTCTTTTCGGACTCATGCTTTGCGCGCCCTCAGGTCGGGACCCGTGCACCAGAGCGGCTACGCCGCACGGTGCGGGGCAGGCAGACCTGGGGCTACTGGGATGACACAGATTGCGGCGAAAATGCAGTATGGCCAGGCCGTTGGCCTGGGCTACGATGAACGGGCCCCGTTGGGGCCGCCGTATGTATAAGGATCAGGGCGTTGCCTTGGGCTGATATATTGTCCTCTCCCCGCTTCAGAAGTCGGATTCGCAGCGTATTTCTGCGGTAGAGTCCACTAGGCATCGCGCGGGGTAAGTGCTAGCCTCCTATTCACTCACAAGGAGATGACCAATGACTTCGCGAGACCGCATGGTCACGATTCAGTCTAGCAACAACGAGGAACTATCCATGACAAGACTATTTGAGCAACACCGGCTGCGTCACTGCATCAGCCTCAATGGCGAGTGGGAGTATGCGTTTCCTGCGACGGGAACCAAAATTGCGGCCGACCAGTGGGATTCTGGCGTGGTCGAGCGCGTGCCCGTGCCCGGTGTGTGGGAGATGTTGGCGTCACGCGTCAACTACCGTGGTCAGGCTCTTGCCCGGACCTCGTTCGTCGCGTCCCAATCGGGACCGGCCCGGCTCGTCTTCAAGGGGGTCAGCCATACGGTGACGGTCTGTCTTGATGGCGTCGAGGTGGGGCACCATCACAACGCCTTCACGCCATTTGCGATCGAGATCCCCGAGCTGGCCGCAGGCACGCATGAATTGCTGCTCTGTATCAGCAATGAACATGGCGATATTTCCGCGCTGCATGTTCCCAACGACTACTACAACTACGGCGGCGTCAGCCGCCCCGTTGAGATCCAGTTCCTGCAGCGTCCCCTCTTTATCCGTCATGTGCACGTGACCACGACCGAATCGCACGGGCAATGGCAAGCTGAGCTGGTGGCGGTGGTCCGCAATCTGGCAGACGCGGCGACGGTTGATCTTACCATTAAGCTGGCAGGAACCACAGTTGAGGCGAAGCAGGTCGTCTGCGACCAAGGCGACACGGTGATACCACTGCAGCTGATGCCCCCGTCTGTCACCCCCTGGTCGCCAGAAACGCCGCAGCTCTACCCGCTCACGGCTTCACTTACAGACAATGACGCACCGGTTGACGACTGGATCGACCGCGTTGGGTTTCGTACCGTTGCGACCGACGGCGAAGCGATACTCCTCAATGGGAAGCCGCTCTTCATGGTGGGCTTCAATCGACACGAGGATCATCCTGACTTCGGTTGCGCCATCCCGGTTGAGGTGATGCGGCAGGACCTGCGTCTATTCCGTGAGATGAACTGCAACGCCGTGCGCACCTGTCACTATCCCAATGATGAACGCTTTCTCGATCTATGCGACGAGATGGGCTTTGTGGTCTGGGAGGAGAACCACGCCCGAGGCTACGATATCGAGAAGATGCGCCACCCTCGTTTTCACGATCAGTGTGAGAGCTGCAACGAAGAGATGGTTCGCGAGCATTTCAACCACCCCTCCATCGTCATGTGGGGCCTGCTCAATGAATGTGAAAGTGGCACTGAAGAGGGGGCTGCCATGTATCAGGAGCAGATCGATCAGCTACGGTTGCTCGACAGCTCCCGTCCCATCACCTTTGCCTCCTGTCGGCATGCAAAGGATCTCTGTCAGGGCATGGTCGATATCTGCGGCTGGAATATCTACTCCCGCTGGTATACCGATATGCATCCCAAGGACGCCTTGGATGCACTGATTGGCCGAATGGAGCCCAACGGTATGGCTGGAAAGCCGCTCATCGTCAGTGAGTTCGGTGCGGGGGCAATTCCCGGATTCCATGATCCGATTCGCCGTGGCAAATGGTCCGAAGAGCGTCAGGCTGACATCGTGGCAGAATTGCTGGAGACCTATCAGGCACACCCGCGTGTGGGTGGCCTCTTTATCTGGCAGTTCTGCGACGTTCGCGTTGACGAAGCCTGGTCCAACGCGCGGCCTCGCACCATGAACAACAAGGGGATCGTCGACGAACATCGGCGCCCCAAGCTCGCCTACGAAGTCGTCAAGGAGTGGTTTGGCAAGTGCGCCGGGTGAACCGATATGGCGGCTGCCAGTGGGCGACGAAGTGTGGGCGACGAAGTGTAGCCGACGAAGTGTGGGACGAAGTGTAGCCGACGAAGTGTGGGACGAAGTGTAGCCGACGAAGTGTAGGGCGAAGTGTAGCCGACGAAGTGTGTTCTTTGCACCTCTCTTACACTTAGTCGCTTACACTTAGTCGCATACACTTAGTCGCATACACTTAGTCGCTCACACTCAGTCGCATACACTTAATCGCTCACACCTAATCGCTCACACCTGGCAATTCAGAGGGAGACCATCTCCCATCATGTCGACTCCCGATAGATTGGATGATGTTATGAAGAACAGTACCGAGAGACCAAACATTCTGCTCATCTTGAACGATGATATGGGGTTTTCCGATTTGGGATGTTACGGCGGTGAGATCGAGACCCCCAATTTGGATCGACTCGCCAGAGGCGGATTGCGGTTTACGCAGTTCATAACACGGCGCGCTGCTGTCCATCGCGTGCGTCTCTGCTAGAGATTGCCGGTGTGCCTTATCCGAGCGAATACAAGGGGCGTGATATACACTCGCTGGAGGGGCATAGCTTCGCATCTGTCTTCTCGAATCTGGATGCCGAGCGTGGCGCTGTGCTCTGCTGGGAACATGAGGGGAATGCCGCAGCGAGAGATGGGCGCTGGAAACTGGTCCGCAATTTCTGGCGGAACAGCGAGCTGCCCATGGAGCAGCTAGCCGCGTGGGAACTCTACGATATGTCAACGGACCGGACCGAAGAGAAGGATCTATCCCGCGATATGCCGGAGCGAGCCCGCAGTCTGCTCGACACATACCTTGCATGGGCCAAGCGATGCAACGTGTTGGATGTGCACACGCTTCGAGAGTGTGGTTCGCAGGCGTGAGGTGGTCGTCCACACAGGCCACAGGCCATCACGTCGAATTGCTCGAAGTAGTTCTCGGCAAAGTTGGCGATGGAGTTAGTTCCGGAGGAGTTGACAGCAAAGTTCGCGATGTGGTTCGGTCGATTCCGGCTCCCCTACAACGTGAACTGCCTCGATAACTAGACGTTGTCCGAGAAGCCCCAACGGGGCGAAATATACCAGCCCAGGGCGTTGCCCTCGTTGTGCCTCACATCTATAACGGCAGAAAAGACAGGCACTTCTGCGCGCTGGGAGGCAAAAAAGAGAGGGCTGTTGACTTGGAGTGCGGTGGCAGAGTCCGAAGCGAGCTTGCGAGTGTAGGACGTCGACACCGCTTTTGCGTCGTGCCGGGTGTGATTCTGCGCGCTGGGGAAAAGCGGCGTCGCCGTCCCTGGGCGCTGGCGCGCCCAGGGACTCTGCCGCCGCACTCCAAGTTGGGACTCCAAAAAGATGTGAGGTATAACCAGGGCGTTGCCATGAACCAGAGCCTCGGTCCTCTATCTTTCTCCACGTCGCGTCCTCACAGGGGCAATCCGCTCCCGTCTTCAAAAGTCGGATTCGCATCGCATTTCTACAGTTGCGTGCACTAGGCATCATGCGGGGCAAGTGCTAGCCTTCTATTCGAATCGAGGGATGCCGACCCTGTACCATGGCGACGGAGACAACCGAATACGCATCGAGGCTTTCATGGAAGCTGGCGTGCGCGCCCGTGGTGCAAACCTGTCGATTCGCTCAGTGGCTTGAAGACGTTGAATAGGGAATGCTGGAACCGCGTAGCCGGAGAGAATCATGTATATAGACGAATTGCAAAACACCAGAGAAGCGGGTTGGTACAGACAGGAACAGGGGCTGCAGGTTGAGAACAACCGGCACTATGAATCGCTGTTTGCACTGGGTACCGGATACATGACCGTGCGATCCAGCGTAGAAGAAGGCTTTCATGATGACGATCAGGCACGCGAATACATGCGCCTGCCTGTCAATGTTACGCTGGAAAAGCAGGCGGAGTCGAAAAGCCGCTACGGCACGTTCTTGCCGGTTGTTGAGGGCCGACACCCGTTCCTGCGCGTTGGCATGGTCAACCTGCCGTGGTTCCTGGGCCTGGTCGTATACGCGGACGGCGAAAAGCTGGACATGGAGACCGGTCGCATCTCGAACTATCATCGCTGGATTGACATCAAAGGCGCCACGCTCTACCGCACTTTTGTCTGGGAGACCCTGAAAGGCAAGAAGCTGAATATCCTCTTCAAGCGATTCATGAACCCGGAACTACGCTTTACCTGCATACAGGAATGCAAGATCAGGATGCTGTCAGGCAGTTGTGATATCCGCATCGTCAGTGCTGTGGACAATGATGTACGAACGAACGGCTACGAGACATTCACCTCGCACCAAACCGGTCACCGCGATGAGATCGTCTACTCGGATGTTACCACGAACAGGGATAACCGGATCGTGACTGCCACGGCGGCAAGGGTCTCTACCACATCCGACTACCTGGTAGAGCAGGGGGCACGCCAGGCAGCGGCCGTCTATGAGATGACACTGCAGGAAGGTGAAGAGGCTGCCGTGCAGAAAGCCTCTGCTGTGATCTCCGACATGTATTACCCGAAGGACGCGCTACTTGATGTTGCCATGAAGACCGTGCGAGAGCAGGTCACGCAGGATGCAAACAGCCTGCACCAGGCGCATCGCGATGTCTGGGCCGCAAAATGGGACATATCCGACATAGCCATTGAAGCCAACGATTCGGAGGGCTACGACTCTCAGCTGGCGGCACGCCTGGCCGTCTACCACCTGCTTCGCGCCAAGGGTGAAGACGAGGATCGCGCCCTGATCTGCCCCAAGGGATTGACCTCTGAAGTCTATTTTGGCGTGGTCTTCTGGGATATGGACATCTTCATCCAGCCGTTCTACCTGTACACAAATCACGCGACAGCCAGGACGGCGGCCATGTTCCGCTACCACGGGCTCCAGGGCGCACGCAGGATTGCCGAGGCCGCCGGCTATCGGGGCGCCAGATATCCGTGGAACGCTGACGTCGAAGGCAACGAAACCTGCCCCCTCTTCGAATACGCCGAACACCAGGCCCACGTCACCTCGGATGTTGTCATAGGCCTGTGGCACTACTTCAAGGAAACCAACGACACCGAATTTCTCTTCAACTACGGTGCTGAGGTTATCATGGAGACCTCGCGCTATTGGGCGGAACGCGTCGACAAACGCAAGGGCAAACCCGGCTACCACATCCTGGGAGTCATGGGCCCGGACGAATACACCCACTTCTGCAACAATAACGCCTACACCAACCACTCCGTTAAGTACTGCCTGAACCTCGCCGGCCACGTGGCCGGCATGATGAAGCAGCAGGCCCCGGCGCAATACCAGTCGCTCTGTGACAAGATTGGATTGCAGCAGGACGAGCTCGACCGTTTCGCAGACGTTGCCGACGGACTCGACATTCCGGTCGACCAGGAACGCAACATCGTCTGGCAATGTGAGGACTACGACACCAACTACGCCGAGATCGATATCGAGGGTATCTGGAAAGACAAGACAAAGCCGTTTGGCGACTATATTCTGCAGGAGAAGCGGTATCGCTCGAAGGTCATGAAACAGTCCGATGTGGCCGCACTGCTCTGTCTGTTCTCTGAGGATTTCACCCTCGACCAGAAGCGCGCCTCGCTTGAATACTACGCGCCATACAACACCAATGAGTCGTCAAATTCCATGTGCCACAATATGATTCTTGCTGCAAACAGCGGGAACGCCACGATCGCCTACGACTCCTGGAAGGCATCAATCGATATTGATTTCGGGCCGCTGCCTCGATCGAAAGACGGCATACATTGCGCCAATGTGGGTGGCATGTGGCAACAGATTGTACACGGCTTTGCCGGCATGGTCAGCGTCCTGCACACGGACACACTCACGTTTCGGCCCTGCCTGCCGGAGGAGATCACCGCGATCACCTTCAAAGTCTACTGGAAGAAGGATCTGGTCCGCGTGACGGTGGCAACGGACACACTTGAGGTCGAGAACCTTTCGCCCAACACGATTGAATTCATCGTCAACGATAGGCGGGCGGTTGTGGACGCCGGCGAGAAGAGCAGTATCGCCTACAAATAGCCTGCAGTGGCTGCAGGTCACGTCTGTGGTGCCTGAGGTTGCGGCGCGCTACGCGTTAACGGTAAGCTGATGACATGAGACGAATGACACTACTCTTCGCGGTGCTATCGACGCTGGTGGCCGGCTCTGTCGTCTTGGGGCATCCCAGCGCGATACCGCTGGTTGATCTGGCGGTCACACTGGACGAGGATTCGCTGAGATACGAGACGTCTGTCCCTACGTTTGCACCGTAACGTCTATCGCGCCTTTGACTACGAAACCGAAGACTCCATCTATGACGCGCTTGCCCAGAGCGTCTCGGGGGCATTCCTTGATGAGATCTACAATGATGTCTATCAAGGGTTGATTCTGAGCGAAGAGGGTGGGGCCATATGCAAGATCGAAAGGGTAGAGATCCTTGAGAGTAGGATGCAGGAGTCGACGTCGGCACGCAGCGCGGACCTGCAATTCCGCATGTCCTGCAGTTGGCGGGTACTGGGACTGGTTGAGCATTGGGGGGATGCTCACCGACGCATTAATGAATATAGCGCCATATACACGCTGACACCTCTTGGCGATCAGTGGAAAATATCCGGTGTTGATATCACCGACCAGCAGCGCGTCACTGGGAAGGGTTCGTAATCAGCATTACCGTTTGACGGTAATACGGTAATACCGTATAGTAGCATTATGACAGCTACCATTCAGATAAGCTCGCGGGGTACGATGACGCTGCCCAAAGCGCTGCGCAGGACGCTGGGCGTCGACAAGGGAGGCATCGTGATGGCTGACGTCACGGAAGAGGGGATTGTGCTTCATCCTGCCGCCGCCTTCCCTATTGAAATGTACAGCGACGCCCGCATTGACGAGTTCGATGCGGAGGAAGCGGCCTTGGCACATCACCTCGGAAACAAGTCGAAATGAAGGTGTTCCTGGATGCGAACATCCTCTTCTCCGCCAGTGATGTAGACAGTGCGACTCACAGCCTGCTTGATCGTGTCGCCCGGCACGGCAAACTCGTTACCAGCGCTCACGCATGGGAGGAGGCGCGCCGCAATCTGGAACGGAAGCGCCCTCACCTTCTGGCCGGACTTGAGGAGATACGCCGTCGCCTGACGGTTACACACGCGTTCAGGCTGCCGCCTGATGTCGATATTATCGACAAGGACAAACCCGTGCTGGCCGGGGCCATCGGCTCCGGTTGCACGCATCTCTGGACAAGTGACCGCCGCCACTTCGGGCAGCTCTATGGCAAGACGATTCACGGCGTGGTGATCATCTCCAGCGTGCAACTTGCCGTAAGCCTTGACGGCAAAGACTGAGGATCGACTAGGAGTAGCGACTAGGAGTAGCGACTAGGAGTGGGATAGCCTGTGCCACCCATCGTCACTCTGTCTGGTGCTTCTTCCGGTAGTCCCGCGGGGTTATGCCCGCGTGGCGCTTAAGCGTGCGGATCTCCAGCGCATCACAGAATTGGAGGAGTTGAGCCCGAATCTTTGTTTCCAGGCCTTGCAGCTCGTTGCCCGGCAGGTAATCGGAAAGCTCCAGCATATCGTCAGCAGAAAGCTCGGTCAGCCGTTTGCGCAGCTTCGTGACTAACTGTTCACGTGTCATGCAGCGCGGATTCTTGTTGCGCGGCGTCGATGCTACCTTCTCCAACCGCTTCTCCAACACGGTCATCTCTGGCATAACCTGCACCATGGTGTAGTAGAAGTATAGATCGTACAGATCCCGCACAAGCGCACGCTCGTTCCATGCGGCCAGTTTGTTGGCCATTGAGACATCGTGGCTGGAAAGCTGTACGATCCGTCCCAGCATGCCCTGTTGGCGCGACACGGCAGCTGTAGAAATGGATGTTGCCGAATACTCCTTCGCAACATTTGCCTCCACCTGAGTTGCCAGCTCCCCATAACGAATACGGATCCTCAGGCACTTCGAGTTCATGGTGTACTCGTAGGTCAGTCCATCAATCTCGTCCAACACATCAAGCACGCCCTGAAGAATGTCTTTCTTTGAGCTATAAGGAACGAAGACATAGTCGATATCGTTCGTCAGACGCGGACAGTCGAGCAGTCTGAGGCACATCCCGCCTTTTAGAATTGCCGACTGCGGAAACTTCTCTGAAAAGGTGTTTATCAGGAAGATCATCAGCCCTTCAACTGTGGAAATATCAGGCATCGGTAAGTTTCCTTGCAAAATCAACGAACACGGGATTTCGATACTTGCTGAGGTAATCGCGAATCACCCCCTTGTCCAGACGGCTGTAGTCAATATCGGAATATATATCGAAGCTGAAGCGGATGCCGCGCCGATAGAAATAGAGCGTGTCCAGCACAGCCTTCTCAGGCAACGCCATCCTCACGGAATCAACGACCTCAATTCCAAATACGAGCTCCGGCTTGATGCTGAGGTGTTCGATTCGGAGCTCACCCTTGTCGGCATATACCCGCTTGGGACCCGCTCTGACCGCCCTGATTCGGTAGCGTGGCACGGATCCAGTCAGAAGCTGCCGCGCCAACGCATTGCCAAAGCTGATGTAAGAGTCGGGACAGAGCCTCTGGCTAAGCACCAGAGGATCAAAATCCTGCGTCACATAGAAACCACGGCAGAACCGTGACAATATGCCCGCCGCCTCAAAATCCTTGAGAATCCGGTATAACACATCCCGGTTGTCCGTCTGCAGGAGATTGCGCATGTCGCTGAGCGAAAAGACGCCGCGCAGATCCACGCTGAACGCCTTCACCTTTTCCGCCATCTCTATTCGGTTGGAGCTCAATGTCCGCCGCCTTCTCTATAACCACGCATCGTTGCATATATCACGACTATGCATCGTTACAGAGGAGCGACCATACTGCAAGCTACAATTTCGTCGTCATCTGAAGTACTTTTACGAACGCCTCCCCTGCCGCGGTGACTCAGGCCTCCGCCTCAGGCTAAAGCCTGTACTACATACCCATCCATCCCCGGTATGGTGTCCACGCCCCGAGGCCAGCTCGGGGATCGAGCTCTTTAGCGTGCTCCCTGCGGAGACTCAGGCTTTCTGCCTGTGCCACCCATCGTCACTCTGTCTGGTGCTTCTTCCGGTAGTCCCGCGGGGTCATGCCCGCGTGGCGCTTAAGCGTGCGGATCAGGATCAAGCTGCTGCTGTAGCCGCACTCCCGGGCAATCACGTTAATCGGCCTTGATGTCTCGACGAGAAGCTTCTTGGCGGCATTGAGTCACCCGGTCATCTCAACTCGGGGTCATCCTGTCACTGGTCACCAGGTCACTCCGAGAGAGGTCGTGAGTGCCCTTCTCAGCCCGCCCGCTGGAGGGTCCGCCCTGCCCGCCCTCCTGCGGAGGGAGCAGGCGGGCGAAAAGGCCAGCAAAACGCCCAAAAAACGCCGATTCTCGCGCCAATCACAACTGCCAGAAAGTATATCACAATTGCCAGAACGTCCATTGTGCGGAGGTCGCTGTTTGTGGGATAATGGTTTCAGTTGGAGGAAGTGAATCTTTGAGATGGGATGCAGAAAGAACCATGTTTAAGCTTCAAACAACCGCAATGCAGGCGCCCATGGCGCCGATGCTTTGTCAGCGAGAGTCGGGGGTCTCCCCAAACTTTGCC
Source organism: uncultured Victivallales bacterium (assembly GCA_964497125.1). Classification (GTDB taxonomy): domain Bacteria; phylum Verrucomicrobiota; class Kiritimatiellia; order UBA8416; family UBA8416; genus CAYLXP01. The sequence continues at coordinate 1,249 of CAZCDU010000115.1, read as the reverse complement.
GCGAGCTTTGGCGCGAGCTTTGTCGATTCTCTCTCGATTGATCCCGTCCCGGACCGGCACCCGAGCCCGGCGGTGAAGGGGGCAGTTCTCCTCGTCCACCGTAATCGTCGCCCGTTATCGTCCACCGTTCCCCGATCTCTGCCGTTCTCCGGTCGGATTACGATTACGGGCGACGATTACGGACCACGATTCTTCCCTACCTGCCCGCCACAATGCCCCCTGATCCCTTCAGCGTGGCCCGCCGCCCTTTTAATCACACGTACCTTCAATCCACAACACAGGGAGGGCCATGTCTGTTGACGGACCTGTCGCGACGAAGCTGAGCTTGCGAAGCGAAGACGGACCTGTCGCGACGAAGTTCCCGCCGCAGGCGGGCACGAAGACGGATGTCAGCTTGTTCACCTGAGCGGGCTGTGTTGTGTGAAATGTTTATTAGCAAGGTAAGAAAGCAGGATGATTGCCCCGCATGGGGCAAAGAAGGAGAAGGGCAATGAGAAGATTCATTACACTGTTTGCAGTTTTGGGAATGGTTCTCGCACTGGCCCCGGCGGCACAGGCTGAGCTAGTCATCACTGTTGATGAGAACATCGATGGTAATATCTATTTCGCGTGGAATGGCACTATCGGAGCCAGTGGTACTGCTACGGCTCCCGCGGTGAATGGCTCTGCCGACAATATCAAACCACTTGATGGCACCCTCTCAGTCGGTGATCGCAGCACCAACGATCTCAACCCTGACTCTAATCCACCATATGGCAACAAGAAATGGACCCCATCGGGCGTTTACGCTGGTATCACCTCCCCGTTTGGCACTTATGCTGGCACTTCCACCTTCATCGTTACAGGTAACATCCCATTCTTCGTAAAAACTGCCAACGCCGGACTTTTTGTGGGTTATACCGACCAGGCTAATACGACGGGCATCCCAGACCTTAGCAGCACGGTATTTACCGGGTCATTTTCCCTACCCGGCACGTTAGCCTCATTAGGTTTCTTTGACACCGTTCCCACCGCTTTACCGTGCACAGTATGGACAGCTAGTTCTGAGACTGGGTCTATCGTCTTCAAGGCCCTCGCACCAGAAATCGATGTAAGCGGAAACAGCGTCTCGATCCCCGATGGAGACACCACTCCGAGCACCGGTGATGACACCGATTTCGGTTCAACCACCGCAGGCGGCTCGACCATCGTCAAGACCTACACGGTAGAGAACACCGGCACGGCCCTCCTGACCCTGACCGATCCAGCA
>CAZCDU010000114.1:0-16030 GCA_964497125.1 uncultured Victivallales bacterium | reverse complement strand
GTGACCCAATACGCGTGTGCCCCGCCGAGGAATATACGACTCTCATCGAACCCGCGGTCGTTGGGGACTTCTCCGGGAAGCGCGCCCAGGTGCCATTTACCGAAGACGGCCGTCGCGTAACCGGCATCGGAGAGATATTCCGAAAGCATTTTCACGTCACGCTTGATGCCGCGATATCCGGGATCACCGGGAACAGGTCCCCTCCCGGGGCCACGCCACATCCCGTTCTCGCTGGTGAATTGCCCGGTGAACATGCTCGCGCGGGACGGTCCGCACAGCGGCACCGTGTGGTAGTTCGTGAAGCGCGCCCCTTCCGCGGCCAGTCCGTCCAGGACCGGCATCTGCAGCTCGGTTTTATCCCAGTTCGACGGCAGGTCGCCCCAGCCATGATCATCGGAAACAATGAACAGGATATTGGGTTGTGCCGCCGATGCGACCGCGGCAAGCGCGCCCATCATCAATCCAGCCACAATCAAATGTTTCATAATCAAACTCATTTCAAGCTCCCTCTATTCGTTTCTATTTTCTCTTCCGTGGTCCCATACAGCGCTTTGATCTTTTGGGCGGCCTGAAGGGCGGTGTAGGCCATGGTGTACTTTTCCGTTTCCGGCACATGGGTGGCGGGCATCAAATACCAGGACTGTATCAGCATGAGGTCAGGCCGGATCTTGTCCTGGTGAAGCTGCTCAATATAGGCGAGCACGCCGTCGTGGAAACTCGCGGGGTTACTCTTTTTCGGCGTGGTGTTGACCACGTGGTGATACGGAACCTTGTTTCGGGTACACCATGCCTGCAGGTTCCGGAATTTTTCTCCATTCCGTTTGTTTTTGACGTAGTAATTGTACGGATAATCGACCTCCAGGAAATCCAGCGTCATTCTTTTTTTCTTCAGCGCCTGCCTGTAGCCCTCCAGGAGATCCATGAAATAGATCCCTCCCAGCTTGGTGGAATAGTCCGCCCCGTCATGCCAGTCAAGTTCCCTGGAATAGCGCCAGTTGGGGAGGTTCATGGTCAACCCGACTTTGCAGTGCGGCCAGACGCGCTTGATCTCCTGCGTGAACTCAATCATTTGCTGATACGCCTCTTCAGGCGTGAGTCGCTTGAATGCTTTTTTGATGTGTTCGCGGCCTTTATCCGGATTGTAAATGGGGCCGCACAGAATCCGGAAGGGTCCGTCGATATGAAGCGAGTCAATCTTACCACCGGCATCGGCAATTGGCTTGTGTCCTTCAATGACCAGCTTCGCGGCCGCCATGCCGATCTCTTCTTGATCGAGCACATAATACAGCTGGTTGAACTCGGAGCCGTATGCAATGCCGGCGCGATTCATGGTCCGGATGAAAGGGTCGGGCGTGAGTTTGGCCCATTTGTGCCTGGACTGGTTATGCTTTTCCGGCTCCAGCTGTTTCCAGTTGAACTTGTAAAAGTCGAGGGCTTCCCTTGTTTTCTCCCAGCTCTTAAGCCCCTCCTCCGTGCACAGGGTATCCGGCGAAGCGGTGATATGGCTGGGCCCCAAGCCGACCTTGACCCTCACATTTGAGCGATCCGCGTCATCCGCCAGCGCCCCCGTCACAGCCACCACCGCGGCCAAAATTAGACAGCCCCTCTTCATCGATTTTCCCCTTTGTTAACGGGAAGTCTCCTGCATCCATTCGCTTTCAGCTCTTTAATAAACGAAGGGTGATGCGCCATCGGTGCGGTCATTTGGTTGCGCATATTCACCCACTGCGCCTTCATGGCTTCGTTGCCGGGTTTATTCATTTTTTTCTTGGCGAATCCCTTCGGCATCACGGGGTCGTTGCCGCGGATACCCGTTTGATGCGGGTAGAGTCCGGTTGCGAGACTCGCGAGTGAGGGACGACAGAGCGGCGCGGTTACATAGCCGCGTTCATAGAGCAGCCCTTCGGAAGCGAGCTTATCCAGATTCGGTGTCTTCACATGCGGGTGCCCCATGAATCCGTAATCCATCCAGCCCTGGTCGTCGCTCAACAAAAATACAACATTCGGTTTATTGGCGGCCTGCGCCACCACGGCACATATTGCCAGTAGACTCATGATCCATTGTTTCATGTTATTCTCCCTTGCTTCACAGTTAACCGAGTCACTTTTACTCCGTCGTCACTTAATTTGAATGGGTTTATTCTCGGCGAAGACCTTCGTCTGTTCCTGGCCATTCATCCTTTTCGGCGACGCCCTGCACGGCGTGACGCGCGACACAATCGCTGACCTGTTGCAATTTCGTATTCTTGAGCTTCGGGGTGTAGAGCACACTCACCGGACCGATTAAACCGGACGGAAGCAGCGGATCGTCCTTGGAGTAGTAGAAACAGGTGGCGAAACTCTTACGCCGCGGCTCTGTCCGCGGCGTGTCGTTCGCAAGCCATTCCGGCACACCATTGAGGAGCCCGTGGTGGCTCACTTCAAAATCGCGCGGGTAACGTTCGTCACCAATCAACCGATTCGGCCAAAGGTTCGCGACGTGAACCTCCACCTTGTTCTTACCGGGTTGAACCCAGTCGGTGATGTTTGCACGATACGGCGGCTTCCACAACGTTTCCGCTTTTTTGCCGTTGATGTAGAGATCGGAAATCACCTCCACTTGACCCAGATCGAACCAAACTTCGTGTTCCCCCGGCTCGCAATTGAATTCGCGCGAATAAACAGCGGTGCCGGAGAAATAGCGGATGCGTTCGTCGGAATGCTCGTTCCACGGAATCAGCGTTTTGAAATGCACCGGTTCAGCTATATCGCTTTCTTCAGGGAAGGTTACCGTCCAATTTTCGTTTAGCTCCACCGTCGGTTTTGCGGCAAACGCTTCTTCAATTTTAGAACCGTCCGCCATCGTCAGGCTGACTATCCCCGCTTTTTCAAAAACCGAGTAGGTCGGAGCAGGCAGCGGCTCTTCCACGGAAAGAACAGGACGGTCGCCAATCGAGGCGAGCGCGGCAGGCGTCTCGGCTTTGCCTTCACGGAACACAACAAAAACAGATCCGTAGGTATCAAAAAGAATAGGAATCTCGGTCCTTCCGCTTACCTCTTGATAGACCGTGCATTTTTCAATGATGCCCGAGTCGGGATACCAGAATTCCGGCACCTTTCCAGAAACTCGGAAACTGAACGTGGCAGTCGGCGTTGCGTCGCTGTTGGCAGCGATAAAGTAGATCTCTTCCTCTTCGGTGTAGCGATGAATATGTTGAAAATGCTTCCGCTCGTCGTTCACCGTCTTAACGATGAGGTCCGGCTGAATCGCCATTTTGCTCAGGATCTCAGCCTCGTCCAAGCCCCAGTAGAGTGTTCCTTTCTTATACGACTGTTCCTTGACGTTTACGCCATCAAGCCCCTGCCAGAGTTCGTCTACAAGCGACGCCACCTGCTGGTCACTCTTGGGGTATCCGCTCAATCCATGCGCGCGTACAGGTCGCGAACGAACCATCACATGACCGCCCTGTGCTACGAACTCTTTGATTTTTTCCAGCAAAGCAGGAGTAACGCTTTCCATTTCCGGCAGGACCAGCAATTGGTATCGCATGCCGGAGGGGAAGCAGAACTCACCATCTTCGACATACAGCTTCTCTTTCACGGCTTTGTTGCTGCAAAGGTCCCAATCGTATCCGTTCGGCATACGAACCGCCCTCGCCGTTCCCTTCTCGTTACCCGGCGCGCCTTCCGGCGTCATATACAGGGCGTCCGCGGCAAAGGTTCCCTGCTGAAGCAAATACCAACAGCGACTCAGATAGCGATGCCACGCCCCACTCATCTCCCACCAGGTGTTGTGTTGAGAGTATTGCGTTCCCCAGTTCTTGAAAATCATCCCCGGCTTGTACACCGCGTTCTGCTTTCCCTCCCAGGGCTGTAGAGGAAAACAGTGGAACAGGAAGTGGTTCACACCGGAGCACATCTGATTATCCGCGTTCTGCTTCATCGTCCAGGGATGGTTGATCCAGGCACTGTCTCTCTTGGTCCACACATCGCCTTTCCTTTTCGCTCCGGCAGGAAACGCCTCCGCTGTCACCACCTTTGCGCCGGAAACATGCGCTCCGGAAGACGCCCATTTCGACATCGGGCTCTTTCCGTGTGATTTCAACCCGACCTGCCAAAAGGTCGAACAGGTGCGGGTAATGACCTCGGCGGCTTCCATTCCGTCAAAAGTCGACCGGGTAAAGGCTTCTGACTCAAACTTCATCCCCATTTCGGAGCAGAGTTCCGTGAGATAGCCGAAGAAGTTGTCACGGATACAGTCGGAAATGGTCTGACGGAAGTCCCAGAGGAATCGCTCGGAGAGCTCAACGCTCCCCACCACTCTGCCCGTGAGAACCGGCATCCAAGGATAGAGGCTGTAGCCGCGGCGTTTTTCAAATTCTTCGGGCAAGACGACCGACCAGTTCTGCGCCCCGGCCTCCCAACTGTCGATGCCGAGAAACTTAATATTCTCCCCCGGGAGGACGTTCTGCTTATCCAGCAAGGGTTTGGCCATATGATCGAAATGGAACTTCACGTTTTCGCGACTGAACTTATCCACATCAAGCCCCGTCGTTTCACGACCGCCGGGGCGGGTGCACGATCCGGTTGACATCCGCCCCATCCGCAGGATGGTCCAGTTGCCAGCGGGTGCATTCCAGTTCAGCGTTCCGTCCGCATCCATTTTGTCCGAAATATCTATAATCCTGGACGAGTCGATCATATCGCTCGGTGCGATCGAATCGACGGGCGTCGGCACCAGCACGCTTTCCAAACTGAAATGATGGCCTTCCGGAATCCCTGTTTTCTCTTTCCATTCCAGAATCCGTCCTTCTCCGACCGTGGGAACCGCAAAGACTTTGATGTCTTCATAAAACCCATAGGTCATATCTTTGATGAACTGCGGCGGAAAAATTTGGAGTTTCGGATTGAACTTAAGATAGAACGGCTCCGGTTTCTCGAGCTGTAGCTGAATCGTACCGGGTCCGGACACCTTCGTTTCATTCCATGCAACCGCCTGCATGCTACGTTCCGGCGTAATCCACGGACCGCCCGCACAGTTAAAGCCTTCGGTCAGATTCAGCCCGACCTCCATGTCCAGACGTTCGGCCTCGTCGCAAACGTGCGCCATCATCTCGAACCATTCATCCGAAGCGAAGCGAACCGGGCCTTGCGGGCCGGAAACGTTGAACACCTTTCCGCCTTGCATCCCGACCCGATGCATCGCTTCCAGATCGGACGTGAGGCTCGGCTTGTTGATGTTGCCGTTGCACCATTCCCAGAAAACGCTCGGCCGATACGCCATCGGCGGCTGCTCAAAATTCCTCGCAAAATCCGCCGCAAAAAGTTGTGCGGTCAGGCACAGGGAGATTCCTGAGAAAAATGAGAGTAATCTGGTCGTTCGTTCTTTCATTCTCATGTCCTTTGTCAGATAAACACATGCTCGGCACCACGGTACCAGATGCATGCAAACCACAAAACCTACTGATTTCAGGGGGTGGCGGAAGCAGGGCTTTTCGAATAGGATATCCCGGTTCCGGTATAGGTGAACCCTTCGGACGTTAAGTAAAGTAGGACTCCAATTCTCGGGCGCACGGGCTACATTGAAGGCGGGACAGAAGCCTACTTCAAGCTCTTCGATGAATGGCGGCAAAAACGTTAGAGATTCAAGCGCATTCGGGATGCGCAATTCCCTTATGATCTACTCGATTCCCGCAAGATCTTTGATTCGCGCGAAGGCGCTCGGGAAGCTTGTTTGGGTGTAATGCTCCATGCCGATGAATCCGTCATATCCAAGGCGACGCAGCTCATTGAAGATGTGCCGGTAGTTGATCTCCCCCGTTCCCGGCTCGAGACGCCCGGGCACGTCCGCAACTTCGACATACTGGATCAACCCTTCTTTCATCCCTTCTCTCAGATTCAGAGTCAGGTTGCCCTCGGATTGTTGGAGGTGGTAGATATCGAAATCCAACTTAACATGAGAGTGATCCACCTCGCGCAGGATCTTGAACCCCTCCTGTGCCGTCAGGACCGTCATGCCGGGATGACCGACGCGACTGAGCGGCTCCAAGGTCAGGTAGACGCCCGCTTCCCCAGCGATGTCACCCGCTTTTCGCAAACCGGAAATGATTTGCTTGTATTGAGTTTCCCAAGGGATCGTCTCCCAGCGCTTTCCGACGAAACTTACCAGATTTCGGGCGCCCAGCACCTTGGCGCCATGGACTACCTTGGTGAAGAAATCAAGATACGCCTTCTCATGTCCGGTCGCAGTTAATCCGGTACCCCAACCAATCCGACCCGTACCCGGCAAGGAAGCGCACTGCATGCCATGCTTGTCCGCATTACGGCGGTACACATCCAAATCCACGCCGCTGAAGGCTCCGATCTGATAAGCCTTTGCGCCCAGGCTTGCCGCCAGCGTAAAGCGCTCATCAATTGGCATCGACTTGGCTTGCCGTGCAAAATTGGCACTCATGTGCACCGCCAGCGTGTACTTGGGCGGCGGCAACGCGTCCGCCGTATCTTTGTTTGCGCCAAACACCCTTCCCACCAGCGCCATCGGGAGCAGTCCCGCCGCGCCAGCCAGAAATTTACGCCGCGAATACCTGGATTCAGGTCCTGGAGTTAAGTCGGAATGCTTCATGAGATTGTAGCCAACGACCATGCGGGCACCAAACCAAGCAGCAGGGTAACGAGGGTTCTGTATGTCATTCGGATTTCCTTTCTATCCCTATTTCGTGTTCCGCACTGGACCGGTCAGCCGGAGGAGCGTAAGGTATCGGATTTTTCAGATTGGGCTTGATCCATTTCGGAATTCCGCCTGCTGCTTTTTGTTTTTCGTATTGAACGATATACGGGGCTTCCACATCGAGGGAGGCCTCTTCGTTAATCATCAGCGGACGCACCTCGCCCCACCATTCTTCGTAGGCTGCGAGCAGCGTACCGACCACTTCCGGGTGTTGGCTCGCGACATTGTTTTGCTGACCCGGATCCTTCCGAATATCGTAGAGTTCCTCTTTATTCACGAGTCGCCAGCGTTCGGTTCGTACTGCGAAATTCATATATTTTCGGCTCTCCGGCGTCACATCGCCCTTCCCCCATCTACCCGGCTCGCCTTTCTTATTCCAACGCCCACAGTGAACAAAGCTGTTCCGGTCTGACCAGTCAGCTTCCGGATTTTTCAGCAACGGAACCAAGCTCCGTCCGTCGAGTGTATAATCCGCCGGAACCGTCGCGCCGGCAAGCTCAGCAAAGGTCGGAAAGAGATCGTAATGACGAGTGAAGCGGTCGATATCGACGCCCGGTTTGGTAAGCCCCGGAAGGCGCATAAAGAGCGGCACGCGGGTTCCGCCTCGATCAGGTGAGCCCTTTTTGCCTTTCATTCCGGCATTATGAACTTTTTCGCCGGAAGAGGTGCCGTTGTCGGTCATAAAAATCAGCAGGGCATTGTCGCTCAAGCCCCACTCGTCGAGTTTCTGCATCAAGCGCCCCATGTTGTCGTCGATATTGGCGATCATCCCGTAAAACCCCACCAATCGCCCATCTAACCCGCGGTCTAAAAAGGGTTGTTTGTAGGAATCCGGCGCGCGCATCGGCGAGTGCGGCGCATTGCTCGAGAGGTACAGAAAGAACGGCTTTTTGTCCTGAACCGATTTCATCCAGCCGAGTGCCTGATCAAAAAAGATGTCAGTGCAAAATCCTTCTGTTTGCACGAACCTGCCGTTGTGTTTGATGACCGGATCGAAATATTTATTTTTCGGGGCATCCGCACACGTGCCCGGATAGCGCTGGCCAATCCCGCCGCCGCCGTGAATGAAGACCTCATCGAATCCGCGGTTTTGCGGCTGATACTCGTCGGCATCGCCCAAGTGCCATTTTCCGAAAATGCCGGTGGTATAGCCCGCGCTTTTGAGCACCTCAGCCATGGTGGTGGCCGAAAGCGCCATCCGCTCGCGTTCGAGAATGGTATGGGTGATCCCCACTTTAAAAGGGGCTTTCCCCGACATCAGCGCGGCGCGGGTCGGCGCACAAGAGGGGCTCACGTGAAAGTCAGTAAAGCGCGTCGCTTGCGCGTGTAGCTTATCGATATTCGGCGTTTTGAGAAACGGATGACCGTGACAGCCCAAATCGCCATAGCCCTGATCGTCAGTCATCACCAGAATGATATTCGGCTTCGACAAGCTCACCACAGGCGGCGTTTCAGCTGACACACTGCTCGCAAGGGTCATTGCCATGACCACACCCATCATCTTCATTCGACTCGATTTCCTGTCCATTCTCTTCATCCTCTTATTCAAAAATCAGCTCAATGCGGTCCATCACGGGCAGCACCTTCTGCTCACCAACGGCTCCAGTTACCTTGAATTCTACCGCGAACGCGTCACCCGCGGGAAGTGCGGAGGTGTCCAGCGTCGCCGGAGCCACATCCACGATACGTGCGAAGCCGGGCTTTTGACTGTAGCGTTCTTTGACCGCTTGCCAATCGGTCCACGTGTCAATGACGCCATCGCCCGTTTGGTCGACGCCTGCGCGGGCTTCAATTGCATCCACCCAGGGGCCGTCACTTACAAAATCACTTTCCTTCTGCATCACCAGATAGAACTTGCCCTCAGCAAAACCGACGCTTGGATCCGGATGAAAGCCGTGCCCGATCCCGCCGGAAAACGTGAACTCTTTGTTGAGGTCATCGGTGGTGAAGCGTGCAATCCGCATCGCTTCTTTGCCTTCGCCTGCGGGGTGAAAGTCACCAAAAAGGTGATAGTGTTTCCCGATTTTAATCATGGTGTAATCGCCATAGGCATTCTGCTCCGGCTCATGGACCTCATAGCTCAGTTCCGGCGATCCATTGTTCACGGCCTTGGAAGCACCATGTATAAACGTTCCGGTCTTACCGGTCGGATGGGTGCGGTGATCCACCGGATAAGGGCGCTCGCCGAATTCGAATCCATTCATTCCATCCGGGCTGGAAACCCGTCCGGCGAGTGGTGAATCCCATGCGTGTTTTTGCGCGTTCAACGGACTCCAATCTTCGAAGATCAAATGAAACGTTCCATCCTCATCGCGAAAAACCGCACTATCCGAACCGTGTGTCGGATCCTGAAAAACACAACCCATCTCCTCGCCAACCATGCCGTCTTTGAGGTTATCATCGATCACCAGATGCGGATCCTGATCATTCGGTTCATCATAGTAAATAAAAAACTTTCCATCCGCATATTCTGCTGTCGTTACCCACCTCGAATTGACGACCTTGCCGAGATGTTTCCACTCCTTGAGGTCAGAGCTGTGCCAGGCCTGATAGCCCGTATTCGGCGATGAAGGGTCAGTCGAACTTTTTTTTCTGTAGTTCTTCTTTTCCTCTCCCGTCATGTTGGCGCGAGGATATTCGATCTTCTTCGGCTTGGGATATTCCGCCAGAATATAGTAGTCGCCAGGAGCGACCGGAAGGAACACATAGGCGTTACGCAGGCCGGGCGGTGTAATATCGTCGATCTGTTCCCACTGATTCCATACGGGGGACTGCTCAAAGACGACGCGGCCAATTTTTTTCTTTGCGCCGAATGACTTCACATCGGACGACCACGTTTTGCCCGCGCCTTCCGGCGTCGCCAAACCGCCTTTAAAGTCGAAGCCAGATGCACCGGACGATGCGGCCTTCCAGTCCGCTTCCGTATCGATCGTCCATGTTTGAGCCGCGGATGCACCTGCAAGCAGCAGGCTCAATGCGATAGTGGCAATCTGTTCTTTCATCTCGCTAATCCTTTTCTATTTTTTCAACCTTCTATTGATCTGCCGGGCGAAAACGGATTGAAAATGCTCCCGCTCCTGAAAAAAGAAACCCCGGAAACGGACATCATTATCCTCACACAGAACAGTAAATTCCACGCCGCACTCGAAGCACTTCACCTCGGCGCAACGGTAAAGAAGATCCGGGACGTTATTCGAGAGGTCGCCGAGGGCGGGAACTATATCGACTCCAAACTTTCGCGAGCCGTGCTGGCCACCCTGTGCGGAAGCGACAAGCAACAGGAGAATCCGCTTTCACCACGCGAAACAGAAGTTTTGGAACTGCTCTCGTTGGGCCTTCAAAAGAAAGAGCTCGCCGGCAAAATGGGGATCAGCCTTCATACCATTGACTATCATGTACGCCACATATTCGAAAAACTCGAAAGCCCCAATCTCGCCGCCGCCGTTGCCAAAGCGCTTCGAAAGAAGATTATTTAGACGTGGCTGTGCGTGTACTCTTCTTGTAGAAAACCATTCCATCATCTTTGCTATATCCACATGAAAGACCATTTTTCTCCATAGTCTTTCTGATGATAACACCCATAGGTTGTTTGACGTGACGTTCACCCGTCAGGCTGACGTCGGCGGTACGGACGGTTACTTTCAGACCCGCCTTCCTTCTGACCCACTCTGCAAAGATTGATAACTTGACAGTTCCAATATTGACAGAGGTTGTGGTGCGGAGTTTCTCCTTCACTTCTGAGATCGTGCTTTGCGCTGACCTTTCAGGAGCCTTACGAACAGTGACTGTCGTTGTGGCGCGGGGTTGCTCTCTCTCCTTTGGGGTCACCTTTCTCGCGGACTTTCTAGCAGTCGTTCGGCCAGCCGTGCCCTGCTCGAGCTGCGCAAGGTTCTCCAAGTATTGCTTGAACAACTCCTCTCCTAAGATCTCCTTAACCCGCTGCCTATAGACAGCTCCTCTTTGACTCACTAACTCGTTATACTCTTTTTCAAGCGCGTCCCGCTCCGGGATGCCTTCCGGTAACGCTTTAAACTTCTTTCTCAACGCATCACGATCTCGTTTGTAGTTCTGAGCATCCTCCCCTTTCCAAGCCTTCATAACCAATTTTTGTTTCATATCGCTGAGCTCAATACCCTCAAAGCCCGGATACGCCCTGTCCGCAAACCAGTCCTTATGTGCGCCCTCGATCACGACAACTCTTTTCTCTTCGGGCAGATTATCAAGAATATGCCTGTCACGCTTCTCAACTTCAGCCAGCTTCGCTGTCACACTTTCCCTGGATACTCGCATCAGTTCAGAATCAGGTCCCTTTAGCGAAACCTGATTCTCTGAAACAACGTCAGAAATCACCGTGACATGTTCCGATTTACTCGACGAGCCTACCAGAAACGGGTGGGCGCTCTGCCTGTTTCTTGTGAACTCATTCCCTGCCACACGGATGCCGATACTGAGGTAGCCTTTGGCCTTACTCTTCTTACCTGCCTCGTTAATGCTAATGGCATTATATGCCCCTGATTTGGCGCCACCGTTTCCGGATATGACATTCCCGGAAAATTCGCAGTTTCGGGCACCATTGACCAGAATGGCCTCCATACCATTATCGCGAATCTCACACCCCGTAACAGCAACCGACCCCATAAGTTCCCCGGTTTTCAGTTCGTCAACAGTAGCCATGGCAACACCAGCATGTCCGTTGTTGTAGCTTTTGCAATTTCGAAGGGTCACATTGTGAGCTCCGCACATATTGAACCCCACCTCTCCATTATCATGGGCAATACAATTTTCATACAGTACATCGTGGGGAGGTGCCCCCTTCCTGAAATGGCTGGCCATGATATTGAAGCCCTGGCCCCTGTTGTAGGCGGACACACAGTCGATATACTTCACATGCCTGGAGGCGTCGATCTGGATTTGGCCTGAGGTACTGTACTTACCGGTACAACCTTTCAGGGTCAGATAATCGATCTCGAAGATGCCATAGGCGCTCTCATTTCGTATGGAGTGGCAGTTGACGAGCGTTACATTATTCCCATTTTGAATATAGAAACCAATCGAATCGGAATCACGCACCGTGCAATTTTCCAGCTTTAGGTTACTCACACCACGTTGAAAGATAGCACCGCCTTTCCCGTCATAGAACTCACAATTAATGACCTGTGAATCCCGGAGCCGAAAAATATTTACCAACTGTGCCAATTTTTCTTCGGGAATGTCATGACGGCTGCCGTCAAATTTCAGATCCCGAATCACAAGCTGGTCAATATATTTTTCTCCCGAGTACGCTATGATGCAGCCCCTTCTTTGTATGGCCTGGTGATTCAACTTCAGGATTGCCCTTTTTTCCGGATCACCGGCAAGGGTGATCTTTGACGCAACGGGGAGATTAACAACTAGGTACGTGCCGGCTGGGAAGAAAACGGTCGCTCCGGTACCGGCAGCTTCCATTATTACTCTGGAAATCGCGGCGGTGTCGTCGGTTTTACCATCCCCTTTGGCACCATATTGTTTCACATCATATGTTTTGCCAGAAGCAACACTGGCAATGCCCAAGGAGAACATTGCAACCAAAACTATCATCAACTGCTTCATACTTCTCCCACAAATGGACAGGTATGGGCCAAGTCTGACCCTGCCAGGGACGATAGTGGATCGGCAATATGCAATAGCCGGTTTCTTCATCTATTTCCCCTCGGGATTCTTAATTTCTTCGATCAGCCATTTAGTGAAGCCGAGCACCGAGTGCGGATCGGATTCGGGGCCGATGGGGCGGAAGCGTCCGGTATCATGCGGGAACGGGCCGGGCTTGGCATCCTTAGCCCCACGCTTAATGGCAATCTTGTATTCACGCGCGATTAAAATGTGTTCGACCGTTCCGCCCTGTTCTTTCCGTTTGTCATGATCCGCACCGGGCCGATCAGGCCGGAGGAGCGTAACGCATCGTTCTTTTTCGGGTGCACGTTCTTAACATGGAACTGGAAGGTCTTGCGCTTACTACTGGCAGGAAGCGGCTGGCCGTCACGAATCTGGTTATAGATTTTCTTATCATACGGAAACGCCGCATCGCCAATCATGCGGTTGATCCAAAGATTCGTGACCTCGATCTCCAGCTGGTTATTCCCCGGCTTAACCGGCTCGCTGATGTCCACCTGAAACGGCGAGCACCAAAGCAGTCCCAAATCCTTGCCATTGAGCTTCACCCGCGCCATCACGTCGACCTGACCGAGGTCGAGCTTTAGCGATGCCCCTTTGCGAATCCTCGGAAGCGTGAACGTCTTGCGATATACCGCGCTGCCGGAGAAGTATTTGATCGCTTCGTTCGCATGCTCATTCCACGGGATCAGCTTGGAGAATCTGACAGGCTTCGCGGGCCCCCACTTCGGATCAAATGCGACGGACCAGTCCGTATCCAAGGTCATCAACCCCTTGGATTTGAGTGGCGGAGAGCTCTTCCCTTTTGAGGAGGTCGGCTCGCGGAATGCCACAAACAGCGAGCCCGTGGCGGGCATGTCAAAGCGCACTTCTGTGCGACCATCTTTGAGCGCCTTCCAATTCCGTGCGTCCTGAGTGTTTCCGGTCAGTGGATCCCAGAGCTCGGGCTGCTTGCCGCTGATGCGGAAGGCCGCGGTTACCGCGCGGGCTTCTTCTTTCTGGTTGGAGAGGAAATAGAAATCATCCGCTCCGATACGATGGTGGTTGAAGAGCATAGACTCGGGCAGCTCGCAGTCTTTGGTCAGCCTCGCGACGGCGGCATCAAAGGCTTCGGGTAGTTGGATCAGGCCGCTGTCCCAATAAGTCTTCACCAACGCAGCCAGCTCTGCATCCGCCTGTTTATGATTCGAGTAGGACGGTGAGCGCAACGGCTTCGGCGCAAAGACTTTCGCACCCTGGTCGGCGAGCTTTCCAATCTTGGCCACCCGTTCGGCAAGCATCAAGTCAGCGCGCTTGAACAGTAGGAGTTGATAGCCTGTATCCAAGCGTTTTCCTTTATGGGTGACCCGGATCACGCCCTCGTCATCCACCGAAAGGTCGTCCAGCGAGGCCATGCCGCCGAGATCAAAACTGAGGCCGGGGATTTCTTTCATGTCCGGCGGTTCTTTTCCCCCTAAAAAGCTGATGAATCCTCGCTCATCTCCGTAGAGCGCAAGCACATCGGCCTGATAGGTGCCCGACTGCATCAGGAACTGACAACGGGCAATATAATCCATCCAGTCGCGGGACTTAAGGAACCAGGTATTGTTGCGGTGAAAGTTACCGCCAAACCGTCCGAACACCATGCCGGGCTGAACCGAATCGTGAAAGGGCTGATGGGCAAAGGAGTGGAAGTAATACCGGTTAACGCCACGGATAAAGGCGAGATCGCCATCTTTCTTCAGCCCCCCGGGATGGGCCTGCCAATCCCCGCTCATGGCGGTGAATGCCTCAGCGCCGACGATCGGATTGCCTGAAAGATGTGCACCGGAAGAGACAATCTGCGAAGTCCAGATCCAAAGGTTCCGATCCGGGTTATTCTGCCAGAACTCCGTCATGGGCACATCCGCCATCAGGGTCATTTCCGCCGCATCAAACGTGCCGCTTCCATAGGGTTCAACGGAATACTTGAATCCTTGCTCACGGCATTTTTCTGCAACAGTTCCGAAATAGTTTTCATGCATCAATTCCGAAACCGTCACCCGCAGATCCCATAAAACCCGTTCCGTGGTTTCAGTATTCTCGAGAACCCGTCCGGTCAGCGCCACCATCATCGGCAGCAGGTCATACCCCCGCCGTTTATGGAATTCCTCAGCAAAGCGTTCTGTCCAGTTCTGCATCCCGACCTCATAGCTGTCGATGAGGATATCCGTTAACGAGGAGGTGCCTGCCGCATCCTGAATCAATTTTTCAACAAAGGTGTTCCAGTGGAATTCGACCGCATCCCGGCTAAGCTTGTCGACTTCCAGGCCCTGGCCACCGTTTGCCGCGGTTTTGTTGAGCGAACCGATGGATCTGTACCCGAAACGCAACACCGTCCACTCACCTTTTTCAGGTGTCCAATCCAGCGTACCGTCCGCTTTCATCCGGTGGGTCACATCAATGACTTGATCCGCCTTAATCACGGCGCTTGCCGGAGCGCTTTTCAGTTCGGGCACGAAGAGGTCGGCTTTCGATGCCCAATCATAGAGCCCTTTCATCAGCCAATTCTCAATACGGTATTCCGCATGCTTCGGCGTGGGGAATGCCAGCACAGCAATGTCTTTATAATAGTCAACCTTCACCCGTTTAGGCGTTATCTTTCCGCGAAAATCCCCTTTGGACAAAACCACGGGTTGCGCGTTGGAAGGGTTGACCTGCGTTTCACTCCACACCACCATTTTCATGGACTTGTCCGGGGTAATCCATGGCCCCCCGGAATTCGCCCAGCCGGAACAATTGTGAATACCTGCTTCCAGCCCCAGGCGATCCGCTTCGGAGAAGGCAAACTTCACCATGTCATGAAATTCCGGCGTGTTGTGTACGATGGGGCCGGCCGGTGTGGCCCAGTTCACATCAAACAATTGGAACCCGGCAATGCCCACCGCCTTCATCGATTCCAGGTCTTTGGTGATACCTTCCTTGGAGATGTTTCCGTTCTGCCAATGCCACCATGTATAGGGCTTTGCTGAGTCCGGAGGAGACTTGAAGGATTCTTCAAGGGTCTGCGCCAGCAGCAACGTCCCCATGAACAGGGTCATTGTCATCGTTACGATCGTTCTGTATTTCATGCCAATTAGTCTCCGTGCTTACCTCTTTTTGGTCCTTCCGGAATCTCCGGGGTGTTTGTCAGTACCGTTCTCCGCGTCCCCCACCAGCTTGCCCCGTCTTTTATACACAGAATTGGCCCCAACGGGGCCCTGTCATCGTAGCCCAGGCCAACGGCCTGGGTCTGGGCATCCCCATTCCGTGGCCTGAAAGGTCACATCAACCGGTGCAGTCGGGTGAGGTGCCCTTTCAGGGCACACGCGCGTTACTTCGATTCCCAGGCCTGCGGCCTGGGCTACGATGAAAACGGCCCGTTGGGCCTGCCCCGTGCTGCCAGAGCCGGCTGGGAACCTCCATTTTCGATTGTCTATAAAAGACAGGGCTTGCCAAGTGGGAGCGACAGCTTGGCAGCCACCCGAGGGTCCCTCCCCCCCCCCGTTCCCGCCGGGGCGATGCTTAAGGGTCAATTCGCCCTGAGGACGCTTCCCTCCATGGGATGATAAATCCTGATAGACGTGGCGCCACGGACCGTCGGGCTCAAACGGGGCGGTCGGCGGGGTAAAGCGCGAAAACACCTGATTGATAAGCGAATTCGGATCGCTCAGATCC
>CAZCDU010000113.1:0-16033 GCA_964497125.1 uncultured Victivallales bacterium | reverse complement strand
AAGCGCGTCAGCAACGAACTTGGCTTCGAGCTCCTCGGTAGGCAAACGCCAGGTCAGGTTCATATCTGAACGACATTCGGGAACCGCAGTGCCTTTGTAGAAGTCGCTACCATCAATCGCCGTGTAGAGCTTGGCCGCCTTGTCCACGTTCTGCTTGTACAGCGTGTCGAGACCCATCTTCTTGATCCAGCGCGTTACGAGCATATACATGTAGATCGTGAAACAGGGCGCTGTATTGTAAAGCGAGTCGGCGCCAATGTGAGTGCTGTACTTGAACATACTGGGCGTATTCTCGGGGACGCGATCAGCCAGGTCCTTGCGAATCACGACCAGAGCCATACCGGCCGGCCCCAGGTTCTTCTGTGCACCGGCATAGATCAGACCGAACTGGTTGGCATCGAAGGGACGAGACAGCATGTCAGAGGACATGTCTGCGATTAGTGGTGCTTCGGTCTTCGGGAATTGCTTCCATTGCGCGCCGGAAATGGTCTCATTCGACGTCACGTGCACATAGGCGGCGCCGGGCGTAAGCTGAAGTTCTTCTTCGGTCGGTACCCGTGTCGGAATCTCTTTGCCACAGTCGGCTGCAACATTGACGTTACCGATCAGCTTGGCCTCTTTGATCGCCTTGGCGGCCCAGGCACCTGAGTTGGTGTAATCCGCGGTCTGACCTTCCCCCAGGAGGTTGATGGGAATCAGTGCGAACTGGGTGCTGGCACCCCCCTGCATGAAGAGGACCGAGTAGTCATCGCCGATCTGCAGCAATTCACGTGTATTGGCAATGGCTTCGGCGTGTACCGCGGAATACGCCTTGCCACGATGGCTGTGCTCCATGATCGACATTCCGGAGCCTTCGAAATCAACCAGCTCGCGCTGGGCTTCCTCGATAACCTCTAGCGGCAACGTTGCGGGTCCCGCACTAAAATTGAAAACTCTTGCCATCGTAGTCTCCTTTTGACCAAGCGATTTGCGATCTCTTTTGGGCTGAAAAGCTAGCAACGTAGCAACGCGCCTCCGAACCGTCAACACCTTGAAGAATCCGAGTCGAGGGAATTCCAGCGTTGAACTATGGCGAGCCAGTCTAGTAGTCTTCTGAAACAGGAAGCGACGCGCGAGAACGAACTCAGCCGCAAAAGGGATGACTTATTATGTGTGGTATTGTTGGCTATATAGGAAATCGAGGCGCAACGAATATTATCCTCTCAGGCCTGAAGCGGCTGGAGTATCGCGGCTATGACTCAGCTGGTGTCGCGCTCTGCCCTGCGGGCGGGGGGCTGGAAGTCATCAAGCGGGCCGGCAAAATCGTCAACCTGGAGAGCGGCGTCCAGGAAACCCTTCCTGAAAGCGATGACGCTTTTGCCACTCTTGGAATCGGGCATACCCGCTGGGCCACGCACGGCCAACCTACTGAAGCCAACGCCCATCCGCACCTCAGCCAGAACGGCCAGTTTGCGGTGGTCCACAACGGCATCATTGACAACTACGCGGGCCTCAAGGAAAAGCTGATTGCGGATGGCTACGTGTTCAGGAGTGAAACGGACACCGAGGTTATCGCGCACCTGATTGAAGCCTGCTATGACGGCGATCTGCGGGCGGCGGTTGCCAGCGCCCTGGAGAAACTGGAGGGAACCTACGGCATCTGCGTGGTATCGCCACTTCACCCTGACCTGATCATCGCAGCTCGCAAAGGCAGTCCAATCGTGGTCGGCATCTGCAAGAACGAGACGATCGTTGCTTCTGACGTCAGCGCCATCATCGGCCACACAGACCAGGTCATCTTCATGGACGACGGGGACGTCCTGACGGCGAAAGCCGATGCCATCGATATTACGTCACTCAAGAACATGCCCGTATCGCGCAAGCCCACCACGATCGACTGGGATCCCGGAGCCATAGAGAAGGCGGGTTATGACCATTTCATGCTGAAGGAAATCTTCGAGCAGCCGGAGGCCCTGGCCAATGCCACGCGGGGCCGCCTACTCGCGAAGGAAGGCTCCGCCAAGCTGAGCGGCATGCAGATGGATGCGTATGAAATGGCGCGCATCGACCGTGTCTCAATTGCCGCCTGCGGTACATCCCTCTACGCCGGCATGGTCGGTAAAAACTACTTCGAGGAATACGCCAGCATCCCCACCGAGATTCAACAGGCTGCAGAATTCCGGGATCGCAACCCAATCGTACTGCGAGACACCTGCATGCTGGCCATCAGTCAATCGGGCGAGACCGCCGACACCCTGGCAGCCGTTCGTGAGGCCACCCGCAAAGGCGCAACCGTCCTCGGCATCTGTAACGTGGTCGGATCAACAATTGCCCGCGAGGCCGGGCGTGGAGTGTACCTGCACGCCGGGCCCGAAATCGGCGTCGCCTCAACCAAGGCATTCACCTGCCAGGTCTCCGTGATGGCGATGATGGCCATCGTCATGGGCCGCACGCGTCGCCTCTCCGAACATGCCGGTCGCGAGATGGTCGAAGAGCTGGCCCGGATCCCCGAGCTCGCGCAACGCGTGCTCGATCGCAATGACGAGATTGAGGCGCTCGCCCAGAAGTACGCAGACAAGGAGGACTTCTTCTATATTGGCCGCGGCTACATGTTCCCCGCTGCACTTGAAGGTGCATTGAAGCTGAAGGAGATTTCCTACATCCACGCCGAAGGCTACCACGCCGCTGAGCTGAAGCATGGACCCATCGCCCTGCTCTGCGAGGATGTTCCTGTGGTTGCCGCCGTCCCCGCGATCCCGGGACGCGAGAAGACCATCGCCAATATGCAAGAATGCCGTGCACGCAAATCCCCTGTCGTGGCCATCGCCACGGAGGGAGATAGCGAAATCGAGACCCATGCGGATGATATTATCTGGATCCCGGACTGCATGGAGTTCGTTTCACCCATTCCTGTAGTTGTTGCTGAGCAGCTTTTCGCCTATCATGTCGCCAAAGCCCGAGGCTGCGAGATTGACCAGCCTCGCAACCTGGCCAAGTCCGTGACTGTTGAGTAGCAACCCGTGAGGCCCGTGTGGATGAGCAGAATGCGAAGCTAGCGCTCCTGGAACGGGGCATCACCATGCTCTGTGCCGAGTCCGTGTTCATCGATCCCAGCATCGACCCAAACCGCATTGCCCCGGACGTCGTCATTCATGCCGGCTGCCGGCTGTCAGGCAATCAGACGTCGATCGGACCGGGAAGCATCCTCGGAGCCGAGGCCCCAGTGACGCTACAGGACTGCCAGCTGGGGGCCGGCGTTCAACTCAAGGGCGGCTTCTTCTCGGATGCCACGATGCTGGATGGCGTGAGCTTCGGGTCTGGAGGCCACGTCCGTGCCGGCACGCTGCTGGAGGAGCGAGCGTCGTGCGCCCACACGGTTGGGCTCAAGCAGACCATGCTGATGCCTTTCGTCACGTTGGGTAGCCTGATCAACTTCTGCGACTGCCTGATGGCCGGGGGAACCGGACCCAAGAATCACAGCGAAGTCGGCTCGTCCTATATCCACTTCAATTTCACCGCACACCAGGACAAGGCCACCCCCTCTCTGATCGGCGATGTTCCAGAAGGCGTCATGCTCAACCAGTCACCCATCTTCCTGGGCGGGCAAGGCGGACTGGTGGGGCCAACGCGAATCGCCTATGGCACGGTCGTGGCTGCAGGAACGGTCTGCCGCCGCGATGTCCTGAAACGAGGGAGACTGGTCTTCGGCCAGACGGGACACCGGATGAAAGAGGTCCCGTACGACACACGTGCCTATGGCGCCATTGATCGCATCTGCCAGAACAACTTCATCTACCTCGGCAATCTGCACGCGCTGGACGCATGGTACCGACATGCTCGGCCACGACTCATGCCCGATGACATGTACACCCGCGCTTGCCTTGAAGGGGCACGAAAGCGGATCGCAAGCATGGCTGATGAGCGCATCAAGCGGCTCACGCAGCTTGCTGACAAGCTGACGCAGTCACTGGCGCTATCGGACCGAGAAGGAAGAGTCGCAGCAGGCGCACCATTTGATCACCAGAGGCTGTTCGTTGAACGCTGGCCGACCATGGCACCACGCCTGGAACTGCCTGTTTCGGACGAAGCCTGCAGCCCGGGTGAGACGTTCCAAAGCATCCTGGACAACCAGAAAGACAACGACTACATCGATATCATTCAGAGCCTTGCTCCCGGCGACTGCGCAGCAGGCATCGCCTGGTTACAAGGCATCGCAGATTCAATCACTTCAGTATGGGGAGACATTCAAAATGGGTAAACTTTTTGGAACAGATGGTGTACGCGGCGTCGCGAATATTGATCCGATGACATCAGAAATGGCCCTGGCGATCGGCCGGGCAACGGCGCACGTCTGCAAGCAACATGACAAACGCCACCGCATCGTCATAGGCAAGGATACCCGGCTGAGCTGCTACATGATCGAGAACGCGCTGACCGCCGGAATCTGTTCCATGGGTGTTGATGTCTTTCTGCTCGGTCCGGTGCCAACCCCCGGCGCGGCCTATATCACGCAGAGCATGCGTGCCGATGCCGGCATTATGATCTCGGCATCCCACAATCCCTACCAGGATAACGGCATCAAGATCTTCACACGCGAAGGGTTCAAGCTGTCATTTAAGCTCGAAGAGGAGATCGAGGAAATTATCGCCTCGGGCCGAATCAATGACATTCGCCCCACCGCGAAGGAGGTCGGCCGGGCCAAGCGCATTGACGATGCAACGGGGCGTTACATCGTCTTCTGCAAACAGTCGTTCCCTGAGGACCTGACCCTGGATGGACTGAAAATTGTTATCGATTGCTCAAACGGCGCCACCTACAAGGTTGCACCCATTATCTTCGGTGAGCTGGACGCCGATGTAACAGCGATTCATAGTTCACCCAATGGGCTGAACATCAATGTGAACTGCGGATCGCAGCATACTGAAGACCTGGCAGCCAAGGTGCTCGAACTGGGCGCTGACGTGGGATTGGCCTTCGATGGTGATGGCGACCGTTTGATTGCCGTGGATGACAAGGGCAACGAACTGGACGGTGATCACATCATGGCCATCTGTGCGCGCGCCATGAAAGAAGCGGGAACGCTGGGCAACAACAAAGTCATTATCACCCCGATGAGCAACTTCGGCCTTCGGCTTGCTTTCGATGACCTCGGCATCACCTACGAGGAGGCCGATGTTGGCGACCGGAATGTGCTGGAGCTTATGCAGCAGCGCGGGGCATCCCTTGGCGGAGAGCAGTCCGGGCACATGATCTTCCTCGACCATCACACCACTGGGGACGGGATCATTTCGGCCCTGCAGCTATTAGCCGTCATGAAGCGGTCTGGCAAGCCTTTGTCTGAGCTTGGAAAGGTGTTCCAGCAGGCACCGCAGCGTCTCATCAATGTTGACGTACCATCGAAGCCTCCCCTGGACTCCATTTCGACGATTCAAGACGCGGAAGCAGCCGCCCGGACCGAGCTGGGTAGCCAGGGGCGTACGCTTATTCGCTACTCCGGCACGCAGTCCATGTGCCGCGTGATGGTTGAAGGACCAACCGAAGAAATGGTTGATCGACTTGCCGAATCACTGGTAAAGACTGTGAAGCAAGCTCTGTGCTAGATGGAGCACTGGCCGAGAAGGCCAGTCCTACAGAAAGAGACATGAAGAAAAGAGGAGAAATGAACATGAAGGCCAAACTAGTCGCCACCGCCGTAACCGCAGCCATTGCGCTGTCCATGTGCGCCACGTCAGCCCAGGCTGCCGATGAGTCGGGGAATCTTCGCTACTCGATCTCCGTAAAGAAATTCAAAAACGAAGCAGGTTGGCGGGGTCGCTGGGATCTTGGCGATGGGTTCACCACCATCATGACGGATGTTCTCAATGAAACCGGCAAGTTCATTGTCCTTGGGGACAGTGAAATGCGCAATGCCGCCATGGAAGAGCAGGACTTCGTGGCCAGCGGTCGGGCTGCCGGTGGCAAGAAGGCGCCCAAGATGGGACGAATGACGCCCGCTCAGCTTCTCGTACGCGGCTCAATCACGCATGTTCAAGAGACAGGCGGCGGCAAAGGCCGTCTCAGCTTCAAAGGTATCAGCCTTGGGGGAAGCGGGGCAAAGGCTGAAGTCAATATCACGATGTACCTCGTTGACACCGAGACCGGTCAGGTCGCGGCTTCCCAGAAGGTGACAGGGACAAGCGGCAAGCGTGGGTTGGGAATTGGTTACTACGGATCGAAGCTGGGTGGACTGACCGGCAACCTGGCCGGGTTCAAGAAGGACAACGTTGGGAAAGCCTGTGAAAGCGCCGTCGCCCAGGGAGTCAAGTTCCTGATTGAGCAACTTGAGGATATCCCGTGGGAAGGCTCTGTCGTTATGGCCAAGGGCGACAAAATCATCATCAACCGTGGAACGCGGGAAGGCGTATCCGAAGGGATGACGTTTACTGTCGGCGAAGTCGAAGAACTCGTAGACCCCGACACCGGCGAAGTCCTCGATAGCGAGATGACGACAGTTGCGGAGCTGGAGGCCACGAAAGTCAAAGAGAAGATTGCCTACTGCAAGGCCCTCTCCGGCGGCGACAAGATCCAGAAGGGCATGACCGTCTTCGGAGAATAGACCGGACTATGGTCGTATGCACGGGCTCCCCGGAATACCGGGGCAGCCTGTTCCACAAGGGGTGTAGGACGAGCTTCCCGGAGGGAGCTTGTCTGGTTCATGCGCCAGGGCAAGAAAGAGAAAAGGCCCGCGGTTACCCGCGGACCTTCCTTCAATATCGCTATTAAGCGTCCGTCTAGTCAACTTGCTTCATGCAGACGCAGGCATTGTGCCCGCCAAAGCCGAGCGAGTTATTCAAGGCAGCACGAACGTTGGCCTCACGCGCCGTGTTCGGCACGTAGTCCAGATCACATTCCGGATCCGGCGTGATCTGGTTAATGGTCGGAGGTACAACGCCCTTTTTCAGCGCCATGATGCAGGCGGCCGTCTCAATGCCGGCTGCGGCACCGAGTAGGTGACCCGTCATTGACTTGGACGAACTGATCATGACCCGCCGGGCATCATCCTCGCCCAGAGCGCCCTTGATGGCCCGTGTCTCAATCTTATCGTTCAGCGGTGTGCTGGTACCATGTGCATTGATGTAATCAATGCCATCAGGACCGACGCCGGCACTCTTCATAGCCATCTTCATGGCACGACTGGCACCTTCGCCTGATTCGACGGGTGCGGTCATATGGAATGCGTCGCAGGACATACCAACACCACCGACTTCACAGTAGATTTCGGCGCCACGCGCTTTGGCGTGTTCCAGCTCTTCGAGTACAAAGATGCCGGCGCCCTCACCCATGACGAAACCATCACGGTCCTTATCAAAGGGCCGGCTGGCGGTCTGCGGATCATCGTTGCGTGTGCTCAGTGCCTTCATAGCAGCGAAACCGGCAATACCCAGCGGCGAAATCGTCGCTTCGGCGCCACCGGCCACACAGACATCGACTTCGCCACGCTCAATCATGTGCAGTGCATCGCCAATGGCGTGTGCAGCTGTTGCACAAGCTGAAGCAACGGCGTAGTTCGGGCCTTTGAGGTTATGTGCGATCGCAACCATTCCCGACGCAATATTGGGGATCATCTGCGGAATCATGAACGGCGAACAACGGCCGGGGCCGCGCTTCGCCAGAACTTCCGACTGCTTCTCGATCGTCCACAGTCCACCGACTCCGGCACCGACCACACACCCCATTCTCTCGGGGTCGATAGCGTCACGGTCGAATGCAGCTGCATCCATGGCCTGCTTGGCCGCCGCCAACGCGAAATGGCTGTAACGGTCCATGCGACGCTGTTCTTTGCGATCGATGTACGCGTTGAGATCGAGGTCCTTGACTTCACCTGCAATCGAAACCGCGAAATCCGTGGTATCAAAACACTCGATCGCGCCGAGACCGGACTTCCCTGCCGCGAGACTCTCCCAAAACCGCTCTACCGTCGAGCCAATTGGTGAAACAACACCAAGGCCCGTAATGACTACTCTTCTCTTTTCCACGATCTGCTCCCGTCGTAACAACGGACCTAAGCAAAACGACCGGGGAGCCAAATTGCTGAGGCACCCCGGTCGGTGATTTGCTTCCGCAAACTTAGGCCTCGATGCCCTTCTCGGTCATATAGGAAATAACGCCACCGACTGTCGTCAGCTTCTCAGCGTCTTCATCCGGAATCTCAGCACCGAATTCCTCTTCGAACGCCATGACGAGCTCGACCGTGTCGAGGGAGTCAGCGCCCAGGTCTTCGATAAACGAGGCGTCGGTCGTAACCTGATCTGCGTTCACACCAAGCTGCTCAACGATGATTTCTTTTACTTTGTCTTCGAGTGCCA
This sequence comes from uncultured Victivallales bacterium, assembly GCA_964497125.1. GTDB lineage: Bacteria > Verrucomicrobiota > Kiritimatiellia > UBA8416 > UBA8416 > CAYLXP01. The sequence continues at coordinate 7,709 of CAZCDU010000113.1, read as the reverse complement.
TTTCGTCTCTCCTTCTGCGTTGTTTCTCGATTCACCGATCACGTGGGGCCAACCCCTACATGACCATTCCACCACTCACTGTTAAGACCTGCCCAGTCATATAAGAGGAAGCTTCCGTCACAAGGAACAGTACCGTACGCGCTACATCCCCGGGCTCCCCGAAGCGCTTCATCGGTATCTGGTCCAGCATCTTCTGCTTTACGTCCTCAGGCAGGACTTCCGTCATCTTCGATTCAATGAAGCCGGGCGCCACGGCGTTGACACGAATGTTCCGTGCCGCCAATTCCTTGGCTGTCGACTTGGTCAAGGCGATTACCCCCGCCTTGGATGCCGCATAATTACACTGCCCTGCATTTCCTATCAAGCCAATAATTGAGGCAATATTGACGATCGCACCACCCCGCTGTTTCATCATTGGACGGGAGACAGCTTTGGTGAAAAGGAAGGTCCCTTTTAGGTTCACGGAGAGGACGGCGTCCCAATCCTCCTCACTCATGCGCATCATCAGGCCATCTTTGGTAATCCCGGCGTTGTTAACCAGAATGTCGATGCCCCCGAAGGCTTCGGCGGCCTCTTTGACGGCCTGCGTGACGTCATCACTGTTGCTGACGTCAACCGAGATGCACTTGACTGTCGCGCCCAGCCCTTCGGCTAGCCCGGTGGTCTCAGCCAACCAGTCTGCCTGCAGGTCACATAGCACGAGATTCGCGCCATTGCTCGCCAGTTCCTTGGCAATGGCCTGGCCGATGCCGCGAGCCGCACCGGTCACTAATGCTGTTTTTCCATCTAGTATACCCATCATGTCCTCCATCAATTAGCCGGCCAGGGCCGCAGTCGTCTTCTCCAGTGTCGCCACATTCGAGATGTTGTGCAGTGGGGTACCGCGCTCGGCAATGCGCTTGATCAGCCCCGTCAGAACGGCGCCGGGACCACACTCGATAAACTCACCTACGCCGGCGGCTGTCATGGCATTGATGCTCTCGTACCAGTGTACCGACCCGGTCACCTGCTTCAGCATGGTGGCACGGATGTCATCAGCACCACCGTGCGGCTGCCCGGTCACGTTCGCGAGGACGGGAATCGCGGGCGTCTGGATGGTGACGTTACTCAGGGCGGCTTCCAGTTTCGGTGTAGCCGAAGCCATCAGTGAAGAGTGGAATGCACCGGCAACCTGCAACACGATAGCGCGCTTCGCGCCCATCTCCGTCGCCATGGCCGCTGCCTTCTCAATTCCCTCACGCTCCCCGGAGAGTACAGTCTGGGCCTCGGAGTTGAGGTTCGCCAGCTCCACGCCGGTGGCTTCGCAAATCTCAAGCAGCTGGTCTCTTGACAGCCCGATCACGCTGACCATCGAGCCATCTCTTTCTTCGCAGGCTTCCTGCATGGCCTGGCCACGGACTTCGAGAACGCGCAGGGTGTCTTCGAAAGAGAGTGCCCCGGCGGCGTGCAGCGCGGACCACTCACCCAGGCTGAGACCGGCCATCATGGCGGCATCAAGTCCCGGAACAGTCTCTTTGAGCGCCGTGTAGCAGGCGATGCTGGTCACGAAGATTGCCGGCTGGCAGTAGTTGGATTTCGTCAGTTCTTCAGCCGGTCCTTCGAAACAGATCTCGGAGAGCTTGTAACCGAGCACCTCGTCAGCCGTGTCGTACAGAGCTTTGCAGGCAGGAAAGGCATCTGCCAGATCTTTGCCCATGCCAACGGATTGGGCTCCCTGCCCGGAAAATATAATTGCGCGTGTTGCCATTGTGTTTCTCCTGTTTCTTCGCTATCAGGCTTTCTGCATTGCAGAATGCACGCCTGCTGCGTGCCGGCCAGGACGACCAGCCCTACATCTCCAGTACCGTGGCGCCCCATGTGAAGCCACCACCGAATACAATCATCAGTACAATGTCACCCGGCTTGATCCGTTCATCACGAACGGCCTCATCCAATGCCAGCGGAACCGTGGCCGCCGTGGTATTGCCCAGGCGATCAAGATTGATGACAACCTTATCCATCGAGATTCCAGTACGATCTGCGATGGCCTTAATAATCCGCATGTTGGCCTGGTGAGGAACCACCCAGTCGACGTCTTCGACCGTTAGGCCCGCTTTCTCCAGCGCATCCCGACCGGCTTCGGTCATACAGCGTACGGCATGCTTGAATACGTTGTTCCCGGCCATCTTCATGTAGTGCTGCCGCTGATCAACGGAATCGTGGCTTGCGGGAGTACGGCTCCCGCCGCCGGGGATCATGAGGAGCTCACCCAGCGAGCCGTCGGACCCGACGGTCGTAGCCAGGATACCGCGTTTGGAGTCTGACCGCTTCAGGACGGCCGCACCGGCGCCATCACCGAAGAGGACGCAGGTTGCACGGTCTTCCCAGTCCGTCACGGCGCTCATTTTCTCGGCACCGATCACAAGTGCGGTGTTGTACATGCCGCTAAGCAGCATGCCACGGCCCACTTCCTGGGCGTAGAGATAGCCGGAGCAGGCTGCTTCCAGGTCGAAGCAGAGGGCCTTCGTGGCGCCAACCGCGTCCTGGACCATACAGGCCGTACTGGGGAAAGGCATATCAGGTGTGACGGTTGCCACAATGATCAGGTCCACATCTTCGCCGGAAATCCCTGCGTTTTCGAGGGCCTCTTTGGCGGCCGCGGAGGCCATTTCCGAGGTCGGTTCATCGTCACGTGCGATACGGCGTTCGCGCATACCCGTCCGGGTTACGATCCATTCATCGCTGGTCTCGACCAACGTCTCGAGCTCTGCATTCGTCAGAATCCGTTCCGGCAAATAAGATCCGGTACCGGCAATGACAATGCCATGTTCTGTTTTGCGTTCATCCATCATGAAGTACTACTCAGCTTCCCAATCTGCGATACGATCTCTTCATTCACGTGATGATGTACTGATTCTGCGGCCACGCGGATCGCGTGGTAAATCGCACGCCGGGATGAGCTTCCGTGCGTGATAATGCAGACACCATTCACCCCCAACAGGGGCGCGCCACCATACATCTCCGGGTCTAACCGGGCCTTCATTGACAACAGTGCGCCACGCAGTAAGGCACATCCCAGCAGACGAATCCAGTTCTTCTTGAACTCCTGCTTCATCCAGTGGGCAAATGCATGCGCGGTACTTTCGCCGGTCTTCAGGACAACATTACCGACGAATCCATCACAGACCGCAACATCGGTCTCACCCTCGAACAGGTCGTGCCCTTCGACATTACCACGGAAGTTCAGCGATGAATCCTGCAGCAGCTGAAACGTCTCCTTGGTGGTTTCGTTGCCTTTGATGTCTTCGCCGCCGATACTCAGCAAGCCAACAACGGGATTCTCCGGCCCTAGGATGGCGCTGGAATAGACACTACCCATGATCGCGAATTGCTGCAGCATACGCGGCCCGCAGTCGAGGTTCGCACCGGCATCAACGAGCACGAGGGGATTTCCGCACGTCGGCATGACCGCGGCAATCGCCGGACGATCCACGCCCTCAAGGGTACGTAGTTTGAGGGTGGCCGCGGCAACGACCGCCCCCGTGTTTCCCGCGGAAACAACGGCATCGGCATCACCCGCCTTGACCATCTCAACGGCACGCCCGATTGAGGAATCGCGCTTGCGCCGAATCGCCAGGGCCGGGGCCTCATCCATCTCCACGACTTGCGAGGCATGGCGGATGTGGATGGTGGATGGCACCTGACCACAACGGTCCAGCTCAGCCTTGATGGCCGATTCATCCCCAACCAGCGTGATATCGGTAACACCAGAAAGACCGCTTGCGGCCTCTACGGCGCCGGCAACCACTTCGCGAGGCGCGTGGTCACCACCCATGGCATCGACAGCGATTCGCATCGTCGCTCCCGCCTTAGTTATATTCAGTCGCTCTCGACTGTCAGAACCTGGCGACCACGATATTGGCCACAGGCAGGACAGACACGATGAGGCTGCTGGGGAGCCCCGCACTCGGGACAGGCCTTAGCAGCCCGCACGACTGTTCCGTGCGACCGTTTACGGGTCCGGCACTTGCTCTTCGATACTTTTCTTTTGGGTACAGCCATGTCAGCTCCTTCGTTGTTCCTAACCCAAACCCTCTAAAGCCGCCCAACGATTATCGGCGGGCGGCTTACAATGACATTCGCCTTCATTCTTGTTCGCACCACACTGCGGGCAAAGCCCCTTACAGCCAGAACTGCAGACCGGGTACGACGGAAAGGCGAGGATGATAGCTTCGCGCATATCCTCGGTCAAGTCCACAGATTCAGTCGTTTCATCGAGCTCCTGATCGTAGTGATAGGCCGGTTCTGCCACGGGAACGGGAAAAAACACCGAGCAGCGCGAACAGCACATCTCCACCTCGGTGCCAAGCGAACCGTAGACAAGGAACTCATCGGAAACGAGCGACACGTCGAGGGCATAGGCAAGCGGCCCCTTGCAGCGGACGAACGTATCCCCCTCAAGCGCCAGTGCCTGGGGCGAGAGGCTTCCCTCATAGTGCCCGCCATCCTGCGAGATGTCCTCTATATATATAGTAAGACTATCGTCCAAACTGGACCTCCAGCGCCTGCCTGACCTCTGGTGGCACGAAATCCTCCGTACGACCACCGAGTTTGGCGACTTCCTTGACCGTGCTGGAGCTCACGTAACTATGGATCTCCTTCGGCATCATAAACAGCGTTTCGATCTCGGGGGCCAGCTTGCGGTTCGTCAGAGCCATCTGGAACTCATACTCGAAGTCGGAGTAAGCACGTAGCCCACGAATAATGACGCGGACCCCCTTGGCGCGCGCATAATCAATCAGCAAGCCGTCGAAAACATCGACGGAGACGTTCTTCAGTTCAAGCCGCTGTGCGACCCGGCGGATCATATCGGCACGCTCTTCGGCATGAAAAAGGGTCTTCTTAACCGTATCCGCCGATGCAGACACGATCAGGCTCGGGAAGATCTCGGCACAACGCTCAATCAAATCCAAGTGACCGAACGTCAGCGGATCGAATGTACCTGCATATATGGCAATACTTGTCATGTCTCTCTTCCTTTCCGTTTGAAGAAACGTAATCGCGACCCGCCATAACGCTTATCGCGGATCATCTCCCACGCCTCGTTCTCCGGTTCCGGCTCAGCGGCTCCCTGCTCCAGGACCAGGATGCCATCCGCTACAAGCCAGTCCGACGTCGCAACACCCTCGAGCAAGCGGTCCACCGCTGGCGACTTATCCGGTCGCTTCCCCTTCTGGTACGGAGGGTCGGCAAAGATAATGTCAAAACTCGTCCCTGCAAGCCCTTTTCTCAAAAAACTGAAAACATCGGCCCGAACACAACGCAATTCCGGAGGGAAAACGCCCTCTTCGCCACAGAGCGTCGAGATGTTCCCCTTTAATATAGGAAAGACGCGGCCACTTTCCTCGACCCAGGTCACCTCTGAAGCACCGCGACTCCACGCCTCCAGCCCCAAGGCTCCCGACCCCGCAAAGAGATCCAGGATCCGTGCTCCCGGGATCCGCGTCTGCAGTGCGGAAAACAGGGCTTCACGCACGCGGTCCTGCGTGGGACGTACATCCACACGCGGCACGCGAATCGGCCGCCCCCTCATACTACCCCCCGTAACACGCATGCCTCACCTTACGACAACGCCCCTGCCCCCGCAATAGTCTATCCGCCGTCGTTGCAGGGCAGCAGGGCCGGCGACGGAGACGCTAGATGGCTCAAGCACTCCAGGCTTTCGTGCGGGCCACGGCATCCGACCACCGGGAGCGTGCCCCGCGCCTCTCGGCATCGCTGGATGCCGGCTGGAAGGTGTGGTCGAGCTGCCAGTGCGGCTGGAGCGTTTCAATGTCCGGCCAGACGCCAACGGCCAGGCCTGCCAGGTAGGCAGCGCCAAGAGCAGTGGTTTCGGTGATCCGGGGGCGCTGCACATCCAGACCCAGGATGTCGGCCTGTGTCTGCATCAGCAGATCACTGGCGGCCGCGCCGCCATCCACTCGCAGATGGGCGAGCGCATGGCCCATGTCGCGCTCCATGGCCTCAAGGACATCAGCAACCTGAAACGCAATCCCCTCCAGCGTGGCACGCGCAATATGGGCAGATGTCGTGCCGCGTGTTATCCCCAGAATAGCCCCGCGCGCACTCGGATCCCAGTACGGAGCCCCCAGGCCCACAAAGGCGGGAACCACGATAACGCCACCACTGTCGGCTACACCCTCGGCCAGCGCGTTAACATCGGGTGCGCAATCGATAATCCCCAACCCATCCCGTAGCCACTGGATTGCCGCCCCACCGATAAAGACACTGCCTTCGAGCGCATACTGCATGGGCTGCCCAGCCAAACGCCAGGCAACGGTTGTCAGAAGCTGTGACTGGCTCATCACCGGCTGATCACCCGTCTGAGCCAACATGAAACATCCCGTGCCATACGTGTTCTTTACCATGCCGGGCTCGAGACACAACTGCCCGAACAGTGCCGCCTGTTGATCGCCTGCGATTCCCGCGATCGGCACTTCAGCCCCCAGCAGCTCGCCGGATGCGACCCCGACAGCCCCGCTGCTGTCGACGACATCCGGCAGCATGGAGCGGGGAACATCAAACAGAGCCAGCAGATCGTCGTCCCAGGTGGCAGTGTGAATGTCCAGGAGCATCGTACGGCTGGCATTCGATACATCCGTGCAATGCATGGTCCCGCCAGTCAACCGATAGATCAGCCAGGAATCAATCGTGCCAAATGCCAGGTGGCCATCCCGAGCTGCCTCGCGTGCGCCACTTACATTGTCGAGAATCCAGCGAATCTTGCTGGCGGAGAAATAGGGATCCGGCAACAAGCCGGTCCTCTCACGGATAAGCCTGGCCGTATCGGGCGCCTTCAGGATATCCGTCTGCTGAGCCGTGCGACGGTCCTGCCAGACAATCGCGTTGTGGATGGGACTGCCGGTCCGCCGGTCCCAGACCACGACCGTTTCACGCTGGTTGGTAATGCCGATGGCCGCAATGTCGGCGGCCGACAGATCCGCCTTCACCAATACGTCGCGGGCGGTCGCCAACTGCGTTTGCCAGATGGCGTCGGGATCGTGTTCAACCCAGCCGCCCTGCGGAAACAGCTGTTCAAACTCCTGCTGAGCGACCGAAACGATATTGCCATCATCATCGAAGATGACGGCACGGGAACTGGTGGTCCCCTGATCCAATGCCAGAATGAACGAGCTCATGCCCAATGGTAATCTTCCGGCCCACCGGTTTCAATAGCGGATGCCGGATACTGATTAAGTGGTGGAGGTCCACCCAGCGATGGAACTTGGCGAGAGTGCGCTTGCCACTCGGAGAGTGGCGCGTACTGAAGTAGCCCCCATTCTCCGAGTGGTAGGGCTCAAGAGCAAGTGGAGTGACGATGAGGTCTCACACTAGCAGATCAGAACAGACTCAACTGTTCCGGCTCCGGCATGGCTTTGATCGCCTCATAGGCGGTATCGGGCGGGAGGCCTTCCCGTAGTCGGGCTTCGACGGCCATTTCATCACAACGCTCATTCTCTGGATGCTCATTGTGCCCCTTAACCCATTCAAAGCTGACATGCTCGCCAGCGAGTTCAAGCAGGCATTCCCAGAGATCCACGTTTAACGCCGGTTTGCGACTCGCCAGTCGCCATCCGTTCGCGCGCCACTTTGCCGCGTGGCCACCGTTGAACATGTCCACCAGGTAGCGGGAGTCGCTGTATACGGTAACGGGAGCCCCGCCGTTTTCC
>CAZCDU010000112.1:0-16126 GCA_964497125.1 uncultured Victivallales bacterium | reverse complement strand
GCATGCCGGTAATTACTTTTGGAGAAGCAATCAAGCAGGCCTACCGGGAGGAGATGCAGCGCGACAAGAACGTCTTCCTGATGGGGGAAGACGTTGGCCGCTGGGGGAGTCTGTACCGCTCATCGACCGGGCTGCTCGAGGAGTTCGGGCCGGACCAGATCAAGGACGCCCCCATCTCCGAGGCGGCGATTGCCGGCTGCGGTGTGGGTAGTGCGATGATGGGGATGCGCCCGATCGTGGAGTTCATGTATATCGATTTCATCTCGATCGCCATGGACCAGATCGTGAACCATGCGGCCAAGTGGCGCCAGCTCTCCAACGGCAAGATCAAGCTGCCGATGGTGATCAAGACCCAGGGCGGCGCCGGGCGGCGCAACTCGTCGCAGCATTCACAGAGCCTTGAGAACTGGTTCGTCAACGTCCCCGGTCTGATTACGGTCATGCCGTCGTCACCGTACGACGTCAAGGGACTGCTCAAGTCGGCCATTCGCAACGACAACCCGGTGGTGTTCATCGAGCACAAGTGCCTGTACTTCGACAAGCAGGAGGTACCCGAGGAAGAATACCTGATTCCGCTGGGCAAAGCCGACATCAAACGCGCGGGCGACGATGTGACGATCATCGCCACCTCATGGATGGTCTCGTTCGCGCTGCAGGCGGCCGAGCAGTTGGCGGAGGAGGGGATCTCCTGCGAGGTGATCGATCCGCGCACACTCTGGCCGCTGGATAAGGAAACGATTACCGAGTCGGTGAAGAAGACCGGGCTTTGCCTGGTCGTTACCGAAGCGCCTGCCGAAGGTGGCTGGAGCGGTGAGGCCTCGTCGGTCGTGCACGAGCGCTGTTTCGGCGAGCTGAAGAAGCCGGTCAAGCGCCACTGCTCCATCCGCACGGGCATCCCGTATGGGCCGACGTTGGAGCGCGAGGTCATCCCCGGCGCGGAGTCGATCGCGGGGGCGGTGAGAGAATTGAAAACTGAAAATTGAAGATTGGGGCTGAAGACCATGTCGCGCACTTTGTCGAGCTGGTGCGCGACAAGGTTTACGACGAAGGCCCGCTTCGCGGGGTAGTCGGAAGCAAGTAAGCAGTAACGAGCAATCTTGAAGGAGTTAGAATGCCAACAGAACTGACGATGCCGAAATTCGGCGAGACGATGGAGGAAGGCACCGTTTCCGACTGGAAGGTGCAGGAGGGGCAGGCGATCGAGGAGGGCGACATTGTTCTCGAAATCGAGACAGACAAATCCCTGCTGGAAGTCGAGGCGCCGGCGTCCGGTGTGGTGACGAAGATCCTGGTGCCTGAAGGTGAAACTGTGCCTGTTAATGCTCCGCTGGCTCTGATAGCTTAGGGTACATGAAGAAGAGTAGACCGTTGCCTACAGATGCCATACAGGGGACGCTGGTGCAGGTCGCCCGGCTGTATTACGACGAGGAGCTGTCCCAGCAGGAGATTGCCGATCGTCTCGGCGTCTCGCGTTCCCTGATTGCGCAGTACCTTCAGCGTGCGCGAGCGGCGGGGATTGTGCGAATCCAGATTGTCGAACCGGACAGCGCCTGTTCCGGGCTGGCCACCGCGCTGGCGGAAGCGACAGGGGTCAGCCACATCACGGTGGTCCCGACTCCGCATGGCGCTCTCGAGCTGGCTGTCCGTGCCGTGGCAACGGCTGCGGCGGAATCCCTGACCGGCAGTATCGAGGATGGCAACACGCTTGGCATGGGATGGGGCCGCACAACCAGCATGGTTGCGGATCTGCTTAAGCCCCCCCAGGCCTCCGGCGTTGCCGTGCTTCCGTTGATGGGCGAGAGCGGCCACTCGGGTATGCACAGCCAGATGAACCAGCTCGTGATGCGTGCGTCCGAGCATCTGCACGCGACGCCACACTTTCTGTCGCTGCCCATGGTCGTCAGCAAGGCGGCCCTGCGGGATGCGCTGGTCCAGGAGGCAGGCATCGGCGATGTCATCGACCTCTGGAACGGGATCGATGCCGGCTGCGTAGGCATCGGTGTCGTGCCCCCAGTGCCCGGCATGATCGTCTACATCGGCGAGGAGTATCTGCCGCGGCTAATCGAAGCCGGGGCCGTGGGTGACATCTGCGGGATCTACTTCGATCGCGAAGGGACCATTCTCGAAAGCGGCCTTGAGGACCGCATGATCGCCGCCAACGCAGACCAGCTCCGCGCCGTCAAGAACATGATTGCTGTCGCCAGCGGCCCGGACAAAGCGATTGCCACCCTTGGCGCGTTGCGCACGGGACTGATCTCGAGCCTGTTCATCGACCAGGCGCTGGCGGAGCAGACGCTGGCTGCCGTGAAGGGGTAGGCGGTGATCGGTGATCGGTGGACGGCGGGCCGAGGGCTCTGAGGAACCATGTCGCACACCTTGTCGCGCACCATGTCGATCTGGTTCGCGACAAGGTATGCGACAAAGGGGGAGGCCTTCGGCTGCCGCCCTGCGCGTCACGAGTCGCTAGTCCTAGAACGACAAGAAGAGGCGACACAATGAAACCATGTTTCGCAGGAGTTGATTTCGGCAAGACCAACGTCCGCTTCGGCGTCGTTGCCGGATCTGAGCCGGATCTTGCCTGCTATACGAAGGCGCCCTACACGCGCGGTACACCCGAGGATCTCACGCGGCAGATCATTGAGGGCGTTGACCAGGCTCTGGCGCAGGCGGGTTGCCCGGGTGACGCGCTGAAGGGCATCGGCATCAGCGTGCCGGCCGTGGTGGATCGCGAAACCGGCGTGATCGCCTGGGGGCCCGACTGGGATTTCATGGCCGGAGCGTCTTTGACCCACCCCATTGCAGACCACTACGGCGTCCCGGTCGTTGCGGACGTCGATACGGTGATCCCCACCTGGGGCGAGAACTGGGCCGGGGTAGGGCGGTCCTGTAAACGCTTCGTGGTGCTGGCCTGGGGCACAGGCCTTGGGGCGGGCATCGTGACGGACGGCAAGGTGCATGAATATCCGGACAATCTCTTTCCTGAGTTCGGCCATTCGCGCGTGAGCGACGACGACTGGCCCTGCAAGTGCGGCGCCGTCGGCTGCGTCGACACCATGGTCTGCGGCGGCGGCATCGCGAAACACGGGCGGCTGGCCGTTGAGGCCGGTGAGCAAACGGTGCTTCACGAATCATGCGGCGGCGATCCGGAAGCGGTGACCTCGCACATGGTCTTCGATGCTGCCGACCGTGGCGACGCGGTTGCCCAGGCCATTCTCGACCGCATTGCCGTTCTGCTCGGCCGCCTCTGCGCGAACGTCGTGCTCACCATGCAGCCCGAGAAGATCGTCTTCGTCGGCGGCCTGGCCGAGCGGTCTCCCGCGCTGCTGGCGAAGATCAGGGCCACGATGAACGAGGGCTGCTGGCTCCTCCAGAAAGGCCTGACCCGCTGCGAGGTGATCTGCTCCGAGCTGGGCGACCGCGCCGGCGTGCTGGGCGCCATCCGCAAGGTGCAGGTGAGCGGCAAGCGGGACTGATGGACCCGCCTGCGCGCTTCGCGGCTACGGCGTGGCAGGCTCGCGGGACTGGCGGACTCGCGTCCCGCGTCTAGCGACGCGAGTATTCGGTTTGCTCCTTGCGCATGGCTACCTCTTCGGCATATTCTTCTCTATAGAGGACTTTGAGAATGCTCTCGCCAGGTGACAAAACGAAGATTGAAGATATCGCCCGCCGTTATGGTGTTGCCAGGGTGCTGTTGTTCGGCAGCAGCGCCACAGATTCAGCGGAGGCCCATGACATAGACCTCGCCGTCGAAGGGTTGGCGTCATCGCGGTTCTTCTCCTTCTATGCGGACCTGATCTTTGGTCTTTCAAAGCCGGTGGATCTTGTGGATCTGGGCCGAAAGAGCATGTTCACTGACATCATACGGCGTGAAGGAATTACCGTCTATGGCTGACCTGCCCGAACGGATTGCAGCGGAGTTGGAGAACATAGATGGCGTTCTGGCACGTGTGCCCGCCGTTGATTCTCTTCCGGATCTGTCCGAATTGGACTGGCAGGAGTGGCGGCGCTGATCCAGTCCTTCTACAACGGCATTGAGAACATCGTGAAACAGGTGTTGCGGTCCCGCGGCATCGCTTTGCCCACCGGTGATTCGTGGCACAAGGAGTTGCTGCAAACGGCATCAGCGTCCGGCATACTCTCGAGCGAGACGGCACACGGCATTCGGGACTACTTGGCCTTCAGGCACTTCTTCGCGCATGCCTATGCCTTCGATGTCGATCCCCAACGGCTCGACCCGTTGGTTGCCAATCTCGCCCGTGTGGATGCCGCATTCAGACGTGATGTGGCGAAGGTGACCTCCTAGCCAGAATCCCCCGCAAGGCCATTCCCCGCGGCCGCTCACCGGCCGTGCCTGGAGTGGTCGACCTCGCGAAGATCAATGCCACCATGACCCAGGGCTGCTGCTTCAAAAGGGCCTGACCCGCTGCGAGGTCGTCTGCTCCGAGCTCGGCGACCGCGCCGGCGTGCTGGGCGCCATCCGGAAAGTGATGTTTTGAAATACTCGTGAGTATTTTGAAGTCCACATCAAAATGCGCATGCCATAGCAGCCCCGAGGTCACGGCGCCGTTACCGAACCACAAGAACCGTTCCCGCGGATGTCGCAAGCGGGGTGTGCCGGGCTGCAGTCCAGTTCAGCGGATCATTCCCCGAATGCCGCAGATCGATTCTGTGAAGCGCCGCACCGTTGGCGGAGGCATCGGGCCATGGTGCGAGGGACGAGTAGATGGCCTCATCTACGATGACCCAGGATACTCCCTCGCCCTCCGCGTCCGGTTCCTGTGGGCGTTCAAGGGCGAGTCGCTCGCCCGTATTGGACAGCCTCCCGTTGTGACGCCCCAGCAGGTTCGGGGGCGTCCCGGTGAGACCATGCGCGGCCAGGAAATTGCTGACGGCCGCGGCATGGCCCGGATCGAAAGCCACGACGGTCAGGGACGCTCCAGCGCCAATCACCGTGTTGGATGGTAGCGTGTAGCCGATGCCGCTGACACGCCAGGGCCCCGCCGCGTTCCAGAGCTCGACCTCGTTCGTGGCGCCGTTCTGTATCACAAGATATTCAAGAGCGGTGTTGTCGGCGGCGTTGGTACCGACGGCGGCTGGGTGATACATGATCTCACTGATGACCGGCTCGACCGCCGCAAGTTGGTTTGATGCGGTCGGGGTCAGCGTCATGGCATACCAGAACGCGGCCCCGTCCGGATAGCGTCCCAACGACGCGCCGTTTTCCTGCCCTTCGAATCGAAGGCAGTCCGCCACCCGGTCTGCGTCTGTGCCGGGCAGGTAGGACAGGTAGATCTGCTCACCCGCCTTATCCAGTCCAAACCCGTCGATCCGGTTGCTGTGGAAGCCGGTGCTCTCGTAGAACGTGACCCAGCCGCCGGCGGTAATGACGGTGCCGGCCGGGATCTGCCACTGCTTCAAATTGCCGGCGTCATCACTCAAGTACCAGTCGTTGAACGTGATGTTCGCGACAGAATGCAGCTCGATCCAGTCATCCGAATCATTCGGTGGCGCCAGCCCCGTGTCGGTATGCGCGGCAAACTCGTTGATCCGGACATCGACAATCGGCTCCGGATCAGCCTCGCCCGGAGAGCCGCCGATAAACGCGCTCGCCCGCCAGTTGCCACCGTAGTCGAGCACTCCGGGTTCCTGGCCGTTCGTGACGAGCGACACCAGCGAATGTCCGGCACCATCCGCGGCCAGCGGCCAGCCGCGTGCGTCGTTGTATTCGAACGTCGAGAGCTCCGCTGCCCCGGCCCCCAGGATCTCAAGCTCTTCACCGCCGTTACCGAGCTTTCCTGTGTACTCGCCGGCGATCACCATGCCGTTGGTGTCATACTTCGATGAGAATGCCGCAAGGTCCCTCACCACCACCACGTAGGCGTTCGTAGCCAGATTGGTCACGCCGCCGTCCGAGAAGGAGAAATCGACCGCATCGGACAGGCCCACATCGGCGATATCCAGCGGGTAGGTCCCCGTGTTGTACAGCTCGATGAACTCGTAGTCGCTACCTTCCGGCGGGTCGTACATGACCTCGCTGACGCGGAGATTGTCACGGAGGGCGATCAGGTTGTCCGGCGGCCCCACCGCAAACTCCACGGGCGCCGACCAGTGGCTCCATCTGCCGGTGACGTCTTTCATGCGGCAACGCACGCGGTAGGCGTGACCGACCTCGACGACGTTGGGCACCGTCACCGTGGTGATGCTGTCGTCTGTGATCTCAGCGCTCTCCCACAGCGATTCGACCTCATACCGCCGGGGCTTGTTCGGCTTGTAGGCGGGGCTGTTTGTGTCGGTGATTTCACCGATGCGCCACTTGATCGCGGCGAAGGCGGAAGCCCCGCTGTAGGCGCTGCATTGAAACGACAGGTCGTTCGCCGGGTAGTTCGTGCTGCCGGCATACACGATGGTCGGCGTGTCCGGGATCTGGGCATCGGCCACCTCGCTGGCCAGGAAAAGATACCCGTAGCCCGGCGAGTTGTCTCCCGTGCTGCCACCGCTGTCCGACGGGCTCAGCAGGAAGTCTTTGATCCACTGCACCATGCCTTCGTGGTCAGCCGACACCAGTGTTCGGGTGACGCCTGCGCCTCGCAACTGGCTGTTAACGGATGGGTTCTGGTAGAAAGCGCCTTCGAATCCAGGCTGCGTCAGCGGATTGTAATTCCACATCAACTGGTCGACGTCAGCGAAGGTGAGCGGTTGGCCGACGGGGTTGGCAAACGCGGCGGCTTCGTCGACCACCTGCCCCAACTGGTCTGGTGTAAATAGAAGATCCTGCAGCTCCCGCCCCCGGTTCTTGTATTCAATGTTCAGGGCTGCGTGCTGAGAGAGGCAGTTCTGGATGTTCATCACGCCGGAGTGATGGGGCTTCGCCGTGTACAGCAGATCCAGGTCCCAGGGGATCGTCAGCCACTGACCGTTCGTGTGGTGGTACATGATATAGTTCCAGCCTTCTCGCATGTCGTGGTTGTTGATTTCGCGACCGACCGCTCGGAACGAGAAGTAGACCGGCAGGTCCACGTTTGAGCGCCACCAGTCGATGGTCTGGCTGGCATTGTACCCGGCGCGGAATGCCGCCAGGTCAGAGCCGTCGGATGGCTGCGTCGGCCCCTGGTTCTTCATGTTGCCGCTCCCCTGCATCAGGTAGACATTCCCGTCGGGCAAACCACGTGCCTCGAGGAAGCGCCCGTCTGCCTGCTCGTTGTGCATATAGAGGCCCCAGAGGTCGCCATCGTACTGGTTCGTCGCGCTGTCTTCGTTGACGCCGTCGATGATCCGCAAATGGAGGTACGACGTGGAGGGCGCGGGCACACCGGCCAGTTCAAACAGCTTTCGCGCGACGGTGTGTCCTGTGCCGGCCATCCCCCGATTGGGAATGGAGTGCGGTGTTGCGCAGGCTTCAAAGTTCAAGATGTCACGTTTCTCGGAGTACTTCTTGCCGTCGTTGTCACGCACTTCAATGTCGCGTGCTCGGTTGAACTTCAGTTTCCATTTGTTCTTGCCGGTCTTGTAGGTCGACCATTCGCCCCGGTTTCTGAAGCGGATATGATCGTATACCGTCCCCTCGTAAACCATGGTTCCGAAGAACTCCACTTCATCGAAGGTTGGACTGTACTGACTGTCGGATACATCATCCGCCCGGGCGAGCAGGTGGTAGGTGGGCAGACTGCGCATGACGTTGGTGCCGAAGGTCACGACGTTGGTTTCGCTTCCGATCCCCTCCGGGTTGTTCGCTCCGCGCCACGCCGGGACGCCGTCGTAGACGAAGTAGGCAAAATTGGGCTGCTCGTCGTCGGGGTAGGGGACTCGAACCGAGTTGGCCAGGCTGTCCTCCATGGTGATGCGGTAGCGTACAAGCCGGCGATGGACCTGCAGTGCCCCCGGCAGTGTCACCGACCACGTGTCGTCGGACGCCGCGGCATCGCCGTTCAGCCCGTCATCGGCCATCGCAAGGTCGACCCAGTTCGTCTGCGACTCATACGCTCCGTCGCTCCTGCGGATGTAGCTCCCCGGGTCGACGAGCTGGTAGCTCAGGGTCACCGAGGCCACGCCATCGGGATCGGTAACCTTGGCCGATATCAGCACGTTGGTGCCCGACACCGGTTGCTCGGGGCGGTGCCGGACCTGGCGAATCTGCGGGGGAACGTTGGTCGTGAACGCGACGTTCATACTGCCCGGCGACGGCACGGTACTCGCTCGCCATGAACCGCCCAGGTCGTTGTCCAGGAAGGGATGGATCAGCTCCATCGACGCCCCCGCGCCGTTCGCCGCCGTGGGCCAGGGAAAGCCGACCCCATAGTCCACCTCGTCGATCTTCCGGTCACTTCCGTCGCGCAGTGTCACCTGCTCCCCGTCATTGCTGAGTTTATCGCCCTGTTCCCACTGCCCTGACGGCGCGAAGCCGAAAACGACCTCAAACTCGTTGGTGTCCTGGGCAATGGTGAGGGTCGCGCCGGAGGCCAGTGTGACCCCGACCGGAAACAGATAGTCCACGCCGCCCGATAGGCGCCATCCGCCGAGGTCCAACGCATTCGTCCCTGCGTTGTAGATCTCGACGAATTCGGAAGGACTGGTCTTGAGCAGCGGATGGTAGTGAATCTCGTTGATGACGGCGGTGCCGTTCGACGCGACCGGGGGGGGCACGGCGACGCCAGTTGCCAGTTGCAGGTCATCGATCGCGGACCCGAAATGGCCGTTCCCGGGATTCAACGGACCGAGACGCAGCCGAATGTCGCCGGAACCGTCCCCGACGTAGGTCATGCCACCCGGCTGCAGGTTCACTGTTCCGACCCATGCCCCGGACAGATGCGTTCGGCTTGCGAGCACGCTATTGTCTGCACGAAGCACCTCGATGAGCACGCCATCCGCGGCCGTCGAGGCCTGTGCCCCTGCCTTGTACGCCGCGGGACTGGCCAGGAAACTGATCTCGTAGCGTTGTCCCACGAGGTTGGCATTCGTGATTGCCGTGTTCAGTGTCAGAACATTGGCCTGCCCCGGCGAGTTGCCGCCCCACAGCATCGGTGCAAAATCCCGGGGAGCGCTGATATTGCCGTTCGTGTTGGCGTGGTCTACCGCGTGTACGGCCCCGGCCCCGGCCTTGGTCCATCCCGGCAGATCACCGTTGACCGCGAGATCCAGATTCGACTGGTACTGCCCGCCATTGAAATTCCCGCCGGTGAATCCATCGAAGGACTCGGAGAAGAGAACGCCCGCCCGCACCTGTCCGCAGAGCAGGAACAGACAGGACAGGGCCCTCAGAGCTGCTGGCATGCGTTCATGTGCACGTCGCATACATAACCTACCGAACGCAGAGGATCGTGCCGGCAGGCGGCGGGGGTGCGGGTATGGTGATGCTCAGGTTGTCGATGGAACCTTCGAAGCGGCCGCTGTCGTAGGGCGGGGTGGGGCCGACGCGCAAACGGACGTATCCAGAGCCGTCGCCCATGTACGGCAGCACTCCGTGGTGGCCGGCATCCAAGTTGTAGTTGCCTGATGCCCAAGCCCCCGGCGCGACGTTGGTCGAGGCCAGCACGCTGTTGTTGATGCGCAGTACTTCGACGAGCAGACCGTCGCCCGCCATCGTCGCCTGGCCTGTGCCCGCGTATGTGCCCGTGCCGTAGTCGAAGGTCACATTGTAGATCACGCCGGTTTCGTTCGCGTCGATATAGGTGTCGAGCGTCATCACGTTGTCCTGCCAGAACATAATCGCCCAGTTGCCTGCGCCGTCCAGGTTCACAGCATGCAGATCGTTAGCACCTTCACTTGTCCAGCCGGAGAGGGTCGCCGCGGCTTTGAGCCCCAGTCCTGTATCCGCCTGTGTTCCGGAGCCGCCCCCTGAGATCCCGTTGAAGTCCTCGGTGAATACGGGGCTTACGAGTGTCGAGAAGCTCTTGCTCGGGGTGGCCCAGACATCGAGCCCGTCGCTGGTGGCCCGGAAGGTGTAGTAATACACCGTACCGGGCGTCAGACCGGTGACCTTCCGCCCGATATTGACCGACGTCACGTTGGCCCAGGACCCCACGTAGGCATTCTCTGACCACGCCGCGGGATTGTTGGTCCCGTCCGTGGTGTCCCAGTACACACGCACCTGCGCGTTGGTGTTCGGTGCCCCGAGTGTCGCAGTGAGGGTGGCCGAACGGAGGTGCCTGTCGGTGGCGATGTCGTTTGCCAGCACGATCGGTGCCGCGGCCGCCTGGTCGAGCGTGAGGTCGTCAACGGCTGATCCGAAACGGCCCACGCCCGGATTTGACGGGCTGAGGCGGAATCGGATGTCGCCGCTGCCATCACCCACATACTGAAAACCATCCGCGACAAACGCCATGTTACCGGCCCACGCGCCGGGCAGCGAGGTGTAGGAGGTCAGCACGCTGTTGTCCCCGCGCAGCACTTCGATTAACACGCCGTCGGCGGCGGTCGATTCCTGACCTCCGCCCGCGTAGACCGAAGGGCTGGCAACGAAGTTGACCTCGTAGGTGGTCCCGCCAGCGTTTGAACCGGCGATAGCAGAACTCAGCGTCAGGATGTTGGCTTCCCCGACAGTGTCCCCGCCCCACAGCATGGGTGCCAGGTCTCCTGCACCGTCGTGGTCCACGGCGTGAAGCGTGCCGGCTCCTGCTTTCGCCCACCCCGCCAGGTCCGCACTGACGGCCAGGGCGTTGCTCGATTGGTGCTGGACGCCGATGAAGGCCCCCGTAATGCCATTGAAGTTCTCGGTGAAGATCGTCTGCGCGCTCGCCGTCGGCGCGAGGGCGAGCGCCGCGGCGATCGACGCCAACGTACTCACGGTAACTGCTCTCTCTCTTTTGGTCACTCCGTTCTTGCTCCTTTCGCCGTGCTGTCGTAGCCGGGTCGGTACCGGCGGGCAGCAACCTCGCTACGACGGGTTGCCGCTGGCCACCTTGTCTCTAAGAACCCCGCGAAGCGGCGACTCTGTCGCGAACCTTGTCGCGCACCAGATCGACATGGTGCGCGACAAGGTGTGCGACATGGTCTTCAGATCCCTGAAAACCTGGGCTTGCTCACGGGGCCAGGCTGAAACCTGAACCCCGTGCTGTAGCCTGCGCTCACCGGAACTTGAACAAGGTCTCGATCGCCGCACCCAGGCTCACGGACAGGTTGTCGATCTCACCTTCGAAATTGCCACTGGTGTAAGGCGGGGTGGGGCCGATGCGGAGACGGACGTTGCCGGAACCGTCGCCGATGTACCGAAGCGTCCCCTGCAGCCCGGCATCCAGGTTGTAGTTACCCGCGCCCCACGTGCCCGGTGCAAACGTGTTCGATGCCAGCACGCTGCTGTCGCCGCGCAGGACCTCGACCAGCAGGCTGTCCGTTGCTTCCGTCTTCTGGTCCAATCCGCTGTAGACGGCCGTACCATAATCGAAGTCGATGGAGTAGATGACACCCGCGTCATTCGCAGCAATCCCGATGTTCAGCGTGATCACGTTGTCCTGGAAGAACATGATGGCCCAGTCGGAGGGGTTCGACTGCCCACCCAGATTGGCCAGGTCGACGGCGTGGATCACGCCTGCGCCTTGGGCCGTCCAACCCGGGACATTCCCGTTGACGGCGAGCTCGAGGCCCGTCTCTGCCTGGGTGAGGTTCTGGTTGCCGGAGTAGCCATTGAAGTCCTCGAAGAGAAGATACGGATTGTACGAGATATTGAACCCGCTGCTCACCACCACGCCGGGGGTCGTGCTGACCGTGTTGCCGGTGGCCGTCAGCGTGTAGCCCGTGCCGGTTTTGTCGATGTTCAGGCCGCTGAACGTTGCCACGCCGGTCACCGTGTCCACCGGCCGCGTCAGCGTTCCGCTCAGTACCCCGCCGGGCCCCGCGTTGTTCTCAATCGCCAGCGTCACGTTCTGCGCCGTGCCGGTCACGGTATAGCCGAAGGCGTCCTGCAACGTCACCGCCGGCTGCGGGGAGAAGGCCAGGTTTTGAAGGCCGTCTCCCGGCTGCGTGGTGAACGCCAGTTTCGCTGCCGGGCCGATGGTGATGTCAAAGGGGCTGCTGACGTCATTCGTGAGCGCCCCGCCCGAGGCCACCAGCGTGTAGCCCGAGCCGGGTTCATCGATGTTCAGTCCGCTGAAGGTCGCGATACCGGTGTTGGTGTCGACCCCGACCGTCACGGTGCCGTTCAAGGTGCCGCCGGCCGGGTTGTTCGAGATCGACAGGGTCACGTTCTGGTTGACGCCCACCACGGTCAGACCCGACGCATCCTGCAGCGTCACCTGCGGCTGTGTCGACCAGGCCACGTTGTTGTTGCCGCCACTCGGTTGCGTCGTGAACTCTAGCTTCGCCGGTGCGCCAACCCCCGCGTTCACATTGAAGACAGCGCTCGTCGCGCTTGTCAGCGTGCCAGCGGTCGCGACCAGCGTATAGCCGACGCCTTCCTTGTCGATGGTCAGGGCATTCGTGCTGAAGTCCGCTGTGCCGGCCACGGCGGCCTGCGACAGCGTGCCGCTCAACACCGCGCCCGGACCGGCGTCGTTCCCGATCGCCAGCGTCACGGTCGACGCTTCTTTCGTGATCTTGTGGCCGTTTACATCTTGCAGCTCCACGGCCGGCTGCACCGCCAGCGGCGACCCGGCCGTGCCGTTGCCCGGCTGCGTCGAGAAGGCCAACTGCGTCGCGGGCAGGGTGGTGATCGTGATGGCCGTGCGGGTGACATCATCATCCTGTCCGTTCCAAGAGTCATACTCGAAGTACAGGCGGTCACCGGCCGCGACCTCGAGACTTGAGACGGTTCCGCTGTCCGGATTCGGGTAAGGATTGCTCCAGTTCTTCAGAACGGTGCTCTCATGCCAGACCCGCAGCCCAACACCGTTGCCGTTGCTGGTCGCGGTTCCCCACGAGTAGTCGATGTTCACCGTCGTCGAGAAGGGAGCCAGCCAACTGATCACAAGTCGCCCAGGGAAGCCGCCGGTGCCAGAGGTGTTCTTCGGCCAGAGCAGGACCTCGTTCGGCGCCCAGGAAACGTTCGGCCCCAGGGAGCGGGTCTGTGTTGCACCCGTCGTGTTCTTGCCAATGCCATAGTAGCTGGATGCGTCGCTCCACATAGTCGGTGGGCTGCCAAAATCAGTTGCCCAAAGCTGGTTGGCATTGCGTGTGTTGGTCGTGAGCAGCTGCGTCGGTTTGGGGTCGGCATCACTCGCCCCCAGCCGGAAGGACCAGGTGCTGGAACTGTTGTTCGTCGCCAGCGTGAAGTCGTTGGCCAGTGACCAGGCGGTTCCGGCCTGGATATCGAACGCGCTGCTGACCACCACGCCGGGCGTTGTCTGAACCGTATTGCCGGTCGCCGTCAGGGTGTAGCCCGTGCCGACCCTGTCGATGCTCAGTCCGTCGAACGTCGCCACGCCGGTGCTCGTATCCACCGCGACGATCGTGGTGCCGCTCAGCGTGGCACCGGGGCCCGCGTTGTTCTGGATCGCCAGCGTCACGTTCTGGGCCGTGCCGACCACGGTATTGCCGTAGGCATCCTGCAGCGTCACCGCGGGGAGCTGCAGGAAGGCGGAGTCCGTGTAGCCATTGGTCGGCTGCGTCGTGAAGGCCAGTTGCGCCGCCGGGCCGACGGTGATGCTGAACACTGCGCTGGTTGCGCTTGTCAGCCCGCTCGCCGTTGCCTCCAGCGTATAGCCCGAACCGACGAGGTCGATACTCAGGTCTGTGAAGGTTGCCACGCCCGTGTTGGTGTCTACCGCGATGGTCTGCGTGCCACTCAGCGTGGCGCCGGGGCCTGCGTCATTCAGGATGGATACGGTAATGTTGGTCTCCAGGCCCGTCACGGCGATGCCGGAAGCATCCTGTAGCGTTACCGCGGGCTGCGTCCCCCAGACCGCGTGGTTGGCCCCGCCGCCCGGCTGTGTCGTGAACGCCAGCTTGGCGGGCGCACCGGCGCCGGAGGTCACATCAAAGACTGCGCTGGTGGCGCCTGGCAGGGATCCAGCCGAGGCGACCAGGGTGTAACCGCTGCCGACCAGGTCGATGCTCAGGGCATTGGTGCTATAGTCCGCCACGCCGGCCACCGCCGCCTGCGCCGGCGTGCCACTCAGCGTGGCGCCCGGCCCGGCGTCGGTGCCGATGGCCAGCGTCACGGTTGACGTCTCCGTCGTCACCACGTTGCCCAGGACGTCCTGCAGCTCGACGACCGGTTGTGCCGCCAGTGGGCCCCCGGCCGTGCCGTTGCCCGGTTGCGTCGTGAATGCTAACTGCGTCGCCTCATAGATCGTCACCGACACGTTGTCGATTTCGCCCTCGAAGTTGCCGCTGTTGTAGGGCGGCGTGGGTCCGAGCCGAAGCCGCACGACGCCTGAGCCGTCGCCCACGTACTGCAGTGTGCCATGCAGCCCCGCATCCAGGTTGTAGTTGCCGAAGCCCCACGTGCCGGGCGCGAAGGTGGCCGAGGCCAGCACGCTATTGTCCCCGCGCAGTACCTCGACCAGCAGGCTGTCGGTTGCTTCGGTCTTCTGGGACAGCCCACTGTAGACCGCCGTGCCGTAGTCAAATTCCACATTGTAGGTGACGCCCGCCTGGTTCGCGGCGATCCCGGTGGTCAACGTGAGCACGTTGTCCTGGTAGAACATGACGGCCCAGTCGCCGCCACCATCCAGGTTCGCCGCGTGTATCGTGCCGGCGCCGGACAACGACCATCCGGCCAGGCTGCCGCCAAATGTGAGCCCCAGACCCGTATCGGCTTGAGTACCCGCCCCGCCGGGTGTGAGACTGTTGAAATTCTCCGTGAAAACGGTGGGTGTCAGCGTCGAAAAGCTCGTGCTCGGGCTGGCCCAGACATTGGTCCCGTCGTTGGTCGCGCGGAAGGTGTAGAAGTACGACGTGCTGTGGTCCAGGCCGGTGACGGCGTAGCTCAGATTGGTCGAGGCCACGTTGGTCCATGAGCCGACGTAAGCGGAATTGGTCCACGCCGCGGTATTGGTGGTTCCGTCCGTCGGTCCCCAGTAGACGTACACATCCGCATTCGTGCTGGCCACGCCCAGCGTGCCATTGAGGGTGGCCCTGGATAGACGCTCGTCGGACGTGCTGGTATTCGACAGGATCACGGGCGCCGCCGGTACCACGCTCAACGTCAGGTTATCGACGCCGGCCCCAAAACGGCTATTGCTCGGGTTCACCGGAGTGAGGCGCAGGCGGATGTCGCCGGTGCCATCACCGGTGTACTGGAAACTGTCCGCAGCGAAGGCCATGTTGCCGGCCCACGCAGTGACAAGCGTCGTGTGGCTGGCGAGTACGCTGTTGTCCCCGCGCAGCACTTCGACCAGCACCCCGTCGGCGGCTGTCGAGGCCTGGCTCCCAGCCTGGTAGACCGATGGGCTGGCATCGAAGGCGACCGTGTAGAAGGTGCCACCGACATTCGAGCCGGCAATGGCTGCGTTGAGCGTGAGGATGTTGGGGGAGCCTCCCCACAGCATAGGCGCAAGGTCTCCTGCGCCGTCATGGTTCACGGCGTGAATGGCCCCGGCGCCGGCCTTGGACCAACCCGTAAGATTCGCATTGGCGGCCAGGGCGTTTCCCGACTGATACTGGACCCCATTGAAGGTGCCTGCGATGGCATCAAAGTTCTCCGAATAGATCTGCGCCTGCGCCGTGCCCCCCAGCGCGAGAACCAGCCCCAGACTGCATACGAAACCAGCGACACGTTTCATCATCTTCAGACCTCCGTTCACAGAATCCCATCAGCTAGAGCAAACGCAACCATTCAGCCGCAAGCGAGTGCCCATACGGTAGTGAGCAGCCTGCCTGGGGGCATGCTGCCGACGCCATAGACACCGCATGATCCATCCTACTGTTTGGGCACACGGCTCTATCACACTGCTCATATTGTACGCCTCGCCGATGGGGGATGCAAGGATAAATGACAGGAGACATTGACATATGTTAGCGGGTGGGGTGGCATTTGTCAGAGCATGTCGGCCCGTCCGATGTCCACACGATCGCGAATCGGTCGACGCTTACGGCGACGCTTGCGGATCACGATTCTCACTCGTCCACCATACGCGCGTGCCGGGCCGTAGCCGAAAGCGAAGACCGGTCGCCGTACACGTGCACCGATCTTTGTGTCCCGTGGGTGACGACAACTACATTCCGACATCAACGACAACTACACTTCGACATGGTC
>CAZCDU010000111.1:0-16141 GCA_964497125.1 uncultured Victivallales bacterium | reverse complement strand
GAACCCAAACCGGCGCAGAAGTCGCCGGGACGGCGGAGCTGGGCGCTTGATGAAAAGGTCGTGAAACCTTATACGCCGCCGGAGAAGGATTTCTATTCGACGGATGCGTACACACAGCGTGCGTTGGATTATTTGGAACAGTATCAGGGGGAGGAGAAACCGTTCTTCCTCTATTTGGCCTATACGGCGCCGCACGATCCGCTTCAGGCTTGGCCGGAAGATATCGAAAAATATGCCGATACCTACAAGGTGGGCTATGAAGCCATTCGCACGGCGCGGATTAAGAAACTGAAAGCCTTGGGGCTCATGGATGAAGGTACTGCGGTGTCCGCTCCCGCTCATAAGAGTTGGAACGAGTTGAGCGCCGATCAGCAGGCCGTTCAAGCGCGCAAAATGGCGGTGTATGCGGCCATGATTGACCGAGTGGACCAGAAGGTCGGCGAGCTGGTCGCCAAACTGGACGAGTTGGGCGAGCTGGAGAATACGCTGATTCTGTTTGCCGCAGATAACGGCTGT
Source organism: uncultured Victivallales bacterium (assembly GCA_964497125.1). GTDB lineage: Bacteria > Verrucomicrobiota > Kiritimatiellia > UBA8416 > UBA8416 > CAYLXP01. Next base: position 15,625 of record CAZCDU010000111.1, on the reverse strand, counting down.
TCGGAAGAGATGCCCGAGTACAATCTTCACAAAAAGGGAAAGCGGGCAGGGGATGGGCTTCCGCTGGAAATGATTGGACGAATCGATTACTGGGCGTCGCTTGGCGGGGATTGGGCGAATGTGTCGAATACGCCGTTCCGCAAAGGAAAGAACTACAGTTATGAAGGCGGCATCTGCACGCCTTTTATCGCGTATTGGCCGAAGGGAATTGCCAAGCCGGGTACGATTAATCGCGCATTCACCGGTCATTTTATTGATGTGATGGCGACCTTGGTTGAGCTGACGGGTGCGGAATATCCGACCGAATTCAAGGGGGCAAGCGTTCCGCCCATGGCGGGTGAGAGTTTTCTGGCGCAGCTACAAGGCGATTTGACCTCACCCAGAAAGAGTGACCTGTACTGGCAGTGGGCGAATGGCCGTGCGCTGCGCCAGGGAAAATGGAAGGCCGTGACCCAGGGAAATCGATGGGCCTTGTTCGATATGTCAATTGATATGAATGAGACGGTGGATCTCGCCAAACAATATCCCGAGAAGCTGGCCAACATGAAGCAGCAGTGGGCGCGATGGTACGAGTCAACTTCGGCACCGAAGTCGGATGCAAAGAGATGAGCCATCACATGCGGTTTTGAAGGAGCACAAAAATGGCTCAGTTTAGTGAAGTACGAGAGGGTCTTATCGTCATGAACAAATGGATGATGTTGGCAGCGGCGGTTTCAATCGCAGCAACGGGATTTGCAGGGATGGCGTATGATTTGACGACCGAAGGGGAAAAGAGTCCGGTGGGTCTGGATGTGTCGAAACCGCGGTTTTCGTGGAAGATGAAGCCGGAGGCTGGGAAAAAGGCTCAAATGCAGACGGCGTATCGGCTGGTTCTTAAAGAAGCAGGAGCGGGCGGGGACACTGTTTTTGATTCCGGTAAAGTGGAATCCGATGCTTCTGTGTTGGTCGATCCGCTTAAAACCGATTTAAAACCGCGTACGGATTATGTCTGGACGGTCCAGCTTTGGGACGAAACCGGAACGGCAGGCAAGGTTTCGGAACCTGCCCCGTTCGATACCGGCTATTTTTCTCAGGAGGAATGGACCCAAGACGGTGCGATGTGGATCGATTCGGTTTGGCCGGTCCGTTCAAACGAAGCCACGGAACTGTGGACGAAAGTTGCGATTGCGAATATCGCTGAAGCCGTTGAAATGATCGGTTACAAGGATCGGGTCGATCCGAAGGATATCCAGGACTATAAGGACAGAAGAAAGCGACAGTTGGATGAGGAGGTCTGGCCTGGCAATCTGTTCCGGAAAGAATTTGATGCATCAAAGGTGGTGAAAGCCCGTCTGTATATCTGTGGCCTCGGTTACTATCGCGCCTACCTCAACGGCGAGCGGATTGGTGACCGCGATTTGAGTCCGAGCGACAGTAATATTCGGGTCAATACCTATTACAACATTTACGATGTGACGGAACAGCTACGCGACGGCGGAAACTGTCTGGGCGTTGAGGTGGTAAACGGACGCTGGCGGTCGTGGCCTGGAATCACCACCGAGAATTTTCACGGGCAGCCGTTTATGATTGCCCGTCTGGAAATGACGGATGCGAATGGCCAGGTAAAAACGGTTGTGAGTGATGATAGCTGGAAAACCGGCGAACACGGGATCATTAAGAGCAGTTTCTGGATTGGAGAAGTGTTCGATGCCAATGTGCATCCCGAGGGCTGGAGCAACGTGGGTTTTGATGATTCCGCTTGGGAACCCGCCCGCAAGGCGAAGTTTAGACACAAACTCGGCGTCTTGGAGCGCGACCCGATGCCGGCGGAAAAGAATGTTGCATACCACGAACCCGTTAAGGTGACGGAGCCGATGCCGAAGGTGTATGTGGTTGATTTCGGCAAACAGATCGTCGGGCGGAGCAAAATCACGTTCCGTGGTCTGAAAAAGGGTCAGAAGATCGCCATACGCTATTCGGAGGTTCTGCCGGGCGATCTGACGTATGATGTTGCCTATACCCTTGGCTACTATCCGAGCTTCGATAACACGAATCAGATTCCGGGGATGCTTCAGTTTAAGCGGCGCGGTTCGGTTTCGATGGATGTTCGTCTACCTAGTACGGACTCGAATGGAAAAAAAGGATGGGTCGCAGGGTATCACATTGCCGGCGGCGCGCTTTACACCGATATGTTTGTTTCGGCGGGAAAACCGGTCGAAGTGTTTGAGCCGAACTTTACCTATGTCGGATTTCGGTATTTTGAAATTTTGGGGCTCGAGGGGAAACCGAAAGCAGGGGATGTGCTCGCGACGAGCATCCGGACGGATTCTGAGGTTCTCGGCACGCTGACCACCTCGAGTGAAAAGTTGAATAGAGTGCTCAAGGGAACGCAGATGTCGCTCCTGATGAACAACCATTCTCAGTATCAGGACAACCCCGGGGGAGAGCGCAATGCGTTTCTCTGTAATGAAGGGTTTAATGTCGAGAACAGCACGTTCTGGGTGAATTTTCATCCGCAGTTGACGAAGGTTCTGAACAACCTGATCCATTTATACGAGTATTACGATTATTATCCCAGCATCCATTCGGGCATGCGCCACATGGACTGGTTCGAAAAGCGCTATTTCCATTTTTCAAGCGCGAATTCCTATCCGAACCTAGCCGGAGGAATGATCAGCTTTTATAACGACCAGAGGCTCGGTAAAGAAATGGCGATGCTGTTGAAGGGGTGGATCACGGACCTTTGTGAAAAAGGCTACTGGTTTCACGATCTGTTTAAAGGGTCCGGCGCGCACCAATCCGGTGAATCCTTACGGATTTTCCCGAGAGAGCGGATCACCAGTGATGCCGGAAACACGATAGGACGTCCCTATTTCAAAGCGGCCATTCTGATGACTTCCGGACATAAATCCGCCGACCTCCTTGAGAAACTGGGCTATGAGGAAGATGCGAATGAGATTCGCGATGTGCTGGCCCGGTTTAATAAACGCCTGGTGGCAAAGGAGATCGTTAAGGTGAAGGGCAAAGAGATGCCGCTCGATATTTTTGATCCGGAAACCGGGTTGTGGGATCCGAAAGCGTTTACGCGGATGGGTTCAGATAACTTGACGGTGATGGGGCGGTTGGAGCCGCGAAAGCCGGATGAAGAACTGATCAGAACGATGGCCGACGAAATGGATGAGCTCGGCTATATCACGACCGGAATGAAAACCAGTTACGAGCTGCTCAGTACGGTTTCACAGGGGGGATATGTCGATGCGGCGGCCAAGGTCCTGCTGCGGGAAGAGTATCCGGGTGTGCTTTTCTCGATCGGACTGACCGGAGCCGGTGTTACGGAAGGGTGGACCGGTGAGCACTCCCTGACACAGGTGGAAGGATTGTGCGCGGTGGGTCGCTGGTTCTATTCTGATTTGGTCGGGATCAAGCCCTCGCTTGCCCAGCCCGCGTTCCGACGCTTCGAACTCAAACCGCATATGCCGAGTCAATTGAGTTCGTTTGATTTTACCTTTGATTCTCCACGTGGAGAAATTGAAAGTCGCTGGCACGAAAAAGACGGACAAGTGAGTTGGCGGATTGTGGTTCCGCCGAACGCCGTCGCGGAAGTCTATGTTCCGGCGAAAGAGAAAATTCCGGAGCAGGAAGGCGTGAGATTCCTGCGCACGGACGCGGATCGACTGGTGTACGAAGTCGGTTCGGGCAAGTACACGTTTACTTTCATGAAACGATGAAGAATACGATAAGCGTATCCGGAGGACGGATTTTGTGCCGCTTTCTGTTTAGAAGCGAGAGGAGCCCGGAAAGAATGGGGGCCGAGGAGTTGACATGAGAAACATGGTGATAGGCATGCTTTTTCTGCTGGGGGCAGGGATGGCATCAGGCACTGAATTGGCCAGAAAATATGAGAAAAAGAATAACTGGCAAGAAACCTTAACGGCCTACCTCAATGCACCCAGACTGAAAGGATCCAGCTCATTTGAGAAGGTATCTTCAGAAGTACTTAGAAACGGAGCGAAAGCGCAAAAAGTATCAGCCTCTGTCAAAGGAGAGAAATACCTTGTATTGGTCGCAACGGATGGAGGAGATGGTGACGGTGACGACCATTCCGTTTTAATGCAGGAGTTCCCCGATCAGCAGGGAGCAATCATGGCTGCAAAGGAGTGGTTGCGCGAAGATGACCTATCGGTAGCATCGAGTGAGGATCGCTTTAAGAAAAGTGCTGAGAGCCAACTTCGGGTGGCACAACTGACTCTTGCTTTTGTTAAGGAAGCTGGTGCCGACACATCCCGTTTCGAAAAACAACTCACCGCGCTACAGAAAAGCATTGCGTCAGAGGAAGGATCATTAAAACGCTACCTGATGTGTAGAAATCTGCGCCGCAGTATCCTGCTCAGCCATCCTAAACTGGACTTCGACAAACTGCTATTTAACAAACGTCAGCCTCCGATGAAAGTACACAATGTGGATCAATACTTAGGCGCTGCCAGTCGCATTTCTCCCGGTCTGGTTGTGCTGGATAACTGGAAGTCAACGTCAGCGAAAGTACGCTATATTACGCGTGATAAATTCCCTGCCGGATCGATCCTTCATCCAGACCTCTCATTTGATGCGGATAAAGTAATCTTTTCGTTTTGCGACCATAGCGATGCTGACTTAGAACAGCGCGAAAAGCGGTTCTTCATCTGGGAAGGATCTGTTGATGGTTCCGGATTCAGTCAGATTACAGGAACTAAAAACGACCCAATGGAGCGCGAAGGAGGACGCTATACAACCCTCATCGAAGATTATGATCCGTGCTATCTTCCCGATGGCGGTATTGTCTTTTCTTCAAGCCGTTCACAAAATCAGGCTCGCTGTCATGGAAGACGTTATGCTCCTGCATTTTATCTCTACCGTATGAATGGTGATGGTTCAGGAATTCGTCCCTTCTCGTATGGCGAGGCTAATGAAATCGATCCGGCGGTGCTCAACGATGGCCGGGTCATCTTCAACCGCTGGGAATATATTAACCGACACGATCAGGAATTTCATGCACTTTGGAGCGCCAAGCCTGATGGTACCGGAACTGCAAACTATTGGGGCAACCTTACGCCTAAGCCGAAATCAATTACGGAAGCCAAAGCTATTCCGGGCTCGCATAAAGTGATGGGGACAGCTACTGCACATCACTCATATACTGCCGGATCGATTCTTCTTATTGATCCGCGTAAAGGAGATGAGGGCGAGGGACCTTTAACCCGCCTGACACCGGAAGTGGGCTATCCTGAAGGAGGTGCTTTTATATTGCAGCCGACCACATATGCAACACCATACCCGATTACAGAAGATCTCTTCTTTGCGGCTTATTCGCCGTACAAACATGTGAATCAAGGCGCATACGCCAGAGGAGAAATAAAAGACAATGCATATGGCGTCTACCTGGTTTGCCACATCAATGGTAAAGCATATCGAGAACAAATATACCGTGACCCGGCGGTCTCCTGCTTCACTCCAATCCCAATCAAACCGCGCAAGAAACCACCGGTAATACCATCTATGCTGACGGGAGACCGCAGCATTGCTACTGGAACCTATGTTATCCAGAATGTATACGAGAGCACACAGAAAATTGAGAAAGGTTCTGTCAAGTATATCCGTGTCAATGAGATTCTAAACCAGCCTTCACCACAGGTGGATCACCGTGGAGTGGTAATGGAGGAAGCAACTAAACGCATTCTCGGAACCGTTCCCGTAAATCCTGACGGTTCGGTGTCATTTACAGCGCCGTCCAAAAAGCCGCTACAGCTGCAGCTCCTCGATGAAAACAAGATGTGTGTTATGAATATGCGCACGTTTATCTTTCTGCACCCGGGCGAAACGGTAAGCTGTACCGGGTGCCACGAGTCGCGCACCAATCCGCCTGATGTAGAACCGAGAAGGTCGTCGCTTGCAATCCAACCAATCACTCCTTTCGCTGGCCAACCATACGACGGAGGTTTCTGCTATGTCAGATCCGTTCAACCTGTGTTCGATCGGTACTGTATCTCATGTCATGGGCTTGGCGATAAACCCAAAGGCGGTGTCAATCTATTAGGTAGTTATAAGCAGAAAGCTGTTAATTTGAACTATCCTTTCTTTCCCAAAACTCTGACAACTACAGAGTCATACGATTATTTCACGTCGAACAAAAAATACTATAAGCCACTGAAGAAAAATAAAGTACCTGCATTCAGTACACCGAAGGATTTCTTGTCGCACACCAGTAAGCTGCCTTCGCTGCTAATGGAAGGTCACAATGGCGTGAAAGTTGACCGTGATAGTTTCGAGCGCATTGTCAGCTGGCTTGATCTCAATGGTCAACTGTATGGCGACTACTCATTTGTCCGCAATGAATACCGTAAACCCACCAAAGAAGGTGAAGCGGCCTTGCGAGAGCATATAGCGGCCCAATTCGGGGAGAAGCTTGCGGCTCAACCCTATGTGGCATTGGTCAACAATGGAATGATCACCGAAAGCCGCATCCTCAAAGCGCCACTGGCTGTTGAGGCTGGAGGTTGGGGGCAGATTAAGAACGGTTGGGGGTCAACCCGCGATCCGGGCTATATCCAAATGAAAAAGCTGGTTGAGCAATCATTATCTGCGCTGCCTGAGATTTCGCCGGAAAACCCAAGCTGTGACCGCTCGATCAACTGGGTCAAACCCGCCGAAGAAAAATACCGCAAAAAGCTCACTAATAACCCCCAACATTAGGGGTGCAAAAAGTACGAATAGTTCTGGTCAAATAGAACGCATTACTCTCACCGCTTTGTTACTGAGCGGGCTGTCGATTACGGTTGGCGCCGAAGTTGGATGCAGAAAGTGAGCGTTCAACATGGAGATGAAGATGGGAACATTACTAAAAGCCGTGGCCGTGATGGCGCTTGCCTGCGGAGTGCAGGCCGCTGAACAATCGAAACCGAATATCATCTATATTCTGGCCGACGACTGGGGGCTGGGTGATGTGAAAACCTATGGCGGAGACCGCTGTAAGATCGATACCCCGCACATGGATCAGCTGGCTGCCAGGGGAATGAAGTTTACCGATGCCCACACGACCTCGTCAGTATGTACACCCAGTCGCTACAGTGTGATGACGGGCCGCTATAATTTTCGTGGACCCTACGGCGTTGTGAATGGGTATAAGCCTGCAAAGATCAAGCCGGGACGGGAAACGGTTGCTTCCATGTTAAAGCAGAATGGATATGCCACCGGGATGGTGGGCAAGTGGCATATTGGAATGAATTTGCCGACGACGGACGGAGAGCCTCCACGAGGAACGGCAGATAGGAAAGAAGGGACGGTTGATACCAATATTGATTGGAACGGCACGATCACCGGAGGACCCACCGATGTGGGCTTTGAGTATTACTATGGAATAAACGGGTCGCTGGATATGCCCCCTTACGTTTGGATCGAGAACAACCGCTTTACGGAACCGGGTACGAAACCGAATGATATGTGCCGTACGGGGCCGCAGGGCGAAAGCTTTGAGTTTAGAGACGTACTACCTAAGATAACCAGGGAATCTGTTGCCTGGATACAACAGCAGGCCAAATCGGAGAAACCGTTCTTTCTCTATATGGCGCTGACCAGCCCCCACACGCCACTTGTAGCTTCGGACAAATTCAAGGGCAGAAGTAGGGTCGGACCCTATGGCGATCTTGTCATGGAAACCGACTGGTCTGTGGGTGAGGTGGTCAAAGCCGTTGAACAGGCAGGGATTGCGGATAACACGCTGATTATTGTAACGGCCGATAATGGATGCAGCCCGGGCGCCAAAATCGGGCTTAAGGACAAGACAAAGATCCAGTTTCGGATGGATCAACCGGTGGAAGAGAATCCCGAGGCCCATTACCCCAGCGATATCTATCGCGGGCATAAAGCAGACATTTACGAGGGCGGACACCGCGTTCCGTTTATCGTGCGCTGGGACGGAACGGTTAAGCCGGGTTCCGTTACGGATCAGATCGTTAGCCTGGTCGACTTCTATGCAACCTGCGCAGCGATTGTCGGATCAAAAACCGCGGATAATCAGGCAGAAGATTCGGTGAGTATGTTGCCGATTCTCAACGGCACGTCAACAGAGCCTATTCATGAGGCCGTCATGCATCACTCTTACAATGGAGTGTTTGCGGTCAGAAAAGGGAAGTGGAAGCTGATTTTCGGGCCTGGTTCAGGCGGTTGGAGTAACCCGGGACCTCCATCTAAGAGAGTCGTGAAGGGTAGAACCTTTGTCGACCCTGCTAAGCTTCAGGAAAATGAATGGATGCAGCTTTTTGATATGGAGGCGGATCCGTCGGAGTTGAATAACCTTTACGGCAAGTATCCGGAAGTGGTGAAGAGCCTGACGGAGATTGGTCAGAGGTATATCGATGACGGTCGTTCCACCCCGGGCACGAAACAGGAAAATGAAATGGAAAGAAGTTTGGTGCCTGGTTGGGTCACTCGATACAAGGCGCAGAACGATAACTAGTCACTTCAGAGGTGCCCTGAATGCAGACGATTGTCGTATGCGCGCCAAAGTCTGATTCTTAACGTTCGGTCAAAGAAATGAAGGAGACAAGACGATGAAAACCTCAAACACAAACCGACTCATGGTCTCTATTTTATGCGGCATTGCTTTCTGGAGCACTGCAATCACTGCGAGTGCTGAGGAAAGGTATAGAGGCGAGATCATTAAGCTTTGGCCCAAAGATGTCGCGAGTCAGGATACCAAAGGCATGGGAACGATGAAGCCGGGTCAAAAAGGGGGCCTCCGTCTCACTGATATCACTCAGCCTTACTTGAGTTACTTCCCGGCTCCTGCCGGGAAGAAGCCTCGCCCCGTGGTCATTGTAAGCCCGGGAGGAGGCTACATACATATTGGTGGCACCACGGGGAGGTACGAGATCGCTGAATGGCTTAATGAACACGGAATCTCCGCCTTTGTCCTGCATTACCGACTTCCCAAGAATCGCAAAGGTGCCTATAAGGATATTCAGCGAGCGGTCCGGATTGTCCGCTCGCGAGCTGCTGAGTGGAACATCGACCCAAAGCGGATAGGAGTCATGGGTAGCTCTGCGGGAGGGCACCTTTCGGCCCGGGTCAGTACCGGTTATGAGATTCCAAGCTATAAGGCAGTCGATGAGCTGGACGGTGCCAGTTGTAAACCGGACTTCACGGTCTTGCTTTGCCCGGCCTACATGAACAAGGGGACGGCACTGGCTAAGGAGTTTACGGTTACCGATAAACTCAGCCCCACTCTGATTGTAACATGCAAAGACGACGGCTTTTTTATAGGAAGTGAAGTTTACGCCAAGGCTCTGGAAGAAGCCGGCGCCTCCGTTCGCACCCACTTTTTTAAGAAAGGCGGTCACGGCATCAAAATTCGGGGGGAAAAGTACCCGCTTTCCACCTGGCCGGATCTTTATCTGCAATGGTTGAGAGACATCAAGATTATTGACTAAGGAGCCGAACCAGACATTCGGCAACACCAAAGGGAAAAACAATGGCTTCGACACGATATAGAGCCTTTCTAACCGGACGCTATTGCTGGCGGACCCGCCTGAAGAGCCAAGTCCTCTGGACTACCTTTGATGAGCCTCTTATTGAGAGGGAGCGCATGACGGTCGCATCGTTGGCCAAAAAGCACGGATATACCACGGCCTGCATTGGAGAATGGCATCTGGGTATGGACTTCTATCAAAAGGACAGTGACGCGTTTGCCAGAGGAAAGAGAATGAAAACCACGAATGAACGCGAATAGACACGCACCGGAACCCGCAAAGCGGGTGGAGTCACCCATCCTGCAGAATAATGGGAATTAAGGTTTTCATAGAAGGGGAGAAGGCAGAAATCTCCTGCGCCCCCTGAAAACATTGCAGTATGTAAGAAAATAAGGGTTCAGTGTTTGACAGAACCCAGCGAGGAATAGAGGAGAAAACTTCCGATGAAAAAAATAGGCAGTAAACGACTAGGGACATTGGCATTCATGCTCTTTTTGAGTGGTTTGACAGGGAATGCTGGCGAGTTGAAAGCCCCAAAGAACTTCGTTGTCATTTTTGCTGACGATTTTGGCTATGGCGACCTAGGTTGTTATCGTGAACTGTTTCAAGGCGGTGACGACCTGTCGATCTCGCACCAATTTACACCGCATCTTGATAAACTTGGGCGAGATGGGATTCGCTTTATGCAGACCTATACTGCCAGCTGGTGTGCGCCATCACGCTCAAATCTTCTTTCTGGCCGCTGGTGCAACCGCGCCGATAGTTTGACTCAACCATGGATCGGCAAGCAAATGCGCGACCGAGGATACGTCACCTGTTTTTCAGGGAAATCACATGGAGTTGTACAAAAAGGGATGGATATGAACCCGAAGACAGGCGGGTTTAGTGATGCTTTGCTTTTCAACAACGGACAACGCAATTTCTATATGCAGCCGGGAGAAGAGTTACCGCGGCGGACCAACTTCAAATCAGACCCCTTTATCGCGAAGGGCGGTGAGTATATCACGGACCTGTTTACCAATTTCGGTGTCGATTTTATCAAGCGCAATGCGAAAAAAGAGAAGCCGTTTTTCCTGTATCTTGCCTACACTGCGACACATAGCCCGCTTGATGGAAAGCTGGAAGATCTGCAGGCTATGTTTCCAGGAGACTTTAATGGGATCGATAAAAAAGACTGGCAGTCATTTGTTACCTGCACGAATGGAAGACGTCTCACACAGAACCCTAAAGCTATAAAGGCTGTTCAAAAGTTTAACCCAGAATGGTCTCCGGAGAGCTCTGCTGCCCGTGCGAAGATGAACAAGTTGGGGGCAAAGAAGTATCATGACTACAACTATGCTGCACTGGCCTATTCGATGGATCGGGGAATCGGTAAAATTATGCAGACGCTCAAAGAGGCGGGAGTCGATGAGGACACCTTGGTGATTTTTACTAGTGATAACGGTAGTATCTCCGGATCGAATTATCCGTTACAGAATTTTAAATCGAGCCACTTTGAAGGGGGGATTCGGGTTCCGATGATTTTCTGGACCAAAGATCTCGCCGAATCTGAACAGAGCGGACGGATGATTGAAGAAATAACGCCGACCACCTGTATCGCGCCTACGCTGGTGGGTATTGTAGACCGGCAGGCAAAACCAGACTTTCCTTTTGATGGAATCAACCTGTGGCCCTACCTTGCAAATAATTTGTCTGTTCCCGACGATCAGGTATTCTTCTACGCCAGTACCAGCGCGTTCTATAAGGCCACTGGGGGATACAGAGATATGTCGTATGGTAAGCTCGGGAGCTTTCAAAATGAGTTTGCGGACGTGACCTTTGGAGGCCTGAACTATTGGGAAAGAAAGGCGGGGGTGCTAAACACGGTTTACATCAAGGGCAAGCAGAAAATTGTCTATTGGTCAAGGGGCGAGGCGCAAGGCGCGACGTATCGAAAATTGCCAAAGGGTGGACGCTTTAGCGAGAATCCTAAGCACTTCTTTAAAGAGGAGTATGTAAGTGAAGGGCAGTTCCCTAAGGACGCGGAAGGCGCGGCGTTCTTCAATGAATTTAAAGAATATATCGCGAAGACAGGCGAAGATGAGTTGCGTGCGAGCCCCATCTTCAACGGCTCTGATTTTAAGCGCAAGAAACGCGCTGATCATTATGTGAAGTAGTGGACGTGTAACAACGGCGGCGTCCTGTACGCGCTGACGTACTTCTGATATCTGCTGACTGACAGAGATGCGAGATGATTAAACTATTAGCTCCTTAATCGTAGAGTGTTTGAGAGGAAAGGGAAACAATGAGATCGACAATAATGCAATCTATGCTTGTGGTGGCAATGCTTCTTACGCTTCAACCCCAGTTACAGGCCGGGGAATATGTCCTGCGTTATGATGCGCCGGCCGCGAAATGGAAAGAATCGCTTCCGCTCGGAAACGGGCACCTGGGTATTACGGTGTTCGGCGGGGTGGCAAGGGAGCGGTTGCAGCTCAGCGAACACAGCATTTACCGCGGCGGCGGCACGGCCCCGCGCTGGCTTGATCCCCTGATGGCGGAATACAAGAAGGAACAGCAGCGGATGGCGCTGGCCGGCAACGAGGTGGAAGCCTATAAGCTGCCCTTCGACCAATTCAAAAAGAATTGGAAGGGGGAAATTCCCGAACCCGTCGAAGTGGACGGGTTCATGAGATATACTAAGAAGCCGTTCGGCAAACCGGCGGAAGCAACGCTGGGGCACCTGGATCTGTTCTTTGATCATGACGATGTCGAAACCGACTACGAGCGTACGCTTGACCTGAATACCGCCACGGCGACGACGATCTTCAAGGTTGGCGGCGTCACCTATACCCGCGATGTGTTCTGCAGCTATCCCGACGATGTGACCGTGATGAAACTTTCCGCCTCCGAGAAGGGGAAGGTCTCGTTCAGCGCAAAACTCAGCCGCCCGACCGACCTGCTTGCCGGACGCTGGAATTCCATGGTCGACCGCATGATGAAGGGCGGGGCTTCGCAGTTTGTCGATCCCGTCACGCCGAAGGTGTACGGCAGCGATACCGTCGGATTCACCGGACGGGCGATGGAGGAGGGTACGCGCTTTTCGACGGCCCTCAAAGCCATCGCCACCGGCGGCACCACGGACGTGAAGGACGATCGCATCCATGTGGAAAACGCCGACGCCGTGGTACTGATTTTCTCCGCCTCAACCGACTATTACCATCCGGAGAATTGGGAACGCTTTGCGCTCGACCAGGTGAATAAAGCCGCGGGAAAGACCTACGACGAGCTTCGTGATACCCATCTGGCGGATTATCAGAAGATCTTCAAGCGTGTCGACATTTCACTGGGCAGTTCCCGCGCCATGGAGCTGACACCGGATGTGCGGGTGAATCTGGTCAATATCGATGAACGCTACATTCCGCATTCGCTTGAAACCTACAAGGAAGACCGTGACCCCAACCTCTTTGCTCTTTACTTCCAATTTGGGCGTTACCTGCTGATTTCCTGCTCCCGCGAGGGCTATTTCCTCCCCGGCATCGTCTACTGGTGCCCGGACCTGATCGGCGAATGGTATGGCGGACACCACGACGATATCAACCATCAGGAGAACTTCTGGCCCGCGGATCTGTGCAATATGTCGGAAACGCTATCGTCATTCTTTGACTCCTTCGAGGAGTGGATGCCCACCGCACGCGCGGTAGGGAAATACAGCTACGGCTCGCGCGGTATCAATATTCACGGCATCACGCCCTTCGGCATGCCGTGGCACGAAAGCTGGTGGCCCGGCGGCATTGGCTGGTTTGCCCAGCATTACTGGGACCATTATGCATTCAACCAGGACAAGGAGTGGCTGCAACGGCAGGGCTATCCGTTCATCAAGGGCGCCGCGCTCTTCTATCTGGACTACCTGGTGGAGGACCCCAAAACCGGCTGGCTCGTCACGTACCCCGACTGGTCTCCTGAAAACCAGTTCTTCCGCGAGGACGGTACAGAGGGCCGTTGTACGATTGGCGCTACGATGTCGATTGCCACGGCCCGTGAAACACTCACCCACTTTATCGAGGGGAGCAAAGTCCTTGGTCTCGATGAAGACATCCGCGCAGAGGCCGAAGCGGCCTTGCCTAAACTTCCGCCGTTCCAGATCAACAAGTACGGTGGCATACAGGAGTGGCTGGTCGACTATGATGAGAAGATGCCGGGTCACCGCCATCTTTCATCGCTCTATGGGTCCTATCCCGGTTACCAGATTTCGCCGCTGACGACGCCTGAGCTGGCCGCCGCCGTCAAGACATCGCTGCTGCGCCGCCTCGAGTATGGCGAAGGCTATGGCTATGTCGGTCACAGCCGCGGCTGGATGGTCAATCAGTTTGCCCGCCTCTACGAGCCGCAGCTTGCGCACGAACAGCTGGAGGTGCTGCTCGGGAAATGCACGCTTCCGAATATGTTCAGCACCCACATGATGGGGCATCGCACCATCGATCGGAAGACGCACTGTATTGAAGGCAACTTTGCCTACACGGCCGGCCTGGCCGAAATGCTGGTGCAGAGCCATCTCGGCTTTGTGCACCTGTTGCCCAGCCTGCCGGCCGAGAATTGGCCCAACGGCTATATCCGGGGCATCAAGGCGCGTGGCGGATACGTCGTGGATGTCGAGTGGAGAGGCGGAAAGCTCACGCGCGCCGCCATCCGTTCAAAGCTGGACGGTACCTGCCCGGTTCGCTATGGCGACAAGAGCGTGGATATCCCGGTCAAGGCGGGTGGAACCATCGTGCTTGATGGGAATCTTGAGGTGAAGTAGGAAGTCTGTGGAATTGAACAAGGGGAATCGGTCTACGAGAACGGGCGACGAGAACGGATGACGAGTAAAGAGCATCCCAACTCGTGACGCCGTAGCGCGGAGCGCGAAGGCGGATCGTTCACCGCTCTCGTCGCCCGCTATCGTCCGCCGGAAAGGCAGGCGAATTTTGGGAAACGCCGAAGAGAAGAGTCGACAAGGCTCGCGACAAAGCTCGCGACAAAGATTGGATGCGGCTTCGCCGCCTTAGGAGAAATAGACATGAAGAAATACATAGCACTATGGTTTGCATTTTCGCTGGCGATCAGCGCGTTCGCCGGTAGCACACGGCCCAATATCCTGTTTCTGCTGACGGATGACCAGCGGCCGGATACCCTAACCTGCTACGACGAGACGTGTCCGCTGCCGACCCCGAATATCGACCGCCTGGCCCAGGAGGGCGTTCGGTTTGTGAACGGGTTTGTCACCACCCCGATCTGTGCGGTGTCGCGGGCGTCCATTCTGACTGGCCGGTACGCCTGCAACATCAATGTGACCGCCTTTCACGGGGCCGGGGCGCGCATGTCGGCTGAGGTGGTGCGGGACAGCTATAACGCCCAACTGCGGGCGGCCGGTTACTTCACCGGGCAGCTCGGCAAGCTCCATGGCTACGGCCCGGAAATCACGAAAGTCATTGATGTCTATGAAAGCAAGCACGGTAATTCTGCAGAAATCGATGGTCAGACGGTCCATCATGCAGAAGCGATGACGATGCTGACCGAGGACTTTCTCGACCAGGTGCCGGACGGGAAGCCCTTCTGCCTGCAGGTGAACTATACCCAGCCACACGCCAGTTCCTGCCCGGCTCCGGAAGATGATCAACTGCTGGATGACTACAGTTTTCCCCGCCATCAGCTCGATAACGCTGAGGCCGCGGCGAAGGTGCCGCCGTTTATCCGCGGGAGTTTTCTCAACGTCTGCTATGAGCGGGCGTTCAACGAGAATGGCGACCACAATGTGTTTGCCCGCCAGTATTTTGAAAAGGTCGCAAGCGCGGACCGGTCGGTCGGGAAGATCCTCGAGATGCTTGAGAAGCGTGGTGTGGCGGACAACACGGTGATACTCTTCTCATCGGATCACGGCGCCCATTTCGGCGACAAGCATTTCTACGGCAAATGGTCGCCCTATGACCCCAGCCTGCTGGTACCGTTTATCATCTATGATCCCAGGGACGGAGCCGCACGCGGAACCGTGCGCGATGAGATGGTGCTGAGCCTCGACATTGCGCCGACGATTCTGGACTACGCGGGCGTTGACGTGCCCAAGGTGATGGACGGGTGTAGTTTGGTTCCGCTACTTGTATCTGAGAACCCCGCGAAGGGGGGGCTTT
>CAZCDU010000110.1:0-16145 GCA_964497125.1 uncultured Victivallales bacterium | reverse complement strand
GTTGATCGTCGCGCCGCCGTCATCCGTATTGACATCGACCAGGTGCGTATAGGTGATCGACGGGCTGATGCCTGAAGCGGCGTCGGTGCCGTTGGCGAAGCTGTTCACGACGAGCGTGCCGGCGTTGGCGAGTCCGGTTGCAGCAGCGAGCACAGCGATGCCCGCAACGGTCTGGAATCGATGATTCGTCTTCTTCATAGTTGCCTCCCGTTGCCCTCCTATTCCAGGCCTCACTCGCGGCGCGAGTGGGCTACAGCGCATCATGCCGGCCCCACATCTCGCACTACCCAAGAGAATATCATTGCTAACGACTAGCCAACGACATGAGATATGCGCCATTCTCTTGACTTTTATGCCAGAATATCGCATTCATCGCACATGAGTCGCAGAAACGGCGTAAATACATAGCACCACCAGAGGATTCTCAATGGGCATAGTACTCAGGCGAAACACGACCATCATTCCGCCGGGCGGTGACATCAGTGACGGCGTGGCCGTGTTCCCGAGAACGGATCTGCAGATCGGCATCAGCCGCTCCGCCCAGCAACTCCCAACCGCATTACACGGCCATGATTTCACGGAGATTGCCTTCATCGAATCCGGCAGCGGCCTCTATACCTACGAAGGTTCTGTGTCGCGCGTTGAGGCTGGGGATGTCTTCGTGGTTCTCCCCTATCATGAGCACCGATACGCGGAGACTGAGGGGCTGGCTGTGAGCAATGTGCTCTTCTACGATGATGGCAGCATCCCTCTGCTCCGGGAGCTCTCGACTCGCCCCGCCTATCGTGCCCTCCTCCAGCTTGAGCCCGCCCTGCGGCAGGCCGATGAGATGCGCGGACGCCTGCGGCTCGGTGGCGACCGCCTTCGTGAGCTTCTCGGTCTGGCCCGCAAGCTTGGAGAGGCACTGCATAGCGAGGAGGATAGTAGCGCCGCCGTGGCGACGATTCACTTCCTGGAGCTGGTTACCGATCTGTGCGATGCGTACGACGAAGTCTCTCACCGCATGGGGCGTTCCCTGCTGCTGGTGAGCAAGGCCATGAGCTACATCGAGCAGAACTTTCGTGAGGATCTACGTGTCGAGGATCTAGCCAAGCTCGGGAACCTGTCACTGCGAAGCTTCCAGCGCCACTTCCAGCGTGCGGCCGGGATGCCTGTCATCCGCTACATCAACGAACAACGTTTCCAGGAAGCCTGCCGCCTGCTCAAAGACGGCCGCACCAACGTCGCAGAGACCGCCCTCAGATCGGGCTTCCACGACGCCAACTACTTCAGCACCCGCTTCCGCAAGAAATACGGCATGACCCCCAAACAGTACCAACGCCACGCCGCGAAAGAGGCGCAGCTTGAAGGTGAGGATAAGCGCCGGGGGGGCAGCTAGCCTGAAGCTTCAATCGGCCCGTTCGCCGAACCGCTCCCTGGTCTAAACTTGGAGTGCGGCGGCAGAGGGCCTTCCCAGGCCCGGCGACGCCGCTTTCAGCAGAACCCGAGATCCCTAACCGCCACGACATCCCAGCACGACGCAAAAGCGCCCTCGTTGTTCTACACATCTTGGGGCTGACGGCAGTTTCATCCCGGAGGGATGTTAGCTATTAGCCGGTGGTTGATCCCGCGAAGCGGGAGACACCACCGGTCACAATCAGGAATGTGAATTGCATCCCGGAGGGATGCCAGCGATGTGGCGGTGCTGCCATCCCTCCGGGATGATGTGCTCTGCGGTTTCGGTCCGGTGGTGACGCTCGTTCCCCGGCACCAGAGTTCCGCTGTCGCGGGACACGGTGCCGGGCAAGCTCGCGTAACCACCGGCTAATAGCTGGCAAGCCTCCGGCTTGTCCGGCCGTCGGGAGGTCTGGTCGAAGATGTGTAGAACAACGAGGGTCGTTCTACGAATCTCCCAGGCGCTGACCATCTTTGAGCAGACGCGCGCGAAGCATCGCGTAGTCGACCGCCTGCACGCCGATGTCGCGATCGATGGCGATGCAGGCCGCCGTCGCTACGCTTTGGCCCAGGATCATGAAAACCGGCTCCATGCGGATCGAGCCAAAGGCAATGTGCGTGGCGGACAGTGCCCACGGCACCAACAGGTTCTCGCACTCCCCCACCCGCGGCACAATGGCGCGATACGAGATACCGTAGGCCTTGCGATTGAGCCGGCTCTGGATGTCGCCCTCGTTTTTGACCATGCCGTTGTGGACGAACCGCTGCGTGTTGTGTGAGTCAAGGGTGTAGGCACCCATCCCGATGGGATCGCTGACAGGCTCTTCGCAGCGGCAATGTCGCTCGGTCATCACAACGTCGGCCTTCATGCGCCGCGCTTCGCGGATGTACAGGTTGTAGGGCCAGTGGTTGTTGTCGGCGAGCTCGTCTGCCGCCAGGCCCCAGCGCCCGACATCTGAACGAAGTGCTTCGGGCACGCGAGGGTGATGTTGCAGCGTCCAGACCAGTCCGAGCTGCCAATCGCGGTGCGCTGCGGCGACACGTTCGCGCTCGGCGTGCGACAGTGTCGCCCAGGTCCAACCGGGGCCGTAATTGCCGCCAATGTAATCACAAGAGATGCCGCCGATGTTGTTGCCATCGGTCTTGCGATTGGGCACCAGCGTGGTCTTGAAGAAGGGGCCATCATAGCCTGCGCCGATCGTGCGGAAGAGCAGCTCGTAGTCGGCTTCATCGTAGTTGTCGGGCTTCGGCACGGGCAGGCGGTTCGCCTCCACATCGGTCAGGACCATGCGGTAGCAGTAGGCTTGAAGCAGATCGTCACCCTCCCCTACGTCACCACGCAGCTCGGGATTGACCCCGGGCAACAGCCCACTGGATGGATCGCCCTGCACCACGTACGGATCGATTCCATCAGGAAGCTGGTTGCCCTCTCGCGGCCCAGTGATCCCGTTGCAGGTTTCGCCGTAATCGGCGTTCGATTCACGCCCCATGACAGACGACACCCCCGCCGCGGCAAGTAGGTCCCCTTCGTAGGAGGCGTCGATGAACATCTTGCCGGACACCGTCGAACCATCATCCAGGTGCAAGCACTGGATGTCCGCCGCCCCCATGGTCACGCCTCGATCCAGATCAAGACGCCCGTGAACAATCTGCACCCCCGCCTCGGATGCCATGCCATCCAGAATGGACTCGGCCACCTTGGGCTCGAACGTGGAGGCGAGTTGATTCTCGTGATCCACCAGTGGGAAGCCCTGGCACTCGCCATCATAATCCGCACGCCCCTCGTGCACCCAGGCCACGTCATCCTGGTAGTGCCGGTAGACGCGGTGATAGAATTCCCGTGACAGCCCACCGAGAATCGCGGGGTTGCCGATATCGGTCCACCCAAGCCCACTGGCGGTCATGCCCCCGAGATGCCCAAAGGGCGAAACAAGGATCACGCCCTTGCCCATACGCGCGGCTTGCACCGCAGCGGTCACGCCACCAGCGGCGTCTCCGTATACGACGACATCTGCTCGATAGTCGCTGTTTTCTGTGTGAGTCAACATAACACTCCAAAATGATTCGTAATGACGGAGAATCCAAGGACACTCGAAGGCCACTCAGTTTGAACGTCCCCATGCTGCGAGACAAGCCTCATCGGACGACAAAGACGGTCCCAGCAGGTGGCGTCATATCCCGCGCGTAGACGCGAATCGTGTCATAGCGATGGAACCGGCCGCCGTAAGAGGCCCCGTCGCCCATGTAGATGCGGAACACGACGCTGGTACCGGTCAACTCCTGGAACCCCGGGTAAAGGCTGAGGTCTGCCACCTGGCGGTTCTCGGTGACGTCGCGATTCGTCCCATGGGTGTACGCATATGTCCCGGGGATGACATCGCCGCTCCCATCAAAGCCCTCGTAAGCATCGGAGAAGATACCGGACTCAAACAAGTGGGCGCCACCGGTGCCGTAGTACCACTCCAGTGCCGTCAGGGAGACCCGTGCGCCCGTCCCGGCTGTGACGGTAAACGTGAGGTAGTCGCCACCTGAAACATACGCCCCGACTGCGTCCGATTCGGCCTCGTAGTAGCCCGCGTCAATCACGGGGGCATGCCCATTTGCGCTCACGGCGGAGGCCGTTGTGGCCTCATTCAGGTCACTCGATTCATAGCCCCCGTCGAACAGGTACTCGGCAATGACCTCGCCCGGCAATTCGAGCGTTGCTGCATTGGTCTGGGCGAGCGAGAAGGCGGTCGCACTGCCGTTGTTGTCGTTGGTCGCCGCAAGCCGGTAGTAGTAGCGTGTCCCGGGATTCAGGGGTGTGTCGATGTACGACGTCGTAGCGCCGGCATCGATCGTGGTGTACGGCCCGCTGCTGTCGGTGGAGCGCTGCAGGATGTAGCTGGTTTCGTTGGCGGCCCTGTCCTCCCACCCCAGGGCGATGGAGACAATACCGGGCACCGCACTGGTGAAGATCGGCGCCTGCGCGGCGGAGAAGGCCGTGATAAAGCTGCCGGAATCCGTCCACGCCTCAGTATGGTCCGCTCCGTTGGTCGCGTAAAAGGCGTAAGTGTACGCCGTGTCCGCGGCGAGGTCCGACGCCGTGCGCACAATCGTACCGGTCGTTTCCGCGCCCGGCCCATTTGTGCCATCCCACCCCGTATGCGTCGCCGGATCCGACACCGGCCCGGCGTCCCAAAACAGGCTCACATCGGCGCTTGAGCCGTCTAACTGCGCCGAAAGCTGAACCGAGTTTGTTGTGATGCCTGACTCGCGCCAGTCGATCCAGTACATCTGTCCCTCGGGCGCCGGGGCGCCAAAACGGATCTCAGCAATGTTGATGAACGTGTTGCCATCATACGTGGTAAAATTGCCCAACTGGATATGCGTCACGCCGGTTCGCAGCGGAAACATCCCTGTCTGCACAGTGTTGCCGCCTTGTGAGAACGTCAGATTCGTCGCATTGCCGTACGAACCACCCCCGTCCGTTGAGAAGGAGAAGTCGCAGCTCTGCACGCCTCGACTACTCGACTCGACGGCATTCCAGAGGTAAACCCGGTCGACAGACGATGTCCCCGGGAGCGTCAGCGTGAACGTCCTGCCCGCGTCCCAGGCAGCCCCCCACTGGTTTGCCCTCTCGCGATCGTGGATATCGTCCAGTTCGACCCCTCGCGTACCGGGGTCATTGAGTCCACTCCGGTCAATGGCCTTCTCGGGCGTCCGGCCCTGGCCCATGTTGCCGCCGTTCTCGGCGGCAGCGGACGGGGTGATGACGGTCTGCGCGCTCGCCCTTCCGGCCAACAGCCCCACCCCCA
Source organism: uncultured Victivallales bacterium (assembly GCA_964497125.1). Lineage (GTDB taxonomy): Bacteria > Verrucomicrobiota > Kiritimatiellia > UBA8416 > UBA8416 > CAYLXP01. Next base: position 10,914 of record CAZCDU010000110.1, on the reverse strand, counting down.
TCACGGTCAGAGCCACTATCCAAGAAACATGCTTTTTCATCTATCCCCCCTGAAATGCTCGACTTCGTCCCGCCACTCGGTGCACACCTAAAGCGGCGAAGCCGCAATCCATGTAGCCCGCTCTCGCCGAGAGCGAGGCCGTTCAGGCCGGTGCTCATCCTCGTGTGAGCCACGCTTTCGGCGAAAGCGGGCTACAAGATGCGATGCATATGCGTCGCACTTCATGCCGGGACAGTCCAAATCGTATTACCTAAAGCGGAACAACGTCCCGCCAGGAGGTGGTCCCGGCAAGAGGTGGAGCCCGTTGAGCATCCCGTAGGAACCGCTGGTCTTCGTTCCAACCAAAACAATATTGCCACTTTGATCGGAGTAGACTTTACCTGTGCCATAGCTGGGTAGCGACTTGTAGTCGGCCACGTTGTTCGTAATCGTCGCAATCGTGTTGCCGCCCCATGTCCACGCCGTGACACCGCCATCGTAGCTATCGGCGTCATGGCCATAGAGCGTGACGAAGTATGACTGCCGAGGCTCCAACCCGCTCAGCGTGACGGTCCCCGACGGATTGAGAAGGTAGACATCTTTCATCAGGTCATCCAACTCGTGGCTGACGCCGATCGTACGAGATCTCGCAATATAGGAACCTGTCACGTTCACTGAGACGCCACCGGAGGTGGCACTAGGATTCGCGTTAGCGAACCCCGGCTGAACCGGCGCGGTGTAGAAGTCGAATGCCGCCACGACCCCGTCGGTCGCGGCATTTGTCGCGGCAAGGCTGAACGTGGTCGCACTGCCGTTCGCGCTATTCGTTGCGGCGAGGCGGTAGTAGTACGTGGTGCTGTGGACGACGCTACTGTCGGTGTAGGTGGTGACGGTCGGGCCCAGGGACGCGATCGTACTATAGCCGCTCCCCTCGGTTGTGGAGCGTTGCAAGATGTAGCCCGTCTCATGGGTCGCGCTGTCGGTCCAGTCAAGCTGAATGCTCGCAATCGACATCGCCTGCGCGCTGGTGAAGACAGGTGCCTGCGCAGCGGACAGGGCCGTGACGAAGTTCGTCGGATCGGACCAACCCTCCTTGCTGTAGGTACTGTTCGTCCCGTAGTAACGCCAGACATAGGCCGTGTCCGGCGACAGGCCGGTCAGGTCGGCGGCGACGGCCAGGGCAGGTGCCCCGTTGGTCGCACCCACGACGTTCGACCCCGTCCAGGCACCAATGCTGCCCGTGCCCTTGTCGGTCGTGTCCCAGACCAGGACGCAGTTGTCGAGATCCAGGTTAACCACGGCATTGGCGGTCGCCTCGGTCGCGCCGATGGGGTCGGTTGCGGGGTTCGACAGCGACCACACAACGTCCACCGACAGCCCGGCGTTGGTCGCGCACAGGCTGAACAGGGTTGCACTGCCATTGCCGCTATTCGTCGCGGCAAGCTGATAATAGTACGTCGTTCCGGCGGCGAGGCCGGCGCCATCATCGTCATCCGTATAGGACTCGGTGTTGCCTGGCAGGTTGGTCGAGAACGTCCAGGGGCCGGAGTCGCTGACTGCCGATCGCCGCAGAACGTAGCCGGTTTCGGTGGCCGCCTTGTCTTCCCACCCCAGCGCGATCTCGGAGGCGGAGGCAACCGCGCTGGTGAATACGGGCGCCTGGGCCGCGGCAAAGCCTGTATCGAAACTGGCATTGGGACTGGCCCAGATGTTGGTCAAGGCATTAGAGGCGACCATGGTGTAGTAGTAGGTCGTGTCCGGCGTCAGCGACGACACCGTTCCGGTCACGGCAAGATCCGTCACATTCGTGTACGTGCCGATCGCCACGGTCGATTTGGAGCCGTCGAGTGCCCATGCCCCACTCGTCGCATTGCTGGTCGTGCTGCAGTGCACGGTGACCGTCAGCACGGCGCCGTCAGCGTTGAGCTCGCCTACGAGATCCGCCTGCTGGTCCGTCACGTTCGCCGCCGCGGTGTTCTCAACAGCCATCGGATCGGCGTCCCGCCAGTAGAACTGCATCTCGGCCAGGCCGGTGTAGGTTCCGTCGCCGTAGTTGCTATCGACCTTAATCGCAAAGTAGGCAGCGCTGACGCCCCCCATGCTAATGCTCGCGTCCGAGGCCAAGCCGTCGCCGCGGCCGATTGAGAAGATCTGATTCTCATTGGCCATCGTCCAACCCGTGGGATCGAATGTGAGCCCGGACCCATCACTATTGTTCCCAGGGTCGCTGGCGGCGACATAGAGGTCGCATTGCTGTATTCCCCGCGAACTGCCATCATCCCGCCAGTTCCATACTTTCAGGTAGTCCAATAGGTACGTGCCGCCCAGGTTCACCTTGAGCCACTCACTCGCCGGGCCACCGCCGGCCGACATCCACTGGTCGCCCCGGGAACCCGTTGTCCCAGCGGTGTGCGTCTCGCCAGACAGCCCGGTCCCGTCGAATGCCTCACGCGGCTCGCGTCCGCTGAACTCATCCGAAGCGGTCACCGTGGCGGTGTTGAACTGGCCCTGCGAGACCATGCCCGTTGCTGCCTGCCGCGGCAACGTCGTGAAGTTCGTCGCGGTCGACCATGCGGCACCGGCCGCGTTGGCGGCGTAGACGCGATAGCTATACGTCAGGCCGTAGATCAGCCCGGTCACATTGGTCGGGAATGGCACACCAACGGTCACGTCGCCGACACTGAACACATAGTTCGTATCCCAGTTGGCCGGGTTGTTCGTGCCGCCGTCTTCGTCACCAAAGTAGATGCGCACAGCCGTGAGTCCGCTGCCGGTGAGAACCTGTCCCGACAACGTGGCGGTGCCGACACCGGGTGTCGGGCCGTTGCCGTTGTCGACGGTCGGTGCCGACAGCACAGCATCAGTCGCCGCATTGGTCCTGGCGGAACTGAATGCCGTCGCACTGCCGTTCCCGCTGTTGGTCGCGGCCAGCTGGTAGTAGTAGGTCGTCCCCGACTCCAGCGGGGTATGCGTGTAGGAGGTCGCGCTGGATGCCAGTGGCGCCAGCGTCGTGTAGTCCACATCATTCGTCGACCACTGCAGCAGGTTGGCCGTGGCATAGGTCGCGTTATTACTCCAGCCGAGCGTGACCGATGTGGCATCGGCAACGGCACTGGTGAAGACCGGCGCCTGCGCGGCGGAGAGATCTGTCACAAATGTTCCCACGTCCGACCAGTCAGTGGGGCCGTCGACCGTATTGGTCGCGTAGAATGCGTAGGAGTACAGCGTATCCGCGGCCAAACCTGTGGCTGAACGTACGACCGTTCCCGTACCGGCAGCGGTTGGTCCGTCGGAGCCATCCCAACCGGTATGCGATGCGGGATCGACCACCACGCCCGCCTCCCAGTATGCAGTCACATCCGCGTTGGTTCCGGTAAGCGTAGCGGAGAGTAAGGCCGAGTTTGTGGTGATCGAGGCCGAGGCGACATCGGAAACGGATACCCCGCCAGGAACAGTCACCGTGGCGTAGACACGAATGTTGTCGTAGCGATGGAACCTGCCACCGAAGCTCGCACCGTCGCCCATGTAGATCCGGAAGACAACGCTCGTATTGGACAGGTTCTGAAACCCCGGATGCACGGAGAGGTCCACGATGCTAGAGTCGCCGGCAATGTCGATGTTCACACCGTGAGTGTAGACATACGTCCCGGGGATAACGTCCGTGCTTTGGTCAAAACCTGCGTACGCGTCAGAGAAGATACCGGATCCGAATTGGTGGGGCGAGTGTGTGCCGTAGTTCCATTCCAGTGCAGTCAGCGACATCTGTGCGTTCACCGTTGATACCGTAAACGTCAGGTAGTCGCCCCCGCTGAAATAGCTGCCGACCTCGTCCGATTCCGCTTCATAGTAGCCGCTGGCAATGGATGCCGTATGTCCGTTCGGGGTCACATCAGAAGCCGTGGTCGCTGCGTCGGCGTCACTGGATGCATAGTCGCCGCTGAAAAGGTACTCGGCGATGACATCCCCCACCAATGGAAGCGTGGTTGCGTTGGTCTCCGCCGCAGAGAAGCTTGTCGCGCTGCCGTTGTTGCCGTTGGTGGCCGCAAGCCCGTAGTAGTACGTTGTGTCGGGAGAAACGCTGGTATCTGTGTAGGACGTCACATCGCCGACGTCAAGATAGGTGTACGGACCGCTCGAGCTGTTGGTTGAACGCTGCAAAATGTAACTCGTGGCGTGGGTATCATTGACCTCCCATCCCAGGGCAACGGATGCAATCCCGGGCACTGCGCTGGTGAATGCCGGGGCCTGTGCATCGGAGAACGGAGTGACGAATGTCAGGCCGATAGACCATGCCGCCGTCTCAAAGGTACCGTTCGTGGCATAGAACGCATACGTGTAGGTCGTGTCCGCGACCAGGTTTGAAACGGCACGAACGACGGTGCCGGTCGTCTCAGCGGCGGGGCCATTGGTACCATCCCAGCCGTTGTGTGCTGCAGGGTCTGCGACGGTGCCGGCTTCCCAGTACACCGTGGCATCCGCATCTGCATCCTCCAGCACCGCGGACACCTGGGCGGCATTGGTTGTGATGCTAGAGGAACTCAGTGAACTCCAGACGGGTGTCCCGCCCGCAAGCGCCTCGTCAAAACGAATCTCGGGGAGATAGATATAGCTGTCCCCGTAGTTGACCATGTTCCGGAGCTCGATGTGGGTTACGCCCGTTCGGGCTGTGAAGTAGCGTGACTGCACACCGCTCCCGCCTTTTGTGAATCCCGACACCGAAACGGAGTCCGGGTAGGTGCTGCCGTTGTCGGTGGAGAAATAGATATCGAAGCTCTGCAAGCCGCGATTCTGAATCTCGGTCGCGTTCCATATATGAACGCCGTCGATATCGGATGCTCCCGGCAGCACGTAGGTCAGGATGTTGCCACCGTAAGATGCGCCCCATTGGTTGTTGCGGGACGAATCGTGCGTTTGCGTCAGGATATCGCCAACGCCGGAAAGCCCGCTGCTATCTCTAGACTTCGAGGCGGGACGATTGCTCAACGTCCCACCGTTGTCACTGGCACTCGACGGCGTAATGACCGTCTGCGCCTCAACCCGCCCAGGCATGGACAACACCACTAAAGCGACCAAGGCTACTGAGAAGCGTTCGAAGTTCTTCATTGCATTCCTCTCTTGTCGTCGCAGCCGCGAGTTCACCAGGGGTGTGAGCCACGACCTGCAATCGGGTACTTCATCAACACGACAAGGATACCAGCAACCCGAGCAGGCAGTATATAGCTCATCTGCGACGCTACACATAAACTATCGCGCCACGGTTTCAGAAAAAGAAGGGGGGGACGAAGGCTAGATAGACCCAATCCGAAAAGGTTTTTGCCCTGAAAGGGCTTGATATACTAGCCCAGGGCAACGCCCTGGGAACCGAAGAAAAGATAGATAAGCCCTGAAAGGGCGAGATATAGCTATACTGATGATAATACGTCCATATATCCCGCCCTTTCAGGGCTAAATACATTTCCTGTCTGTCCCCAGGGCGTTGCCCTGGGCTGGTATATCTCGCCCCCGTTGGGGCTTTTCGGATAGGGTCTAGATAGAGAGCTGGATTGATCAGCCACGCTCACGGCGTGAGCGGGCTACAGGCACCCACTGCGCAGCGGCTGAGGCCGGCGGAGTGAATCGTACGCTACAACGCGCGGTGTTTCTTCCGGTACTGGCGCGGGGTCATGCCGTAGGTATCGCGGAAGCACTTGTGCATATGCACGAGAGTGCGGAAACCGACCTGCGGGGCGAGGTCGGCGATGGGCTGATCGGTTCTGCGTAGCAGTCGTCGCAGCTCCTGGAGGCGTCTGCGGCGTAGCTCCTCGATGACCCCACGATGCAGGTGGATCTTGAAGGCGCGCTGCAGACTGCGGCTTGACACGCCAGCATGCGTGGCGACATCAGCGACGCTGAGATCTGCATCCAGATGCCCCCACATGAACTGCATCGCCTGAGAGACAACCGGATCGCCTACAGCCAGCACGTCCGTGCTGCGTCGCGTGACCACGCCTCGCGGGGGCACCATGAGGGGTGCATCGGGCACAGCATCACCTTCCATGAGTCCTTTCAACAGGCGTGCCGCCTGGCGCGCCTGCTCTTCGGCAGCTGTATCAATGGAGGAGAGGGGAACCGGTGATAGTTCGCACGGCAGCAGATGATTGCCGACGCCAAGCAGCGCGACCTCTTCCGGAACGGCGTGCCCCACTCGACTGCAGATGCCGCACAGCATGCCAGCACTGAATGACAACACCCCCACCGGTTTGGGCAGTGACTGCAACCACTCCCCGATCTCTCGTGCGCGCCGATCATGCTCAGCAGCCGTGATCCGACTCACGAGCTTCGCTGGCGCCTCCCCCATCCGGCACAGATCACAGCCCATGCCCTGCTCGCGCGCGGCGGCAAGAAAACCATCATAGAGCGGATACGCCTCTACCCACGGCACGCTGGATTCGTAAGCGACGCGTTCGAAGCCGCGCTCAGCGAAGTGGGCAACTGCAAGCTTCCCTGCAGCTGCATGATCCGGCAAAACTGCAGGCACCTCTGCGTCCTGCGTGCATGGTCGGCGCCCCAACCGCACAACGGGAAGCCCCATCTTGAGCAGACGCTTCGCAAGCGGGTCCGATGGACGGCAATCGACAATTGCCCCCATTGGCTGCGGAGAGGCAGGTATGTGCCCTCGCGTCATGACGATATCCAGCAGGTCCCACTGCCACTCGTGCGACTCCGCAACAATCGCGTGAATCTGACGCTCCTCGGTGTCCCCAAGCGCAAGCAACACGCGCGGCCTCGCAGATGGGCGTCCAACGCTCTGTGTCGATTCCAACATACTCAACCGCTATCCGAAGCTCCCCCCCGAAGTCAACTCAATACCCAGGGCATTGCCCTGGGCCTTGTACTCGAGTCGGCACCAATGCGACCTCTGCATCGTAGCCCGAGACCGACACAGTACAGAAACCCATATCCCCCCGTTTCAAGGCTGCTGCAATCGCGACGCCCCGTTTGGGTTGAGGCGTTCGGGGTCCGAGGTATTCGGGGTCACCAAAGACAGGCGACTCGCACGACTCTACAGCTAAGCAGAACGCCGCATCGCTAAACACTAATCAAGGCCTGCCCCCTTGCCCGTTGCCCTGCCTCACACTCAGGACGATGTTGGTCACCTCGCCAATGGCCATTCCGGCTTTGGCATCTGCCGGTACAGCCAAGGCAACCGGTACCCTCCCGGCGGCGTGCCCGGGCCACCAGTAGCCAGTCGGAAGATATCGCGTTCGTCGGTGAAGGTTGCATCTTCAAGGGAGGCGCGGAAGCTTGTGCCGTGGGGCACCCCCGTATTGGTTAGAACAAGATAAGGACCATCCCGCGGGGTGGTGGCAGGAGGGCACGCAGCCTAAGGCTGTCAAAGTAGTACGTCGCGCCCGAGGGATTCTGATACTGCACGGTTTCAAGGCGCACTTTCAGTGCTTCTCCAATCCCTGGATCGCCGGCCGCGACGAGCACTGAATTCGAGACCACGGGCTGGATGTCTGGTGGAATCCTCTCCGCCGTCAGCACAAGATTGCTGCCAGCCCATAGTTCAGCCTTAACCGTCCACCTGTCCGGATTATGGCCAGTCGCGTTACTCGCCTTGAAGGTGATCGTGTATTCGCCGTCCGCCACAAGCCGATGATCGAGAATCTCCATCGTCGTCTCGAGGTATTTCGCTTGAGGAAAGGACACTGCCTGGTCCCCGTCAAAAGCCGAATAGCTGGCCAGGCGGGCGGTGCCGGCCCATCCGGGCGGCAAGGTGCCCGCGACCTCGGGATACTCAAAGCTGTCGTATAACATGACCTGGGAATCGGCAACGCCGCTCTCTACGCTCGACCACCCCGTCTTGTTGTGGTTCACCGACCTGTCACGCGCCCTGACCATGTAGCTGTACGTGACACCATCCGTGAGCTCGGTATCCCGCCAGACAGGATCATCGATCCAGCCGCTGCTGGTGCCTTTCACGGTATTCGTGAACATGTATTGCACAAACGATGGGTCGGACGCTTCGGTAGCCACCATATACATGCCGCCGCTCGGAGTCGGGGGCTGCAACCAGGTCATCGGATCGGGGCTCGGAGGGTCATGGTCGTCCGATGACGAAGTGGCATCCAGCGAAAGCTCGTCGAAGTAGTACCTCGCGTTCGAATTATTCTGATATAGCACGGTCTCAAGGCGAACTCTCAGTGCTTCACCGATCCCTGGATCGCCGGCTGCGACAAGCACTGAATTAGAGACCACGGGCTGGGTGTCTGGTGGAATCCTCTCCGCCGTCAGCACAAGATTGCTGCCAGCCCATAGTTCAGCTTTAACCGTCCACCTGTCCGGATTGTGGCCAGTAGCGTTACTCGCCTTGAAGGTGAGTACGTAAGCGGTATCGGCGACCAGGTTCGTATCCAGAATGGCCGTCGTCGTTTCAAGGTACTTTGCCTTATAAAACCCTGCAGCCTGGTCACCGTCGAAAACCGAATAGTCAGACAGCCCAGCCGTGCCGGTCCACCCGGTCGGCAAGGTCGAGGTATCGCCGGTGACATCGGGAATCTCGAAACTGTCGAACAGGATCTCCGCCGCCTGCACAAGCCCGCCCAACGGCGCCAGCCCCAGGGCGAGCGCAACAGCCAAATAGGTCATCCGCCTCCCTGCACACATCATCTGCCTCCCTGCCTCACATGCGATCAACCGAAAACAACACCAATACCGCCAGACCTCATCACGGCAGCCATCGGTCGGACCTATCCATCCCAAGGTGTAGATTCAAACACTCCGACAACCACGTGTAAAGGGGCGATCGGGTCGAGTGGCTTCAGCATTCAGGTCCATTCAATTCTACGCAAGAACTTGGCTCTGTGCAAGTTACAGGCAGCGTTTGATGTCGTAGCGCCGCAACACCTAAATACCCAAGCACCCAAAGACCCAAGGAAACCCCAAATCCGAAGCCCGGAAGTCCCGATTCACGGTGAATTCGCACGTTTTGCTATTCGGATTTCGTCATTCTTTGGGTATTTGGGTATTTGGGTGCTTGGGTGTTTGGTGCCATTTCGTCCGTAAGTCCTTCTGTCTCAGAAGAATCAGCTCGAGGACGAAATGGCCCTGCTTCAGCATGTCCCCTCAACTCCCGTTTCGTCATGTTGAACCGGCTCTGGCGGCATGGCGGCGAATGCGTAATCACCTTCGACCTGCATCCAGTCCCTGAGCTGTGTATGCATGTCTGTTGCTACCTGCATGTAGTCTGGATCATGAAACAGGTTGTTCTTCTCCCAGGGATCATTGGCCATGTCATATAGCCGACTGTCGTAACCACCTTCCTGGCTCCACCAATATTTGTATTTCCGAGTTCGGATCATCCTCTGGACGTGGTCGGTATTCTTCCAATTCCCCTCCAGGGGAAGAGTCCGTTGCCCGTATATCGCAGACCGCCAGGAGTCAGGCGGGACAGGGCTGTCAATAACGGCGCGCAGAGACTGGCCGTCAATATTGTCCGGAATCGAGTCAGCCTGCCCCGAGTAGTCGAGAATAGTCGGCAGGATATCGGTCAGATCGGCAAGAGCGTCGACCTCGGTTCCCGCCGGAATCTCCGCGGGATAGCGTATGATCAGCGGCACGCGCATACAGTACTCGAAGAACGCCCCGATGTTCTTGGAGACACAGTGATGCGACCCCAGCATGTCACCATGGTCGCTGGTGAACACAACCAGCGTATTATCGGCGAGGTCCATCTCATCAAGCGTATCAAGCACCTGACCGATGAACTTGTCCATTAGTGTTGTTTGGGCGTAGTACACCCGTATGAATTCTCTGATGCCCTCTGGGCCGAGTTCCCCACCGGCGACGGGCCCAGCCCACCCCCCTACCTGGTCCGTGGGATGGGCCTCCTGGTTATCGGGTAACGTAATCTCCTTTTCCTGGTACATGCTGTAATAAGGATCGGGAGCCTTCCAGGGGCCATGCGGCGGGTGAAGAGAAAGGGTTATCATCCATGGCTTGTCACCCAGGGCCCGGATGGTTTCCACGACTTCATCCACATGCGGTTTCTCGTAGATCAGGTGTTCGGGAACATCTGATTTTCCGATCTGACTGATCATATCCCAGCTATAGTCATTGTTCTCAATCACCGGATGGTGAGATACAGGACTGTGCAGCAAATGCGCCCAGTCCCGATAGCCCAGCTTCCGGGACTCTTCGTTCAGACCTTCAAGCCTCTCGTCGCGGCGGTACTCAATACCAGCCGGCCAGCTCTCATAGCAGGAGAGATTCGTGTTGCAGTGCCACGCCGTTTGAAACGGCGAAGGTTCCCTGGTGAGAGTGTTGTGGGTGTGGAATTTCCCCCAGTGTCCGGCGATGTAGCCCTTACCGTGCAATATGTTCTCAGTGACCGCATAGGGAGTGCCGTCCAGCCCGGGCGCTCCCTCGTTGACGTTGCTGCACACACCGTGCTTGTGAGCGTGCACACCGGTGAATACGGTGGCTCTCGCAGGGGAACAATAGGGGACGTTGCAGAAGGCGTGAGTAAAGAAAGCGCCCTCTCTTCTCAGCCGGTTCAAGTTTGGTGTTTCCACCGTATCATTGGTTGAACCATCCGGCATGGTCACCCCTTCCTGGGCGAAGTAGGTGTGTTGGTCCGTCATGATAAGCAACACATTAGGACCAGGCCTGGGGGCATCTGCCAAGGGTTTGTTGGCTTCCACTGTTCTAGTCACCTTTCAGTTGCTCCTCTCACAGAACGTCTCGAATGAGGGGTCATGAGGAGGCTACACAAGGGCCATAGAAAACAGAAGCAAAAGCCGGCCACGAGGGGGTACTAACTGTGTGTCCCTTGCTGACTCTATTCCACCAGAATGCCCCGTCAATAGCAAGACGCGGTAGGGGGCAGGTTGCCAGCGCACTCCAGCTTGCGGAAGGCGGGGAATGGGGGGGGTGCCGCCGAGTGCGCTCGGA
>CAZCDU010000109.1:0-16200 GCA_964497125.1 uncultured Victivallales bacterium | reverse complement strand
CCAACCGCCCGCCAAATGTTTTCTTCAGATACTCGGGCCCCATGTTCGCGGCTTCGATGTCATCGTCTCGCGTCCTGTCACCAATGTCTTAGCCACTCTGTATCTCCTCTAGCCAATTACCCAAACACCCAATGAAACCGCAAACTGCTCGTCCGCAACGCTAACTCTGTCTTTTGGCATTTCGGAGTTCGGGTTTCGGATTTCTTTGGGTATTTGGGTACTTGGGTATTTCGTCATTCCTGCTCTTTCACGAAATCGTGAAATAGCAGACTGGTTTCCAACTGTAGATTCTCCGGCGTATCGACCTTCACTCTCGCCTCACCATCAACATCGTCCCAACTGACTTTGATCTCACCGCCTGGCACGGGAACTTGGCCGGAGCAACTCTCAATCACATCCGTCATGGGATCAACCGCAAACGTCCGGAATCCAGGAGTCAGTGGGCGGACGCCAAGCAGATTGTGATAGAGAACATAGACAGGCACAGCCGACCAGCCATGACAGAGACTGCCCGCATTACTGAAGTCACTTGCGCCCTTGATCGTCTCCCAGAACGTCGTGGCGCCGGCATCCAGCATCTTGCCCCAGGTCGCCTCAATACCCGCAAGCACCCCGGCTCCGCACTTCTCTTTGCGCGTCATCAACGCCTCAAACGTATAGAAGGATTGACTCAGCCCGGGCTCCGCCAAACCGGAGTCGGCACGCGCCATCCGGTCCAACGCGCGCGCCCGCATCTGCGCGTCCCCGGCGCCCGCCAACACGGCTAGCGCCTGAGTGAGTTGTGTCAGCGTCTCGGTCTGCTCGTGGGTACGGAAGACACTCTCGCTCGGGTCCCAGAAGCGCTCACCAACGGCCTGTCGGATTTCGTTAATAGCTTCGGCCAGACCTTCGTCCTCGCCTTCGCCACACCAGCCCAGCATTTGCTGCGCGGCCTCAAGAGCGAGGATGAAGAAACAGTTGAGCGGAGCATCGGCATCCAGCCCACGCTCGAGGTCTTCCTTCGAATACCCCGACATCCCGGCGGACCAGTCATAGAAATGCCAAACCCCTCTCTGCTGTCGCAATGGCAGCAGTCCCGCTTTTCGCTCAGCCAGGAATGCCCGCAGCATCGAGAGGATCTGTGGCAGGAAAGCGCGCGCCAGCGAATCGTCGCCGCTATAGAGATAGTGGTCACGCACGGCCAACATCCAGGCGAACGTGAATGACGGGATCGTCAAGCCCGGTGCTCCCGGCGCCGTCAGCATCAGGAAACCATCATTACGCAAGCTCTGGCCAAGCAGTGTGAAGCTAGCCGCAGGCATTGCGGTCTCGCCAAACGCATAGTAGCCGCACAGAGCCTGGGTGCGTGCATCGTTGGCATAGAGCGCCTGCTCTCGCCATGGCGTATCCTCATAGTGCTCGTGCATGCAGAGGTGCAACGTGCGGCGACCCACGCTGAGCAGACGGTCATGAAGTGCTTTCCCCGTTGAGAGCGTGCCGCGATACTCGAGCGGGTACTCGCGTCGCTCAAGTGCCAACCCATGAAGCGTGAAAGCACCCGCGTGCACGTGAATCTGCAAATAGCGGCCAGCCCAGCGAAGGAAATGGTGCGTGAACTGTTGACGCCCTTCGCGGCAGATATAGCGCGCACCAAAACTCCGGCCACCGACGAAGCTCCTCACCCGACCGTCATCAAGGTGTTCACCATAGCCCATATCGAGCATCGTCCCGTCGGGCGCCTCAATATCGAGCTGCACATGCCCGGCCTCCTCCTGGCCCATATCGAACACCAGGTAAATCCCATCATGCCCGCCGAGGTCATCCACCGACACCAGCCGCCCCATATCCGGCATTTGACGCTCAGAAAGAACATCCCGCTGCATGAGCCACCCCGGACTCGCAGTCACCTGCTCTTTAGTCACCACCGGGCTTGCCCCGGTGGGACTCTGACTCCCTGCTGCGGCGCCCCCCTTATCCAAAACCAACCCCGCCGCTGTATCACCAACAGCCTTGCCTTCAAACTCCGCCTCAGCGAACGACACATCCCGCCGAAATACCCCACTCGCGACCAGCCGCGCAGCCGTATGCCCGCCACCGACCAACCGAGGAACGGGACGCGGCAGAAGCTCCTCGCGCCCGGCGGGGGCCCTGGCCTCGTCCTCTCCAATTGCCCGCCACGCATTTCCCGTAGCCTCCGTCGCCAGACGGTGGATCTCCCCCGGCGTATAACCATCCTGTTCAAACCCATCCGCTCCCCGGGCATCGTAGCCGAAGGTATAGGCAAGTTGCCCCGAGACGATCGCGATGGGCCCGGAATGGTAACAGGGGTTCGCACGACAAAGCGTGTCCGTGCCACTGGCGGCGAGCACGCCCTGCCCTCGCACTTCATAGAGCAGTCCCGGTTCGCCGCGTTCGTAAACACTGCTGGTCCGACCATTGTAGAAAACGGTTACCGCCAGCGTGTTGCGACCCTGACGAAGCGTGTCGCCAACGTCAAAGCGCTCGTAGGTCTTGCGATCGGGATGGTTGGAGTACTGACCATGGCCAATGAGCTGACCGTTCAGCCACACGGCGAAATCGGTGTCGGCGCTGATCAGCAACTCGGATTCACAGCCCGTCGCATCACCCTCGAACCGATGCAGAAAATCTACGTACTGGTTAACCGCACCATTGGGCTGCGACGGAAAGACCCACCGCGCATCACCATCACTGATCCGCCATCTCTCTCCGGTCTCGCTGAATGAGTCCGCCACGATTGCCTCCCTGGTATTCACGTTGGGTGCCACCCAATTTAGCGCACTCCAAAGCCAAGACATAGCCACGATTTGCGGCAGGAAGGAACAGTGATTGCGGCGGTGGGAGGGGGCGTGGATTGTCGGACGCCACCACCGGGCTTGCCGCCTCTACGACGAACGCCACCATAGGGCCAGCGCCCCCTGCAACCAACGCCACCACCGGGCTTGCCCCGGTGGAGCGACTGATTCCCCGACCCCCAGCATCAACACGCACCCTACGAAGAGCCCGTCTGGAGCAAGTTCAGTGCGAAGCTCCCCTCTTGCTCCTCACGGGCTTCAAGGTGGACCGTGGCGTCCCGACGCGGTCGAGCAAAGGTGTGGCAGTCCAGAGACAAACAGGCCCGAAGGACTCTACTGTCACACATCTGCCTCTCCCCTTGCTCCGACGCCGTCCGGCTCGCCACGGCGAAGCGCAGCGAAGACGGGAGGCCGGCGTCCACCTTTTCCACTCCCAAATTCCACATTCCGCACCTGCCCTCCAGCATGGGAGCGAAGCGACCTTGCGGAGGGTTCGGATCACCGCACAACAAACAGCGACCCCGCGGGAGGTGGGCTCACGGCGATGGCGGTGCCGCCGGCATGGGCGTAGTCGATTATCCAACCGGCATCAGGGAAATTGGTCGTGGCAAACTCACCCGCCAGCGTGCCGTAGGTGGCGATCACGAGCTTGCCTCCGGGGGTGCCCGTGGCCTCTACGTTGAGCGTGGCATTACTGATGGTTAGTGTATGCGACGGATCAACCGCTAACGAGCCATGCTGGGCGCCGTCGACAGCGATCGCGAGCGTACCGTTGATCGTGCAGCTGTTGTTCGTGATGGTAAGCATCCCAGTCGTATCGCCCGGGGCGAGCGTGCCGCTGGCGGGTACGGTGACGACCTCGTTGACCGTCCCTGTGCCCGCGAGCGTACCGCCGGTCCAGTTGATGCCACCATGATTGGACATCGTACCGTTGATAACAAATGTGCCGTCCTTTAGCCGCAGCTCGCGAACGGTCATGCTCCCTACCGTCCAGGTTCCGGACTGTTCCTTGTTCAGAAAGGCGTAACTGTGCGCAGAAGGAACGGAGGCAACCGAGTTCCCGGTTGTCGTGCCACGAAGATGCACCTCCGGATTGCTCGATGACCCAACGCCGATGCGAAGCACCCCGATCGTCATGCTCGCGACATCTGGCGTAAGGTAAACATGCTCTCGGTACCCATTTGGTGTATGGATATCCGGGCTACCAGTGATGCCCGCGCGGATCGTAGCGCTCACGCCATCGACCGTAACCAACGCGTTGTCGCCGAAGTGTAGCGTATTGCTCTCGGGGGTGCTGCCGATCGTGTAGTCGTCGATTCCGTCGATCAGGATGCCGCCCAGCGTGATATCGGATTGCAGGTCCACGACACCGGCAGGCTTCCTGAAAATGGCGCTGTCATTGGTGGTATTGGGCCACGCCTTCCGCGATACAAACCCCTGGTCCCAGTTGTTTGACGTCGTACTCCAGACGCCGTTGCCGCCGTCAGCGGCACCGTTGCCAATGCCACCGTAGTTCGAGCCGTCCCAGTACCACGTTCCAACCGGAGCGAGGCCTCCCAGGTTGTTGAGTACGCCGGTGCCGGAGAAGTAGGTGTCATCCTTGTTGTCAGCGGTACTACTTGTCGAGCCCCACGTGCCAACCGCTGCAGGGCTTCCGCCAAGCTGCAACTGGAAAACCGAATCGGCGTTAGTGCTCGCAAAGTTCAGGTCCAGCATTGCCCCGGTTGCCACGGACACGATCGCGTCATCATCAAGGCTGCTGTTGTGCGTGCCGTCGCCCAAAGAGAGCGTTCCTGCACTGACTGTAGTGTTGCCATTGTACGTATTGTCCCCGGTCAACTTCAGCGTGCCAGCCCCGGCCTTGGTCACACCGTAGATCTGGGTGCCGTCGCCAATCACACCACCCACCGTCAAAATCGTCAGCGCGTTCGAAACCGTTACCGTGCGATTGCCACTCAGCGTCACGGCTCCTGTGCCCAGGTGTAGGTCACTGTTCGCGCCCTGGCTACCGATAAACGTCCAGTTTCCGCCCCAAGTCTGCGCCACATTGTACGTAGGGGTCGCAATCGCCGCACCACTGGAATTGTCGAAGGCGCCATTATTGAGCTGAAATCCGCCCGCCTTCACGGCACCGGCGTGATTGTAGTGGAATACCCCGCCATTTAATCGCAGCCCTGATTGAACCGTGTGCACTTCTCCTGTTGCGATGAGGTGCCCGTCCTCAACATACAGTCCACCGTGGTACACGTTCCCGATGCTCCAGGTACCCGTCCCCTCCTTGTAGATGATGCCCCACCGATTCCCGCCACCGTACGTCAGGTAGGTTACGGAGTTGCCTGTAGTTGTCCCGCCCAGATGAAGGTTTGCCTTGTCCCAGACGCCGTTCTCGTAGGGGATATAGCAGGTGCCCAGGAGCTGAGTTCCGTTGGTCGGTGTTAAATAGAGATGGTGTTGATTATCACCCAGATAGGCATCTGGCCTGCCGGTAATGGCCGAGCGTATCGTCACACTGGACCCGCCGCGAGTGCTACTGGTCAGGTGAGCCTTTATGATCCCGCCTGCACCAAAATTGAGAGTCTGACCTTGCACCGTGAAGCTTCGTGATTGCGGCTGACCGCCATCGGCCGCGGTGTTGTCGTAGAACGTCAGGTTAGTGGTGGAGATCGGCTCTGTCAGCGTAATCGTGTGCGACCCCAGCGTGCCCTCAACAAACGCCGAATCTGGCGTCGCATTGTTCCACGTCGCGACGTCATACGGCCCGCCAAAGGCAGTCCCCCAATTCGCCGTCGACGTATCCCACGTCTTGTCGCCGGATGTATACAGATCGGCCGCACCTACTACGCCAGCACTGCCAACCAGCACGGCTGTAATCAACCCCGCAAAAACCTGTCTTCCCATTTCCCTCTACCTCTCTTGCCGCCCCTGTGACCAATGCCACCACCGGGCTCAATTCATTCTCCATAGTCTCCGTCGCCACGTCCCCGTAGCCTCCGTCGCCAGACGGTGGATCGAGCCCGCAGAGAGGATCCAAAGACCAAACCAGGAGCCATGCTCTCACACTTGGTCTCAACACCATCACCACTCGCTCATCCACGCTCTGGCGAGCGAGGCTACAAAGAAGACCCGTAAGAGCCCGTCTAGAGCAAATTCGGTGCGAAGCTCCCCATTTGCTCCCAACGGGCTCAAGACGGGGGGCGTTGGCCGCAATCCGTCAAACCCCAATCATCGGCCCCACCGGGACAAGCCCGGTGGTGGCCCAGCCCCCTGCGCCCAATGGTCAAGATGGGCACCTTTCTGTCACAAAACTCCCTCTCGAATTACCAAGGTGGACCGTGGCGTCCCGACGCGGTCGAGCAAAGAGAGAGCCTCACTCGTGACAGTCAAGAACAGCATGCTCTCCTGACTCCTGAAAGGCTCCTACCTTGCTCTGACGCCGTCCGGAGGCCGACGTCCACCTTTCACTCCCACAATTCCGCACTCCGACTTCCGCATTCCGCGCCTGCCCTCCAGCATGGGAGCGAAGCGACCTTGCGGAGGGTTCGCATCACTTAAACAGGAAGATCGAGGCTCCTGGGGGTTTGATCGCAATCTGATTGCCACCCTCGTAATCGTAGTCGACCCGCCACGTCGCAGGCAGCCCATTCGTGGATGTAAACGTGCCGACAAGCGTGTTGTAACCGGCTATCACAAGCGGCACGGTTCCCGAGGCGCCTGTGATGTCCAGGTCAGCGCTGCTGATGTCCAGCGTACCGTCGACCTCAACGGCACTCACCTGTCCGCCGCTGGCCGTAACAGCCAGCGTGCCGCTGATGGTGCAGTTGTTGTTCGTCACCGTCAGCGTGCCGGTGGGATCGCCCGGGGCGAGCGTGCCGCTCACGGGAACGCTCACGGGATCGTCGATGACACCCGTGCCCGCCAGCGTGCCGCCGCTGAAGCTCAGGTTCACGTACGATGTGCTGAGCGCCCCATTGACCACCAGCTTGCCGGCATTCAGGTAGACGATGCCAATATCCACATCACCCACGGTCCACGTGCCGCTTCCCTCCTTGACCATATGGGCATAGTTGTGCGACTTCCGGATCTCGGCCACTGAATTGCCGGTCGTCGTGCCGCCCAACCTGAGGCGAGCCTTGTCCCCGCTGCCATCATTGTACGGAACCATGCAGATTCCCAGCGTCTGGCTGCCGCTGGTCGGCGCGAACTCAATCTCGTTGTAGGAGGGACTGTGAGAACCGGAAGGGATGCCCACTGCCGGGCTGCCCGTAATCGGTGTGGTGAACGTGTATTTGGCAACATCCACTGAACTCGTAACCCAACCGCCGGAGGCGAAGTTCAAGCTACTTGCACCTGCAATGGTGTAGCCGCCGACCTCGTTGAATTGAATTCCCTTCAGTGTAACGTCAGAACCGAGCGTTACCGTGCCGGATGACCCCGCAAAGACAGCCATTTCGTCGGCCCCGTTCTGCCAAGTCGACCGAGCAACCAGCCCATGGTCCCAGTTGTCAACCGAAGTGCTCCATGTACCGGAACCACCGTCCGACGCCGTATTGCCGTTGCCGCCCGTGAGCGGGCCGTCCCAGTACCAGGTATTGGCTGGGCCGAGACCACCACTGTGCGTGAGCATGCCGGTTCCTGTGATCAGGCTGGACTCATTGTCCGCACCGGACCCGATCGCACCCCAAGAGCCAGGAGCGGCCAGCGAGCCATTGAGGATGATGGCCGTGACCGTATCCGTGCCCACGAAATCGAGGTTCAGTGTGGCACCATTGCTCACCGCAACCGTGGAAGCGTCGTCAAAGTATGCGTAGGCAACACTCAATGTACCCGCCTCAACCGTCGTGTTGCCGTTGTAGGTGTTGTTGCCATTGAGATCCAACGTACCCGGGCCGGCCTTGGTCAAGCCGAAACTGCTTCCGCCGTCAGTCACCACCCCGCCGACGGTCAGCGTTGCCGCCGCGTTCTGAATCGTGACGGTACGGTTAGCGCTCAGCGTCGCGGTACCAGTACCCAGGTTCAGGTCACTGTTGGAACCATTGCTGCCAACGAACGTGAAGTCGGCATTCCAGCTCTGTGCCGGGTTGTAGGTCGATGTCGAGATCGCAGCACCACTGGAGTTATCGAGGTCGCCGCCCTGGATCTTGAATCCGCCGCTCTTAATCGTGCCGGCGCTATTGTAGTGGAGCGTGCCGCCTTTCAGCTCGACACCCCTATACTTCGTGGTGATCTCACCGCCCACCACAAGGTCGCCCGCAAGAATCTCGACTGTGCCGTTGTTGATATTCCCTTGGACCGTCCATTCTCCCGTGCCATCCTTGCGCAGGTTGGCCCACTGGTGTCCGGCAGCATAAGTGACAGACTCAACCGTGTTGCCGGTCGTTGAACCCGCAAGGGTGACCGCGCACTTGTCACCATGGCCATCCTCGTAGGCCATCGTGATGACACCCAGTATCTGCGTGCCGCTCGTCGGGGCGAACTTCAGGCCCTTGTCCTGACTCGTATTGGAGGCAACGGCCACATCCGGACTGCCGGTGATCTGCGACGTGATCGTCTGATCCACGTTGTTGACCTCCGTCGTGATCGATCCGCTGCCGGCGAAGTTGAGTGTGTTCCCCGCAACGCTGTGCGTTCCCGCGATGAACCGCAAATGGCGGATACTGATAGCCTCGCCAAGCGTAGCCGTGCCGTTTGCACCACCAATAATCGCGGTGTCCGCCCCGTTGTACCACGCGACACGATCCGATCCGTCGTCCCAGTTCTGCGTCGACGTATCCCACGCGGCGGTGCCGCCCTGGCTGGCGCCATCACCATCCCCCACGCCACCGGTATTCGGGCCATCCCAGTACACGGTGGCCGGCGCACGCGGCACATAGACCGTGGCTTCTGATGAGACGACGGTTTCATTCGACCGCGCATCGCGAGCCATGACCGTATATCCGTACGTCGCGTCAGCCGTCAGGCTTGTATTCGTCCAGACCGTCCCGGAGATCCACCCGGAGTTCTGGCTATTGGTCGTGTTCTCGAAGTAGTACTCCACCGGCGAGCTCAACGCATCGGTTGCCGTTGTGGCCGTCATCACGACCGCATCGTCCCCCTGTAGTGCCGGCGCCACCGCAAAGGTCATCGGCGTCGGATCCGGCGGCGTGGTCTCGTACGCCGGGGAAGCTGTAGATTCTGCCGACCAGTCCGTCTCGTTGCCGACTGCATCCTTCGCCTTGACGCGGTAGCCGTAGACGGTTCCCAGCGTCAGGCTGTCATTCGTCCAGACCCGGCTCGTCATCCAGCCCGAGTTCGCACTGTTGGTCGTGTTCTCGAAGTAGTACTGCACAGGCGTCGATGCGTCGGCGGCATTCGTCGCGGTCATCACGATGCGTGTGTGGTCCAGCGCCGCGGGCGCCACCTCGAAGACCATCGGCGATGGCGACGGTGGTGTATCCTCCGGTGTCGTGGCCTCCGCGTTCGGTGTCGACCAGTCGGTCTCGTTCAGAGCCGCATCGCGCGCCTTCACCCGGTAGGCATAGGTGTTCTCAGCTGACAGGCCGCTGTTCGTCCACGTCGTCGTGCTGAGCCAGCCGGAGTTGTCGCTGTTACTGGTGTTCTCGAAGTAGTACTGGATCGGCGTCGACGGATCACTGGCCGTCGAACACGTCATCACGACCTGTGTCGGGCTCGTGGCCGCCGGCGCCGAGCTCCACGTCATCGGACTCGGGGTCGGGGCCGTTGAATCGGATGCCAGCGGCTCAGCCGTCGCCACCGGTGTGGACACTGCTGTCTCGTTGCCGAACCGGTCGCGGGCCTTCACCTGGTAACCGTACGTGACTCCTGTCGTCAGGTTGGTGTCTACCCAGGTCTCACTCGTCGTCCAGCCGGAGTTGGCACTGTTCGTCAGGTTCTCGAAGTAGTACTCCACGGGACCGTTGTCGTCAGTGGCCGTCGTGGCCGTCATCGTGATCTTCGTCGCGTTCAACCCGGCCGGTGCCGAGCTCCAGGTCAGCGGACTCGGTGACGGAGGCGTCGACTCGGGCGTGATCGTGATCGACGTCGCGCCGTAGTTGACTTCGTAACCCGCCGGCAGGTTGTTGGTCACACCAAAGGTGCCGGTCAGCTTGCCGCTGCCGTAGGTTGCGAGCGTGTAGCTCGACTCCGCCGCAGATCCGGTGACGTTGAAATCGAGCGTTGAACCGGTGATCGTGAGCGTGTTGTCCGGATCAATTTCTAACGCACCGTTCTTTGGCGACGCCGTATCGTCGATCTCGATCAGGAGCGTGCCCCCGCTGTTGATCGTGCAGTTGTTGTTCGTGATCGTCAGCGTACCGGTCGCGTCGCCGGGGGCGAGCGTGCCGCCGGACGGTACCGTAACCGCATCATTGATCGTCCCGGTGCCTCCAAGCGTGCCGGCAGTGAAGTTGAACGAACTCCATGGGGTGACCGATGTTCCGTTGATCACCAGCTTCCCGGCACTGAGATTGATCTGACCAATGTCCACGTCCCCAACGGTCCATGTGCCGGACTCCTCCTTGTGCAGGAAGGAGTACGTCCATGCCTTCTGAACGGACGTCGCCGAGTTCCCCGTCGTGGTGCCGCGCAGGTACAGTCTCGGGTTGCTGCTGGTGTCTTCACCAACGGTGATCGCGCCCACCGTCATGCTGACGGAGTCAGGATCCAGGTACAGATTCTCCCTATTGCCTCCGTAATGGTGGATCTCCGGGCTTCCAGTGATGCCGGCCCGGATGCTTGCCGAGACCTTGTCAACGACGATGCTCGCAGCGCCACCGAAGTTGAGCGTCTGCGTTTCGGGGTTGCTGCCGATGTAGTACGTCTCCACGCCGTCAATCAGGATCTCGCCCAACGTAATGTCCGACTGCAGATCGACCGTCCCCGCAGATGTCCGGAAGATGGCTTGGTCATTGGTGGTGTTCGGCCAGACCTGGCGCGCAATGAAACCGTGATCCCAGTTGTCAACCGAGGTACTCCAAGTACCGTTGCCGCCGGCGCTGGCACCATCGCCGGTACCGCCCGTATTGGAGCCATCCCAGTAGTAGACGCCGTCCGGTGCCACACCCCCGTCGTTGTAGAGTCGACCGGTTCCAGTCAGCAGGGCGCTCTCGTTGTCGGCCCCCGAGCCACTCGGCCCCCACTCGCCTACCGCGGCCGGACTGCCGCCGAGCTCGAGCATGAAGACGGTGTCCGTGCCGCTGAAATCGAGGTCCAGCGTGGCGCCGCTGGCCACGGAGACCACCGCACTGTCATCCAGGTAGGCATAGGCAATGCTCAACGTACCGGCGCTGACGGTTGTGTTGCCGTTGTAGGTGTTGTTCCCATTGAGATCCAACGTGCCCGCGCCGGCCTTGGTCAGGCCGTAGCTGCTCGTACCATCCGTAACGACGCCGTTGATGGTGAGGGTAGCTCCCGCGTTCTGCACCGTCACTTGGCGATCGCCGCCACTCAGTGTTGCCGCTCCGGTTCCCAGATTCAAATCGCTGTCCGAACCATTGCTGCCGACGAACGTCCAGTCGCCGCTCCAGGTCATGGTGGGGTTGTAGGTCGAGGTCGTTATGGCAGCGCCGCTTGAATTATCAAGAACGCCGGCGCTACCCATGGTGAAAGCGTTGTACACGGCACCGGCATTGTTGTAGTGAAGTTCACCCCCGACGCTGACACTTATGCCGCTATAATAGTAGCGAATCGTCCCATTCGCGATCCACTTCCCACCCGTGATGGTAACAGTACCAATATCCACATCACCCACAGTCCATGTCCCGGATCCCTGCTTATACACCCCACCGTACTTGTTACCACCTTCATACTGAATCTTGCTCACTGAATTGCCGGTCGTCGTGCCGCCGAGGTACAGATAGGCCTTATCAGAGATCCCGCCTTCATACGGGACCGTGCAGGTACCCAGCGTCACACTGCCACTCGTCGGGGCAAACGTGATCTTGGCGGACGGTGAATCAATCACATTTACCGCCGGGCTCCCGGAGATATCCGACGAAATCGTCTGGCTCGCGGCGACTGAATTGGTGATTGCACCGCCACCGCCGAAATTCAGCGCGTTACCGTTGATGGCGTATGTGCCGGCAATGAAGCGCAAGCCGCCGAGATCAATGTCCTCGCCCAACGTGACCGTACCGTTCCCGCCACCGAGAATTGCCGTGTCGCTACCGTTGTACCACGCTAACCGGTCGAGCGAATTGCCCTGGTCCCAGTTCGTGACCGACGTACTCCATGTCGCCGTGCCGCCAGCGCTTGCGCCGTCGCCGGTGCCGCCGTAGTTGGCTCCGTCCCAATAGAGGGTGATGGCCGGGCGCGGCAAAAAGACCGAGGACACAGAAGAGACCACGGTCTCGTTCGATCGTGCGTCACGCGCCTTGACCGTGTAGCCATACCACGCGTTTGCCGTCAGACCGCTGTTGGTCCACACCGTACTCGAAATCCAGCCGGAGTTCTGGCTGTTGGTCGTGTTCTCGAAGTAGTACTCCACCGGCGGACTCAGTTCGTCAGTGGCTGTCGTGGCTGTCATGGCAATCGCGTCATCGCCCGACTGCGCCGGCGCCACCGCGAAGCTCATCGTACTGGGGTTCGGCGGCGTAGTCTCGTATGCGGGGGATGCCGTGGCAACCGCCGACCAGTCCGTCTCGTTGCCGACTGTATCCTTCGCCTTGACGCGGTAGCCGTAGACGGTTCCCAGCGTCAGGCTGTCATTCGTCCAGACCCGGCTCGTCATCCAGCCCGAGTTCGCACTGTTGGTCGTGTTCTCGAAGTAGTACTGCACAGGCGTCGATGCGTCGGCGGCATTCGTCGCGGTCATCACGATGCGTGTGTGGTCCAGCGCCGCGGGCGCCACCTCGAAGACCATCGGCGATGGCGACGGTGGTGTATCCTCCGGTGTCGTGGCCTCCGCGTTCGGTGTCGACCAGTCGGTCTCGTTCAGAGCCGCATCGCGCGCCTTCACCCGGTAGGCATAGGTGTTCTCAGCTGACAGGCCGCTGTTCGTCCACGTCGTCGTGCTGAGCCAGCCGGAGTTGTCGCTGTTACTGGTGTTCTCGAAGTAGTACTGGATCGGCGTCGACGGATCACTGGCCGTCGAACACGTCATCACGACCTGTGTCGGGCTCGTGGCCGCCGGCGCCGAGCTCCACGTCATCGGACTCGGGGTCGGGGCCGTTGAATCGGATGCCAGCGGCTCAGCCGTCGCCACCGGTGTGGACACTGCTGTCTCGTTGCCGAACCGGTCGCGGGCCTTCACCTGGTAACCGTACGTGACTCCTGTCGTCAGGTTGGTGTCTACCCAGGTCTCACTCGTCGTCCAGCCGGAGTTGGCACTGTTCGTCAGGTTCTCGAAGTAGTACTCCACGGGACCGTTGTCGTCAGTGGCCGTCGTGGCCGTCATCGTGATCTTCGTCGCGTTCAACCCGGCCGGTGCCGAGCTCCAGGTCAGCGGACTCGGTGACGGAGGCGTCGACTCGGGCGTGATCGTGATCGACGTCGCGCCGTAGTTGACTTCGTAACCCGCCGGCAGGTTGTTGGTCACACCAAAGGTGCCGGTCAGCTTGCCGCTGCCGTAGGTTGCGAGCGTGTAGCTCGACTCCGCCGCAGATCCGGTGACGTTGAAATCGAGCGTTGAACCGGTGATCGTGAGCGTGTTGTCCGGATCAATTTCTAACGCACCGTTCTTTGGCGACGCCGTATCGTCGATCTCGATCAGGAGCGTGCCCCCGCTGTTGATCGTGCAGTTGTTGTTCGTGATCGTCAGCGTACCGGTCGCGTCGCCGGGGGCGAGCGTGCCGCCGGACGGTACCGTAACCGCATCATTGATCGTCCCGGTGCCTCCAAGCGTGCCGGCAGTGAAGTTGAACGAACTCCATGGGGTGACCGATGTTCCGTTGATCACCAGCTTCCCGGCACTGAGATTGATCTGACCAATGTCCACGTCCCCAACGGTCCATGTGCCGGACTCCTCCTTGTGCAGGAAGGAGTACGTCCATGCCTTCTGAACGGACGTCGCCGAGTTCCCCGTCGTGGTGCCGCGCAGGTACAGTCTCGGGTTGCTGCTGGTGTCTTCACCAACGGTGATCGCGCCCACCGTCATGCTGACGGAGTCAGGATCCAGGTACAGATTCTCCCTATTGCCTCCGTAATGGTGGATCTCCGGGCTTCCAGTGATGCCGGCCCGGATGCTTGCCGAGACCTTGTCAACGACGATGCTCGCAGCGCCACCGAAGTTGAGCGTCTGCGTTTCGGGGTTGCTGCCGATGTAGTACGTCTCCACGCCGTCAATCAGGATCTCGCCCAACGTAATGTCCGACTGCAGATCGACCGTCCCCGCAGATGTCCGGAAGATGGCTTGGTCATTGGTGGTGTTCGGCCAGACCTGGCGCGCAATGAAACCGTGGTCCCAGTTGTCGACCGAAGTACTCCAGGTGCCGCCGCCGCCATCGCTCGCGCCGTCACCGGTGCCGCCGGTGTTGGAGCCATCCCAGTAATAGACCCCGTCAGGCGCAACGCCGCCGTCGTTGTAGAGTCGCCCGGTGCCGCTCAGCAGTGCGCTCTCGTTTGCCGCACCTGAGCCAACCGCGCCCCACTCGCCGACTGCAGCCGGGCTGCCACCAAGATTGAGCATGAAGACCGTGTTGGTGCCGGTGAAATCGAGGTCGAGCGTAGCGCCGCTTGCGACCGACACGACAGCATTCTCATCCAAACAGGCATAGGCAATGCTCAGCGTACCGGCGCTGACCGTCGTGTTTCCGTTGTAGGTGTTGTTGCCGTTGAGGTCCAGCGTCCCGTCTCCGGCCTTCGTCAGGCCGTAGCTGCTGGTGCCGTCACCGATCGCGCCGTTGATCGTCAGCGTCGCCGCAGAATTCTGAACGGTTACCTGCCGGTTGGCGCTGTAAAGCGTCACAGCCCCGGTACCCAGGTTCAGGTCGCTGTTCGCTCCATTGCCACCGATGAATGTCCAGTCGCCATACCAACGCTGCGATGGATTGTAATCCGAGGTCGTGATCGCAGCGCCACTGTCATTGTCGAGGCTTCCGCCATAGAAGTAGAAGTTGTGGTACACCGCGCCGGCGTTGTTGTAGTGCAGCGTGCCGCCACTGTTGAGCCGCACGTGGGTGTAGTAGGTATGGACCGTGCCAGTGGCTACCAGTATGCCGGCATCAATGTCAACGCCGCCCACGTCCACGTCGCCCACCGTCCACGTGCCCGACCCCTGCTTGTAAATGCGGCCGTAGTTGTGCTGTTTCTGGATCTTATAGACGGAGTTCCCTGTCGTGGAGCCAGTCAGGTACATCGAGCACTTGTCGCCGCTGTTGGGACTGTTGTACGGGACGGTTGCCGTGCCCAGCGTCATGCTGCCACTCGACGGGTTGAAGGTGATCCGCGTGTTGTATGAACTGCCCGAGTCAGTGATGTACACATCCGGGCTGCCAGTGATCGCCGAGGTAATCGTCTGGTTCTTCCCGGCAGCATCATTCGTGATCGCCCCACCCGACGTAAAGGTCAACGTGTTACCGGAGATCGTGTAGTTGCCAGCCGTGAAGCCCATGTTGCTGACCGTGATGCCCGTTCCCAGCGTCACCGTACCCGCCGTGCCTTCGAACGTGGCGCTGTCGGGTGTAATATTGTTCCACGTAGCCGCATCATACGGGCCGCCCGAGGTGCTACCCCAATTGGCCGTCGACGTGTCCCACGTCTTTGTACCAGAGGAGTAGAGATCCGCCGCTCCTGCGGCCCCGGCCACCAATCCCAACACCATCGCGATCGCACCCACAATCACGCTCAACTGAGATGCATGCTTCTTCATAAACGGCACTCCTTTATGATTGGTCCATAGCGCAAAACGATCCGATGCTGCCGCCCCCCGTTTCCGAGCAGCCACAAACATCAGCCCGTTCATACACAGTATTCACCCTTAGTAATATAATACCACGTAGTGGCGACCCCGATACAAGTGCACTTCCTCGCCACACAAAGGAACCATATGCGCCAGGGGAATGCGGAAGTCGGAATGTAAGTGGAGAAGGGAGGCATTCTGGTCAACTACGCAGGCAGAAGGGCGAAGAGTTGCCGATGGCTGGCGCGAGCATGGAAGAACCGTCTGTAGGGCGGGAATGGTTGAGTCCCCGAGACCTTCCCGCCATCACCGCATCCAGTTGGCGACAACTGGATGTCCTTCCAGAGGAGAGCCTGGTCTCTCCAATCCGTAGGCTCGGTCGCCAGGCCGCGGACCGTACGCCACCACCGGGCTCGCCCCGGTGGAGCGAATGATTCCCCGCCCTCCCCATGAACGCGCGCCCTAAGAGCCCGGCTGGAGCAAATTCAGTGCGAAGCTCTCTTCTTGCTCCACACGGGCTTCAAGGTGGACCGTGGCGTCCCGACGCGGTCGAGCAAAGAGAGAGCCTCGCTCGTG
>CAZCDU010000108.1:0-16323 GCA_964497125.1 uncultured Victivallales bacterium | reverse complement strand
CAGCTCTCGCTGTCCCGCAGTACCGTTTCTAAACACGTCAAGTTCTTACCCGCGCGTCGGGAATGGCGTAGGGGGGAAACCATGAACGCGAGTATACTGATTGTCGACGACCTGCCCGACAATGTCGAGGCGTTCGAGAGTGTTCTCAAGACTTACATCCCCGGGCTCGAGATCTTCATCGCTGATACCGGACTCAAGGCGCTCGAAATCGCGACGGCTACACTGCCGGACGTTATCCTGCTCGATGTTCATATGCCCGAGATGGATGGGTTCGAAGTCTGCGAACATCTGAAAGAGAATCCCAAGACAGCCGATATTCCCGTTCTCATGGTCTCAGCATTCATGACCAAGGGGCATCATCGGGCGTTGGGTCTCGAAAGCGGGGCCGATGGATATCTGTGCAAGCCTTTTGACACGGCGGAACTCGTCGCCCAGGTCCGGAGCCTCATTCGCATCAAGCGCAATGAAGATGCCCTGCGGGCGCAGAGATCCGAGCTGGAACGTGAGCTGGATGAACGCACCAAGACCCTGCGTGTGAGTGAGGAGCATTGGCGCAGCCTATTCGAGGCCTCGCCGGATGCCATCTTTATCGAAGATCTCGAGGGCAATGTTCTTCAGGTTAATCCCGCAGCATGCGCCCTGCACAACATGACGCGAGAAGAGCTGATCGGAAAGAACGTGCTCGATCTGGTTCCCCCTGATCAAAGGGAGGAGGTGGCCAACTCATTTCAAGGATGGGCCGATCGAAGCCTCAACCGCTATGAGGGCTTCAGTTATACCAAGGAGGGCAGAGCTGTACCTGTCGAAGTGCGGGCAACACCATTCGAATATGAGAACGCACCCGCAGTTCTCCTTCACGTGCGGGACATTTCAGCCCGAATTCAGCTTGAGAATGATCTGACCCAGGCCCAGAAGTTGGAATCCGTCGGCATTCTGGCGGGTGGCATAGCCCATGATTTCAACAACATCCTGACCGGTGTCATTGGCAACATCTCGGTTGCGAAATTGGAGGTGAGCAAAGATGCGCTTGCCTACGAACCGATCTGTGAGGCGGAGAAATCAGCTTTCCGCGCGAAACTGCTCACGCAGCAGCTGCTAACATTCGCCAAGGGAGGGTCTCCTGTGCGACGGACCGCTTCCGTCGCGCAGCTGCTCAAAGAAGCCACGACATTCGTCCTGAGTGGATCACGCTCCACCTGCCAGTTTGAGATCGTTGACGATCTCTGGCCGGCAGATATTGATGTGGGTCAGATCAGCCAGGTTGTGGAGAACCTCGTCATCAACGCATCCCAGGCCATGCCCCAGGGCGGAACGATACGGCTGTCGGGAAAGAACGTTGTGGCAGACGCCGAGCTCCAGTCCCAGTATCCCAAACTGAAAGACGGCCGATACATCCAGGTTTCAATTGAGGACGAGGGAACTGGAATCCCCCGGGAGGACCTGTCGCGCGTCTTCGATCCCTATTTCACGACGAAGAAGGGCGGATCCGGACTTGGTCTGGCGACGTCCTATTCGATTGTCAATAAACATGAAGGGCTCATCACTGTTGACTCCACGCCGGATCAAGGCACTACATTCACGCTCTTCATTCCGGCATCCGACAGACCACTGCCCGAGGAACCTGAGATTGGTGATACCCCCAAAGCCGGTAGTGGTCGAATCCTGGTCATGGACGATGAAGCCGTTATTCGAAAGATCCTTGAAGCTGCACTTGCAAAACTGGGGTATGCTTCGGTCAGTGTTGCCGATGGGCAGGCGGCGCTTGATGCCTACCAGGAGGCCATGAAAGAGGACGACCCATTCGATGCCGTCATTCTGGATATCACCGTTCCCGGAGGCATGGGAGGCGAAGAGGCAATCGAACTACTGAAGGCGATCGATCCCGACGTGAAAGGGATTGTCTCCAGCGGGTATGCAACGGGGGGCGCGATGTCCATGCCACAGCTGCTGGGATTCCGCGGCGTGATTGCGAAACCCTATAGCATCCAGGAGCTCAGCCATGTGCTCCATGATGTGCTCAGTTCGGATCAACCATCCTGATACACATCGGTTTGGAGACGCTGATCTGGTTCCCTGTGTACGTCGGAATGCCTGTCTCTCTATCCAGCCGGAAGACTACCACGTTGTCACTATCCCGATTCGAGACCACCAGGTAATTCCCGCTTGGATCAATCGTGAAGTTCCGCGGGTGCTGCCCTTCTGTCGAAACGATCGCCAGTTGCGTCAGTTCTCCGTTCATCGGGTCTACCCGATAGCAGGCCAGGCTATCGTGTCCGCGGTTGGACCCGTAAAGGAACCGTCGATCCGGCGACAGCGCAATCTCTGCCGTGGTGTTCTGTTCCCGGAAGTCCTCAGGTAGCGTGGCAACGGTTTGCTTCTGCGTGAGCCTGCCGGTTCCGGGATCGACGTCGAACCCCGTGATGCTGCCATTGAGCTCGTTGATGACATATCCCCATTTACGGTTGGGATGCAAGACGAGGTGGCGTGGACCACTCCCGGGAGCCGTCGCCATTTCACCGATGACACGGAGTTCTGCTGTATCGGAGTCCAGAGCGCAGATGCTTATGCGGTCGGCACTGAAGTCACAGACATAGACGAATCGACTCGCTTTGTCAGCATTGATGGAATGCACGTGCGGAGACTGTTGCCGATCGCCCACAACGGACTTGGCGACATCATACGTGAGCAGTGAGGCGGCCGGGGCGATCTGGCCATCGCTGCCCAGCGGGAATGCCGCAGCCTTGGCGTGTCCGTAATCGGCGCCCAGCAAGACACGCCCGTCACAGGCCGTATTGATGTGACAGAAGGTGAGGTCCTGTACAGCCTGACCATTGAGCCGAGTGAGTTCTCCCGTTGTCCTGTCGATACGGAAGGAAACCACGGAATCAAACGCCTCTCCTCGCCGCGCGGGCTTCCCAGTACTGTACAGAACACGGTTCTGCGGATCTGTCGTCAGAAAATTCGGATGGTCTGCCTTGGCAGCCAGGACGGGAACCGATAGTTGCCCTGTCTCCAAGTTGAGTCGGCTGAGGTAGATTCCTTCACTTCCGCCCGATGTGACGGTTCCGATATAGACGAGCACTTCTGCGAGCATAATATCCTCCCTGATGGATTAAGAAAGAAGTCTACGTTGGGTCGAGGTCTGATCCAAGTGCGATATTGCGCGGCACGATGCAGACTGATAGCCTTTTCCACATGAAACATCATCTACGCCTCCTGCCTGTTCTGATTGTGCTGGGCCTTGCTGCCGGGTGCGTCATGCCATTCGTGTCTCCAGTGAAGCCCCTGCCTCGCGGTGCCATTCCTCCCCGTATTGCAGTTGCCTCCTTCGAAAACCGATCGAGCTTTCGGGGACAGTGGAAGCTAGGTCCCGGTATTGCCGACCTCCTGGTTTCAGAACTGGTGGCATCAAAGAACTTCGTCGTCCTTGAGCGCGGAAACCTGGCTGCCGTTGTCGACGAGATTGCCCGGCAAAAGCACAAGCTTTTCCGGGACGAAGGCAAAGTTGACGAAGGCCGCCTCGAGAACGCTCGCTATCTTATCCGCGGAGTGATTACGGACTTCTCCCAAACGGGTGGGGGATCGCTATGGATGGGATTTCGTCGGCTGCTCATTGGCGGCGGGGGATATACGGCTCGTGTCGGGTTGGCGTTGACGATTGTCGACATCGAAAGCGGCAAGATCATTGATTCCGTTCAATGTGCCGGGAAGGCCCGCGCGGGGGAAGCCTACGGTAAAGGATCCTACAAGAGCGTCCATTTCGGTGGTGACAAATTCTTCAAGACACCACTTGGTGTAGCCACGGCTGAAGCCATCCGGGAAGGCTTAAGAGGAGTGGTCACCAAGATCCCGGTCCATTTCTGGCAGCCCATGATTGCGGAGGTCGGCGATCAGCGCGTCATTCTCAACGGTGGCAAACAACGGGGGATTGCGTCCGGCCAATTCTACCGCGTGCGTGGTAAGGGCAAGGCCGTTACCGATCCGGTCACAGGTGATATTCTGGAAGTCCTTCCCGGTTCGGTTCTCGGCGTGCTGCGGGTCACGGAAGTTCGTGACAACGTGTCGGGAGCAGAAGTTATCCGGGGACACGGATTCTCGCGCGGGCAACATCTTGAGCGAATCCCTGCTCCTGCAAAAATGCCGACGCAGTTGCCTGAGTGATCCGAGGCCTGCCGTTCCGTGATTGTGGCTTGAGCGTGCATGAGAGGAGCCAGTTGGAGACAACAGGCTCTCCTCTAGAAGGACATCCTGTTGTCCCCAACTGGATGCGCCATGAGCAGCAGCCGATGCCCCAAGCTGCCGCTGAACCCGCCAAACAAAGCCCATCAATCCCCATTTCAACTTAAGGGCATCTGGCCGTCCAAAGCGCTGAAAGCGCGGCATATACTAGTGCCATGTCAACCTTGTAACGTTGTAGGACGAGCTTCCCCGGTATTCCGGGGAGCTTGTGCCGTGTTGCCCTGCACAAGCTCTCCGCTCACGCGGAGAAGCTCGTCCTACAACGTTTGACGTATGACATCACACTAGCCCAGGGCAACGCCCTCGTTATACCTCACATCTTTTGCCACGGTGTTGCAGCCAGAACAAGCCGGAGGCTTGTCAGCCATTAGCCGGTGGTTACACGAGGAACGAGTGTCACCACCGGACCTGAAGAAGATGAATGCACCATCCCGGAGGGATGGCAGCGACTCATTTGCAGTGAATTGCGCGTCGATGCTGGCATCCCTCCGGGATGCGGGTTGTGATTTGGGATGTGACCGGTGGTATCGCTACGCTTAACCACCGGCTAATGGCTGAAAATCCCTTCGGGATGGCTCGATATGGCCGTTATAGATGTGAGGTATAACCAGGGCAACGCCCTGGGTCATAAATAGGAGGGAGTTTCAGCCCTGAAAGGGCGGGATATAGCGACCGTCATCAGAAACGGCCCATATCCCGCCCTTTCAGGCCGCGGGCTATGTGAGAACTCCTTAAATTGACGCGAATGCGCAGCCGCGGGATTCCCTCCCACTCCACTGCCATACGGCCGGGAAGATTTCCCGGGCCACCAAAAGCTCTGCCTCTGGCTGACCGTATTCAGCCAATCACCCTGGCTCGGGTCGGCCAACGTACCCAGAGGCTGTTTCATGCGTCATGACACATGAAACAGAAAAGGCGAGACCGCGTTGTATTGCGTTCTCGCCTTCAGGCGTTCTCAATATTCTTGTCTGCAGAAACCCAAGAATGGGCTGCTACTCATGATCCATTACGCGCCTCGCAACACGGGATACCAGTCCCGTAACCGCGAAATACAGGGCCACGAAAACCACTGCCGTTCCTATGCATCCTGTCAGAACCATTTCCTTCTTCCTCCCTGCCGCACCCCTTGAACACGTATGCCATGAAAAATAAGCAATAGCCGTGCCAGTTTGGTCATGTTGACACAACCGTGACAGAAAACCCCAAGCGGCCTCTTCACTGGGGAATATGATAGGGATAAGGCCCCAATAACATCAATAGGGATGTCTATCAGGAAACCCCTGAAATTCAGGGAAGGGAGACCCCTACAATACTATGCCCACAGGACATTTTTGCCCGGCTGAATTCGCACGGCGCCAGCTACATCTCAGTCGTAGCTGGATTCGTGAGAATTCAGATTTTCTATAACCATCACCTCTGTGATGAGCCGCTCGCGCGCGCTTCTGCACCCCCATTTTTTCCCTTTATGGGCGATGGCGACATGGCTATACTCTGGCTGCAGGAGATTCTGGTGGGGGAGCACAGCATATGTCTCACAAGAGAACGGCCATAGCCCCAGTGCTCAGCGTCCTTGTCGTTGATGACGATCCGGCAATTCAGACGCTGTACCGAACCTACCTTGAACAACGCAAGTGTTCCTGTGCCATTGCCAAGAGCGGTCGCGAAGCGCTTCTCCTTCTCATGAAGCAAAACTTCGACGTGCTCGTTGTGGATCTTCGCATGGAGAACATGGATGGCATGCTCTTCTGCCAGGAAGCTCTGAAAATCTGGCCGTGGCTGGCAATCGTCATCAGCTCAGGATTCGTCACCCCCGAAGTTGAGGAAAAAGCACAGCGCCTTGGTATTAACCGCGTACTCAAAAAGAGCGAGAAGATGGAGGTGCTTCTCGAGAACATCTTTGAGGCAGCCTCTGAGCGTCGCGATGCCGTTGGTTCCGCTGTTGAGGACGATGCACTTAGACTCATGCGCGCCCACATGTGAATGATGACGCGCCTGACGCACCACCACGCCGAAACCGAAGTTCTTATTGATGAGCTGTCCAAATTCGGGCTGCTCTTGTCTGAGATGCTTTCCTCTGAACTGTTCGGAATTCTGATGTATCGGGATGACGAACATAATCTCTTGCTGACGGCACGCTCGCCTCTTAACTCAGACTTCGCTCCGCAGATTTCCAAGGAAATGGTCACGCGATTCAACAGCCTGGCCGGACAGTCAGTTGCGCTCAGTGATATCCATGTCAAATGCCTGGGAGTGCAAGCCAAAGCCGACAGCTCCTCTGCTCCTGGAAAGATCATTTCCGTTCCCCTGATCATGGGAAGCGAAATATCTGGTTTGCTTACACTGGCAACGATAGACGCAACGCCATACAGCCCAGCAGAAATCTCCCTGCTCTATCACGCGGCCAACCACGTATCGGCACTTTTCATCACATTGCAGGAGATCCATGCGTTGGCGTCACACGATGCATTGACGGGGCTGTTTAATCGTCTCCGCATGAACGAAGAGCTGACTCGTGCGTGGGAGGCCTCGCGTCGATATGAGGCACCGATGGGTATTATCATGATCGACTTGGATTATCTCAAGCACACGAACGACACTTACGGACATGCCGTGGGTGATGACGTTCTGTGTGAGTTTGCAGAGATCATCTCGGGTGCAGCACGTACATCCGATATCGTCGCGCGCTACGGCGGCGACGAATTTGTAATCATCCTACCGCGTGTGAAGCCACAGAGCGCCCGAGTCCTTGCACAACGCATTCTTAAGCGCACACGGGCACACACATTCTGTGAGGACGGCCTGAAACTCTCTCTGACAGCCACACTAGGCATTGCGACCACCACATCCGAAAGCCCCGCCGAGAATGCCGAGGCCCTGCTTCGCCGTGCCGATGAAGCCCTATACATGGCCAAGCGTGCCGGCCGGGATCAAGCCAAAGCCTGGGACTCTGAATCCTAACGGATCCAGCTACCTCCAATGCAAGAGGCCCCTCCTGTAGCTGGATTCGTGAGAATTCAACCGCGCCAAAGCAGCATGAGCACCGGCCAATACAGAAAACCGCCCCTGAACACGCCAAACAGAACCCGTTAGTCCCAATTTCAGCCTTTCAGCGTTTCAGGCTTTTCTTCTCACGGCAGAAACTCGCCTTTCTTGAGCTTCTGGGGAAGATACTCTTCGAGGACGAAGTTCAGTCCGTGCTTGGCAAAAGCCTGCTGCTCGATACGGACCCCCATCTTGAGCATCTGGTTGAGCGTATCCTGCCAAGGCTTGTGGTGCTTGATGAACGGATCGTTCTTCAATGCATCCTTGGCGCGCTTGATGTCTACGGCCTCAAGAGGATGCGTTGCGTCCTCTAGCCCATAGTCGATGATATCCTGCGGCGTCACGCCAAGGTACCGCGCCTGCGGCACACAGAAATAGCGGTTAATATGTGCCGCCTGGCCGGAACCCACCTTGAGGGTACGGTAGATGTTGCAGTAGCCATAAGGATCACCATCGGTGAACACCATCACCGGTAGGTTCTGATCATCCGCGAGTCGTCGAATGAAGCGACGACACGCACGCGTTGGTACACCACTCATGGAGATAAGGATACATTCGGCCTGCTCATAGAAGAGATGATGGACCAGGCGCTGAAACAACGATGCGGTTTCGATCACGAGAATGAACTTGGCCTTACTCTTGAACTCGAGCTGTTCAACGCGAGAGGGTATGCTCCATGCCCCGGAACCAAGCTTGGCGCAGTTAATTTCAACTTTGGCGCCCGTTGTCGGATTGCGATCCACCACCACCAGTGGCCCGGCCACATCGCCTCCGCGCTCTTCCGGAATGTAACCCAGCTGTTCCCGGTTCACTTCGAGCATAGCTTCGATATCATCGAGAAGCGTATCGCTTTCAGGCTGCTGCTCGAACCGGCATTCTCCCCAGCTCTTACTGTTGTAGTAGACCTCACGTTTGCCGGCGATATCGTTCTTATCCAGCAACTCACGCTTGGTTGTTGCCAGCAGGCGCATGGATTGGGCGAAGGTCTTGACGGTATTGTAGGTCAGCGTTCGGGTCGAGCGCTTCCCGAGGATCTCAAAATGCCCTCGTTTCAGATCATAGCGCACATTGGAAAGCGAGCGCACCGGAAAGCTCATTGAAGGCTTCTTGCTGCGCCTGATGATATCCGCATAGATCTTCTTGCTGACCTCAAGAATGCGAGCCGTCGCTTCTTCCCGCGTCACCGCCTTCGGAGCCTTTGAGTCAGCCGTCCGTTTTCGCGCCGTTGTCTTCTTCTTAGCAGCCATGGTCTCAGTCCCTAACTAGTGCCTTCCAGTCTTTCAGCCTTTTCTCCTCACGTTTCCAGATGCGTACGTTCGAGGAGCTTATGCAGGTTTTCTGCCACCTTGGTCTCCTGTTTATCCGAAAGGTCCAAGACCTCCTTCAGGCCGAGGGCGAGATGAGGAATATAGAGCATCATGTAGTCGCGTTTGCGCTCACTCTCCTCCAAGCGCTTCTTCTTGCTCAAGTAGACCGAAAGCCGACGCCCGCATTCCTGTAAGGCAAAGGTGATCTCTTTCACGATCTCGGGGTAGTGTGCCACGGCCTCTTTGCTCTCACTGGTGAACGGTACCCAGACGCTTGCCATATGTACCATCACGACCATGGGTCCGATTGGCAGCGACCCGCGGGGTTGCGAAAGCCCGTAGTTCTTCCATTTCACGGCAGATGCCGCCTTCGTGATCGCACAGGCTCCGCCCATGTAGAGCAGGGGCACACGGTTGGCGAAACGCAACACCCGCACAGGATCGTCCGCACTCAAGTCCTTGTTCTCGCCCGGCTTGGCGTAGGCAACGCCAACTTCAATCTGGAACGGGTTCCCGCGATAAACGGTCGGCGGGCGCGTCACGGATGTGTAGAAATCAGCGACGATCTCCTTCTTCAACCCCGTAATGATCTGCTCTTCACCAATGGGGGCCAGGCAATCGGTTGGCGGGCGCATCAGCTTGGTGGCATTGATGGCCTTGAACAGCGCCTCGCTCTCCTGGTGCGCAATACGTGTCGGCCGAGCCTTCGGGTTCAGCCCCGCTTCTTCACAGATCCGCAGAGCGGCCGCACTGCTGACGCGGGAAAAATCCTGGGAAAGCGCCGAACGTAGGGTGCGCGCATGGGTGTCTTTCAGCATCTGCATCAGAAGACCAAGCTCTACCCCATGCGGATGCGGCTTAATCTCGCGATGTGGCGGCGGCTGTTCCTTCGTAGCCCGATGAAACGTTGTCCAAGGCGCTTCTTCCGCTGTAGGAGTCTCAGAATCCGAGCCATCATCACTTTCCGCGGCAGCACCGTTGCCCTTCTTCAGAAGCAGAACCCGGTAGTGGAACGCGGCGTGCGGATTCACGACGGCACACTGCTTCAGGTACTCATCAACCGACAACTTCCCCCGCACATAGTTGGCTTCCATCTCGATTGAGACGCAGGTCCCGTGTGCCGATACCACCGTTCTACCCAGCTTCCCATCAGGTTTCGTCGGATAGAACTCCGGCTTCCAGTCGACGGCTTCGCTCTTGAGGATTGTGGGCTTGTTCTTGGCCGTATCGACCTGTACCTCAATCTGGTCTGCCTGCTTGGCGCGCCTGGTACGTGACACAATTCGAGTCGAACAGCCGGTCGTGAGCTGCCCGTACATTCCGGCGGCACTAATACCAATCCCCTGTTGGCCGCGCGACATTCGCAACCGGTGGAACTTCGAGCCATACAGCAACTTAGCGAAGATCTTAGGAATCTGGCTCTTAATGATGCCCGGCCCATTATCGGTCACCGCTACGCGGAAGCGACTATCCCGAAGCTGACAGACCTCCACGCTGATTTCCGGCAGAATCTCAGCCTCTTCGCACGCATCCATGGCGTTATCAACGGCCTCTTTCACCGTAGTCAACAACGCCTTGCGTGGATTATCGAACCCCAAAAGATGGCGATTCTTAAGAAAAAACTCCGAAACCGAGATGTCCCGCTGCTTGCGGGCCATACTTTCGGCAGTTTCTCGGGAAGTAGTTTTGGATGGCATGCGGCATCATGGCCAACCCCACAAGTCTTTTCAAGCCAGAAGCTTTCGTCATTCAACATTGCATTGGGGGCAGCAACTCCATAGTATTTTCGACGTTTTGTGTCGCAGTTGGATGTACAATAGGGATTTCCGCATGAGAAATACGCTGGCCCCATGGATTTCGATGAGCATATTCAGCATGGTATTCTGCCTGGGCCCAGTGCGGGCCGGTGAAATCCATGACGCTATCAAAGCGCGCGATGCAGAAACAGCGCTTCTGCTGCTGGTTCGTGATCCGCTTCTTCATACCAATGCACGCGGTAAAGGGGACTCGACTCCACTGCACTGGGCTGCACTTTACGGGTTGCCGGATGTCGTTGATGCGCTGATCAAGAACGACGCACAAGTTAATAGTCGGGCGGTCAATGGATCAACGCCTTTGCATTGGGCTGCCCGCCGCAATATGCGTGAAATCGCCACGGCTCTGATAGAGAACGATGCTGATATCGATGCGAAGACGGACAAAGGGTATACGCCTTTGCATTGGGCTGCGATTGGCAATGGGCATAAGGTAGCCGACGTACTCCTGAAGGCCGGGGCCTCCATTGATGCCCGGGCTGTGGATGCATCGACCCCCTTGCATTGGGCGGTTCATCATGAGTCCTACGAGACCATGTCGGTTCTGATTATGGCCGGGAGTGATATCTTCGCCAAAGCCAGCAATGGCGCGACACCGTTCTATTGGATTCGAAGCAAAGAGGGACGCCAGAAGTTTGAGGCGCTGATCGCCAAGCGTCGCAGTGATCTGCCCCCCTCAAAGCCGATTGAGTCCGAAGCCAGCGCAACAACAGCAGCGGAGAAGCCCACTCCGATTCCCCATGTTGCCAAAAAGCCTTCACCATCACGTCCAGCGGTGTCTGAAGTACAGAAACGGGCTGATTCGTGGAAGAAGACCCTCTCCGATGGCTCCGTCTACGATGGCGGCTGGCGAAAAGGCCTTATGCATGGCGACGGAGTGCTGACCTTCGAGGATGGCGAAACCTATGATGGCGAGTGGTCTTATGGCCGACGTCATGGAACCGGCACTCAGGCACTTCCTAGTGGTGAGAGATACGAAGGACAGTGGAAGCACGGCCTGCGGCATGGCGAAGGAATCTACACCATGGCGGACGGCAACCGGCTGTCCGGTGTCTGGAGCAATGGCTCGCTGGTCAGAGGTTACGGCTCATTTGTTTTCGAGAATGGAGAGACCTACGAAGGGGAGTGGCGCCAGAATATGATGTGGGGCCTTGGAAAACTCACCAAGTCGGACGGCCGTGTCCTCGAAGGGGAGTGGAAGGCAAACCAGTTCGTCGGTCCGTAGGGGACGGTAGCCAGTATTCGGCATACAGTCAGCATCCAGCAACTAACAACCAGAAACCAGTATTTAGAATGAGCGAGAAATACCCTTTTCATACGACCGAGCAAAAGTGGCAGGAACGCTGGCGCAACGAGAACCTGTTCGTTGCTGATCCCAGCCAGAACGGTAACAAGTTCTACTGCCTGACAATGTTTCCCTATCCCTCTGGTGTGCTCCACATGGGGCACGTGATCAACTATACGCTTGGTGATATCATCATGCGTTACCGTATTCTGCACGGCCACGCGCCGCTGTCTCCCATGGGATGGGACAGTTTCGGGCTGCCTGCCGAAAACGCGGCTATCCGCACGGGCACGCATCCGCATGATTTCACAGACCAGAACATCACCAAGATGACGGAACAGATGCAGCGGGCCGGTTGGGGCTACGACTGGGATCGTGAGGTCGCCACCAGTCACCCGGATTACTACCGTTGGACCCAGTGGTTCTTCCTGCAGTTCTACAAGAACAACCTGGCCGTCAAAAAGTCTGCACCGGTCAACTGGTGCGGGTCTTGCGAGACAGTGCTTGCCAATGAGCAGGTCCATGACGGTGCCTGTGAGCGTTGCGGCACACTGGTCGAACAGAAGGACATGTCACAGTGGTTCTTTAAAATGAGCAAGTACGCTCAGCGTCTTCTTGATGGCCACAAACAGCTCCGCGGGAATTGGCCGGATGCCGTTCTGGCTATGCAGGAGGAGTGGATTGGCCGCTCGGAGGGAGCGCGCGTTGAGTTCACGATCAAAGAGACGGGCGAGAAGCTCCCCATTTTCACCACGCGGCCCGACACCCTGTTCGGCGTTACGTTCATGAGCCTGGCGCCTGAGCACCCACTCATTGAGAAGCTCGTGGTCGGAACCGAGCATGAAGAGCGTGTCATGACGGCTGTGCGTGAGATGCGCCGCCAGGGCACCAGCGAACGCGACATTGCTGAACGCGAGAAGGTGGGCGTCTGGACGGGGTGCCATGTCATCAATCCAGTCAATGGCGAAGAGGTACAGCTCTGGGTAGCCAATTTTGCCCTGATGACCTACGGAACCGGTGCCGTGATGGCCGTCCCTGCGCATGACCAGCGCGATTTCGAATTTGCCCGCAAGTACGACATTCCGATCCATGTTGTTATCCAGCGCGACGACGATCCCCTGGACGTCCCAACCATGACCGAGGCCTATGTTGATCCGGGCACCATGGTCAACTCAGGACCGTTCGATGGTCGCAACAACCGCGACGCCATGGGAGATATCATTGCGTGGCTGGCGGAACAGGGCTATGGCGAGGGCACGATCAACTATCGTCTGCGCGACTGGCTCATCAGCCGTCAGCGTTACTGGGGAGCCCCCATCCCCGTCATCTATTGCGACGACTGCGGAATCGTACCGGTACCCGAGTCTGACCTGCCCGTGAGCTTGCCCACGGATGTTGCTTTCCGCGAGGGGCACGGCAACCCCCTCGCCGCTTGTGAATCGTTCGTGAACTGTGCGTGTCCAACCTGCGGCAAGCCGGCAAAGCGCGAAACCGACACGATGGACACGTTTGTGGACTCGAGCTGGTACTTCCTGCGCTACTGCGATCCGAAGAACGAAGAGCAACCTTTCGACCCCAGCATCGTCAATGCGCTGATGCCGGTCGATCAGTACATCGGTGGCATCGAGCATGCCACGATGCATCTGATCTACGCCCGTTTCTTCACCATGGTACTGCACGATATCGGCCTGGTTGATTTCGAAGAACCGTTTGCGCGTCTCTTCTGCCAGGGCATGGTCTGCAAGACGGCCTATTACTGTGAAGAGCACAAGTGGCTACACGAGGACCAGGTGGTCGACGGAACGCGGAAAGGCGACGCCATTATTGATGGCAAGTGCGCCCATTGCGGTGTTCCGGTGCGATCGGAGATGACAAAGATCAGCAAGTCGAAGTTCAACGTCGTCGATCCGGACCAGATGTTCGACAACTTCGGCACCGATACGGTCCGGCTCTACATGGTCTCGGATGCACCTCCTGACAAGATGCAGGTGTGGAGTGAATCGGGCATCAATGGGGCTTGGCGCATGCTTAGCCGGCTCTGGGACATGGTCTTAACTGCGCAAGACAACATGGCTCCGCTGGGTACCGGGATTCCCGACCAGCTTGATGCCACCAACCGGGCGCTTCGCCGCAAAGCCCACCAGTGCATTATGCGCGTCACCGATGCCATCGAAGGTGGCTTCCAGTTCAACACTGCCATTGCGCGTTGTAACGAGTTGCTGCACCAGTTGCGCAACGCAAAGAACGTGGAGCCTGCCGTGTTACGCGAGGCCATCGAGACCGTGCTTCGTGTCCTGTCGCCGATTGTACCGCACTTTGCAGAAGAGCTGTGGGAGCGCCTCGGGCACGACAAGAGTATCTTTGCCTGCGGCTGGCCGGAGGCCGATGCCGAGATCGCCAAGGAAGAGGAGCTCGTCATTCCGGTGCAGGTCAACGGGAAGGTCCGCGGTCGCTTGACCTTGGCGCCCGACGCCGATCAGGCGACGATCGAAGCCGCAGCCAAGGCCGATCCAGGTGTCCAGAAGTGGCTTGAAGGAAAGACGATCCGCAAGGTCATCGTTATTCCGGGACGACTCGTCAACATTGCGGTCTCGTGAAGCGCATTGTTGAAAACGGGATTACCAAAGCCGCCGAGGCGTGGTTCAACCTGACCTCCCAGGAGCGCACCACAACCATCATCGTGGTAGCGATATTCCTTCTCGGCGCCATCACGCGCTGGGTGCTTCGGGGAAAAGGCTGAAAGACTGAAAACTGAAACTCTGAAAAGGGGAAGGTGGGCCATGCGCGATGCGCCGCACCTTCCCAATTCCTGCTTTTCAGCCTTTTCCCCGTGCGGAGCCAGTTGGAGACAACAGGCTCTCCTCTAGAAGGACATCCAGTTGTCGCCAACTGGATGCGCGATGAGCGGTGGCCGATGCATCAAGACAGCGCCGAGCACACCAAACAGAGCCCATCAGTTTCAGCCTTTCAGCCTTTCAGCTTTTCAGCCTTTTCCCCCTTACCACGTATACCCCAGAAGCGCGTGCAGGGAGGTCAGGCCGAATTCGACTTCTTTATCGAAGCGTTCCTGCTTTTCCAGAATCTCTTCCGGATCGGTTGCTGTCGACGAGATGAAGGCTTCGGATTCGACCTGCTGGTACTGTATGCCGATCATGATGCTGCGGGCATTTTTCAGCGGCACCTCCATGTAGGCGCGGCCGCGGATATTGGTGTGGTCGATTTCGGCGTTCTTCTCGCGGTGGGCAGAGCTCGTCAGGAACGAGGTGCCGCCATCGTACTCAAGGACCGTGTAGTGGCCCTGGATGACGAAGTTGGCTGAGTCAGGCGTTCCCATGCGGATCTCAATACCGCCACCATACTCGGGAATACCCAGCCCCACGATACCGTCAGCCTTACCGCCGATCGCGAATAGCTTGGGCGGATCCTGGTACTCCTTGACGCCCTGCACGGGACCGGCATCGATTTCGTACTGGCCTGCAAAACCAAAGATGCCAATTCCCATCATGGGCGTGACCCGGAATCCAGAACCGAAGCGGAGGGTTAGCGGCGTGAACATGAGCTTCGTATCGATCGTGCCGCCGGTGATCTCGAACTCGAACGGTGTGTGTTTCGGGATCTGCATCCGGTCATAGGACTCGCCCTCATACTCAATGGAACTACCCACTCCAATGTAGTAATTACGCCGGGCAACCGTGCTGCTTTCCATCTTCAAGATCGACGTATCGAACTGGAACGTGAAGAAGCGCCATGCCTTTTCAAGCGAGAGGCCTACGGTGTTGTGTTCATCGGCAATATTAAAGTCATTCAGGTTGTAGTTCTCAGCATCATCCTGTTTCCAGTAACTGCCCGTGACGTCGTAGAGACTGCGCGTCGTCTCCTGTACCATCATATTGAAATCACTGAGCTGGCCAACCGAACCACGCAGGCTGAAATCACGGCCATCTTCCAGGTCACGACCGCCATAGAGAAAACCTGCTTCTACAGGAATAGCCACCGCACTGCCCAAGAAGACCACACCCAGCCATGTTGACAACTTCCGCATTAGCTCCACTCCTTTGTTCGTATCCGGCTTTAGCGTTACAGAAAAAGCATGATCCATGCCATACGTGTGGACCGTATTGGCCAATTGCTTTTCACGCCGCGCTGCATTACTCTTCGCTTGCATCGTACGCGTTTCCAATACGAAAGGGCAGCGAAAATGAACAATGACTGCATTTTCTGTAAGATCGTTGCAGGAGAAATCCCCTCAACCCGGATCTACGAAGACGACCATATTCTAGCCTTCATGGACATTAGCCCCATCATTCACGGCCATGCGCTCGTGATTCCCAAATCCCACCATGACCCCCTTATAG
The DNA here is from genome assembly GCA_964497125.1 of uncultured Victivallales bacterium. Taxonomy (GTDB): domain Bacteria; phylum Verrucomicrobiota; class Kiritimatiellia; order UBA8416; family UBA8416; genus CAYLXP01. The sequence continues at coordinate 281 of CAZCDU010000108.1, read as the reverse complement.
ACACGCCTGATGAGGTCCTCGGGCAGTGCATGGCGGTGGCAAAACGCGTCGCCAAGGCCCAAATCGAGGCTCTCGGTGCGGATGGCATCAACATCCACCAGGCCAACGGAGCCTCTGCCGGCCAAGTGGTGCCCCATCTCCACTTCCACGTTATTCCACGGTATGATGATGACGGACACCACTGGAACTGGACACACCGTGACTATGACTCGATGGATGAAATGGCCGCGACAGGAGAGAGGTTGAAATCGGCAATCAAGTAGTGTGGTGTCAACTTGGAG
>CAZCDU010000107.1:0-16388 GCA_964497125.1 uncultured Victivallales bacterium | reverse complement strand
TCATCTCCCGGTCCATGTTGCCATCCATGAAGTACCAATAAACTCCCGGGCGCGCTGTGTCCGGCGGAGCCCTGAACCCTTCCTCGAGATCCATGCCAAAAGCACTGAAACAGACCATCAACAACGAGAGCATCAGAGTAATCAGTCTTAAGCTTCTATTTCCTACATTCATTTCTTTGGCGCTTCCGGGATTTGCGGGGGATTCTCCATTGGCCACCCGGGAGATGGATGTGGCGATAGATGGGATCAGCCGACACCGATCGGGACGAGGATCGGGACAACGATGAAGAGCGACGAGGATCGGGACAATGATCGAGACAATGATGATGGGGCACGCTCCGACGCATACCCAAGTCCATGCTGAGTTCTCCCATAGGCAATAGGCGAGCCAGAGGGCCATCCTTGTCGCGATCATCGCCGCGATCGTTGTCGAACCATCCTCGTCCCGATCTTTGTCTCGATCGTCGTCGGATCCCCATGCAGACAGGCTGATTGAGAACGATGGCGCATATGTTCAACACAGAAACACCCGGAAATCCCGGAAGGACCATTTCTTTGAACTCCATCTTTGTCTGATGGTTTCGCCCATCTCTCTCGAAATCTACGTTACTGTTGCCGCTATGCCGTGAAGTTCACACCGCGCCCCAGCGACGTCCGCTGAACCGACCTTAATAGCCGAACTGAGAACCTGGCTTGATACGGTCGGGGGCGAGTTCCTTCCAGCGGTCTCGTAAACCAAGGTGTTCTCTTTCCTTCTGAATCAACTTGGCGAAAACCATTGGATCCTCCGGGTCGTCAGCAGCTATAAGGAGTTCATCCGTCTTCCTATTCAACGCTTCTCGTAGGTCGGCGTAAGCGGGATCATCGACTAAGTTCTTAAGCTGGAATGGGTCCTCCTGGTTATCATAGAGCATCCAAGGCTTCTTCGTGTCCGACTTTCGAGCGTAGGTATATCGCTTGGTGCGTACCCCGCGCCAGGCACCGTTGCCGTTCATAATCCAGTTGGTACTAAGCGGGATGGACTTCATAATCAGAACCGCGTCCTGAAGATCAGCATCCTGTCCCATGGCCGCGCTGCTGATGTCCTTACCATCTACACGGGGACAGGGAACACCGGCTAATCCCAGGACGGTTGGCATCATATCCACTGGCGCCAACAACGCGTCCGTCACTGTAGCAGATTTGATCTTCTGGGGATAACGAACGATGAACGGAATGGAAATCGATTCCTCGAAGGGCAACTGCTTTCCATATTGGCGATGTGACCACAGGTTATCACCATGATCGGAAGTGAACACGATCACGGTATTGTCCAATTGGCCGCTCTCCGTGAGCTGGGCGATTAGTTTCCCCATGCAATCATCCAGGGTCTCTATCGCGGCATAGTACCCCCGGTAGTCCCTCAGTACTCCTTCGTTGTTCTTGGCACTCAACGCCTTCTTGCTATTCTTGCGCAAGGGAAGCCATGCCTGTGAAACACCCGAATCAGATTCACGCCACATCGTTTCGGCCGTCTCATAATCGTCCACATTGTCGCGCAGTTTCAACGTCTTGTTTCGGAAGCGTTCCATATATTCGGGAGGGGCAATGTACGGATCATGTGGTGGCCCCCATGACAGGAACAGACAGAAGGGATTCCCCCTGTTGTTAGCGATGAAATCACACGCATCGTTGGTCTGAGCATTCGCATCGTAGCCTTCCCAAGTGCGAGTCGATCTTTCCTCCTGGTGATAGTATTCTGAACTGAAGTAACTGTGCGAACACTCCAATGCACGCCAGTAATCAAATCCGCACCTTCTTTCGGGAGGAATGTATGCCCTCCTGCCTCGGCCATCCAGATGCCATTTACCGATATAGCCAGTCCGGTAACCAGCACTCTTGCAGGCTTCCGCGAAATATGGCCCGGGGTTTCTCAGAATATGATCTGTCAGAACCATGCCGTTTTTCATCGGGAAATTCCCGCTCATCAACATCCCGCGAAATGGCCCGCAGACTGGAGCTGTACTGATCGCATTGGTGAACGTCACCCCCTCTTTCGCAAGGCGGTCGATGTTTGGTGTCTTAAGTTCATCATTTCCGTAGCACCCCAGAGAGAACGATCTCAATTGGTCGGCGAAAACAAACACGATGTTTGGTTTCCCCTTGCTATCTGCTGCCCAGATCTTGCGAGGGTTGGTGAGCGTGCCTACTGCCAGCCCTGCAGCCGTGGCTTTCAGGAAGTCTCTTCTTTCGATATCTGGCATTGTTTGTCCAATCTCAAATTCCGGTTCTGTCAAATCTTCAGAATCGTTTGCTTATGCTATTTCACAACCATCGACGGGGTCGCCTTGAGCCACTTCTCAAGCATGGTGGAGAGCTTTTGGGCTTATTCCGGGTTTTGCGCGGCGATGTCGGTTCGGTCGTCGGGATCGTTTTTCAAATCGTAGAGTTCCTTTCTGGCAGGACGTGCAATCAACTTGTCCCAACCGTCGATCACAACACGCACCTTGGAGATATCGTGAGGACCCGACTGGCCATGGGCGCCCTGCCAAAGGAAGTAGAACATGGCCAGTTGTTTCCCTTCGCGGAGTGGCCCCACCTTTTCATGGGTGGCGATGCGACGGTCGAGGCCATCGGTAGCGACCCAGGTATCGCTCATGGTGTCCCAGTTCTTCACTACGGCATCTCCTTTGGTGGCCTGCGCGGGGGCAGGGAGGCTAAGGAAGAATACGGCGACAAGCGCAAGCGCTGCGATGGTTTTCATGGCAGATAGTCTCTCTTTTGCTGGTGTTGTCTCTTATCAGGCACCTACTATGGTGCTTTCATATTCTGAATATATAATGATTCTTCCTTCTATCCTTCCTATGACATCTGCGCCAAAAACTAGTACTATGCCGACAACTCCATCCCGAGCATGCATTGCAGCCTACCTCTGAAGTCAGCCGGACTTTTTCAGCAGGCCAAACAGCTATGTTTGGCTCTGCACGATGCTCCTTCACGGACCGTTAGTCTTGTACTGATCTTTAAGTATCCCGGCGGAAGGATTACGGTTCTGTCAGTCTCGTTGGCTGCGGCGTTTAGGGCCGCTTGTAATCCGATGGTATCATCTGTGGCTAATAGCCGAACTGAGAACCTGGTTGGATACGGTCGGGGGCTAGTTCCTTCCAGCGGTCTCGTAAACCAAGGTGTTCTCTCTCCTTCTGAATCAACTTGGCGAAAACCATTGGATCTTCCGGGTCGTTAGCAGCGATCAGGAGTTCATCCGGCTTCTTTTTCAACGCTCTTCTTACTTCATTCAAAAAGTCGACCAATCTCCTCACGGGTGACAGCACGTTTCAAGGTTTTGCCGACAGCGATTTGGCAGTGAGCTTTTTCCATCCCGGTTTGCATATCACCACCAAGGAAGCATGGCATTGCTGGAATGGTCTCTTTGATTTCCACTTCTCCCTTTTTTGAGCAATTTATATAATAACTAAAATGAGGTCCGTCCTTACTTAGAACAACTTCATTCCATTCGTTCTTCTGCAGTAAACCACGTAATACGAAGACTTTCCGGTTGCCAATGAATAGCTGTGCCGAGGTTTCCGTAATTTTGAGAAAATTATTATTGCCCGGGTTGCCGCGGTTGCCCATCAAAATGGCATGTTCCCCATTGGCAGAAAGAGGTTTTACCTTGAGTACCCAGCTATAAGAATCTTTTGATGCAAGCTTCGGGGTTTGTGACACATGTTGGGGTGAATCAACAAATGATTTTACTTTGGATTCTTCAGGCGTTTTGACTTTGTATCGAACAGGTTTCGGTAGCACTGGTACTGCCGGATGCAAAACAAACCGATATGTACCCGCTTTTGTTTGGTACGTATTGAAGTCATTTTTCCTGCCGGTGAGTTTCTGATCTTTGAGAACTCCCCGTACCAACAAATCTGCAACAGCCCCTTGCGGAACGGTCACCTCCCAGACGATCTGATCGCCTTCACGGCGCCAGTTACTTACGATTTTCCCCTGTACCGATTCATACGAACACTTTACCCAATCCAAACCTTTCAAAAAGCAAGGTTGAAGTGTGATCCGCTTGAACCCGGGAGCTCTAGGGTCAGGGCGGATTCCAGCAATACTTTCGTGTAATGCCACGGCAAAGCCACTCTGCATCGGATGATTAAAAGAGTTCCCTCTATATGGCTTTCCTTTCGGCCAGTGGACGGGAACTTCCGGCCAGGTTGTCAATCCGTGTTCTTCGGTCATATAGCCAAGACTGGGGAATTCAGTCTTACTCCAAAGCATGGCCGTTGTTGAATCAAAGCCGTATTCGTTTAGCTTGCTATACAAGTGACGGTGTCCAAGAATACCGGTGGAGTAACCATTTTTTCGTTTGATCAACTCGTTTAGAGCGGCAACAGCAAGAGGTTCATCTTCAGAAGGAACCAATCCAAGGAAAATTGCCATGGCAGAGGCCGTTTGCGAACCGTATGACTTTTGGAAGGAGTCGTAGTATTTTTTGTTAAAAGCCTGTTTAACTGCATGAGCTTTCGAAGCAAACGGCTCCGGGTCCTTATTCAGAGATTGTGCCATATGTTTCATTGCACAAAGTGCCTGGTAGTAAAGGGCACTGGCCGAAAGGTCAGGAGGTGTATCCATTGCCGCATTGCTACCGGGGGGACACCAGTCTCCGTATGCATAACCTTCTTTTATAAGGTGGTTCTCAGTCTCATATTCTTCCAGATAGGCAAGATATCCGGTCATCATTCCCCAGGCATCTTCTGTCGTTTTCTGGTCGCCGAAGTATAGCCAGTTGTACCAAGGAACCAAAATGACTGCCAGCCCCCAGTCGGGACGGGCCTGACCACACAATCTCTTGCCACAGGCTATATTGGCCGGAGCACGCGGGTCTCTGGGTGGAATGTTACCTTTGGGGTAATGGAAAGGAACGGGAGCTGAGAGACCCAATACAGTTTTGAAGTCATTGATCGTTTTTTGCCAGAATGGTTTTGCGGCGTAGTTCATTGATACCGCTTCTCCAACTGCATGCATATCACCGAGCCAGGCACAACGTTCGCGGTGCGGACAATCGGAAAGCAGTCCCTGCATATTACCCTCGATCGTTCGCATTGAAACCTCGTAAAATCTATTGATAAGAGGATCTGAACACTGGAAGGTTCCGATCTTTTCAAGATCTGTATGAATAAACCAGGCAGTGAAATCTGTCGGTTCCGGTTTTTTGCTCAAACCGGTAATATGGACATAGCGAAACCCGTGATAGGTAAAGCTCGGTTCCCAACGTTTCTTTTCGCCTCCTTTGCATATATAGATATCAACTTGTTCGCATCCGGTAGCGTGGCCACCGGTTGTTGCTGTATCGATCGCCTTGCCGGAAGGTTTCAACACTTCGGCGAAACGCATTTTGACTTCACATCCCGACTCTTCTTGCAAGGCGATTTCAAGCCATCCCGTCATATTTATGCCAAGATCGATAATATATCCCCCCTCCTCCGAACTGATTATTCTTACCGGAGAGATCTTTTTCATTTTTCGTATTGACGGCAGGTGTTGCTCGACAATCGCTGGTGAGGGGGCATTGCGGGTTCTTACCGGAGACCACTGTGAAGCATTGAATTCAGGAAGACTCCAGCCTTTAATTTCTTTGCGGGCATCATATGTCTCACCTGCATATACGTTGTCGAAGAGAACAGCTCCCGTCGAACCGACCCACTTCCCGTCGGTAATTACCGTCATGCTCGAACCATTATGGTGATCGATAACAAGAGCAGCTTTGGCAAGTGGAGCACCGTATACCAAGCCTCCTCCGAAGGCACAATTCTGACCAAAAAAGCCGGAACCAAGTCCTATACCAAGAGCATTCTTTCCTTTTTTGATGCATTCAGTTGCATCCAATACATTGTAGAATGAACGTTTCTCATGCGTTGTTGGAGCTGGTTGCAGTATGTTATCCGGTGCAAGACGCTTTCCATTCAGGAAAGCATAGTAATAACCAAGTCCACTAACATAAAGGGTAGCCCTTTTTACCTTGTGGGCCGGCAGATCGAAAGTTGTCCGCAATAAGGGCGCCGGATAGGATTTCTTTGTATTGGAAGCTCCATTATGATAGGTAAACTTCCGGATGGAATAATGTTCGTCACGCTGATCCTTGCCGCCAAATCCGATCCACTTGGCCTGTTTCCAACCTTCTGGAGTTGCAGCCTGAACCGATAACACACACATCATCAGCCCTATGAAACTAACCATCATTTTTTTCATCATTCCTCCGAAATTTACTAGATCGCTCAATTCATCAGTTGAAATGCAGAGCCAGGAGAAACCTCAATGCTCTGGAACCCCGCTCGCTGCTCGAGCGAGGTAGTTGAAGCGGCCGTTTGGGGCGGTATCGCCATTCGTCGTGAAGGCCAGGATGTTGTCATCCTCCGCCATGTTGTCCGCCCACTTGAACTCGAAATCCAACGTGCCCGTCAGTCCCAGGGCCGCGCAGGGGATTTCGATGACCACTTCCCGTTCGCCAATGTATCGCCTCACCGTCGCCTTTTTCTGCCAGTTCCACCCCTTCTTCGACTCCTCCAGGACGGTGCTTTCCGCGTTATCCGCACGACGATTCAGCACATAGTTGTAGCCCTCCCACCCCGTCGCGCGGGTGCGGTCTGTATTGATGAAAAGCATCATCCAATGATCGTCTGTGTGGGGTGAAAGGGGCTGTAACGTGCGCGCGTAGAACCAGATCGTTTTCGCGTCGTAGGCCACCTTGGTCTCTACCAGATCATTCCGCCCGGTCTTATTCACATAGGGTCCAGCCTTGCCCCAACCCGGATGATTGCGATGGCCCACATCGCCCTTGTCATCCCGAAACGAAGGCGTCACTTTGGCCCATGCCGACAAGTCATCGAGCACCATTGTCCTCGCTGCACCCAACGTCGGCGCAGGCCGGGCGCCCTTATACTTTCGGGCGTAGTTCACAAACTGGTAGTAGTAGGCGTCCTCATGGCCACCCTTCATCGGTTCCAGGTCTCGGCCATACTCCTGGGTATACATGTCCACGAACGCGACCGGGCCGTCGCCGGCAAACTCCGGGGCGCGCAAGGCAATCCATTCATTCCAACCCGTCACAAAGATGAGTGATGGGTCCACCTTCAGTGCACGGTCCCACTGCTCCATGAAGTTGAAGCCATAGGCCACCGCATTGGGTCGCGTGTCCTTCGCCTCCTTGTGCCAGCTTCGGCCTTGGGTGCCCTTCGCGCTGAACGCAGTGAGCGAGCGCTTAGGCGTACAGTTCTGCCCCACGCCCACCGCCATCTGCTCTTTCGGGTCCTTGTCGCTGTAGAAGACATTCTGGGGGTGATCCTGAAGCCAGGACCACTGGTATGGACCACTCGGCTTCTGGCGATAGCCCGGCACAGGCTTGCGGAATGTGAAGAAGTCTTTCACCTCCGCGCTCAGCCCCTCTTTCATCGCCATCATGAGGGGCTTGCCTTCCCAGTGGTACCAGAGATCCTTGTAGAGCCCCGGCCTGTATAGGTCGTTGTAGATTTGGGTAATCGATTCCGGCGACGGGCTAAAGGGCGCGAGGAAAGCAATCTGCGGTGTCTTGCCGCCGGCCTTGCGCACCTTGGTAAAGGCGCGGCAGAGGGCCATATAGCTCTTCTTGAAGGTGTGGCGGTTGCTCGTATCAAAGATGACCACATCCACCTGCGCATCGCTCAACATCTGGGCGTGCTTACGGTAAACCCACTCATCAGTGGAAAGATAGTACCCGAAAAGGGGCTCACCCCAATGGTGGTAATTCATCCAAGGGCCCCAGAGGGGGCTATTCGGCTTCTTCATGGCCTCCGGATCGGCTGCAAGCACCTTGGAGATATCGTGAGGACCCGACTGGCCATGGGCGCCCTGCCAAAGGAAGTAGAACATGGCCAGTTGTTTCCCTTCGCGGAGTGGCCCCACCTTTTCATGGGTGGCGATGCGACGGTCGAGGCCATCGGTAGCGACCCAGGTATCGCTCATGGTGTCCCAGTTCTTCAGAGGAATAGCGGTTGTGGTCTTCACCGGATGGTTCAGCCCCGTACTTTGGGCGCCTGCCCAAACAGCAGAAGCCAGCACGACCGCTAGTATACTAATTTTCTTCATTGTTTTCCTTTCCATCAGGGTTCCGTCTGCATCGGTACGCTCAGGCGGTAGAAAGTCGAAACGGTTCCAGGTACGAGATCCCAGGTTTGGACCCCGTCAACGGTCACGTTGGTTCCGACTGTTACCCACGCACCGGAGACCAGGTCTGTGGACGACTGCACTAGGATCGGGGGTATACCCGCGTCGGCGGCCGCGTGTTCCCAGCTGAGTCGGATATTAGTCGATAGCGGCTCGATTCTGTCTATGCGCAGAAACGACTCGCTGCTCGTCGGGTCGGTGCCGCTCCAGTACTCCTCCCATGCCGAAACCCCGTCACCGTCCGTGTCGCTGACTACGGCCTCGTCATAGTTACTCGTCACCCCCATCACGGTGGTCAGCCATTGATGCGGAACCGAGTGATTCTTTGTGATGACAGACGCCGTAATCTTCAGGTCGTCCACCTGACCATCGACAATCGCGTCAAGCCCGTTCGGATTATCGGGCAGCCCATCCGTATGAAGTCGACAATGAAACTGCAACCGGCGCGCCGTCTCCCCTTCGTCAAAGTCGAAATCGAAGGTGCCCACATCGGTGAGTGTTCCCTCGACCTCCACACTCACGGAAGCGGTCATCGATACTTCATCGATTTCGAGCACAACATCAAAAGGAACATTGTGCCTATTAGCAATGCCGGGTACGACCTTCGAGCCCAGCGGCGTGCCATCCGCGAACACCTGCGCAGTCCCATCCCACTCGATGAGAAGACCCAGGTCGGCCGTTGGCATATTCGGCTCGCCCGGACTATTCGTAGAGCCGCCCAGCGAAACCGAATGATACCACGAGACCACATTGCTCGGGTTATTGATCACGGCAGCATCGCGAGGGCACATCACTCCGCCGTAGGAAATTCTATACCGATTGCCGGCCAGGGAAGGGGCCAGATCTTCATTAATCACTGCCGAGGTGGCCCCAATGGAGGTCCCTCCATTGGACGAGGGGGCATTACGCATGACCAGAACCCCAGTACCGTTCCCGATCTGGTTATCTTCAGTCTGGGTGAGATAGACCTGTGTCAGGCATTGAGTATTGATATTGGCGCTGGCATAGGTGACATTCACCGCACCGCCCTGCTGACGGGCAACCTGACTGGCCTGCAGGTTAAACTGCTGCCAGGTGCCTCCAGGCACATCAAAACTATCCCGCAGGACTGTCTTTGGAGGGATATCCAGCGTATCGGAGGACACCGTCCCCTTCATGCCGTACGTCCTCAGACCACTGGGGCTTCCCCCCACCTCGGGCACCGAGAAGACGAGGGTGTTCTGGCCAGACTGGAATCTCACCGGCCCTTCGCCGTCACTCTGGCCGTCGACGATGGAGAAGGCGTTGGCGTTCTCGCTAACGACATCGTCTCGGCTGTAAATCGCTTTGTCATCGACCTTCCATGGGAAGTTCCGGCTCAGTGCGCGGACGCCGTTGAGATAAACAGTGACGCCAACATCATCTGCGAAGAGATAGCCGCTAATCTGCGCGGTCGCCGGAAATACGCCATCCTCAATGGTGAACGTTGTCGTATACGTGTAGGTACCGCCGGCAACTGCCACATCGCCATTGGCGGGCCCGATCCAGCGCGAGAAGGGCTCGTTGCCCGAGTTCCAGATAGCGTTCGGTACGATAACTTTGGCCTGGGGGGCCGTTGCCGGAAGCTGTGGTCCGCTGATCGTGTAGTGCGGGTCGGCCGCGCCGACGGCAAGAAGACGCCCCTGCGCATCAACCCCCGTATTGAAAAGGTCAGGGATGAGCTGGGTATCGTTCTGAATCGCCGCCTCTTCCACGGTAAATCCGTAGAAATGGGGGGTTCCGACTTCACTCACCTTGGCGGCCTGGAACGCCAACAGCCCCCCGGCCTGCGCCGTACCTTCGTAGGAGATGATTGCGCCTGGCAAGTGGCCACCGCAGCGGTCGACCCGGAAGACACTCCTCACCGAATCATTGGGCGTCAGCTCCATCCCTTTCCCGCTATAGGCGGACACATAGAAACGGGTCACGTAGCGTGATCCAGTCTCCAGACCATTGAGATACAGTACTGACGGATTCCCATTGTAATAGAAATCCTTCAGCAGCTCATGCATGTCGCCCGATACCGGCGAATTGTAGCTGGTGACCGAGACTGGTGTGTCCGCCAGGAGATAGCTGCCGCCGTGAGTCGCATCGGTGCCGGACTGGCCGCCTTGGTGGAATGGGACGCCATTGATTGTCACCGGAGGCGTCTGCGCGTCACCCAAATCCACCGCATGCGTGTAGGTATTGGTCGTACTGATACCCGAATCCGCATCACCATGCATCGGCTTCGTGCTCCAGCCGGCAGGTGGGGGTCCAGGCCATATCTCATCATCATCATCTAACCACCTTCTTATTCCTGCAGCTAACCCCGGCTGTCCGCTAGATGTTGTCCACCAGCCGTATATGGTTATCATGGTGGCCCCAAGATCAAAATTATCATTGAAGTATTGGTAAGCATACTCTTCCTGAAGAAGGTCCGGGAAAAAGTTGAGTTCTACTATTCCGAATTTTGATCGTCCATGTTCGGCCAACAATTCAGCTATTCCTCGTTGGTTCCCAGTAGTATCTCCTGTAAAACCCGTTCGACTATAATCATTTATTGTAGCCTCAATAGGAGAGTGTCTACCATCATTCTTCAATGCCTCATAATCTCTATGGTGCGGACCAAAACCACATGAAGGATAGTGCGTGTAAATACGATTTGTAGAAATGCCGCCCTCATGAACAGCACGAGTAAGAAACGCTGTATAGTCACGCTTTACATCATTCATTAAGAGCTGGTGCGCTTCTCTTTCAGTGATCCCATTTGCAATGGCAACTTGTGCTACGGATGCTGCATCATGCCCCCGGGCATGAAGGGCGGCATAGCCCGTATTTATGTTATTCTCACCCGGCAACATACCCGGAGCGTTATGATCCATGGTGTAGTATCCGGTCTCCCAGCCAACATCGATGCCGGCAAACAGGTAATATCTCCCTTCCTGTTTCCACTTTTCTACTCGCTCGGCAATCGGTTTAGCAATCCCATCGGCCAGCCTTTCTCTCATGAGTTCCCTGAACTTTGGACTTTCAAAGTTCGGAGAAGGACCCAATACCTGCCAGGATCCCCAGTTAAGCCACCTGCGAACAAGCAACGGGCCGTGTTCCTCGCCCTCTGCTGGAAATGCGGTCCACTCAACCATTTCAGGATCATTCTGGTATTCTGCACCAGTGGGACTTTGATCCGGGGCAATGGGTGTGTGATTCCAATCGTCGAGATGAAAAAAGACGGGATATCCCGATCGCTCTGCGGAATCTAAACATGCATTTACCGCATTCTGCAAAGCACCTACAGGGGTTACCAATGGCAGCAACAACGGTGCAAATGCAACCTGTCTTCTACTTCCTGGATCCGTCGGAGGAAATTCCCTATTGTGTAGACTCGTTTGGTTCGGCGCACAATGAATTATAAAGTACTGCCTTTCATCCTCGTTCACCGCGATCGTGAAGGTATTCGTGAGTAAGAGGCTGCCCCCCCCGGTTTCTGTCGCCAACACACGAATGGTGTAGCTTGACTTCGTCTCGTAATCGATGGGTTCCGCCGTCACCAGGTTGCTCGAGCTGCCCCCGGTGAGGTCGAAGCTCGCGTTGTCCGGATAGCTGCCGGACTCCACCAACGAGTACGAGAACGTCGTGTTCGTGTTGATGACGGCCAGCGAGCCGACAATCTTACCGGAAGGAAGTCCCTCGTCTATGGAATCGCCCGTGGTGGATCCGTCCAATTCGAGAGCGGTCGACACTTGCTCGACCGAAAAGCCGTAGAAGTGGAAAGAGCCAACGGTTGAGCCAGAGCTTGGGTCAATGATCACCTGGAGGTCGGTGTCGCCGGCACCCAAGGTGTAGGTGTAATCGATCGAGCCGGGAACTGCACTGTCTCCGGCATCGCGGGGTACGTTCGAAGCAGTCGTTGGAACTGCTGTGTCATCAAAGGTGAATTCTTGTCCGGCATCTCCGTATCCCCCGACGTAGAGGCGCAGTTTATACGTCTCGCCGGGGGTCAAACCACTCAAGGTGAGTGTTGCGGGATCACCGTTGAACAGGAAATCGTCCAGCAGGTCTTCGAGTCCGCTCCCGGTCACGTCGTTAGCCGGGCTATTGTGATCTTGGAACGTGAGACCGGCACCTGTGAGGGTGTAGCTGCCGGTATTGTTGAACACAACGCCGTTGATCGTCGCGCCGCCGTCATCCGTATTGACATCGACCAGGTGCGTATAGGTGCTCGACGGGCTGATGCCTGAAGCAGCGTCGGAGCCGTTGGCGAAGCTGTTCACGACCAGCGTGCCGGCGCATACCGGGCCGGAGCCAGACAGTCCGGCGACAAGAATACTCAGGATTATGACGGCGCTGTGTCTCTTCATTGTTCTCTTCCCTTCAGGGCTGCTTCTGGGTTGATCTGGCGACACCTAGCTAGACCGCATCCGAAAAGGGTCTCGCGATGCAGACCTCCCCGTGGCACGGGCGTCTCGCCCGTAGCCGAGAGAGGAGAGCAGACGTAGTTGAGGCAAAATGGAGCAAATGCTCTCGCTTTCCGCCATTTGTCCACCTTTCTTCTCACGGGCTACGGGCGAGACGCCCGTGCCACAAAGCCTGGCCAACTCCGCAACCCTTTCCGGATGCGGTCTAGCTATGGACTCCTATTGCCAACAACAGGAAATATAGCACCCGCAACGCCTCGGGAACGATATGACATCCGCGCCAATATCTTTATATTTATGCCAGACCAAGATCCTATCAGCGCTTCGAAAGGATAATTATGGCGCAAAGAGAGATCCTGCTACATGCCGGCTTTGCGGCGTCCCAACCGCCTGCACTTCCACGAAGCACGCTTCATCCAGAACGGCGAGACTGGCATTAGTGAGGGCAAGGACCTACTACCTGAACATGAACATCGTCCCGGACGGGAGAATCCTCCCTGTCAGCTTCAGGTTGTCCAGATGCGTCCCCATCGTCCACGAGTTGTTGTTGTTGCCAGCCTTCTCCAGAACCGTGAAGGTGACGTCCGTGTCACTCAACTCATCGAGACCGGTGAGCGCAACCGTTACGCTGGTTGAGCTGACGAGCGAACTGCCGCTCGAGGGTGTTGCGGCCCCGTCGCTGAGAACCACCTCCCAGTCGTTTCTCAAAGGGTCGCCTCCTCTGAACCCAACATCGAAAGAGAGCTCCTCGAAATGGAGGGTGAGACCGGGCGGAACTGTAACCGTGAACTGGTGTGTGACGTCTGGGCTCTTGGCCAATGCCTCTGCACGGCCATTGGCCAATCGGATAGTGGTAGGGTCGCCAGGACGGAGATGAACGAAATCCGACACGACAACGCCCTGCCCGACAAACTCATTCACATCGACCACGGCATCGTTGTCGTCGAAGTTGAAGATGATCGTATCCGCAACCCCATCCAGTGTGCCATCGGTCGTCGCCGCGTTGGTCTGACACGACGCGAAACCGGTGCTAGTGCCGGTGGCGGCATTGGTCGCTGCAAGCTGGTAGTAGTAGGTCGTTGACAGAGACAAGCCCTCGTCCTCATACGATGTCGTGTTCATGGGCAGGTTTGTTGAGAAGGAGTACGGCCCGCCTGGTGCTTCGGCGCGCCTGAGCACATAACCCGTCTCGAAGTCTGCATTGTCGATCCAGTTAAGGAGTATCCCCAGGCCCGAGACCGTACCCACGGCACTGACAAAGCTCGGCGCCTGCCCGGTCGACAGACCGGTTGAAAAAGAAGCCGCGGACGACCATGCACTGGTCGTGGCGTCCACGCCATAGAAACGCCAGAGATACTCGGTATCGGAGGCCAGTCCTGTCATCTGTGCGCTCACCGAACCGGCGTTTGTGGGTCCAAGGCTGGCCCGGTAGCTCCAGTCGTTCGTGCTGCCAGGCAGCGGACTGGGTGCTGTCGCCGCCTCCTCCCAGACCAGGACCGTCTCCGTCAGGGCACTGCCGACCTCCGCGGTAGCCAGGGCGGACGTGCTGCTGATTGAGGTCGTCACCTCGTTGGACCATGCAAAGGCGGGCGGTGCCTCAATTCCGCCGGTCAGCTCCAGGTTGTCCAGATAGGTCCCATGGCTCCAGGTACTGTTGTTGCCGCTCGCCGTCTCCAGAATCGTGAATGTGACGTTCGTGCCACTCAACCCAACCAGCCCACCCAGACTCACGGTAATGCTCGTCGGGTTCACAGAGGTAGTACCGCTTGCGGGGGTGGCGGAGCCCGCGCTCGTGGTCACTTGCCATGCGTTTGCCGATGGATCGAGTCCCCGACGCCCAACATCGAATGAAAGCTCCGTGAAATACATACTGATATCGCCAGGAATGGTCACCGTGAAGCGGTGCGTGATGCCGTTCTTTTGGGCCTTAGCCTGTGCTTGCCCTCCAGAGACCCGGACCTGGCGATCACCACTGATGACCTCCAGATCCGATACGACAACGCCATCACCGACGAATTCATTCACGTCTACCGGTGAAAACAGGTTCAATGAACTCTCCGCGACGTCGTTGTCGAAGTTGAAGAGGATCGTATCGGCAACCCCATCCAGCGTGCTGTCGGTCGTCGCATTGGTCTGGCAGGCAGCGAAACCGGTGCCGCTACCGTTGGCGGTATTGGTCGCCGCGAGCTGGTAGTAGTAGGCCGTGAGAAGATCCAACCCCGCGTCCTCATAGGACGTCGTGTTGGCGGGCAGGATCGTTGAGAACGTATATGGCCCGCCGGGCGCTTCGGCGCGCTGGAGCACATACCCGGTCTCGCCGGACGCGTTGTCCTGCCAGCCCAGCTCGATGCTTACGCCCACGACGGTTGCATTGGTGAACACCGGCACCTGTGCCGCGCCGAACTTCGTTCTGAACGTCGTGGCGTCGGACCAGCCGTTGGTGGACCCGGTCTCGCCGTGGAAGCGCCAGGTGTACTCGGTATCGGATGATAGGCCCGTCATCTGCGCAGTGACATCGCCGGCGCTTTGCGCCCCCAGACTGAGCCGATTGGCAACGGGCCAGTCGTTAGTGCTGTCCGTGCCCTGGTCACTGGTATCCCAGACGAGCACCGCCTCGGTCAGGTTGGTGTTGACGGTGGCCGAGGCCCACGCAGCGGTCTGGACAATGTTGGTCGTATCCGTGTCGGACCAGACGATCCCCCCGCCGACCTCCGACACCGCCCCGTACTCGACGAACGACGCATGACTCTCGCCCTGGTTCATGTAGCAGGCCCAGGCCCAGTCGGCGGAGCGAGGCGCATCCGCTGCCCGGACTTCATCCAACAGTCCCTTCCAGTATGTTGCATATGCGTCGTTCGCATGCCGGGCAAAGCGCATTTCGGTGCTTCCCATCGTCCACGCGGCACTCGCGTTTTTCCATTCGACGCCATCTTTGTACAACGTCCAGGCGCTTCCATTCTTGCTCAGAACAAAATGATGCCATGTGCTGTCCTCAGGCCATGGACCACCTGAGAACCTCCATCCGTCCGCGTAGACCAGCCCGACGCTGTTCTGGCATATGAATCGATTGCCAGTGTCATTGTATGGATCAACGGACAATACTCCCCCGTTACCGTGGTCGGCCGCCTGATTATGCCACCACTCAAGCGACCAAGACACCAGCGAGTCGAGGGGATTCACCCCCGATCCAAGCCCAACATAGTCGCCGGCCCCATCAAAGGTCAGCCCTTGGCCAACATGCCCCGCTGCTGTCGCCGTGTTTTCATGCCCGGTGCCGTGGTAGTTGTTTGACGTGGAGTCCTGAACGTCCTTCTCCGTCATATGCCACACGCCGACAAACCCTTCAGACCACACAGACCCATCCGTGGTGTAGCCCTGCTGACTGTTGAAGTCCGGCTCCCCCCAGCTGGCCCAGATGGTCCCATTGTGGCTAAAGGAAGGCACCTTCACCCAGATGTACGAGGTGCCGCTGCTGTCGAAGGACTCGACCTCGTAGGCCAGCTCGGTCCCGGTCAATTCACTGTTGGACCAGAAGCGCAGGTCGTATCCATCCGTGGTGTCCAGGAACCCGCCGTAGTTGGCTGTGTTGGCCGTCGTCAGCTTCACCAGAACCGGGAAGTTATCAAGCGTGGCCCGCCCGGAGTAGTTCGTAAACGTAATCGGCATCGAGTATCCGGTGGTTGGACCGACAGGTGGGCCCTCATTGCTGAAGCCGTAGAAGTGGAAAGAGCCAACGTTTGAGCCAGAGCTTGGGTCAATGATCACCTGGAGGTCGGTGTCGCCGGCACCCAA
>CAZCDU010000106.1:0-16451 GCA_964497125.1 uncultured Victivallales bacterium | reverse complement strand
CCATTCGGCCTTGGGTATTTCGTCATTCCTTGGGTATTTGGGTATTTCGTCATTCGTCATTTATGGCGCGCATTCATCCCGTGCTGTTTGTTCAAAAGACGCTCAACTAAGCGCCATTCGGGACAGACCCGTAGCACATGCTACTCGCGATTAGCCCGCCATGGCGCCCTCACGGGCCGTTCTGACCAATTCAGCTATCCGTTTCCGGTAGGCTTTCTGTCTGAGGCGGGCCTTTTCCCGCTTTTGGGCCTCCGAGACCGGGGGGCGGCCTGCACGCGGGGTAAACACCCGCTCGGGAACGGTGAATATCTGACGCTGCCGGAACGAGGCGGGACTGGCCACCTCTACCGGGACTGATTATCACCGTAAGAGGAGCAGGCGAGTCTCACGCTAGCTTCTGCGGGCCTCTTCTATGAGCTCGTCAATACCAGCGAGACGGTACCGCTGACACACGGAGCGAATCTCAGAGAGATCAAGATCCGGATTGCGTACCAGGAGCTCTACAATGTCGGCCTTTGACTTGTACCCACCGGCATACAGCTTCAACGCAATGAGCTGGGGAATTGGCACCAGTTTGAGGGAACTCCCTTCTCGGACGACGAGTGTCGACATGCGCAAAGCATCTTCGATGACAGCCGGGAACCTGTCGCCGAAATTGACAATCTGCAGCAGCCCAAAATCCCCCGTCACGTCAATCACTCCCCCCAGAGGATCAGCCCCGTCAGGCTCCCGAAGCTCAACTGTGTAGCCTGACTCGCGAAGCGATGCTGCCACAGTTCGCAATGCGGGGAGATCGGCGTTGATCCCAAGGTCGAGGTCTTCGGTTTGCCGCACATACTGGTATGCGGCAAGGGCCACGGCGCCAATTACCACGGCATCCATTCGATGCCGCTGAAGAATCGCGACGACATCTTCGGCCGCACGCAGGATGGCTTCGTGATCTTTCACGGGCTAGTGCGTCCTTCGCGTCGGCTTGAGCCACGAAAACCTGGCGCTCATCGTCAGGGCAGTGCCAATTCGGGCCTCCACGGTCATGCCTCGCAGGCGTTCCAGCTCACGCTCACGTGAACGCGCCGCGCACTGGCTGCGCCTTGGTCTGTTGGGCAAAGTTGAATCCGAATTCACTGGAATATCTCCACTTCTGTCTCGTCCAGAGTAGCAATGTGCGGATTCAAGTCGCAAGGATAATAGACCGCCAGCAGCCCCAGGGCCATTCAGGTCTATGCAAGAGCGGCAGGGACAAGAGCGGCAGGGACAGACCCCTCGATCCGTTATCGCTTCCGGCCAGTTATGATTGACCTGATCATCGGATTCCCTATGATTTTCCGCTATGGACAAGCCACACATATTCTCGTTCGCCCTACCCTCTCACGAGATCAGCGAGGAATTGAGCGAACAGGTTGGGCACGACAACCCGCTGGCTGTCGAGGTGGCAAAACCACTATTCGATGCAGGCGTGCAGTTTGCGGCTCTTACGGAACGGCCGGAATTCCTGCGCGCCGAGCCGTGGACCCGCCCATGGCATACGTTCTACCTGGTCATCCAGGGCGAGCTGCGCATGACCACCGGAGGGAGGTCCCACACCTGGCAGGCGGGCGACCTTGCCTTCTGTCCGGCGGGAGCTCCCTTCGTACGCAGCGGCCTTCCCGGACAACCCGTGCGCTGGATCTACATCAGACTCCATGACACGCCGACGTGGGAACGACTGAAACAGCACGGCTTCACATCCCGTCGCTATGAGTCGGCCGACCTGCTCTTCCTGCTGTTGCGCCGCATACTCGATGCTCACCGCTACCGCAGCACTGAACTGATCGCCCTCGCCCACTCCCACGCCCGTGGGATCGTCGACCTGCTCAGGCATGAGCTTTCACTCATCGGGAGCCCGCCGCAACCCTATGCCGCCCCCCTGCAGAAGCTCATGGCTGAGATCCAGCAGGACCCGGGTGCAGATTGGAGCTCGAAGCTCCTTGCAGAGCGCCTCAATGTCTCCACTCGCAAGCTCTACCGCATCTTCAGTGCGGAATACGGCATGCCGCCCAAGGAGATGGTCATCAAGCAGCGCATCGCCCAGGCAGCCGAACAGCTGGCCCGAACCACAATCCCCATCGGCAAGATCGCCGAGGCCCTCGGCTACCAGAGCCTCTACTCCTTCTCCAACCTCTTCAAGAAACACACCGGCATCCGCCCCTCCGACCACCGCAAGAAATTCCGACGGTAGCGCTGCGGGGCTGGAGAGTTCATGCTCACAAAGATCCCCCGGGCTCGCCCCGGGGAGTCTCAGGCTTCAGGCTACAAGCGCCCACTCCCCCTCCCTTTCCTTGCCCGGCCGGCGGCGGCCGGCCGGGCAAGGAAAGGGAGGGGGTTGTTTGGGGGGCGTCCTTCTTAGCCTCACAACCTAACAATCCCCGGGGCAAGCCCGGGGGATTTCTCCCTCAGAAGTGACAACCTATTTCAGGACGCGACCCTGAGACGCTACTGGGACGAAGTTCGTTCCAGAAAAGATCGAGTGGAGGGGATTAACCAGACACAGTCGGGCCACGTCGAATGCCTCGACGCCGTGGCGGACGGACACAATCAGCATGCCGCTGACCGGCTATCTGATGGACAGAATGGTACCGGGAGGCGGGAATCCCACGCCTACGTACAGCAGGCCGGGGCCTGAGAAATAGGTATCATTCGGGTGGTCGGCCTTGCTGGAGCTTGATCCCCAGGTACCCGACACCTGCGGTGTGCCGTCGAACTGCAGGATGCCGACGGCTTCCCGCACCTCGACCTCGACCGTGCCGGACGCAATGTTGAGCGTGCCCTCGTCAGGCAGGCACTGCTCGCCATTCAGGACCAGCGTGCCTCCGCTAACTGTTGTTGTGCCCGTGTAGGAGTTGCTGCCGGAGAGTATCCATCTGCCGCCATTCTGCTTGTACAGGTGAAGGGCATCAGCCCCAATAGCATCGGGAATATCCCCGGCAAACGTATTGTCGCCGGTGTTACCGCCCCCCAAAATAAGATGCTTAGCGCCCGTGCCGGTGATCAACAGGTCGGTGTTGATCGTGATGGTGTTAGTGGTGCCGGCGTTATTAAGGATTCCCGGCTGCCGGTCCAGGTTCCCGCCGGCGCTGCCATTCACGATGAGTTCAAACTGGCGACTGTTCAAAACCAGGGGTGCGGTTGCACCAGACATGTATTCGAACTTCGCGCCATTATTGCCGGCGCTATCCAACGCAATCGAATTGGTGCTGTCAGCCAGGCTTCTCATCCCGAGTGTAATACTGTCACCCGAACGGACCTCAATCGGCCCCGTGAACGTGTTACTGGTATTCCGGAACTCAGCGTCATAGCCGGCGGAGTAGCCCTGCACGTATAGGAGGCCGGAGCCAGCCAAAACGCCGTCGACCTGGGTGCGTTCGCCGTAGGCGCCGGTGACCTGTGCGGTAACCCCGCTGTTGATCATGATCCCCTGGGGCACGGTGAATTGGCCCGCGACATTGTGGAGCGTGGCGTTGCCCGAGAAGGTGAGCACGTTGGCCGCATCGCCGAAGCTGGCGGGGTCGTAGGAGCTTCTAACGTAGATGGCGCCATTCGAGAGACTGATTCCGCCCGTGAAGGTGTTGGCGGCATTGAGTCGCAGGATCCCCGCGCCGACCTTCGCCAGCCCGTCGTTGCCATCGATCACGCTCGTAATGGTGAGTTCTTCGTCGTCTACATCGATGGTCGGCATGCCACTGGTGGTGTCGAGGGTCAGCGTATTGGCGCCCGTGATTGCCAGGTGGTGGCTGCCATCGTCAAAGCTGATGTTGCCGATCGTGCGAGCCGTATCCAACGTGACAGTACGGTTGCCAGAGATGCCGTCAAAGGTGGCGGTGCTGTCGGCGCCGTCGGCGACGATACCGTCCAGCCAATTACCCGTGTCACTCCAGTTGCCGTCCGCATCAACATTCCACTCACCGTCAGCAGCGTGGCTCTCGGTACTCGTCCACATCACAACCGCCACTACAGCAGCTACCATCCAATACAGGCATATACGCTTTCCGCTCATCATAATCTCCTTGTCTCGACTGGGCTGAGAATTCATGCCGCTACCCCACTTGCCCTTGAGCCCTACCACTCGGAGAGTGGGGGCTACTCTAGTACGCGCCACTCTCCGAGTGGCAAGCGCCCTCTCGACCAGTCTCACCCCTGAATGACCCGAGTCCACTCGGCCGCGCGACTGGGCTGAGACTTCCCGTCCGAAGATACGGCCTAAAGGCCGAACTACAAACGCCTGACTCATGAAGCAACCCGTTCGTAGTTCGGCCTTCAGGCCGTAAATACCAGAACGTTTCACGCATGAATGACCCGAGCGCACTCGGCGTCGAAACTCCTTCAATGCTCAATACAACGACAAGCATATTACCAAATCTGGGACGCATAGGGAACACCTATGAGAGAGAAATGAGTATTCAACGTGCGCCGGACGCACCGTCGGCCGACAACAGATCGTATCCATTCCAACATCTCTGCTCATTGCAAACCTACCTTGTCCTTACTTCTGCAGTCCGGCCATGGCCTTGGCAAAGGCTTCGCCAATCTGCGACAGCATCTTGCCGCTGCCAAGATAGTGATACCCCCCATTGGAGCAACCCATGATGATTCTGCCCTCTTCGCGAGTACACTCCTTGTCCATCAGTCTCAGTTTATTCTCGTTGCTGTTGACGTACTCGAGGTCCTTGCTGGTGATACCTTCGATCACCATATCGACGGCGCCAAACGCCTCGCCGGTCTTGCGCTGGTACTCGCAGTTGGCATAGACAGCCAGGACGTTCTCGCCCTTCCTCAGGCACTTGGCCTTGTTGCCGGCAATCTCCCAGACCATGTAATGCGGCTGGTCCTTCCACCAAATGTAGGTCTGGAGCTTCTGCCCATTGAGATAAACGTGATAGCCCTGCCGTGAAAAGGCGGCCAGGCGATAGGCATCATAATTCAAGTCCTCAACGGTGAAGGTCGTGCGCATCAGCAGGAACTCGCCCGCGCCCCACTCTGACTTGGATTTGACCAGCGGCGCGTCACGAAACGTCCAGGTCCCTTTACCAATGGGCGCCTGACCGCTGTGCCATTTGCTGTCGTCAAACTCGGGCTGGTACCAGTCATTCAATTCAGCGGGTAGCGCGATATCACGAAAGCGCTTCTTCTCCTTCGCCTCCCGCCGGTCCTTCTCCGCGGTCGGATCCACGCTGGTATAGCGCCAGACTCGCTCCGCCTGCGATGGGTCGCCAACGACCTGCCACCCCGGCACGTTCGCATCGCGTGGCTCCATGAAGCCATCCTCGCCGATCAGGTGGGCCGACCGCAGTCGATGCTGGACCTTGCCCTTCTTGCCTTCCAGTTCAGCCATTCGGTAATCCCAGAAGTCTTTGGTCTGGACGGCGGCAACCGTTCCCTTGAATTCAGGAAGGTCCGCTGGTGCCGCCATGGCAGGGCGTAGGTTGGCAATGCCGCCTTCAGCCTTATCACCCCCCACCCCGATCACGCCGATCACGACCGGCAGCGTCGGTGCCTTGAGTGCTTTGCGGACGTCACGAATAAAGTGTCCGAACAGTGTTGAGTACTGGGCATACGCGTCGGGATCATTGCGGCTGTCGGGGTAGGTTGTGCCATCACACATATCATTCCAGCCCTGGAACCAGACCAGCCCGGCCATCTCGTAGCCCTGTTCGGGATCATAGTCGGGATGCGCATCCTTGAGATCGGCAAGCGTTGCCTGAACGTGCTCAATCATCAGCCGGTAGTAGTGCCCCGTGGCCTCGTCTTTCTTCGCACGCCATGCGGGTCTATCGGCCATCTTGGGTATGCCATGGGCACCATCCGGGTGTTCGTCCCAAAGCGCTTTGATCTTGGGATGCAACTCGTACTTGCCCGCACTGGGCGGCCGGAAGTCGGTGTTCAGCGACTTGCCGCCCCAGGACGTCTTGATGATCAGAATAGGACCGTCAACCTTTTCGCGCATGGTGACACCGAACGCCAGCTCCGGGCCACACACCGTTTCGCTACCCAGGTTGCTGCCATAGCCCATGGTCAACGGGCCGCGCTTCTGTTTATGGTTTCCTTTGCCCGCCTCACTGTATGCGACGATGCGTACATCCTCGTAGACCCTTGGTTTGCCGCTCGCATCGACGATCTTGTCGTGTAGCGGCTTCGTAGCCGGATCATCCGCCATGTACGGAATGGTAGACAGCTGCCCATGCCCCTGCATGTTCGACTGACCAACCAAAACATAAATCTTCAGCGGTTTGTCGGCGGCACTCACCGCCATGCTTTGAAGCACGAATGCCACGAGAAACCACGCCACTGGATATCTGCTACGCCCCATACCATCTCCTCGCAATCGCAAGCGTCAACCGGCCCGCATCTTCATCATCTCTTCACAACCCCGTGAATACCAAGCCGTAGCTTAGGCTATTCCTCTCAAATGCCAATACATCGTTCACTGATGGGATGTGACTGGACCGATTCAATAGCCAACAGAGAAAGACGGGCTCTGCGGTCCTGAATTCGCATTCCTCGCTCTCTTTCCTTGGAATTGGATTTGAGTGTTGGCTGTTGGATATTCAAAAAGCAGGTTCCTGTGCACGATGTATTGGCACTCAACAAGGAGTGCGTAGGCGGAAGGCCTGGGTCCGCCATCAGCGCAGGCTGAAGAGAGATAGACACTGGCGTGTTGAACGGCTACGTTACGTTCCTCAACCGGATAGAACAGTAAAGGAACACGCCTCGTGGAACTCAGCATAGCCACCGACTTCGAGACCTGCAGCGTAGATCCTTCGGAAGCCCTCAGTGAGATGGTTTCCGCACACCACAGAGCAGGAGCAGCATAGTGACTGGATCTCTGGTTCAATTCATCAAACGTCAGTGGTTCGTCTGCGCCATTGCGGTTATGCTGGTCGTTGCATGGCGATTGCCGCCCTTGCCCGAAGGCAGTTACCAGGGGCATATCAAGTTTGCTCTCGTCGCCTGCATCTTCCTCTGCAGCGGCCTCGGCATTCGCAGCCGTGAACTTGGGGCTAGTTTGCGCAACTACCGGTTGCACCTATTTGTGCAAGGCGTCAGCTTGGTCGTAACGGTGCTGATATGCTGGGGGCTCGACAGCCTGTGGCAAGTACTGGGGATCGACCCCGCGCTCCGCCTGGGATTGCTGGTTCTGGGTGCCCTGCCGACTACCGTCACCTCCTGTGTTGCTTTGACAGCGGCGGCCCGCGGAAACCAGGGCGGCGCGTTGGTTAATGCATGTGTCGGCAACCTTCTCGGCGTCGTCGTCACGCCGTTGTGGCTGATGCTGATCGCCGGATCGGCCGGCGGGGAAATGGAGATCCTGCCTGTTCTGAGAAAGCTGGGGCTGTTTGTCGTCCTCCCCGTTCTGGTCGGGCAGGTCGTGCAGTTTTTCCTTGGTGACGCCATGCCCGGTGGACTCCGCAAACGACTTGGCAAGGTGGGACAGATCCTGCTTCTCGGCGTCATGTACATCAGCTTCCAGAAGGCGTTTTGCAGCGGCGGATCCATACCGATAGAGGCGTTGCTGTATGCCCTGGTCATCAGCCTGGGATTGCATGCGCTGTGGCTAGCGATCTCATGGTATGGCGCCGGTCTTTCATTCTGGCGCATGACCCCGGCTGACCGGCGGTGCGCCGTCATCTGCGGCAGCCAGAAGACTCTGGCGCTGGGGATGCCGCTGATCGCCGTCTGTTTTGCCAATCACCCCGGGCTCCCATTGATTGCCCTACCCATATTGATCTATCACCCGCTGCAGATGCTGGTCGCCGGGGTCCTCGTCCCAAAACTGGCCGCGTCGATGCCTGAGGACGTGTGATGCCTCCTGCCTATGAAGCGCCCTCCGCTCCGAGAGGCCGTGCGATGGTCGCAACATCGCAAGTGACGGCCGTCAACGCCGGTCTGCACGTTCTCAAGCAAGGCGGGAATGCAATCGATGCCGCGGTCGCCACGGCGGCCTGCCTGACCGTCGTCGAGCCCTGCCAGAACGGCATCGGTGGTGACTGCTTTGCCCTGATCTGGGATGGCGCTGGTCTACACGGCCTGAATGCGAGTGGCCGCAGTCCCGCCGGCTGGACCACGGAGCGGTTTGCCGGCCTGGAGCAGATGCCGGCCAGCGGGTGGGAAAGCGTAACAGTTCCTGGCCAGGTCGCAGGATGGCGGGCGATACTGGAGCGGTTCGGATCCTGGCCCATGGAAGCATGCCTTGAACCTGCCATTGACGCTGCGGCCGGCGGGTTCACCGTGACCCCAACCGTTGCCGGCGTGTGGGCGCAGGGCCTGGCCGCGCACGGTCACCTGAAACCTTTTGCAGACACCTTCAGCCACAACGACCAGCCGCCGGCACCGGGCAGCACGTTCACGTTGCCGGATCACGCCCGTACCCTTCGCCGTATCGCAGAGAGCAATGGTGACGACTTCTATCGCGGCGAACTCGCACAACGCATCTGTGCCGAGGCCCGCACGGGGGGATCGTGCCTCAATGCCGACGACCTGGCCAATCACCGCGTCGACTGGGTGACGCCACTTTCGCTTGAGGCGTGCGGGGTCACCGGCCACGAGATCCCACCCAATGGACAGGGGATCGCCGCGCTGGCCGCCTGCGGCATCGCGGAACACCTCGAGCTTGACCGCTTTGACCATGACGACCCACAGGCGGTGCACTTACAAATAGAATCGCTCAAGCAGGCGTTTGCGGACCTGAGAGCGGAAGTTGCTGACATAGACGCGATGCGCCTGTCACCCCAGGCATTGCTTGTCCCCGAGCGACTGGCCGCGCGGGCGGAGCTTGTTGATGCGGATCGCGCGGGGCCGATGAATACGACATTGCCGTCCAGCCCGGGGACGGTGCTCCTCACAACGGCAGATAACGAGGGACGCATGGTTGCGTTCATCCAGTCGAACTACCATGGGTTCGGCTCGGGCATCGTGGTGCCGGGCACCGGCATTGCGCTGCAGAACAGGGGTGTCGGATTCGTCACCACGCCGGGGCATCCCAACCAGGTTGGTCCCAGCAAGCGCCCGTTCCATACCATCATCCCCGGCTTCTGGACGCGGGAAGGAGAACCCGTTGGCCCGTTTGGTTGCATGGGTGGTGATATGCAGGCGCAGGGCCATTTGCAGCTTTGGCAGCGATTATTCCGCTGGGGACAGGCACCACAGGCTGCGGTCGACGCCAAGCGCTGGCGCCTCAGGAACGATGGCGTCCTATTGCTGGAAGAGGGATTTGCGCCGGCCACGCGCGACCGACTTGCAGGCATGGGCCATCAGATACAGGATGCGCCTCCGGGACACTTTGGCGGCGCGCAGATGATTATCAGGCAAGCCGATAAAACCTATCTCGGCGCCACCGACCCCCGAAAAGACGGTGCCGTCGGCGTCCTGAACCCATAGCTTTTTGGACAGCGAGGAAAGCCCATTCTGCGTGCGTGGTTGGCCAAATATGGAGGTTGTTGACTTGGAGTGCGGTGGCAGAGTCCGAAGCGAGCTTGCGAGCGTAGGACGTCGACACCGCTTTTGCATCGTGCTGGGGTTAATTCCGAGCGCTGGGGAAAAGCGGTGTCGCCGGCTCGTACCTCGCCTCTGCCACCGCACTCCAAGTTGGGACCCCACAAAGATGTGAGGTATAACGAGGGCGTTGCCCTGGGCTAGTATATGTCGCCCTTTCAGGGCTGCCGCAATCGCCCGACCACTACCCCGTTGGAGTCGTAAAGGCGGAAGCCATCTGCATGCACTATTCGGCAAGGCCCGCCATCTCTGTCGCGAGCGCTTTGAGACTCTTGGGCCAGGCCTCGAAGGGGACCGCTGTCGCACCCGGAATATCGGGCTCGGTGATGCCTTCGATTACTGCGGCACCGGGGTGCGCATATATGAACTGGACGGTCTCCTTGCCATAGGTCGCGGGCAGGCTGTGGGCGTAGATCTCAAGTTCTTCGGCGTACTGCGCGGGCACCTCTCCGATGTTGTACTGAGAGGGCACCCATATCACGCCAGAAACCGCCATGGGCGTGAAGGGACTGACACACCAGTTGTAGGTGTAGGTCGGAATCGTGTCTGCGGTGACCTTGCCGCTACGCCCCGGATCCGGAAACGCGGGAAAGACCAGCTCCGCATCCGCCAACATATCGGCGCCGCCCTTCCCTGCTTCGATAATCGAGGACACCGTACCGCGCACGCCATCCAGGTAGGCATCGACCGCCCGCTTTGCGATCTCCGAATTCGGGTACTGGAGAGCCAGCTCGTCCAGGCGGGCCTTGAAGGCCGGGGATTTCACGTCCTTGATCCCCGCATACGACGTCCAGGACAGCGGCGAGGCGAGCTGCCGGGCACGGCCGCCATGGCCGGCGGCCATGGTAATGAACCCCTGCGGGATCCCGGGACGGTTGAGCGCCTTGGCGAACGTATAGGCAAACATCGTAACACCGACCCCCGGCGTGCCAAACTCGGCGGTCTGCCACGATGACCTGTACCGGCCGCCGCCGGTCTCGAAGCGGCGCTTTCGCGGCGTGGCAAACGAACTGGCCTTGGTCTTGCGCCGAAATTCCCGCACCAGCGGCAGCGGCTCCGGCAGCGCCGCATCCTTACTGCGCGTGTCGTAGGGCCACTCCGACGTGAGCTGGGGCGATCCCGTCAGAAACCACACATCACCGACCAGGATGTTCTGAACCGTCCTGGTGCGCCCGTTGCTCGCCTCGACATGGAGCGTCAGCGGCTCGGTAGAGGCCTTTATGGGTGGCAGTTGAACCGACCACTGTTCGAGCGCATTGGCTGTCGCCGTGCCGGACACATCCCCCAGCGAGACGGTCACCGTGGCCCCCGCGTTGGCGTGCCCCCACACGGGGATCGGCTGGTCGCGCTGGACAACCGCACCGTGACGGAAATACTCCACCACGTGCAGCATCGGTCTGGGCGGCACGGGTGTGTCCGGCTGCGGGGCGGCAACTTCCACGCGTGCATCCTCCTGGAAGATCAACTTGCCGTCGATGGCGGCAAACGGGGTCGCAGGCAGTCCGGCCTTGTTGTACAGGTTGGAATTTTCGGGCACCGCGCTATACGCATACTGCACCCCAATGGGCCTGGGCACGGCCTTCGAGCGCACCTCCACCGTGTCCCCCACGATCACCGCCTCGGCGGCATGCCACACCCGGTCCTCACCGCAGAGACGGAAATGGGTTAGCGCCGCACCCGGCGTCGGACGGGCCGGCTCCACGTACTTGCCCGGCTCCCGGTAATCCTTCGCCATTCCCTTGCTGCCCACCATCAGGCCACCGAAGAGGCTGCCCGGCTCGAAGGAAACGACGACTTTCTCGCCCTTGATCTCATACCCGTCATAGATCGGACCGGTGAAGGCAATCTCCCTGCCGTACTGCTTCGCCAGCGCCCAGCGCGCCATACGCATCCCGGGATGGAGCTTGTTCCAGTAATGGATTCCCTGGGGGCGGGCGGAGTTGAGATCGCTCTGAACGACCATGCCCACGTTGTCCCGGTTGTTCATGAAGAAGAGATACTGGGACTGGCGGATGTCGGCAAAGCCGACCGTGTCCGGGTTGGGCGCCCCGTAGCACTGCATCTGGGTGAAGTAGAACGGCATATCCGGCATATCCCACGCAGCACGCCATCCCCGGACCAAGGCCTCCATACGCGCCGCATAGATCCTGCCGTCATGGGAGTTGCTCGTGCCCTGGCACCAGATAGCCCCCCGGATGGCATAGGGGATCACGGGGGCGATCTTACCGTTGAAGAACTGCGATGGTCCTCGCCACATCCCCGCAATGCCGGGAAGATTCGGCCGGCTCGGTAGCCTGCCCCCCGCCACGGCAAGGCGTCCCGCTTCCTCCTGCCATGCGCGGAGGTCCGTGACATACTGCTCGAAGGCGGCGGCACCCGTGGGAGTCAGAGGGTCACCCTTGTGCATGAGCTCAACATCGCCAGCCAAATCAGAGTGGGCCTCGATCGATGGTCGCGACGTGAAGGCCTCGATGCGGGTATTGCTGTGGGCGCTGAGCAGGATCCCGATTGGCACTTTCAGCTCCTTATACAGCTCATAGGCAAACGATAGCGAGAGGGCCGAGAAGTTGTGGGCCGCCGTCGCCTTCTGCCATCCGCCGGCTGAGGTCGCGTGCTTCTTGGGGTACAGCGCCGACACGGTATCGATGTTGATCTCACGGATGGGGATCGGTTCAGCTGAGCCGGCGATCTCACGCGCAATCTCAACGCACATGCTCTTTCCGCTGATCCAGACCATGTTGGACTGGCCGGAGGAGAACCACACCTCACCGACCAGCACGCCGTTGAGGACAATCGTTTCTCCCCGGGCGTTCGTCACCTTGAAGCTCCGTTCCGTGCTGGAGGCCTTCAGCGGATCCAACAGGATCTTCCAGTTACCGTGCCTGTCAGCCACGGCATGTTTGCTCTGTCCCGCAAACTCAACCGTGATCCGGCTTCCCGGTGTATCGAAGCCCCAGACGGCAACCTTCTTCTCGCGCTGCAGGACCATGTTCTCCGTAAACGGCGCGGCCAGGGCCAGCGATTGCCCGTTGCCGTCATCAGCGACGGCCTGGTGCCCGAGGGACGTTAACAACAGTAGCGCGGAAAGGACGAATCTCACTTGTCTCAACATGGCAACAGCACCTCGACTATAGGGTTAACATTACGGAAGCCAACCATAGTATGCTGTCGCATCCCCGTCTATCCCCATTCGCAGCAGGCCCGTGCCCCATAGGTGTTAAGCTAAGGACCTCAATTTGGCATGCAACATACGCGCTATTAGCCGTTTATGCGTAATGCGATCCCAATATCCAACAGCCGACAAGGAATATCCAACCGAACACCGAATGAGAACGCCACTCTCAGCCCACGTGGCAGGCTCTGACATAAGTGAATCTGGATGCTCTTCTCTTGGAAATTGGAAATTCCTTGTTCGATATTGGGTGTTCAATCGCTATACAGCAAGCAGCCCTTAACCCAGCGCCATTCCGGACACACAGTCCATCCAACAGTCAATATTCCTGTCCCAAATGTTCCTGTCGACCTCTCCTCTACATCTACTCTTTCCTCACCTTTTCCGCCAGTGAGAACGCGGTATGCAGACGTGGCGGCACCGTCTGCGTCCAGGAAGTTCGTAGAGTCGACGATCGGGCTGCCATTCACCTTCTTGCCGTCCCGATAGACATCGAACGCGATTCCATCAGGGTCTGTCCCCAGCAGGCGCCAGCTCAGATACACGCCCCTTTCGCCCACGTTGACCGCCACCAGCCCGCGGTTCAGCTGTTCCATGGTACGGCCGGGTTGGCCGGCACCCGCTGACAGGCCGAACAGCAACATACCTACAAAGATGGTCCGAAGTAGCATTGTCTCGTTCACTGTCTCGTTCCTTGCTTGTCGTTCCAGACTCGTGCGAAATAGGGGCACACCTTGTCGCGAACCTTGTCGCGAACCTAGTTCGAAAAGGTGTTCGTGCTCAGAACTCGACGAAGTGTGCGACAAGGTGCGCGACAAAGTGACCGTTTCCTGCATTTCGCAATTCTCTATGATGGTCGTTAGTCCAAAATACTCGATACGTCGACCCGGTATACGCCCGGGTGTGGTTCTGATGGCTTCTTTCCTGCAAAGAACACGTACTTGCCATCCCTCGAAAAGGAGGGATGATAATCCCCGAAGTACCTGACGTCTCCGCTTATGACGGTGTATTTGGTCGATCCGAACCGGTGCAGCCGGACCTCCGGGTTCCTGTAGACATCGACGACCCACCACTTCTTGCCCGGTGACAGCGACGGATGGTTCCCTTTGGAAGCCAACCTCCTGATCAGTTTGCCATTCAGGTCGAACAGCCCGGGATGTTGATTGCCGGCAAGTAAGGTCTTGTCATCGTACCACAACACATGACCGTTGCAGCAGCGCCCCACCCCATTGCCCCCCAGATAGCTATGAACGGAACCGTCCTTGGCGTTGAGCACGAAGGCGTATTCCTGCCGTTTCTTTCTGTCAAAGACGACGGCATGCAATTTCGTGTCAGTGGGGTTCTGATGGATGTATGTGGGTTCGCAGTGCTCCCATGAGCCCTTGAAATAGGGAACAAGGTTCTTCATGTCGCACACCATATGGAGCGATGGCTTCGTTGCAGACGACGGATCCAGCCAGTACCACCCCTTGGTTTTCTGATCTCTGCGGACGCCGACATACAACTTGTTTGCATTGACGGGATAGTTCCTGGCTAAGGGCAGCCCTTCCGCTACATCAAATCTCCAGAGCACTTTGCGCGTACTGATCTGGTACGAGAGTCCAGCGTAGTAAATCAGGTCGTTGGTTACCCATACGATGACATCGGAGCCGTGTCCACCTTCGCTTCTGGGTGACGTGAAAGCCTTATGATGTCCCGTGAGATCACTGTTGCAGACCCATATCTCACATGGACTTGCCGCGTCCGTCCTTCCGGTCGGTTGATCGTCGCCGGGGAAATAGCGGAAGGCGTACTTCGTACCGTCCGGACTCTCTACAAATTGGTGCATGTAGGTCTTGGTCTGTGATTTTGAGACCGAATAGATCCTTTCGGGTTCAGGCAGATCTCCTGCCTCGGCCGCAAGAGGCCAAAGAAGGACGCCCAGAGAGGCAACGATAGCAGTTGTTCGGTTCGTCATGCGGAGTCCTTTTTCTTTTCAACTTCCAGTTGAATATAGTCGTACATCACCCCGAAAAGGCTGGTGTTGCTACGCTCACGCAACTTCTGTTTCGGCACGATCTCCAACGTCAACGCATTTTCACCCGGCTCCAGAAGCGCAGCATCGAATGTGACAAAGCGTTCCTGGAAAAAGCCGTAGATGCCATTGCGATGAATCGAGCTGTCGCCCGGCAGGTCGTCCACCTTTGCGATGGGTACACCGTTCAGGGAAACGGCAATGCCACCATCGCGGTTCACCCCGGCCAACGCCAGGGTAAGGGTTGCCAGCCCCTCGATAGGCTCATTGCAGGCGAAACGAATTTTCCACTTGGGCATCACCCATGTGCCTTCGCCATCCTTCTCGTTGAGCTTGGGCTTCCACTCATCTTCTCCGCGCCAGATGGCCGTTTGGGCATAGTTCCAGTCGGTGCGCTCGTCGCTCCTGCCCACCACAAAATCGACATCGTTCGGGAACTCTTTGGGATAGCGGAACCAGAGCCCCCAGTGGCGATGGTCGTCGCCATGCCGAAATTCGGCAGCGGAGCGATCGGGGGTTCCGACGCGCCAGAGCAATTCGCCATGGCTGCGCGGCTCCCAGGGCAAGGCCCCCAGCTCAAGCTCCCCAGGCGTGTCGACCGTCACGTTGTCCCGGCGAAACTCGCCCACCACGCCATCGGAGATGGCATAGAGCGTATAGGTTCCGTAGCGAACCGCTGGCACCTTGAATGATCCGTCTGGCTGGATCGGCGCACGGGCAACGTAGGAATCGCCCCCCTGCTTTTGCCAATCGATGCCACGGGCTTCCGTGGGACGCGCGAGCACGACCCACCCATTATCTGCGTTCTTGAAGTACCCGGTAACATCCGAGCGCTTGACGGAGTATTCCGGCTGCTGCACCCATTGATACGGCCAGGACTGCGCCAGCGTCGCACAGCGTTGCTTCGCGTCGTCCCAGAGGGCATCGGCGTCCTGGCCCTGGTTCAGATGGACAAAGGTAGGGCCAAACACCTTCTGCCATCGTCCCGCATCGATATAGGAGTCCTTGCTGCCATAGTGATTGGAGTAGAACAGGTGCAACAGGATAGGGCCCTTGTCAGTTGCGTGGCAGGTGTTGTGCTGTTTGGTGGGGCCTCCGTTGAGGTAGTCGTTTCCGCCCCGAATCATCCATACGCCCTGTTTGCCGTTGTTGAGTCCATAGACCGGGGCCTCGGCGGTCGGCGTAGACCATTCATACTTGGTGACAATGTCGCCGGAGGGGGTCAGGTAGGTGGCATCCATCACCTGTCCCTGCGCGTTCCGAATGTCCCTGGTTTTCGGAATCACGCCGTGGCGTTCATCGTTCAGGCGGATATTGAGCATGGAGTCATCAACGCGCATGGCAAAACGCATCTGGGTGATACTCGCTTCCGGAGTTCCCTCCGCTTTCGAAGCGACCACGTAAAAGTAGAATCCGGGTTCGCCGGCTCGCATGACATAGTGGATCTCAATATCGAGGGGGAATTCGGCGGAGCGCTTGGGGACAAACGCAAGGTCCACGGTATCATCGCTCACATAATGCTCTCTAAACGTGCAGCCGTTCAGATCCGAATGCAGTCTGCGCCCCTCTCCAGCCATGAGGATCGTGAAGTAGCCACTTTGCCCTGGAGCCAGGAGCGAGGTCCCGTTCTGAACCAGTTTCACAACACGGGCATTGCTCTTATCAATACTGGCTGAGACCCCCGCCGTAGCGAGCGCGACCGTCTTTTCGGATTCCTGTACCGAAACAGTGGCGCACCCC
>CAZCDU010000105.1:0-16586 GCA_964497125.1 uncultured Victivallales bacterium | reverse complement strand
AGGGGAACGGAGACGAAGAACCCACCCCTAGCCCCTCCGAGGAGGGGAACGGAGAAGAAGAACCCACCCCTAGCCCCTCCGAGGAGGGGAACGGAGAAGAAGAACCCACCCCTAACCCCTCTGAGGAGGGGAACAGAGACGAAGAACCCACCCCTAACCCCTCCCAGGAGGGGAACTTGGCGGGAGAGATCCCCTCCTGGGAGGGGCCAGGGGTGGGTTCCTCTTGCAGGAAAGGGAACGCGGGAGGATGCGTCGTATGATCTGGACGAGGAAGAGATCTTCCGCTCCCGAGATGGACCTCGGTTCCGCGACTCAGTGGCAGCTTGTTGCACTTCGGTTCAGTCGGCACAGGCTCGCGGTGCTGTCTGCGTTCATGTTGGGCATTCTCTATCTGGTTGCCGTGTTCGCGGAATGTGTTGCCCCGCAGGATCCGGGAAGAGTGGCCTCCGAGTTCGCGTACTGCCCCCCGCAACCACCGCGCATCAGTTTCAAGCACGGTCTCTTCGTCTACCCGATGAAGCGTCATGTCGACCCGGTTACGTTGCAGGACCACTACACCGAAGAGCGTGATCAGGTCATCAAACTGGGCTTCTTTGTCAAAGGCGACCCCTACAAGCTCTGGGGGCTGATTCCGATGGAGCGGCACCTCATGGGAGTGAGGAGTGCGAGTGTCGAGTGCGAGGGGGAACCCACCCCTGACCCCTCCGAGGAGGGGAACGGAGAAGAAGAACCCACCCCTGACCCCTCCGAGGAGGGGAACGGAGAAGAAGAACCCACCCCTGACCCCTCCCAGGAGGGGAACTCCCTGTTGGAATCCAGCCCTGGTCCCTCCCGCGTGGAGAACACGGCGGATGATCCCCTCCTGGGAGGGGTAGGGGTGGGTCCGTCCCGCACTTTCTTCCTCTTCGGCGCCGACCGGTTCGGGCGGGACCTTTTCAGTCGCATCGTCTACGGGGCAAGGATAAGTCTGTCCGTGGGCCTGATCGGGATTTCCATGTCCTTCATTCTTGGATGCCTGATTGGCGGTATCAGCGGATACGCCGGCGGGCGAGTTGACAACGCCATACAGCGTTTCATCGAGATCCTGAACGCGATCCCCACACTGCCGTTATGGATCCTTTTCGCGGGTCTGATGCCCGTAACCTGGTCGCCGCTGGCCGTATACTGCGCCATCACCATTGTCCTCAGTCTCCTTGGCTGGCGCCGACTCGCGCGCGTCGTCCGCGGCCGTATCATTTCACTTCGGGAAGAAGACTATGCCACCGCGGCGCGGCTTCTGGGCGCAAGCCACGGCAGAGTACTGGTTAGGCATCTCCTGCCGGGCATGACCAGTCATATTCTGGTGTCCATTACGATGAGTATTCCCGGCATGATCCTCGGCGAGACGGCGCTCAGCTTTCTCGGCCTCGGCCTGCGGCCGCCCGTCGTCAGCTGGGGTGTCCTTTTGCAGGATTGCATGCAGATTGAATCGGTCGTGAGTTACAGTTGGCTGCTACTTCCTGTTTTCTTTATCATCCTGACCGTGATGTGCTTCAATTTCGTCGGTGACGGATTGCGCGACGCAGCCGATCCGTACCATTAGGGAGTGTTCAGTGTTCAGTAATCAGTGTTCAGTGTTCAGTGTTCAGTAATCAGTGAAGAGTGCAAAAGTGAAGAGTGAAGCGCTATCAGTAGTTTCGGACACCGTGTTGGAGGTGTCGGATCTTCGCGTGTATTTCTACACCGAGGAAGGTGAGATTCGGGCGGTTGATGGTGTTAGCTTTGCGATGAAACGCGGCCGTATCACGGCGCTGGTGGGGGAGTCCGGCTGCGGCAAGTCGGTCACCAGCTACTCGATCCTGCGGCTGATCCAGAAGCCCGGCAAGATCATGGGCGGGAGAATCCTGTTCTATCCATCTCGGAGGGGGAACCAACCCACCCCTGGCCCCTCCCAGGAGGGGAACGGAGACGAAGAACCCACCCCTAGCCCCTCCGAGGAGGGGAACGGAGACGAAGAACCCACCCCTAGCCCCTCCGAGGAGGGGAACGGAGAAGAAGAACCCACCCCTAGCCCCTCCGAGGAGGGGAACGGAGAAGAAGAACCCACCCCTAACCCCTCCGAGGAGGGGAATATGGACGAAGCTCCCCTCCTGGGAGGGGTCGGGGGTGGGTCCGCCTCGGAATTTGGCACTTGCATTGACATTACATCACTCTCCGAGAAATCCGATGCGCTATTCAACCTGCGTGGCGGCAAGATCAGCATGATCTTCCAGGAGCCCATGACGGCCCTTAGCCCCGTGCACACCGTCGGCAACCAGATCTGCGAGGCCATCCTTCTGCACCAGGATGTCACCGAGTCAGAGGCCCGCGCCAAGGCCATCGAGATGCTTGGCAAGGTCGGCATCCCCGGACCGGAGCAGCGCATTGACCAGTATCCTTTTGAAATGTCTGGCGGCATGCGGCAGCGTGTCGTCATCGCGATGGCGCTGGTCTGCAATCCCGAGATTCTCATCGCGGACGAGCCCACGACCGCGTTGGACGTGACCATCCAGGCGCAGATCATGGGACTGATCAAGGGGCTGCAGCGGGACCTTGGTACTTCAACGCTGCTTATCACGCACGACCTTGGTGTGGTCGCACAGCTCGCCGACGACGTTGCCGTGATGTATCTCGGCCGAATTGTCGAGCGGGGCCCCGTCAGGGACATAATGAAGGATCCAAAGCACCCCTATACGCAGGGACTGCTGAAGTCCCTGCCCAGTCTCTCGATGGAAAAGGCAAGGCTTCCTTCGATTGAGGGGAGCGTTCCCAGTCTTACCGAGATCCCGCCGGGATGTCCATTTCACCCAAGATGTCCGAGCGCCAAGGAGGGACTGTGTAACACAGGCAGTCCTCCGGTGTTGGAAGACATCGCTGAGAGCCGTGCAGCTGCCTGCGTAAGGCTGAAGGATTTGGAGGTCGCGAATGCCTGAGCCATTGCTAAGTGTCAGGGGGCTCTGCAAATACTTCCCTGTGAAGAGTAAGGGGTTTCTCAAGAAGAAGGTAGGAGAAGTCCTGGCTTCCGATCAGATTAGTTTCGATCTGAAGCGAGGGGAGACGCTCGGGTTAGTTGGCGAGTCGGGTTGTGGAAAGACCACTACCGGCCGAAGTATACTGCGTGCGCTGGAACCTACCGCGGGCGAGGTGTTGTTCCTAGTCGCGGAGAGACCCACCCCTGGCCCCTCCCAGGAGGGGAACGGAGAAGAAGAACCCACCCCTAACCCCTCCGAGGAGGGGAACCAACCCACCCCTAACCCCTCCCAGGAGGGGAACTGGGACGGGGCATCCGCCAAGGAAGATCCGCTCCTGGGAGGGGCAGAATCCCAAGATCCCCTCCTGGGAGGGGCAGAATCCCAAGATCCCCTCCTGGGAGGGGCAGGGGTGGGTTACGTTGACCTGGCGAAGTTGCCCTCCTCTTCGCTGAAGTCCCTGCGGACGCAGATGCAGATGATCTTTCAGGATCCGTTCGCCAGTCTGAACCCGCGCATGACTGTCGGGACAATCGTCAGGGAGCCCCTCGATATCCACCGCATCGGGTCCAGATCCGAGCGGGAGGAACGGGTCGCGCATATGCTGGAACGCGTGGGCTTGAAGCCTGAGCACAAGTCCCGCTATCCGCACGCATTCTCCGGCGGCCAGCGTCAACGTATCGGTATTGCCCGTGCTCTAATCATGCATCCGAAACTTGTTGTCTGTGACGAGGCGGTCTCTGCTCTCGACGTTTCGGTGCAGGCGCAGGTCATCAATCTCCTTGAGGACCTGCAGAAGGAGTTGGGGCTCACATACATCTTCATTGCGCATGACCTCAGCGTGGTGAAGCACATTTGCGACAGGATTGCTGTCATGTATGCCGGCAGGATCGTCGAGCTCGCAACGACAGAGCAGCTTTTCGACAACCCTATGCATCCTTACACGAAGGCCCTCCTGTCGGCTGTACCCAACCCGGATCCCGACCAGCCCATGAACATGGAACTCTCCGGCGAGGTGGCGGATCCCGGCAATCTGCCCGAGGGCTGCGCCTTCCACCCCCGCTGCACTGTGTGTGTCGAGGCGTGTAAGCGTCGTGTGCCGGAGCTGATCACACTTCCTGACGGACGCAGCGTCGCCTGTCACCTGATGCGCGATCACGCAGTACGAGAGACACTCACGGAGAGGTAGACAATGCAAGAATGCAACATGCCCCTGCTCAGCGCTTTTGCTGACGAGAGCAGCGAGGATTTCGATGAACAGCTCGAAGCCGTGCGGCGGAACGGGATTACCCACATCGAGCTGCGCCAAGTTGACGGCATCGCTTTGCACAACCAGAGCTTGGACGCGATCCGCGAATTCAAGAAGCGGGCCGATGACGTCGGCGTTGGGTTCTCGGCTGCGGGATCGGGACTGGGCAAATGCGGGCTGGACGATGACATCGGGGGGCAAGTCCGGATCTGCCGCCATCTCGTGGACATCGCGCACATCCTGGAGACTCCGTACATCCGCATGTTCTCATTCCGCATTCCGAAGGAGCGTTCCCCGGAATCGTGTCGTCAACAGGTGATCGACAAGATGGGCTCACTGGTCGAGGCCGTTGCCGGCTCCGGTGTGATGCTGGCGCATGAGAATGAGAAGCACATCTACGGGGAGACAGCCGAGCGCTGTCTCGACCTGTACCAGACGTTCTACGGCACGGGCGTCTTCAAAGGCGTGTTCGATTTTGCGAACTTCACCCAGGCGGGGCAGGTCCCGCTCACCGACTGCTGGCCGCTGCTGAAGGACTACACCGAGTACTTCCATATCAAGGATGCCCGCCTCTCCGACGGACGCGTAGTGCCGCCCGGGCAGGGCGACGGTGGGCTCAAGGAGATCCTGGGTGAGGCGATCGGCAATGGCTTCAGCTCCTTCCTGACGCTCGAACCCCATCTCTGGCCAAAGCACTTTGGCGGCACTGCCGAGTCACGCTTTGACCTCGCCGCCACGGCTCTCAAGGAGTTGCTCGCAGGGATCTGCCGCAGAATGACCGTGACGGCCCTGCTCTTCATCGTCGCGATCGCCACGCCCGTCTTCTCCGAGACACCGGACGTGGAGATCGCCGAAGCGAAACGCGGGCTGGTCGTTCATGTCGGGACGGACCCGCTGCCTGACGCCCCCGGGGCGCTGGTCGCATCCGTTGAGGCCGAGGAGGGGCTCCTGCCGTTGGTTGACAACATCGTCAACCTTCTCGTCCTTGGCCGGGAATTGCCGGAGGAGGAAGTGCTGCGAGTTCTCGCCCCGGGGGGTGTGGCAGTGACGGGGAATGAACGCATTGTCAAGCCGTCACGGCCGGGCGTCGACGAGTGGACGCACTACCTGTACGGCCCCGGGGGCAACCCGGTCTCCGAGGACCGGGTTGTCGACATGCCCAAGGGGCTGCAGTGGATCGCCGGTCCGCCGTGGACGCGTGACCATGATGCTGCGCCGGTGCTTTCATGCCAGGTCACGTCCGGGGGGCGCCTCTTCTACGTCTTTGACGAAGGCCCGATTGGGGTGATTGATCCCCGCGTGCCCACTAGGCTGCGCGTGATCGCCCGTGACGCCTACTCCGGCGTGGTGCTCTGGGAGTACGACCTGCCCGACTGGTATCCGAGCCATCAACAGTGGGGAAGTGTTCCGGTCACGCTCAACCAGCGCCTCGTTGCCATCGATGACACCGTCTACGTCACCAGGGGGCTTCACGGCCCGGTGATCATGCTGGATGCCGCCACGGGGGAGGAGAAGGGGGGCTTTGAGGGCAGCGAGGAGACCGGCGAGATTCTCGTCACCGACGGCAAGGTGATCACGGGAGTCCGGCGGGAGGCTCCCCGGGACAGCGACGCATACCCTCACCTTCGGTCCACGCCATTCAAAGGGGCCAGGGGTGTGAGAGGACTTCTCATGGGGCGCGGGATCCAGGTGTTCGAGGCGGCGACCGGGAAACGGCTCTGGCACCGGGACACGCCGTACCGGGCCTCGACGATCGTCAGTGACGGCGCTCGTCTTCTGTTTGTGTCGGACCTCCAGCTCGTCTGTCTTGATCTCTCCACCGGCGAGAGCTCGTGGACGGCCGAGGGGATCTTCTCCAAGCTGATGTTGCGGGATGGCATCGCGGTCGCCATCCGGCAGGCAAAGGGACGCCAGGTAAGCATCCAGGCCTACGCGATCGAGACCGGCAAACGGCTCTGGCAGCAGAACGGTCAGTCCCTGCCGACCTTCGCCGGCTGCTTCTACATCCCGCCTGAGATTTTCGTCAAGAATGGCCACGTCTGGGTCAAGTCCGCCAAGAGCAACACCATTCTGCTGCTTGATCTCAAGACCGGCGAACAGGGCAAGTCCTTCTCGATGGCCGGCGGGATGACCGAGGGGCATCACGTTCGCTGCTACCCGGCCAAGGCGACTGAAAGGTACGTTCTTTTCAACAAGCGCGGCATCGAGTTCGTCGACCGGGATGGGACCTTCACCAAGCACGATTGGGTTCGCGGCCAGTGCCGCATGGGCATTCTCCCAGCCAACGGGTTGATCTACGTACCACCCAACGGGTGCAACTGCGGAATCGAGACCTACGTCCGCGGCATGCAGGCTTTGCATCCGCGCAAGGCCGTTCCGGCGGTTGACGACGCGCGCCGACTTCTCAAAGGCCCCGCATACGATTCGGTGAAAGCGACTGAAGAAACCGGCTGGCCCACGTTCCGTCACGATGCACGGCGTAGCGCGAGCCGCGACGAAGACATCGAGCTTTCCCTTGCCCCCGCCTGGACCCGTAACTTCGAGCGGTCTGTGACAACAGCCACGGCGACAGAGAGTCGGCTGTACGTCGGTGAAGGCGACCAGGTCCTGGCCGTGGAACTGACCGGCGGCGAGGAGGTCTGGCGTTTCCCCGCTACGATCGACAGCCCGCCGACCCTGGTGGGCGGCCGCGTCGTCTTCGGTGGTCGCGACGGGTATGTCTATTGCCTGCGCGCCGCTGATGGCGAGCTCTGTTGGCGATTCCTTGCCGCGCCCGTCGACCGGCGGCACGTGGCGTTCGGAAGACTGGAGTCGGTCTGGCCCTGCCATGGGGCTGTCCTGGTGAGGGAGGGCGTCGTCTATGTTGCCGCCGGCCGGTCGAGCTTTCTTGACGGCGGCATCCACCTGTATGGGCTCGGCTTGGGTAACGGAGGGATCCGCTATCACACGGTTCTCGCGACCACCCAGCCGCAGCAGACCACCAGGATGGATACGTTCAACCCTCGGGGCGCCCTGACGGACATCTTGGTCTCCGACGGCGAGCACCTGTACATGCGGCAGCTCCGGTTTGATTGGCAACTCAAGCGGCTCTCCCCGTTCCATCCGTTCGAGGGACAAACGCCCGGCGGCACACCGCGCGTCATGG
This sequence comes from uncultured Victivallales bacterium, assembly GCA_964497125.1. Classification (GTDB taxonomy): domain Bacteria; phylum Verrucomicrobiota; class Kiritimatiellia; order UBA8416; family UBA8416; genus CAYLXP01. Next base: position 9,205 of record CAZCDU010000105.1, on the reverse strand, counting down.
CGTCGTCCGGCTTCCTGGACGACAGCGAGAACAAGCGCATCCACCGTGTCGCGGCCAGATCGTGGGCCGGCCGCTATACCTCGGCACAGACCCAGCAGTTATCGTTGCACGGGGATATCAACTATGGCTGTCGCATCTTCTACGGCCTCGGTTGGAAGAGTCATCGCTATCACGCCGGTGACGGCACGCATGTCTTCGCTCATGACCTTGTGAAGGCTCCCGAAGCATTCGAGACGCTGCATGCCGGCGGCCACCAGCGCTCGATCAGATACGGGGGGCCGTTCTCCTATAACCGACAGAAGCGGGAAACGCTCGAGTGGGAAACACACATCCCGATTCGCGCCTTCGCGACGGTCGTGGCGGGTGACAAGCTTCTCGTCGCTGGCCGATATGACCGGTCGGTGGAAGACACAATCGCCCGCACGCGAGGCAACGACACGGGGGCGCTCTGGGTGCTCGACAAGACCTCAGGTGACGTGCTCAAGCACGTCGAGCTGCCATGCGTGCCACAACTGGATGGGATGCTGGTCGCCGGAAACCGGATCGTGATCACGGGGAAGAAGAGCCTGGTCGTGCTTGGTGCGCGATGAATCGAGTGCCGGCGGGTTCACGCCAGCGATTTCTGCACATCTTCCGGCGGTTAGAACAGTGGCAGGCGGCAATTGGTGTGGTACCTTCTTCAATGATGACAGGGGAGGGAACAGCCCGACGCTCCGAAGGAAAGACCGCAGCGATTTGTTGGAGGTGCAGTATGAAGTACATTTTTCTTGTTTCAGCCGTTGTAGCGGCAACCGGCTGTGCAGTTCATGACGATGCGGTCGAGGCGGTCGAGAAAGCCCGTGCCCGACGCGCTGAGTTCACGGCTGAGTTCATGGATGCGATACTCGCTGAGCCAGAAGAGCCTGGTGAAGAGGGAGCGATCGATCCTCATGCGCCCGTCTACGCGATGGCCGCGCTCTATACCGGCAAGGATCTGGCGGGCGGCAACAGGCGGCTGAGTAGTGCGTGGGAAAGGGTAGCTGGCTCAGACGGGAAGCTGACACCCAAAGAGGCATCCGAAGTGAAGTGGCACATGCGGGGCATGCTGAGGGTCTACTACCTCTTTCATGACAAGAGCGATTTCTTCCCCGGCCGCCTCGAGAAGGATGTGCAGGCCAAGATGGAGGATATCTTCTTCAACTACGGCTGCTACAAGAGCACCGTGAAGCGGGCCGACCTGAAAAATATCTGGCACATCCAGGGCAGCGAGAACCATGACATGATGGACCTCTCGAATGCCTATCTCTCACTTCAAGCGGTTCAAGATCTACCCGCCTACAAGGATCGCAAACTGCCCGACGGACACACACCGACGGAACATGTCCGGGCCTGGGAGAAGTACTACGCGCAATACGCTCTGGAACGGGCGAAGAACGGTCTATTCGTCGAGATCTCTCCGACTTACGGAAAGTGGTTTGTTGGCGAGTTCGTCAATATGCACGACTTCACAGATGATCCGACTGTCAAGAAGCGTATGGCGATGTTGCTCCACCTCATGTGGGCAGACTGGTCCGTTGACCAGCTCAACGGGGTGAGGGGAGGGGGGAAGACACGCTGTTACCAGGGACACTATTCACAGCTGGGAGGCGGTGACTCCTGGGATCGGATGGCGCAGGTCCTGTTTGGGATGGAGAACTGGGCGTGGAACAGCCATGGCGGCCTCTCCACGCTGGCGCTGCTGACTTCACGCTATGAGCTGCCGGAGGTGGTGTACGACATCGCCCTCAGCAGGGGAGACTTCGAGCCGTTCGTCTACCAGTCGACACGCCCAGCGAGACAGCAGGGCGGCCCGCACGGTGTCTATGTCATGGACCCCAAAGGCAGCGGCATTCTCCGATATAGCTACTGCATGCCGGAAAGCGTGATGGGTAGTTGGATGGTTGACACAAGGGCGAGCTATGCCGCGATCAATGACCAGAACCGCTGGCAGGGGGTCATCTTCGCGACGGGTCCCGATGCCCGGGTCTTCCCGCAGTCCGTGGGCCTCGGCAACGGAAAGACCTATAGCCAGCATGTTGCCGTGCAGCATCGCAACGTCATGGTTGTGGCACACCATCCGAAGGCGAACCAGACGGGCCAAATGCGGGTGTTCTTCCCCGCCGAGCTTCGCAAGCGCCTCGTTGAGAAGGACGGCTGGGCCATCGTGAAGGAGGGCGCGGCCTGGCTCGGGGTTAGACCTCTGGGCGATCAGGGGTTCGAACTGAGGGATCTGAAGCAGAAGAAGGTGACGGAGGCGAGCCGGCAGAACAGCGATGGTGCCTGGCTCTGGCCCAAGGCGGATAGGCCGCCTGTCGTACTGGTGCTCTCCCGCGAAACCAGGCACAAGACACTGGACGACTTCTTTGCATACCTCGAGAGTCACGAGCACGGCCTGGCAGCAGGCAAGGTTACGTATTCCTTTGTAGACGACCTCGGAGAAGCGACCACACTGGAGGTCGGCGGCAAGCTTCCCGTACCGAACATCAACGGTAAGGCAGTCGATCTCTTTCCAAAGAAGGTCTTCGACAGCCCCTATGTTGACTCCCTCCACGGCAGTGGCGTTGTGACCCTCAGCAGTGGCGATTCGTCGCAGGTGATGGATTTCAACAAGTAGGAGCGGACCATGGAACTAAGGCCCGATATCGATGACGTGATTGATCGCGCGAGGCGCTTCGCTACCAACGGAGCCACGGGCGACGCGCTCGTCACGGTGAATGTCAGGCAGGGCGGCGGACCGACCGTCAAGGGCCTCGACGAGTGGAGCTTCCCGGCGGACATGGAAGCGTTCCTCGACGCGACTATCGCGGCCTTTGAGCACACGTGGCGGGGGCGGGCCGACATCCAGGACGACAGCATACCGGCGCTCTCCCCGCGCTATGGCATTGCCGAGCACTCCGCTTTTGTTGCCGGCGAGGTCGACTTCAGTTCAATGACGAGTTGGCCGCATCCCGTGATCAGTGATTACAGCGAGCTGGCGAGTCTCGAGTTGCGCGAGGATAACGTGTGGCTGCGACTGGTCATTGACGGCCTCGCGTACCTGCGTGAGAGGGGCGAGGGGAAGTTCACCATCAAGCTGCGCGGCGCAATGGCTCCCATGGACCTCGCGAACGCGCTCCGTGGCAACGACATGTACATGGATATCTACGAGCGTCCGGAGGATCTGCACCGGTTGCTGGCCTTCTGTGTGGAAGCCAGTCAGTGGTTTCTCTCCCATCAGCTTGACGTGGTCGGCAGCTTTCACGGTGGGATTCTGATCGGCCCCGCGCTCTGGACACCCGGGCGGTCGATTGGGCATCTCTCCGAGGATGCGTCCGTGCTGTGCTCACCCGACGTGTATATGGAGTTCGGCAAACCCTATACGGAAAGACTGGTGGCCCCTTACGATGAAGCGAACATGCACCTGCACACGGCCGGGGCACATGCGTTTGAGGGTATTACCTCTATCGACAAGCTGACGTCTTTCGAGCTTGCGCCGGACCCCAAGCAGCCGCGGGGCATTGATGTCTACAAGGAGAACATCGGTCTCTTCGGCAACCGGATCATGCGCCTGTTCGTGACGTTCGACGAGATCAAGGAGAACATCGGCTTCCTGAAAGAGGCCAAAACCGTACTGTTCTGCGGCGCCGAAAGCGTCGAGGAGGCGCAAGCGATTGTGAAGTTCGTACGACAGGAGTTGCCGGTATGTTGACAGTCCCTTCCTCAACTTGCGTACAACAGCGGGTTGTGACGATTGGAGAAGAGTTCCATCAGGGCTGAAGCAAGGGGAGGAGTAACGATGCAAAGAACGCCATACACTGCACTCATGGCCATGCTTGTTGCAACGCTGACCTTTGCTTACGACCTCGTCTACAAGACGGCCGCTGAGGGCTGACGCTATGACCATGCAGCCATAGGGCGCAAGGGCTACGCCGGTTCCGGGATTCCAGTACGGAGGACGATTCTCTCTGCCGACCACGGAGCGGCGGCCCTGTCCAGCCCCCTTTGTCCGGTCTCAGCGGGGCGTGCTACAGCAGCGGCTGCTGTCGACGGTATTTCAGGGGGGCAATGCCCGTGTGGCGTTTGAATACGCGCGAGAAGTGAAACTGGTCTTCGTAGCCGACGCGGCGCGCGACCTCGGCAACACTCAGACGGGTGGTGCGCAGCAGGTGGCAGGCGGAGTCGATCTTGCGCTTCGTAACCCACTGTCCGGGAGTGCGGTCGAGATGCAGACGGCACAGACGGGTGACCTGGCTGGTGCTGCGGTCGATGGCCGCGGCCAAGTCGCTTACACTTATGGGGCGGTGGATGTTGCGCTGAATGAACCGCTCAAGATCGCGAAGCCGGCCCGGTCGCGCGGGGGCCTGTTGCGCTGTGTGGCGGATCTCATCGATCAGCATATGGGCGCAGCGTTGCCGTTGTTGACGGTCTCTGTCGCCGCGCACGATGCGCTGGACGATGTATTCGGAGAGGTGCAGGAGCGTATGGTTGTGGGATAGATGGAAATGAAGAAACGGTTCCACCCCCTCGATCGCGTGATCCCGGCGCCATGGCACGCCGTAGAGATGATGTCCGGCGTTGTGTGCTACGCCCCACTCGAGTGCGACGGTGGGGTCGTGCCACGGGATGATGTGAATCCCGGCCAGGGTGAAGGGCGTTTCCGGTGCCGGCTCATACCGGATGCTGTGTCGCCAGGGCAGCATGAAATAGTCGAAGGCGCGTACCGGTAGTCGCTTCCGGTTTACGACGATCTCGCCTTGGCCCGAATTGCACCAGAGACACATCCGGCTCTCAACCGAAGGGTTGGTGACGATCTGCCCCTCTTCGAACCGGGCGTAGTTGGCGGTCACGATCTCGGGCAGAAGGCTGTCTGGTGTTGTGTTGTCCATATTCAGTGTAGTTATAGCCCCAAAGCGCGGGTTATGTCCATAAAATGCCGGTCAGGTCCATGGCGGTATTGCGTTGGTGAGGGTATGGTGATGGCATGGCTAGTGTGGAACGGCGCTAAGATAAGCGACTTCCTGGGGAGATGGGCGGCGAAACGGGAATCCCCCGGGCTTGCCCCGGGGATCGTTAGGTCCTTGGGCTAAATGGAACGCGTGCTCAGCCCCCTGAGCCCGTGTGGCGGCAGGCGAGCGCGAAGCTCCTGCCTTGCCGCTCCCGGGGCTCCGGAAGAGGGCTGGTGAGACCGGTGTATAGCTGAACAGCCTGAAACTCCCCGGGGCAAGCCCGGGGGATCTCGCTCAGTGCCATTCAGGGGTAGCGTGCGGTATCTCAAATTGATGGAGGAAGGATACGATGGCAAAGACATTGGTGACAGGCCGCGAGAGCATGACGTCGAAAGAGCGAGTGCAGAAGTTTTTCCGCGGGGAAGAGACGGATCGTGTGCCGATCGACATGGCATGGAATCCAAAGATCCGCCAGAGCGTCATGGACTATTTCGAGGCGGAAGATGATGATCAGCTCCGGCAGGCATTGGGCGTCGACTTCATGGGGGTTGGCGCGCGCTACAACGGGCCGGCGCTTCACGACGAGGTGCCGAACCGGAACGTGAACCCGCAATACGGCTGGCGCACGCGCTGGGTGGAGTACGGCGATAGCGGCTACTGGGACTACTGCGATTTTCCGCTTGAGCACGCAAGCGTGGACGAGGTGGCCGCCTGGCCTTTTCCTGATCCGGACGACTTCGACTACTCCCACATCGAGGGGCGGCTCGATGCCTATCCGGACATGGCGTTCTACGCCGGCAATGCCGGGTTGGCTTGCATCATGAACACCACGGGGTTCCTGCGCAGCATGGAGCAGATGTTCGTGGACCTGGCCACCGATGATGAAGCCGGGCTCCTGCTTATCGACAAGCTGATGCAGCAGCAGCTTGGGGTCACGGAGCGTACGCTCGAGGCCGGCAAGGGGAAGATCGATTTCATGTGGATGGGGGAGGATCTCGGAACGCAGATTGCGCCATTAATCAGTATGGAGACCTTCCGCAAGCATATCCGGCCACGCCAACAGCCCTTCTTCGACCTGGCGAAGCGGTTCGGCGTCCCGACGCTGCTGCACACCTGCGGTTCCAGTAGCTGGGCCTACGAGGATTACATCGAGATGGGGCTGACGGGGGTGGATACGTTGCAGCCTGAAGCAACCAACATGGAGCCCGAGTACCTGAAGAAGACCTTCGGCGGCCGGCTGGTCTTCCACGGCTGCATCTCCTCCACCGGCGCGCTCAGTTTCGGGACGCCCGCCGAGGTCGAGGCGGATTGCCGCAAGACGCTTGAGATCATGATGCCCGGCGGCGGCTACGCCTTCAGCCCCACCCACTGTCTCCAGGACAACACGCCGCTGGAGAACGTGGTCCGGATGTACGAAACGGTCCACAAGCACGGCTGGTACTGATGCGTGGTGCGTGATGCGTGAAAGAGAGCGTCGCCACCGGACCGAAACCACAGAGTACATCATCCCGGAGGGATGGCAGCACCGCCACATTGCTGGCATCCCTCCGGGATGCAATTCACATTCCTGGTTGTGACCGGTGGTGTCTCCCGCTTCGCGGGATCAACCACCGGCTAATAGCTAACATCCCTCCGGGATGAAACTGCCGTCAGCCCCAAGATGTGTAGAACAACGAAGGCCTTGCCCCAGGCTATGATTGTGTAGCCCCGTTGGGGTATTATTCAGAGCGTAGGAGCAATTAATCAACACACCCTTCAGGCCGTATCTTCGGACGGGGCGTTTCAGGTCAGCGGAGCCACCGGCGTCGTTCCTTCGCCGGATTATACAGGGGTGAAACTCTTGCTCTCAACGTGGGACAGCTGTCTTCCGTCGATCATGCCCCCCCCCGACTGTAGGGCGGGAACGGTTGAGTCTCCGAGACCTTCCCGCCGTTCCCGGATACAGCGGCGTGCATCAAGAGCGGCGGGACGCGAAGCGAGGCTGAATACTTGGAGGCCAACGACTCGGGGACTCGCCCATTCCCGCCCTACAATTAGATGCGTAAGCATCAAGAAGACGGTTCAAGTTTCAGCCTACTCCAACCGAATGGCCGATACCGTGTACGGCTTATCGATCTTGGTGTTGGTCAGTGTGTCGGATTCCCAGGGCATGTCCATGTTGATGATGATGAGCTCGTTGCCTCTTTCGAGAACCTCGCAGGGCTGGTCGAGGGATCCGTCGGCACCGTCGGTGTCGCCGTTCTGGTGCAGCGTTGTCACGTTGCCATCCATGTCGACCACCTGTACGCCGTTGAGGAGCATGTCGGTCACGTAGATCTTGTTGTCGGCTTCCCGCCAGATAATGCCGTCGCAGCACAGCATCTTCTCGTCCTTCGCGAAGAGAACCGGCTCGCCCGGCTTTCCGTTCGAGTCGAAGGTCGTCTTAAAGATGAGGCCGTCCTCAAACGTCCCACAATAGAGGTTGCCCTCGCTGTCGCAACAGACACCATCGGCACCGAAGCCGACGCTGTTACTGGTTTCGTACTTGGCGACGAGGTGCGGATCGGCGGCCTTGTCGCTGTAGGGTTTCAGTTTAACGACACCGGCGTTCAGTTCATCGAGCGTGAAGCGGTATACACCACTTATCAGCTTGGGTGCAGGGGCGCCCTTCTCTGGGGCCGCCGGCTTGCGAAGGATCGTTTCACTGACATAGAGCGTATTGCCGTCCCACACCATCCCGTTGGAGCAAATGTAGCCCTCCACCACCACGTCGCAGCTGGTGGGTTTGCCCTTCTTGACGTTGATCCTGAGGATGCGTGATTTATGGTTGGCATCGTTGAAGAGCTGATTGTCCGCGACATAGAGATTGCCGTCGGGACCAAAGGCGCAATCCATCGGGCCGACCTTGCCGGTATCCGGGTGCAGGTCCTCTTTCTTGAACTCGTACCAGGTGCTGAACCTGTTCTTCTTGTCGATCATCGACATAAAGGCAGGCGACGGTTCCTTGATCACGCCCTGCTCAATGAGTGCCCCGTTATTGAAATTCGGGATCGAGAGAATGATGTTGCCCTTCGGATCCAGCGTACACCCATCCGGCGTATTGGCGTGATCGGGTAGCGTGACGAGCAGTTTCGGCGCCGCACCGCCTGCCACCTGCGCAGTATTCGCGAGTTCAGATTGCCTCATTTGTGGCGCACAGCCCACAAGGCCAAGTGCCGCCGCTGCCGAGATGATGGTAGTCGTCTTCATTTCCGTCTCTCCTTCATCATTAGGATTCAATCGATGTGAATGAGAATCATAGCCTTGTCGTGACCGCTGCGACAAGGCTATGAATGAGAGAGGTTCATTTGGAGTGCGGTGGCAGAGTCCGAAGTGAGCTTGCGAGCGCAGGACGTCGACACCGCTTTTTGCGTCGCGCTGGGGCTGATTCCGCGCAGAAAGAAAGCGGTGTCGCCGGCTCGTACCTCGCCTCTGCCACCGCACTCCAAATCAAGAGCCAGAAGAACATGAGGCATGACGGACACATTGCCCAGGGATGGTATATACCGCGCCTTCATCGCAGCGGAGTGCCCCGACGGCATTAGAGCGCAGCAACATGAGAACATATATCGTCATTCTGATCCTTGTCATGGCATCAGGGGTCTGTGCCGCGACGCCGACGGAGTCTGACGTCGTGTACAGCACGCTGGCGGCCGACTTGAAGAACAAGGCACAATTCGACCGGTTCAGAGACCAGGTATTTCATCCATCCGCACTGATCCTTCACAGCGATCGCGATCCGCTCGACATCATCCTGCGCCGCACGCAAACGCTCCTCGATGGCATCAAGCGCATGAAGAAGGCGCCTGCTTTGGAACACGAGCAGAAGATGCTCACGGAACTGGAGCAGGCAGCAGCAGATACGGGGCTCGACAATACGGAGAAGCGGGAGGGCCTTTTCAGGGAGGTACACGCGCTTCGCAGGGATATCGCGTTCCAGAACCCTCTGCTCAATTTCGACAAGCTGCTCTTCATCAAACGTGAGCGCTCAAGATTCAGCCACATGTGCGACCAGTATTACGGCGAGTATGCGGTTCCGGGCGGCGGCGTGTATGTCCTTTCTGATCCCTTCGGGGACAAACCGACAGAAAAGAACATCCTTTCGGACTCGGTCGTCGAGAAAGGCAGACTCAAGGGATCAAGACTGGAGGATACGGGCGGATTTCTTTCCCCAGAGCTGAGTTATGACGGCAAGACGGTGTACTTTGCTTATGTCGAGTGTACGGGAGAGAAGGGACATATCA
>CAZCDU010000104.1:0-16680 GCA_964497125.1 uncultured Victivallales bacterium | reverse complement strand
AAACTCCACGGCCTGCAGTAAAGTATTAATTCAAGGGCTGACCCCGATTTCCGCACGAGTCTGAATTTCGACGAACTTTGATTCAATCGTGACCTGCACCGGCTCGATTTCGGCGGTCGCAGCCATCGTGAAGACAGCCAGGATCAGTGTGGACAGGAGCATCATAGTGCGTTTGTGTGTGACGTGCATGTGAGTACCTCCGGTTTGTGTTCTCGAACGACCCCAAAGCCGCTCGCGCCTACAGCCACTGTGTGGTATCCACCGGTAGATTGCAAGCACCTGTTGACAGCTTTCAATCTGCCCCACGGCACCTTAGCCAACGGCTATTCTGCCACGGGCGCGTCAGGCTTTGCCTCGGCCTCTTCCTTCGGAGAGAAGCGCTTGATCATGCTCTTCAGGCGTGGCGCCGTATCGCTGTCCGGGGCTGCCTCAAGGGCCTTGGTCAGTAACGCGACGATACCGGGCTTGTCGTTCTGGCGGAACTTGATCTCGCCCCACTGGAAGTAGAGGTCCTGAAGCTGCTCGCCCTGGGGGTCAAACGTGGCGATGATCTCCTTGTACATCGTCTCGGCCTTGTCGAACTCTCCCGCACGCTGCGCCTGGCTGACCGCCAGCATCTGCGACTTGAGCGCATACTTTGACTTGAGCCCGGCCGCATCATCGGCATCTAGAGACACGATCTCCTTCATCTCCTCGATCATCGAACCATGAAGCGCTTCCTGCGTGGCCTCAATCAGCTCATCAAGCAGCTTTGCACGCTCAAGGCCCTGGGCGTCGTCAAGCTTCGCCTTGATCTCTTCGCGTACCACCTTGTCCGTCCGCAACTTCTCAAGATGCTTCAGGTAGGACTCAACCCCACCGGGCTGGTAGCCGGTACGCGCATAGGGTTTCCCGTCTGCGCCAATGAGCAGGACGCTGGGAAAACCACGGATGCCAAACTCTGTCTTCAGTTCATCATTTCGCTTCGCAAGCGCCTCTGAGATCTTTGCCTTGTTCTCGGGCTTGCGAGGAAAATCAAGCATGACGAGCACGAAGTGGTTCGTCGCCGCTGAAACGAATGCTTCGCGACCGAACACCTCGTCATCAAGCTTGATGCACCATCCACACCAGTCGGATCCCGAGAAATCGACCAGCAGATCCTTCGTTTCCTTCGCGGCCCTCGCCACGGCCGCATCGTAGTCCGTCATCCAGGCATCGCCGGCCGCAACGGACCAGGAACCCAGCAGCATCGCCGCCGTTATAGCCATCGCGGTGCGTGCCGCATGTGTAGTTGAAGTCTTAGACATGAGATATCCCCTTTGTTTGTGGACCCATTTCCGACCAGCCCCGTCCGAAGTGACAGCACCAAGTCGAAAACCATGCCACAGCCTCCCCGCGGGTGCAACGCACGAGCGCGCCCAGGCTTTTGCTATACGACTCCGCTGCGCCCCCTCCGGACTCAACCCGTAGGGACAACTGGACCGAGCGAAGACCAGGTGATGCGGGGGTCAGAAAGGAGGTTGCCTGCCACACGGTTTGTGGTATGTAGTTGCGCCACAAGGAGGAATGTTACTGATGTTTAAGAGTATACTCATAGCAAATAGAGGCGAAATTGCCGTACGCATCATACGTGCGTGCAAAGAGCTGGGGGTGCGATCAGTGGCTGTCTATTCCGAGGCGGATAAGGACAGCATGCACGTCGAGATGGCGGACGAAGCGATCTGTATTGGACCACCGCAGGCAATGGAATCCTACTTGCGGCCGGACAAGATCCTGCAGGCCGCTCGCAAAACAGGCGCGCAAGCGATTCATCCCGGCTACGGTTTCTTATCAGAAAACGCAGAGTTCGCTACGAGCTGCGCGAACAGCCGCGTTGTTTTCATTGGCCCCTCCCCCATTGCCATCAGGAACATGGGGGACAAAGCAGTGGCACGCGAGACGATGCTGCGCGAAGGGGTGCCATTGCCGCCGGGAACACACAAGCCGATCACGACACGCTCAACGGCACTGCAGCTGGCCAAGAAGATCGGGTACCCGCTGCTCATAAAGCCCTCGGCCGGCGGCGGAGGCAAAGGGATGCGTATCGTTCACTCCCGCAAAGAAGTGGGACCGGCACTCGACCTGTCCCGGAGCGAGGCGAAGGCCGCCTTCGGGTCAAGCGATGTCTACATCGAAAAGGTAATCTCCAAGGCTCGCCACATTGAGATACAGGTATTGGCCGATAACCACGGCAACATCGTGCACCTTGGTGAGCGAGAGTGTTCCATCCAGCGGCGCTACCAGAAACTGATAGAAGAAGCGCCTTCGGCTGCGCTCAACGCCCGCCTTCGCAAGAAGATGGGGGCGGCCGCCGTTGCCGCGGCAAGAGCGGTCAACTACTCCGGTGTCGGTACGGTTGAGTTTCTCCTCGACCGCGACGGTGAGTTCTTCTTCATCGAAATGAACACACGTATCCAGGTTGAGCATCCGGTCACCGAATTGGTGACAGGAGTGGATCTTGTCAAGGAACAGATTCGCGTGGCAGCTGGCGAGCCGCTCGGATTCAAGCAGGAAGACGTGGAGATAAGAGGCCATGCCATTGAGTGTCGCATCAACGCCGAGGACCCTGAACAGGACTTCGCGCCATCTCCCGACAAGATCTGCGGGCTACGCCTTCCTGCCGGCCCCGGGGTCCGCGTCGACACGCACATTTACGAGGGCTACACGGTACCCCACTACTATGATTCTCTGCTCGCCAAATTGATTGTGCACGGGAACTCTCGAGCAGAAGCCGTTGCCCGCATGCAACGCGCGATAGAGGAGTTCAAGGCCGACGAGGTCAAGACTACCGTCCCATTCCTGAGACGCATCCTCACGGAGAAAGACTTCAAGACCGGCCGCTACGACACCGACTTCGTCGAAGACATGAAGTTCAGCGAAACCCGTAGACGGCTACACTCTCTGATGCGCAGCATCACAAAATCCTTCCACCATCCAGACGTCACCCCCGACTAACCCAACACGGCATCCGCCGAGATGACCCACAGCACGTCCCTATGGCACGAATGGCGGCGTGGTAAATGGTGACGGGAAGATCCGGTGGCTCTGGGTGACGCTGTAGTCACGCATGACGATCGTGCCGACTGTCTGTCTGCCGTAGTTACGGAAGTTCGCGCTTACGGTGGCGATAGGCGTACAGTCCAGAGGGAAACCGGAGGAACCGGGGACGCTGGTGAGGAGCTCGGGCTTGCCATAGAGCTCAACTCTTGCACCTCGCAGGAACAGCGCCGCGCTGGATGCGTTTCCCGTCAGCTCAATCGCGGTCCATCCCTGAACTTGGAGTCTATCATCGCGCACGTCTTGTTGGCATTGATCCAGTCCGGTGAGCTTGACCTGAACGCGCCCGGCTCCGTTCGGCCTGGCGTCTTTGACACTGCCCGAAATGCGGATCATGGCGTTGTTGATCGCAACGCGCGCTTGTTGCCGAGCCTGGCCAACTGCGGCAAGCATCGTGGTGCGCGAGGGGGCTACCCGGGCATCCTGGACCGCGGCGTCCATGGTAGCGAGAATTGCCCGGAGGCTCGTCGACCTGGGAATCTGAGGAATATCGCCCCCTTCGGCACCATGCTTAAGCAGAGCAAGATAGGTCTCGCGTGCACGACGTGGCGTGGGAGCAAAGCCATTCTTACAGGACCGGCAGGGCCGTGCTGCGGCTTTCTGCCCATCGCATGTGCGACACGATCCGGTTCCGGCGCATGGCATGCATTTCCTCGTCTCCGTAACAAGTCCCTGGATGCTTGATTCGCCGGTGCCTTTGCACGTCTTGCACTGCCCTGTCGCACCACACTTGTCACAGGGACGCTTGACCGTCCCGTTGCCTTCGCATGTGTCGCACGCGACACCCATGTATGCCGGCTCAATGAAATCGATGTAGAGGGATGCAGAGAACTCTCGCCCGAGGACACGTTTAACGGCTTCGGCCTTCCGGGTATCGCCGGCCAACACAGAAGCGAAGTAGTAGAGCGTGCCAGAAAGCGCCCTCTGCTCTTCCGCGGCAAGGCTGCGCGTCATAACGCGTAGCTGTTCGATGTTCGTGGGGTCAGACGGCGAGGCAACGAGTTTGCGACAGGTATCCTGAAGGCTCTGCGCATGAGAGGGCATGGCCAAGAAGAGAAGCGGAAGCAAAATGACAGTGGTGAGGTGTACGTTTATCATGGGGAAGAGAATAGGGAGTAAGCGCGGAAATGTGAAATGTGAAATTCAGTACTATCTCCCTTCGAATTCGGTGCAGGCCTTAATGACTTGACGTGATCCGCAACCAAGTGGCAGGTTCCGCAGGGGCTGCATGTCACACCGGGCACGTTGAGATTTCAAGCGTATGGAGGAGACGATGCTAATAAATGGGTATACAGACTTATCGATAGCTGCACCGGAGTGTCACCCGGACAGCTTAAGTGTCTACGCAAACTTCCGACTGGATGCCGACATCTCCCATCTGTTTCCCTACATCAATGCGGTGGTAGAAGATACGACCTATTACGAAACCCCGCATGGCATCATCATGGTTTGGGAAGGCGTTAACTATGCCCTGTACCCCGACAAAGCAACGGCCAGTTCTTTCGCAAACGCCGAAGAAGCGAAGCAAAATATTCAGCAACTAATTGATTTCTTGAATGATCTGGACGACCGAAAAGAGACACTAACGCCCAATCATGACAAGTACAGACCACCGGTTCCTGCGTTGAGCATCTTCAAACATCTGCCGCGAACAAACTGCAAGAAGTGCGACTACCCGACCTGTATGGCATTTGCCGTCGCGCTGGGTAACCGGGAGGCCTCCCTTGAGCAGTGCCAGGATATGAATGTCGAAGATATCGCCAAACTCAAAGTGGTGCTAGGTTGACCGGTAGTATCCGTTAAGAAGAGGCGAGCGCAGACGCACAACCCGTGCATACGCCCTTGTCTACTAATTCGGTGGCGCCCCTCTCTCCGGTTCTCACCTGGTGATCACTAACAGGTTGCATTGGGCAGCCAGTGGGGCAAGAATGCGACATGAACTTAGATCTTACTGGACAAGTCGCACTCATCACCGGCGCAAGTCGTGGCATTGGCAAAGCCATCGCCGAGACATTGGCGTGCGCAGGTGCTCACGCCGTCCTTGCCGCACAGAACGAGTCGCTTCTCGCCGCCGTGGCTCAAACCATCAGGGAAGACGGAGGCCAGGCGTCCTTCTCCCGTGTTGACATCACCGATGACGAAGCCGTCTGTAATCTCTTCAGGGCTATTGACGACGAACAGGGGCGATTGGATATCATGATCAACAACGCCGGCATCGGCGAGTTTGGCCCGCTTCACATGCTCTCGGAAGAGAGCATTGACCGTGTATTGGATGTGAACCTGCGTGGCACATTCCGCTGCTGCCGCGAGGCAATGGTACGGATGACAGAGCAGAAGCGGGGCGCCATCATCAATATTTCCAGTGTGGTCGGCTTCAAGGGATATCCCCTGCAATCTGTCTACGCAGCGTCCAAACACGGAATCATGGGACTGACCAAATCGCTTGCGGTAGAAGCACAACCCCACGGCATCCGCGTGAGTGCCGTCCTCCCGGGTGGCGTCGACACCGATATGGTACAAGACGCGCGCCCCGACCTGAACCGCGAAGGCCTACTGCAACCCGACGACGTCGCGCAAGCCGTAAACTACCTGCTCTCACTGTCCCCGCGTGCCGCCGTCGACCAAATCTACATCCGCCGACGTGGCAGCCAGCCCTTCCCGTAGGCCCCCTGCCCCAGAGACTTCGAACGCATAGTCTGATTAAGCGAACACACTGAATCATCAATATAGAAAACAGTATAGGAGGCGATATGGACCGCAAACAGATCGACGTGAGCAGCCTACGGGTGGATGCCCATCATCTCTGGGCAGAGCAATGGATGCTGCTGACGAGCGGCGACTTTTCGCAGAGCCGGTTCAACTGCATGACCGTGGCATGGGGAAGCCTAGGGACGATGTGGGGAAAGCCGTTCGTCCAGGTGGTCGTCCGGCAGAGCCGCTACACCCTCGAATTCATGGAGGGGTACGACACCTTTACGCTCTGTGCATTCCCCGACGAGCAGCGTAAAGCCCTGCAGTTACTCGGGAGCCGATCAGGGCGGGACGGTGACAAAATCACGGAGTCCGGGTTGACTCCCACCGCTGCCACAGTAGTGGCCTCGCCCTGTTACACCGAGGCGGAACTCGTCATGGAGTGCCGGAAGATCTACTGGCAGGATATGGACGCCGCAAACTTCCTTGATCCCGCGATTGAGAAGAACTACCCACAGAAGGACTATCACAGGATCTACTTCGGCGAAATCGTGGCAGTCACGGGCACAGATCGCTTCTGTGCGTAAATGGCTGTAGGCGGGGCCGTGCAGGGCGCGCCCGCATACTGCTACCAAGCGAGTTTTGAATATCCAACAACCAACAAGGAATTTCCAGTATCCAAGGGGAGAGCCATATCTGGCCATGTCACTTCTGGCATTAGCGGTCCGCTATCACTATTTGAGTCTCTCCTTGATCGGTTGGAGATTCCTTGTTGGTTATTGGATATTGAGTCAAGAACGGGTTGCTTAGCTTAACACCTATGCCCGTTACCCCCCCACATCCTGATCCGTTGTCGTCCCGTATGTTGTTCCGCCTTCAGGCGGTTCCCCACTCTCCACAGCCTGCCCGCCTGCTTTGCCGCGTCAGCGGCATTGCGGCGTGGCCTGCCCGCCACAATGGGAGCTCAGCGACCTTTGGGCTGGGTCCACTCCCCGCTCTCCACACTCCACAGTCCACTCTCCACAGTCCACAGTCTACTCTCAACTCCCCACGTGGCACGGGCGTCCTCGCCCGTAAGCCTCCGGCTCAGAACTTCGCGTTTCCCGGCACGCGTGGGCAGAGAATCACATCCCGGATGTTCTCCATACCGGTGACGTACATGAGCGTCCGTTCAAATCCCAAACCGAAGCCGGCATGCGGCACCGTACCGAAACGCCGGAGATCAAGGTACCACTTATAGGCGTCGGTATCCATCTGGTGCTCCTGCATGCGCGCCTGGAGAATGTCCAGTCGGTGCTCTCGCTGGGAGCCGCCGATTAGCTCACCAACGCGTGGCACCAACATATCGAAACAGGCCACCGTACGATCATCGTCGTTGCAGTACATGTAGAAGGGCTTGATACGCTTCGGATAGTTGACAACGAAAGTGGGGCGTTGGGTAAGATGCTCACAGATGAAGCGTTCGTGTTCTGTCTGCAGCGAACATCCCCAGTCACATGGGAACTCGAAATCGTGGTCAGCTTTCTGCAGCTGCTCCACGGCATCGCTGTACTCCATCACGGCAAAGTCAGAAACAAGCACCGCACGCAGTTTGTCGAGCAGCCCCTTCTCAATGCGCTGGTCAAAGAAGCGCAAATCCCGCTCACACTCCGTCAGCAGATTCTCGATCATGTACTTGATGAACGACTCGGCAAGCTCGATATCGTCTTGCAGGTCCGCAAATGCGATTTCCGGCTCGATCATCCAGAACTCCGATGCATGCCGGGCCGTATTGGAATTCTCAGCACGGAACGTCGGCCCAAAGGTGTAGACCTTGGATAGCGATGACGCCAGAAGCTCGCCTTCGAGCTGCCCGGACACGGTCAGGGAGCACTTCTCGCCAAAGAAGTCCTGCCCGTAGTCGATGGCGTTGCTGTCATCCCGGGGCGGCGCGTCCATGTCCAGGGTTGTCACCTGGAACATCTCGCCGGCGCCTTCACAATCACTGGTTGTCAGTATCGGGGTATGCGCGTGCACAAAGCCGCGCTCATTGAAGAACGAATGGACAATGTAAGACAGCTTCGACCTCACACGAAACATCGCTCCCAGGCTATTGGTCCGCGGGCGCATGTGTGCGACCTCCCGCAGGAACTCAAAGGACGTGCCGGCCTTCTGCACCGGACTGGAGCTATCGCATGTGCCAATCACCTCGACTCGAGAAGGAACAATCTCCATGTCCTGCCCTTTCGCGGGCGAGGCCTGCAGCGTACCGACAACCGAGACGCTGGCGCCCGTGATCTGCGACGACACCTCCTCGTAGTTTGGGAGCGTCGGCTCAATCAGCACCTGGATGGAATCAAAACAGGAACCATCGTTGAGATGCATGAACCCCACGTTCTTGCTTCTGCGCAGCGACTTGATCCACCCCGCAACCGTCACGGTCTCGCCTGGCGTGCCACTGCCCAGCACATCCCTAATCTCAGCACGTCTCATCTGCGATATCCTCCATCATTGTCCATAAACCGTCGCCGACCACCATACACAACCACACGACCGTGACACAACTCCTACGACCGGCGGCCCCAAAACGTGGCACGGGCGTCCTCGCCCGTTGTCCCTCTGCGCGCATCGCATCCGTGTGACGGAAACACGGATTGGAGCAACGATCCCGCCACGGCTCAAACTGGTGGCGTGCGGAAAGTTCTGCAATTTCATTGATGGCTCAGACTCAAGGTGCTTTCGCGGTCATTTCAATAGCCAACAGCCAACAAGGAATGTCCAATTCCCAAGTGGGCGGGTGCAGAGAATAGGCAGCCCTTTGTCATTTCATTCACTTGACTCGCACTCTTGCCTTGTTCGGTTGGATATTCCTTGTTCAATATTGGATATTCTCTTTAGGAACCCTAGATTCACCCTAGCCCCGGAAATTGCAGAAGATTCAGGACACAACCAGAAGTTCCCCTCCCTGGAGGGGTCAGGGGTGGGTTCTCCAATGCCAGAAAGCTGAAGCCCAGAAAGCTTTCACCCTTTGCCACTTGACATGATACCATTTTGGTATCATTTTGTTTCACAACGCCCGTCACGCTCTCATATCGGGGGTCGCGAACTGGGCACAAGGAGGTCGAAAATGACGAAGAAGTGGACGGTAGTTCTGATGGCTATAGTGTTGGCTGCCGGTGTGGTGGCCGTGCCGACGATCGCAGACGATGATGGTGTCAGCACCTCAATCGGGGTCAAGGTATTCCTTGCCGACAGCTGGGACCAGACGCTCGCGGACGGAGGAGACGTAACGGGCGACGGGACGCTCTACGGCCCGACGTTATCTCTCGCGTTCCCCAACGGCATATGGGTGTCAGCCATGTATCTGCTCGGAACATACGAGCTTGACCCACCACCGACGACCGGCTTGGTCGACCTTGAGAGCGACTACGTGGATGCCGAGGGCTTTGTCGGGTACCAGTTCCGCTGGCTCGACCTGGGTCTCGGAATGCGGTACGTGGCCGATGACCAATCCGCTATCGCTGGCGGCGTCCGAGTGGGCGAGAAATTCGAGCGCGGCGGCCCGGCCGTCTACGCAGCCACAGGAGGAGCGTTCGGAGATACGTGCTTCTCATGGTTCGCGGGAGCAAGCTGGTTGTTCTACAACATGATGGATGATGACGTGGGCGGCCACGATCAGTACGTCACCGCCGAAGCCGGCCTCTTCGCTTCGCTGGGTGACGTGACCGCTGCTGTAGGGTACCGCTACAAGCAGTTCGAAGACGGCGAAGATCAGGCAACCTTCGCCGTTCGCGGCACAACCATACGACTGATCTACGCACTCTAAGGTGACGAGGTAGACGGGGCAGGCTCTATCCCAGACGAAACGCGCCTGCCCCGTGCTTCCTCATTCAAACAAGAACTCACCCCCAAAACGTGGCACGGGCGTCCTCGCCCGTTGTCCCTCTGCGCGCATCGCATCCGTGTGATGGAAACACGGATTGGAGCAACGATCCCGCCACGGCTCAAACTGTAGGGCGGGAACGGTTGAGTCCCCGAGACGTTGGCCTCCAAGTATTCAGCCTCGCTTCGCGTCCCGCCGCCTCCGCATCCAGTTGGAGACAACAGGATGTCCTTCAAGAGGAGAGCCTGTTGTCTCCAACTGGCTCCCCTCCCCCGCCGCCCACTCCCCACAGCCTGCCCGCCTGCTTTGCCGCGTCAGCGGCATTGCGGCGTGGCCTGCCCGCCACAATGGGAGCTCAGCGACCTTTGGGCTGGGTCCACTCTCAACTCCGGACCTCCCACGTCTCGATCCTCGTCAATCCACATCATTGTCCTGATCTTTGTCCCGATCCTCGTCGTCTCCCATCCTCGTCCTGATCTTTGTCCCGATCCTCGTCGCCCAATCCACAGATCTACAACGATCAAGCAAATGATAGAAGGAGCGTAGGGACATGCCCGAATGGTACATGCCCCCTATGCGATGCTGACAGCGGAGGGTTGCTTCACAGAAGGGGAACGGCTACGATCGGGGTATCGTGAAGACACTACGAATAGCGGCTGTTCAGAGCTGCACGGGGCGTGACACCGCGTCGAACCTGCAGCATATCGGAGGGATGCTTGAGGCGACGCGTGGGGTCGACGTCATTGCGCTGCCGGAAGTATTCGCCGTGCGGGGGAAGGCTGCCGATTATCGGGCCGCCGCGGCCCCATTGGACGGGATCGTTGTGCAGTGGGTCTGCGAGCTGGCGGCCGCGAAGCAGGCCTGGGTTCTGGCCGGCAGTGTCATCGAGGATGCTGCAGGGCATGTCTATAACACCTCGCTCCTGGTGAACCGGCAAGGTCGACTGGTGGCAACCTACCGGAAGATCCATCTGTTTGAAGCCATACTGGAAGACGGTACGCACATCCGCGAATCCGATGCCTACGAAGCCGGCCACGAACCGACCATGACGGACATTGAGGGGTGGCGTGCGGGATTGGCCATCTGCTATGACCTGCGCTTCCCGGAGCTCTTCCGCCACTATGCTGATGGCGGCATGCAGATCCTGTTCGTCCCCTCGGACTTCACGCAGCGCACCGGCAAGGACCACTGGGACATCCTGGTGCGAGCACGCGCCATCGAAAATCAGTGTTTCGCCGTGGCCCCCAACCAGTGCGGAATTAACCCGGGCACCGGGGTTGCCAGCTATGGGCACAGCATGATTGTAGGGCCATGGGGCGATGTGCTCGCCAAGGCCGGCGACAGCGAAACCGTGATCGTGGCCGATCTCAACCTTGACGAGCTCGAGAAAACCCGCCGGCGCGTCCCAGCCCTCAAACACCGATCAGCAGCAAAATGATTCCACCCACTCTCCACTCTCCACAGTCCACTCTCCACTCTCCACTCTCCACAGTCCACTCTCCACAGTCCACTCTCCACAGTCCACTCCCCACACTCCACTCTCCACTGTAGCCTCCGTCGCCAGACGGTGGATGAGCGTGGAACGAGAATGCTATAGCCCAAGTGCCGCCCGACAGGTCCATCTTTCTTGGCAAGAGCCAAGCCCAGCCAACCTGCGCCGTTCTCGGTAACCGTCAAGCTTGGCCGTTGATGGTACAGGCCACTTGGAGTGCGGTGGCAGAGCGAAGCGGCGACACCGCTTTTCCGCTGCATGTGAGCAGTCCCAGAGCCTCGCGGGCAGCGATGCCAATGCACAGGTAGGCGGATCGTGGTGCGGACACGGCGTTCCAAGCGAAAAGCGGTGTCGCCGGGCTTCGCCCTCTGCCACCGCACTCCAAGTTTTCCCCGGATTAGCGCCAAGCTTAGCACTTACCGTTTCCGTGCACCCACCCCGCACCCCCATCCAGTTGGAGACAACAGGATGTCCTTCCAGAGGAGAGCCTGTTGTCTCCAACTGGCTCCTCTCAGCTCATTCACCCCCAACACAGCCGACCGAATTCCACTCTTGATGTCACTTGGAATCTGGAAATTCCTTGTTGGATATTGGGTGTTCAATTCTCTTGCACGAGTTGCTTTAGCTAGCAGTATTCGGGTCTCTCCCCAAGCGTTGCCTCTAACGCCCGGCGAGTGAGAGATTCGGCGGTTCCCACGCGAAGCGGACCCCCTGTGCGGCAAAGGGGGCAACGCGTGCCAGGAAGACCAGGTCACTGCCGACCCGTTGCGTGGGCTGATCCAAGTCTCGCGCCTCCCATAGACGCCGCACACGTGTCATGCATTCGTCCGCGCGTTTGACACGCGAGAGTAGCTTTGCCCGGCGCCTGGGCGTCAGCACATCGAGATCGTCCAATTCCGTCAGGTCGAGGTCGCCGGCAGCCCGCCGTACAACCATGTTGAGAAGCGAACACGCCACCTGGTAGAGGTAGTTCTCCAGCGGCGTGGCATGCAGGCCCATGTGCAGGCGATCGCAGATATAGGCCGTGCAGATCATGGGACGACCTGCCGGCAGCATGCACCCCCTCTTCCCGAGGAAGCCCGTCTCACCCGCATCCGCGGCAGTCCGTTCAACGCCCAGCCGCGCCCGTAGCGCGTGCAACCACGCGCTATCGTCTGAATCCGCACAATGCCGAGGCTCGCAGCACCGGTCATCGCAGTTGTCACAGAAGGAGCCACCGATCTCGGAAATCAACGCATGAATGCGCTTCTCAAGTGCAATATAGCCGTCGGCCAGCTGTTCAAGAGTAGGAGTCACGTCAGACATAGCCGCAAAACATACACAACCCCATCGCCTCCGCCGACACCAAAACATGAAAACAGAGAAGTGACCAATAGATAGACGGGAATGGCACTAGTTCAAGCGTTTTCAGCACGGGGGTGAGGTGTTTCGGCGTGCCATTGAATGACGAAATACCCAAACACCCAAATACCCAAAGAAATCCGAAGCCCGAATGGCGAATGGCTTGGCTAGAGTGTTCTTCTTCCACTTTCTGGGTTGCCACTTCGCTTCGCTCCGTTGCTACCGAGTACGGCAGCCTGTCTCCCTTCGGTCGGCTGCGTACTTCGGGCTTTCTTGGGTGGTTGGGTATTTGGGTATTTGAATGGCACAAATAGCCGGCGTCGACTATGGGAGAAGCGCTTAAACTAGCCATTCTAGATAGACGGCATCTCCCCGCGCTTCCCCAGCGTGGCACGGGCGTCCTCGCCCGTAAGCCTCCGCTTCAGAACCCGAGCGAACAACAGGATGTCCTTCCAGAGGAGAGCCTGTTGTCTCCAACTGGCTCCTCTCACCGACCACCGACTCACCGACTCACCGCCCACCGCCCACCGCCCACCGACTCACCGCCCACCGACCACCGACTCACCGACTTCCGACTCTCGATCTCCGCATTCGCAACTTTCCACGTCCCACTCTCAATATCCCACGCATCCCCCCGACAACAAGGAATGTGCCGCAATTCCCTAGCCAGCGGTTTAGGTTTTCCGCTGGAATCAGCGTGCTGAATCCTGTATCAATCGATGCGGTGCGTGGCGTAAGAAGGTGAGACGCGTAAGAACCACATTTTGTTCTGTGACACCCTGAAAATGGCAACACACTCATTTGGGCAATACCTTCGACAGCAGCGCATGGCGCTGCTGTCAAATGATAAGGACTACTCGTTGCGTCGTGTTGCTCTCGCGTGTGGACTAGAGCCGTCCTTCTTGAGCAAGGTGGAACGAGGAGTTACCCCTCCTCCTTCAGAGGTCAAGATCAAGGCGCTTGCTGAGGCATTGAATGAAGACCCTGATGTGCTTCTCGCGATGGCCGGTAAGGTCTCGTCGGATCTGCAGGAAGTCATTCGTGACCGACCGCAGCTTTTCGCGGAGCTACTCCGCCAGCTCAAACACGCCCCGGACCGAAACCTGACCGGAATGGTCCGGGAAGCGAGAGCAAAATACGGCAAATAGGAAGAGTCCTCTTTTTTGGGTTGACGCCGTGTACTGAGTAGTACACACTACTCTCCTGTATCCAAAGCACAAGCAACGAGGAGCGCATGGATTTCGAAACACTGATATATGCTTTCGTTCGGGAACTTCGCGACTTTGACTACGCACTATCCTGTACTGATCACGTGTGGAATGTTCTGTTCCCCGATGAAAAGGGAAGATGGAATCATCTCAACATCAACAAGTACAAACGGACCTTCTATATCGCGCATATCAACGGAGACTACGAAGTACTTGAGGTTGAACCAGGCAAGGCCGTACGGGTTGGCGATATCATGGGCAGTAGCCATGCTCTGTGGAAGCAGACACCGGAGTATCTTGATGAAACCTGGCGACCACTTATTGTCGCCGCACGCCGGTGGCTGCGGATCACCAGAACGGACTGGATAAGGGCCGGCAAGCGTGTTCAAGCTGAGTACCCACTGGATTACCGTTGCGGAATTGTGCCCAACTCACTCGTACGGGCATCACTTTCAGACATCTACCGACTGGACTTGGGACTAGGAAAAGCCAAAAGCCGTAAGCTTGTCCGCCTTGTTGAGCAGGGCTTCTTCATGCGACGAGAGAACACGGAAGTCGCGACCATGTCGGCCAACGACTACTTCAACTACTGTAAGATCGCCTACATTGCCGGGAAGCGTAAGGATGATGTTGTCGATGAGAACATGTCCGGCCGGGAGATGTACGCTTGCCATGCTGATGGCAGACACGAAGGTCTGCTGGACATCGACCCCAACTCAGAGGAGGAGTTCGCGGCCTGGATCGACCACAACCATCCGAAACGCGGAGGTGGCGGCCACCCGTGGGAGATCAAGCGCGGCGGCAACACAACGCACATCTCTTTAAGTGTCTCGCGTCCCTTGTATCTAAAGAAGGG
The DNA here is from genome assembly GCA_964497125.1 of uncultured Victivallales bacterium. GTDB lineage: Bacteria > Verrucomicrobiota > Kiritimatiellia > UBA8416 > UBA8416 > CAYLXP01. The sequence continues at coordinate 2,155 of CAZCDU010000104.1, read as the reverse complement.
GTTTGACGTTGAATTGCGCGGCGAATCCATCGTCCGCATGGTGGAAACAATGCAGATGCTGCTCGCGATCCACAGCGCCGGACTCCCAATCACCATTGCCAATCCGGAGGGCGTCCGCAAACGTCTGCTCGCCCAGGACAACATCGGCGTCATCCCGAAATACGACTCCCTGCATCGAGCAAACCAGCGATTTCCAAAAGAGAAGGATGTCTTCGACGTCATCCATTACAGTGACCTCGGCCGCTTCAGACGTCGAATTACCCCTTTCATCACATGGCAACCTCTGCCCATACTGAAACCACAAGGATAACGGACGTGAGAATTCTATTCGTAACAGACTTGCACGGGAACACTCGCTACTACGATCGGCTATGCGAAGTGGCCCGGGAAGCGGAGATTGATGTTGTCATCAACGGCGGTGACATGCTGCCCAAAGCCTGCGATCTGTTTCAACAGGACCAATTCATCACAACACAGCTGGTCGACCATTTCTCCGAGCTGGACGATGCCGGCATCCGCTGCCTTTGCTATCTCGGCAATGACGACCTGCGCGTGTTCGACGGGCTGTTTGAAGAAACCTGCGACAGGTTCGCCCTTGTCACAAACCTGGCTCAGCGCCTGGTGGAGATTGACGGTCAGGAGTTTGTCGGCATGAACTGGGTTGTTGATTATCCGTTCCGGCTCAAAGACCGCTGCCGCAAAGATACAGAGAACTACCTGTTCCAGCCTCAGTATGGGGAGGGCATTCTATCGACACCAAATGGGTGGGAGAACATCCCGAATTGGCCGGCCTATGCCGCGTCGTTGCCAACGATTGAAGATGAACTCAACGCCCTTCCAGAGCCACAACGTATTGGAGACGCCATCTACGTTATCCACATGCCTCCTTATGGCATCGGACTGGACGAATGCTGGTCAGGCACCCGAGTCGGTTCCCTCGCGATAACCGCCTTCCTCGCCGACAAGCAGCCCCGCCTCTCCCTTCACGGCCACATTCACGAATCCCCGCGAGTCAGCGGCAAGTGGAGCACCACCATCGGCCGCACCACCTGTGTCCAGCCCGGTCAAGGCCCCGAGTTGACCTACGTCATAGTCGACACGAAGACGGGCGACGTATCTCACTACCCCACCGGCGAACTCGAACGCGGAGTCCTCGCGGCAAATAACTAAGGAACCAGATCATGCCACAGACGTGGTTCACATCAGACTATCACATGGGACACAAGAACATCCTTCATCTCTGCCAGCGTCCATTTGCCGATGTTGGAGAGATGGAGCAGACCATTATTAACCGACACAACGCGTGCGTTCAGGAAAGCGACGTAGTTTACGATCTAGGCGACTTTGCCTTTCGATGTTCCGCTGAATACGCCGTGGGGTGGCTGACAAAGCTGAACGGCAAACGTCACATCATCCTGGGTAATCACGACAAGCCACTTCGCCAGGCGCACAGGCAAGGCCTGCTCAATCACCTTCTCGCCTCAGGAAAGCTCACGTTGATCGGGGATCAGGATGCCCGGATTCAGACGGGGATCCGAATCAATGTCGAGGGACAGGAGATTGTGCTGGCCCATTACGCGCAGCGGTCCTGGCATGGTGCCTTCCGCGGCACGTGGCATCTCTTCGGTCACAGTCACGGAAACCTGGGACCATTCCACAAGAGCATGGACGTCGGCGTCGATGTGCACGACTTCTGCCCGTTCAGTTTCGCCGAAATCAAACATCACATGGACAGCATTGCGGAGCCGTTTGCCGAACACCCCTAGAACCCGGAGCTACTCACTCTCCACACTCTACCCCCCACCCCGTCCAGGGCAACCTTTCCAGGAATCGACGTTTGGAATCCCATCCAAACCAGATTCCTAGAACTCCCCTTCGTTCCCTTTGTTACGTTACCGCTTCGATCCCTCCCCATCAGCGCGCCCCCGCATCCAGTTGGCGACAACAGGATGTCCCTCCAGAGGAGAGCCTGTTGTCTCCAACTGGCTCCTCTCACCCTCCGACACCACGCCAAGCCCTTCGAGATGTTCATCAGAGGCCAAGCTTAACGGTTATCGAATGTGCAAGCGTTAAGCTTGGCGTTCGGGGGTGCTGTTGACAAGTGCGGTGGCAGAGTCCGAAGCGAGCTTGCGAGTGCAGGACGTCGACACCGCTT
>CAZCDU010000103.1:0-16720 GCA_964497125.1 uncultured Victivallales bacterium | reverse complement strand
GATGATCAGCGTTGGGCTGGCTATCGCATCTTGTGGTTTTTCTGCCATTTCTTCCGATTCCGACTACATAGTGGGGTGTATACAGAAAGATACACGTGGAGGATAAAGGGTGGGTACTGTAGTACGCAAGCTGATTCTGAAGCGTGATTTTCGCGTATCCTGCTCGCACCCGCATCCAGTTGGCGACAAAGGGGGCATACTCTTGACTCCAGTACCCGCAACACATGGTGTTTCCCATCTTAGGGCATCACCGCGAACCGCTCGGAGTAGTTCTCGGCAAAGTTAACGATGGAGTTAGTCCGGAGTAGTTAACGGCAAAGTTCGCGATGTAGTTAGGGTCATTCAGACGCTCCTGCGACGTCAACTGCCTCGTGAACTACTTCGATAGTAACTAATCCGTCAACTTTGCCGAGAACATCAACGAATCTTGCCACACATCACCCGTGAGCCGGTGTGTGCCGCGAGCGCCGCATATGGTGCCAGCCTGAGTGAAGGACATACCCGGCGGCAACTGATGTCCTTCTAGAGGAGAGCCTGTTGTCTCCAACTGGCTCCTCTTTTCCGCCAACATTACGGCAGGTCGCTTCACGCAAACCGCACACGACCGAAACACTCCGGTCGGTGGCAGTCGGGGGACGGACTGCCGACGGGGTTCCACGAGAGGTAATGGGGCGTTGATAGGGCATCGCCGCACTTATAGAAATTCGCATAGCAGGTCTGCCCCGGGAGCGTTGCGGGTGATAGATCAAGAAGCGCCAACGGAATCGCCGCCGTCAACCACCACTGCGTCTCCTGCAGTCGCTCTTCGAACGGTTCTGTCCCCAACGATGTCGCGCGACGGATGGTCTTGATCAACGCAGGAGGAAGATTCTCCCGGTCATGTCTATCCCGGCCCTTACCAACCAGCACGGTGCCAATACAGCTGAACTCGATGTTGAAATAGACACCCTCAGATGGTGCAAAGAAAAACTCAACACAGCTATCCTGGCAAACAGCGGCATTACTCTCGGTATGGCGAGCCAGCACAGCTTTCTCGCGCACATCAAAATGGACATACAGCTCGTCAGCGCCATACCCGACCGCGAACTTGACCTCAGGCGCATAACCAAACGCATCCCAATTGACGACGTCGATGTCGTGATGCTCCCGAGATTCCAGCTGCTGCCGTGCTTCTCCCGGCTCAAGAGCTGCATCCGAAATATGGGGAACGACCAATTCTCTAACAATCGTCAAAAGCCAAGCTCCTTGCTACCAGCGAGAATAGCGCATCCACCCACCAACACAACACAAAGCGAACGGGCTGCCATCGTTATGGTACCGCCGTGGATGCCTATTCGCTGGTGTCAACGCTCTCTTGCAGCGCCAAGTCCTGTAAGAAGTCATCCCATTGAGTGTCCTTGGCAAACTGAATGATATCAGGTTTGTAATCTGCTGCTTCGTATCCGCCGCCCGGAAAGATAGTCAGGCCTTTGCCTTCGAGCAGGAGGTGGCTGTGATTTTCCACGATGCACTCGCCCAACTTCGTGCGACTTGCGGCCGCCGCGGCCTGTAGATTGGTAGGGAAGGCTTCTTCTGTGGCGATTCCCGCCAAGAGAGCGTCCAGGTCGAGAAAGTCGCGATCTCCGCGTGGGAATCCAGCGACATCTCGGAATGACTCAGGGATCGTTCCTCCCGATTTGATGAAAGAGACGAGCTCGCCGCTCAGTACGTCAATGGCTTCTACAACAGGAGTGACCTTGTCAAGATCCACTGCACTCTGAGTAACTGCAACTTCTGCCTCCGCTGAGTCATAGACTTCTCCGTACATCTGAACGACTACTCCTGCCAGTTCCTCGGGCTCCATCGCAGGATTGTCGATAAGAGCACTGAGTATCATGTCATAAGGCCAGCCGTTGTTGGGCTCCGTTGCTTCTGATGCTACGAAGTAGGATGCCTGGTCTCGCCATTCATAGGCGACCTCAATCATGGCCATCAGGCAAGCGTCACAGCCGATCACGGAAAAACGGGGGAACGGCTCTAGCGCAAGTCGAATCTCGCGCGATTCGAGAAAGTCAAAGTCGTTGCTGTCATCCCACGCAATTCCTCTCGTCAGAACTCCGTAACCGAGTCCGCCCACGGTCGTATTTGGCCCCCGATTTGCAGCATGACTGCGACCCGCCTTTGTGGCCGCAGAGCGCCATCCGCCACCATGGTTCCAGAAGACAAGCATAGTCTTCTCGGCTGGGTAATTGGTAGTTGCCCATGTGACAAAGTCACTGAGAGTTTGAGGATCTCCCGTGTTCAACTCGCCGAGATCCTGGCAGGTATCCAGCCTCGGATCCCATGATCGCTTGCCCGAAGGGGTCTTCTTGTTGACAAGGAATTGCCGCGTACTGCTCCATTCCTGTCCTTCCTCCCGGTCGAGCAGGACGGCAATCTTAAGGCGGCTCGAGGAACCGACTGTCTCCATCTCTTCGATATCGATAATGGCGGCAGAATCGAGGTTATTGTCACCTGCGATATACACCATGATCAGCCAGTCAGCTTTGGTCTCGACGTCCTTCGCAATCTTACCGATCAGCTCCTGTCCGGGCACAACGGGCTGCGTCTCGATTTTGCCTGTCTCCCGAAAGGTCTTCATGTCCTCCCTGTCTTTCCTTATGAAATCTTTGAAAGACTCGGCGCGACACACGTGTGACAGCACAACGACGACTGCCAGCAAAAGAGGAAAGAGCAGAGCGTGATAGGATCGTAAGTGATGAGTCATTGCGTACCTCCCGTGCGGTAAGCGAAACCACAGACCAATCAGATTGGCTGGCCAACCAATCTGATTGTAGTCAAACGCAATAGCCTCGGCAACAGGTTTGGGCACTGCTTTACGCATCTGACGCTATTCAGAGATCGCTGCCCACTAGTCGGTGCAGCCGTCCCCGGCCGCAGTGAGCTTGCGAGCAATTGGCCAACGCCCCGTTGGCAGCGCAGCGGCAGCGCGACTCCAGACAGTCCACCCCACACACGAAAAGCGAAGGGACAGGGCGTCCGTTGCTGGCCTAGTCGGTGCAGCCGTCCCCGGCGAAGCGACTCCAGACAGCAACGGATGCCCTGTCCCGGAGCGCCCTGGTACCCCTGGCGAGGTTCGAACTCACGACCTGCGGATTAGAAATCCGCTGCTCTATCCAACTGAGCTACAGGGGTGTAACAAGAGGGCGGGATTATGGGTGGTTCTGGAGTTTGCGTCAATGCTGGAGAGTTTGCAGGTTGGCTTAGAGTGACATGTCCTGACGCATCTGGCTTCGAATACTCGCGGCATTACGCACCGCGGTTCTGGCCATATCGCGTGTAGCCGATTCGCCGGGGTAACGGAATGCAACGGCGAAACTCGTTAACTCGTTGAGCGCTGATCGGAAAGAGTCCCACATCGGCTCCATGGGTAAAACGAGATCCAGCAACGCTTCCAGGTCATGCGTTCTCGGAAAGGATACACTGCCCTCGACAAGCCGCGCTTTGAGGTACTTCTCGATGCATTGCTGAGCAAAGAAGCACGCGGCATCGTAGTTCGGCTGCTTCCGTGCGCGATATTCACGCCCAGAGCTAACGAAATCGGCATCCGCCTTTTGTATCCATTCTCCAGTGCTAGCTTTCATAGAGAGGCTTCCCGCGCTCGATGACCTCGCGAATGAAGAAATCGTCCATGGCCAGACGTCGATCAATCTCCGCAGGGCTGCGTACTACTAGATCCATTGGGAAGCCAGCCCGGACACGCTTCCTGATTTCGGCAGCCTGAACAGCGGCGGGACCGTCATGAGGCATTACGACCAGCAGATCAACATCAGAATCCGGCGTAGGTCTGCCGTATGCATAGGAACCGAATAAGATCACGCGTTTGGGGTGAAACTCGTCTGCTACTCGCTTTACAAAAGCTCTGATGTTCTGTCTTTTGACCATGAAGGAAGCTTACTCCTTGGGACTCCTCCTTGTCTAGTTCCGAGTCCGCCTGGGCAGAGCTTGCCGCCGACCAGTTCCAGCCCCACTCACCGGTCTCGATGAATGCTTGGCTTAGGGCGAGGCAGGAACTGTCGCAATCTGTTCTTATCTTTGAGTCTGTATATCAACGGGTCAGTAGTTCGCTATAGCTCGAACGATGTCTCCTTCAGAATGGCAACAGCACAAGTGCCGTCGAAAGATTTCAGTTTGGCGATCACCGATTGTGAGGGGAGATGCAAGAGAGTCAAACGTCAACGAGAGTGGCTCTACGAGCGTGCATCCGAGTTTGGGATCGAGTGTCATCTTCTGCAGATACGGAGCAAGTCTCAAGTCTCGGGTAGGCAAGGGCGCACTAGGCTACGCGATGGTTCTTTCACATGAATATAGAACCGTACATGGTTATCCAGTGACCAGCAGCACAACGTCGGAATTGTGCCTACTATATACGGTTGCCTCCCCTTGTGAATCCGGCGGCACAGGTCTTATACTCCTATAGCAACAACCACGATAGGGGTGAAATGATACAGCACAAATTGGCATATCTCGCGCCAGTTGTCGTGGGGGCGAACCAGACAGCGGAGATGACACGGTGATGCTGAATCCTGGTCTTCAATCAAGGCTTGAGGCGCTGTCCGTAATGGAGGCGCTTTTTGATGATTTGGAGGATGTGGTCTTCTTCATCAAGGATGAACGGGGGTGCTATGCACTGGTTAATCGGACGCTCGTAGCACGCTGTGGCCTGGCAAGAAAGCGGGACGTCATCGGCCGCACAACGGATGAAGTCTTTCCTGAGCCATTTGGCAAGGAGTACCGCAATCAAGATCAACAGGTTTTGGAAACCAACCGTCCCATCAAGGACAAGCTCGAGCTCCAGTTGTATAGTCAGGGGACACCGGGCTGGTGCATTACAAACAAGGTTCCCATCCATGGTGATGACGGGGGCGTGATCGGTATGACGGGGCTCTCCCGTGATCTCCATATCCCAAAGACGAAGTCAGAACGCCTGCCCGAGGTATCGCGCGTCATCGACTATATCTGGTCTCACTACGACGAACCCCTCCGTGTCGAAGATCTTGCGGCTATGGCGGAGCTGTCCACCTACCAGCTTGAGCAGCGCATGAAGCGCATCTTTCACGTCACCGTTGGCCAGTTCATCATGCATGCCCGCATCGACGTGGCTCGCGACCTTCTCAAGAACACCTCCTACCCGGTATCTGAAGTCGCCCAGCGCGCAGGCTTCTACGATCACAGCGCGCTCACGCACCACTTCAAGGCCGCGACTGAACTGACCCCTACTCAGTTCAGATCGCTCGTCTGATTCCGCATGCTGGGCGGTTTTTTCAGTAATCACTTCGGGATAAACCAAGACCGTCCTTCAACCCGTAGGTACGATACTGCCATTGCCTGGTAGCCCTGCAGCCACGCTGCAATCCGGAGGAAGTAAGCTATGGACGACAGTTCAAATTCACCACGGGATCATCGTATATGGGTTATCGACTCCCACACTGCAGGCGAACCCACACGGGTAGTCGTGGCGGGAGGACCCGATTTGGGTAGAGGTCCCCTCCAGGAGCGAGCGGACCGTTTTCGCAGTGATTTTGACCACTACCGATCCGCAATCGTGAACGAGCCACACGGGTCTGATGTGATGGTGGGCGCCCTGCTCGTGGAGCCGACCGCCCCCACTTGCACGACCGGCGTCATCTTCTTCAATAACGTGGGCTACCTGGGAATGTGCGGGCACGGCACCATGGGTGTCATCACTTCGTTGGCCCACATGGGACGGATTGAGGTGGGCGAGCACCGCGTTGAGACCCCGGTCGGAACCGTGACCACCACGCTCAACTCTGACGGGTCCGTCACGGTCGACAATGTCGCTTGCCACGTTGCTCATGCCGACGTCGCCATAGACCTCCCCGGCAACAGAACGATCCGGGGCGACATTGCATGGGGAGGTAACTGGTTCTTCCTGACCCCGGATTTTGACATACCGCTCGGACTGGATCATGTGCAGGATTTGACTGACTACGCATGGCGAGCTCGACAGGCCGTCAATGCTCAGGGCTATCCGGAGGTCGATCATATTGAACTGGTGGGGCCCGCACAGAACGGAGGAAACGCCCGCAACTTCGTGCTCTGCCCGGGGCGCGCATACGACCGCTCACCATGCGGAACGGGCACAAGCGCCAAAGTGGCCTGCCTGGCGGCGAGAGGCGAACTGGCAGAAGATGAGGAGTGGGTGCAAGAGAGCCTGATCGGCAGCGTCTTCACGGCCCACTACAGGCGCCTCGACAGCGAACGTGTCCTCCCCTCGGTTACCGGTCACGCCTACATCAGTGCTGAATCCACGCTCATTATCGACCGACATGATCCTTACAGTTGGGGTATCTGCGAATAATGAGCAACGTCGATGTCATTGTAATTGGAGCCGGTATTGTTGGCGCAGCCTGCGCGCATGCCTGTACGAACGCGGGACTGTCTGTCCTTGTGCTTGAGAAGGATGTCATCGGAGGAGGCACCACGGGCGCCGGCATGGGGCACCTGGTTGTCATGGACGACTCAGAGGCTCAGTTCGCCCTATCCTCCTACTCCCGGTCACTGTGGCACGAGCTGGCAACTGATGCTCCCGCTCGCATGGAGTTCAGTCCGTGCGGCACGCTCTGGATCGCTGCTGATGATGAGGAGATGGCAGCTGTAGAGAGCAAACTGAGGTACTACACGGACCACGATGTGACTGCCTGCCGACTCGATGCGCCCGCGCTCTACGAACATGAACCACTCTTGCGGCCTGGCCTCGCGGGAGCCCTACTCGTTCCCGATGATGCGGTTGTCTATCCCCCCGCCGCTGCGGCCTATCTGCTCGAGAAGGCCTGGGCGGGCGGTGCACACGTGCGTACCGGTACGGCTGTCACCCAGATCCGCGAGGGCGGGGTCAGCGTGGCTGACGGGACAGACATAGAAGCAGAGCATGTCATCAATGCGGCTGGTTGCGGGTCACCCGCTCTGACTGCGGACCTGCCCGTGCGTAAGCGCAAGGGACACCTGGCTATCACCCAGGCTCACCCGGGGATGCTCAAGCATCAGATCGTAGAACTGGGCTACCTGAAGAGCGCGCACGCCGTCGAGGAGGACTCCGTTGCTTTCAATCTACAGCCACGCCCATCCGGGCAGATCCTGATCGGTTCCTCACGCCAGTTCGGCGCCAATGACAGCCGTGTCGATTCTGATATCCTGGGGCGCATGCTCGAGCGGGCCCAGCTGTTCATGCCCGCCCTCGAAGGTGTTTCCTTGCTCCGCTGCTGGACCGGCTTCCGTCCCGCCACTCCCAACAAGCGGCCCTTGATTGGACCACGCCCTGAGCGCCCTCATCACTGGATAGCCACCGGACACGAGGGCCTTGGGATCACGACGGCTCTCGGCACAGGGCAGCTGCTTGCAGACCTCATACAGGGCCGATCACCGGCCATCGATCCCGAGCCCTTCTGCCCTACCTGCCGGGAATGCGAGGAGGAACCACATGCCTGACGTCAGTCTTACCATCAACGGAACGGCCATACAGGTGCCGGAAGGCTCAGTGGTCGCCACCGCGCTCGCGATGGCCGGCATTGAAGCGCCGCACCACTCAACGACGGGTGAACCGCGTGGCCCCTTGTGTGGCATGGGCATGTGCGGCGAGTGCCGCGTGACCGTGAACGGAGTCCCACATGTCCGCAGCTGTCAGACGGTCTGTGAAGCCGGTATGGAGGTGACCACCGATGCCCCGGCCTGAAACAGACTATGACCTCCTCGTCATTGGCGGCGGCCCTGCCGGTATTGCGGCCGCATGTGAGGCTGCCGATGCCGGCAAACGAGTGGGCCTGGTTGAGGGCAGTCCCTGGCTGGGCGGGCAGATCTGGAAGCACACACCCCGGCATTCCGCCCCGAGCGAAGGACAACGCTGGCTGAAACGGTTGCACAACAGCGGCGTCAGAATATTGCCCGAGACCCGCGTGGTCGGACTCACATCTGCTCACCGCCTGCTGGCGGAAACCCATGATAGTGCCGTTGAGCTGCACGGAGACAGGATGGTCCTGGCTACCGGCGCGCGCGAGCGGTTCATTCCGTTTCCGGGATGGACACTGCCTGGCATCATCGGTGTGGGCGGGCTACAAGCCCTGGCCAAGAGTGGGTGGCCCGTCAAGAACAGGCGGATCGTTGTGGCGGGTAGCGGCCCCTTGCTCCTAGCCGTCGCAGCAGAGCTGCGCAGCCAGGGCGCGCACGTGGTGATGATGGTGGAGCAGGCGGCATGGCGGAAGCTTCATTCGTTTGCCTTCACTGTCGCTGGACATCCCTCCAAGATGGTCCAGGGAGCGGGACTCGGCGCAAAGCTCCTCGGTACGCCACTTCGCGCTGGATGGTGGCCTGTTGAAGCCCACGGTGCAGATCATCTTGAACGGCTAACCATTGGGAATGGCCGTAAGACACGGTCGGTTGACTGTGACCTTCTAGCCTGTGCGTTTGGCCTGGTTCCGAATGTCGGACTTCCAAGGCTTCTGGAGGTGGATACGGTGGAAGGGCGTGTTGCCGTGGATGAGCTACAGCGCACGTCACAGAATCAGATCCTTGCGGCCGGTGAGGTCACCGGTATTGCGGGGGTCGATGGCGCCATTGTGGAGGGCCGGATCGCGGGCCTGGCGGCCGCCGGTAGCGTGTCACAGGCACGTACTCTTGCAGCCGGGAGAGACCGGTGGCAACGGTTCGGAAACCGACTCAGCCAGTCTTTCGATTTGCGCCGCGACGTCACGCAGTTGGCCACAGATGAGACGATTGTCTGCCGCTGCGAGGATGTCACTCTTGGCGAAATCAAGAAGCAGAGCAATGCACGTAGTGCCCGGCTACAGTGTCGCTGTGGTATGGGACACTGCCAGGGCCGCGTGTGTGGCGACATAACGGAAACCCTCCTGGGCTGGAAACCAGCCCCCCCACGACCACCTCTCTCACCCGTAAGATTTCAAACGATGAAGACTATGCTAACTGAAAAAGGAGACATCCATGACGTTTGAGGGGATCTATGTCCCGGTGATCACGCCGTTTCACCCGGACTATACAATCAATGAAACGGCTTATGGCGAGATGATAGAGCACCTGATCGCGCAGGGCATACACGGCCTCGTCATCGGTGGGACCACCGGCGAGAACTATGCGCTGACACCCGAAGAGCGGGTGGAGCAGTTCAGAAAGGCCAACGCCCTGATTAAGGGTCGCGTTCCCTGGATTGCCGGGGTCAATGATATCCAGACCGAACAGGTCTGTGCGTTCTCGGCAGCGGCACGTGAACATGGTGCAGCGGCCCTTCTGCTGGCAATCCCACCGTACTCCGTCCCTTCGCAGAAGGAACTCGCTCTGCATGCACTGAAGGTCGACCGCGCCTGCGGGTTACCCATCATGCTCTACAACTACCCGGGGCGTTCAGGAGCCGAATTTGGCCATGAATTCCTCGAGCGTGTGGGGCGTAGCGCCAACTTCCATGCCATCAAGGAGAGTAGCGGCGACATTAACCGTATACACATGCTGGCACGCGAGTTCCCACACCTTCAGCTGAGTTGCGGGGCCGATGACCAGGCGCTCGAGTTCTTTGCCTGGGGGGCACGGAGCTGGGTCTGTGCCGCAGCCAACTTCCTGGCCCCTGAGTGCGTAAGACTCTATGAGGTCTGCGTCAAAGAGGGCGACTTCGCAACCGGGCGGCGTATCATGAAGGCGATGCTTCCGCTAATGACCGTTCTTGAGCGGGGCGGGAAGTTCGTGCAGTGCGTCAAGTACGGCTGTGAACTGGATGGTCTGCCAGCGGGCGAAACGGTCCGCCTGCCACTGCGACCGATGAAGAAGGAACTTAAGCGAGAGCTGCGCGACGCCTTGAAGACCGCACGCACCACTATTGCTCAAATCAACTAGTATCCTCAGGAGAACACCATGTCAGACTATCTATCACGCGACGAGTATCACGCCATTGCCGAGAGCATGGACCTGATTACCAATGCCTATATCAACGGCAAGTTCACTTCGGCGAAGTCCGGAGAAACCTACGACTCCGTCAACCCGGCCACGGGTAAAACGCTGGCCCAGGTTGCGGCCTGCGGCGTCGAAGACGTCAACTACGCCGTCAAGAAAGCCGGCCAAGCCTTCGAGAGCGGTGTCTGGTCCCGTATGGACCCGACCGAGCGTAAAGAGATCATGATCCGAATGGTGAAGCTCATGAAGCGTCACCGCCACGAACTCGCTGTACTCGAAACACTCGAGAGCGGTAAGCCAATCCGGGATGTGGCGGCGATCGATCTTCCGGAAACGATGCACTGTTTCGCCTGGTATGCCGAGGCCATCGACAAGCTCTATGACCAGATGTCACCGGCAACGGATGATGCCATGGGGCTCATTGTCCGTGAGCCGGTTGGCGTTGTTGCCTGCATCCTGCCTTGGAACTTCCCGCTCCAGATGATGGGATGGAAAGTCGGCCCGGCCCTGGCTGCCGGTAACAGCGTCATTGTCAAACCCGCCCGCGAGACCAGCATGAGCGCCCTGCGCGTCGCCGAGCTCGCCGCGGAAGCGGGTGTACCGGCAGGCGTCTTCAACGTGATTACCGGTGCGGGCTCCCTTATCGGCGAAGCACTGGGGAGGCATCCTGACATCCAGGCCATGTCTTTCACGGGGTCCACTGAAATCGGGCGTCAAGTCCTGGCCTACTCGGCCGAGAGCAATCTCAAGAAGGTCACACTTGAGCTTGGAGGCAAGAATCCAGCCGTTGTTCTCGAGGACAATGATGACCTTGATGCAGTCGCCGATCAGGCCATAGCGGCGGTGTTCTGGAACATGGGTGAAAATTGTACCTCCAACTCTCGCCTGATCGTGCATGAGAAGCACCATGATGACCTCGTCCCTCGCCTGCTGGACAAGGTGCGTGACTGGAAAACCGGCGATCCGCTCGACCCGCAGTTTGCGCTCGGATCGATGGTCTCGAAGCGGCAGTTTGAGGATGTGATGGCTCACATCGAAACGGCCAAAAAGGAAGGTGCTAATCTTATCCTGGGCGGCGAGCCGCTCACGATTGGTGATGGCTACTTCATTCCTCCGACGATTTTCGATGGTGTCACCCCCGACATGTCCATTGCCCGGGACGAGATCTTCGGTCCGGTGCTGGCCATTCAGACGGTCGGCAGCGACGCCGCCGCGATGGATCTGGCCAATGATACCGGGTACGGGCTGCAGGGGTCCATTTTCTGTACAAACACCAAGAAAGCGCTGCGTGCTGCCCGTCAGCTTCAGGCCGGAACCGTAAGCGTCAACTGTTACTGCGAAGGTGACATCACCACGCCGTTCGGTGGCTACAAGCTCTCAGGGTTTGGCGGTCGTGATAACGGCCTGCACGCCTTTGATCAGTACATGGAAACCAAGACCATCTGGCTGGACCTAAGCGAACACGAGCAGGATGAGAAGCTGGATTAGCCCGCATCCTGCGGCCATGGGCGCTCCCATCTGCGGCGCCCACGGGCAAGAGAGGGCACGTCTCGACATTCTACATGGGCCCAGACAGGCACAGAAGCGTGCCATCGACGGTGCATAGGTAAAGAGCGCCGTGTGCGGCAGCCAGGCCATCGAACAGAGGCGGCGATGCAAGGGCATGCGTGAATGTCATGGCCCCGTCTTGGGTGCTGAACCCTTGCAGAAGGCCGGTGTCGACTGGCCCGGACTGTGCGGCGCCCGTGCCTTCCGGGTCCAGCGGATCGGAATTGCCGGCGGCAAATAGCGTGCCTTCGGTAAGTACCAAGGCCCGCACTCTCATGTTGACCGGAACGCGCCAGCCAGTCGTTGCACTCCGTCGCTGCTCGACGTCGCTGATGTTGGGTTTGCGGAAGAGATTGTACTCAGCGACGCCGGGTTTATTCATGTTGTGCTTGTTGCCCCTATGGCTTTCTTTGTTGCTATAGGAGTCCGCGCCATAGATGAATTTGTCGTTGAAGCAGAGCAGATGGCCAATGATATCGCCGCCGAACACACCTTCTGGACGAGTTCCGAGGCTCTTGGTCCAGTAGGTGCGAAACGCATACGTGTCGTCCTCAAAGTTGCTGCTTGCTCCAGAGGAAAGCGCGGGCTTGTTCGGGTAGATCCGCTTCAGATTGGCGATGCTTATTGTGTGGTTGCCCATCACCAGATGCTCGCCGTGCTTGACAATCATATCGTTCATGCTCGCGACAACCGGATCAATCGGGGCCTGTGCAGTCGTCGCTCCGGTGTCGAGGTTGAGGCGGGTCAGAAGGATGCCACCATCCATCCCTGTATGCCTGCCCACGGTGCAGAAGACCTCGCCTTCTTTCCACCAGAACGCTCCCCAGGATCGGACGCGCCGACTCGATTCGCCCATAGGCGACTATCAGCGGGTCTGCCGGGGCGGCCTGGTACCGCCAGACCAGTTGGCCGTCCTCTGCGTTCAGGCAGTACACGCTGCCATCGCGACACCCGAACACGAAACGCCCCCGGGCATAGGTCGGCGATTGGTCCACCCGGTTGCCGGCAACGAATTGCCAGAGCGGTTTGCCCGACCGCGAATCGAAGGCCAATAGTGAATGCGAATCGACGTCGGAGACCACCAGCTTGCCATCGGCAATGACCGGCGAGGTGAGTCGTCCACCAACTTTTCTCTTCCACGCGACTTCAGGGCTCGCCGGCACCTGGGTCGCGAGATATCCCGCTCGCTCAGGCGTGCCTCGGTAGATAGGCCAATCCTCTGTCGCCGGGGCATTGGGCCTTAGCTTCACGCCGTAGGCCGGTCCCTTGATGAGGCGTCCAGCCTTGGGGTTCATGGAGTCGGGAGCCTTCGAGGAGGCCGGCGCCATGGCCATATCGCCCCGCAGGTAGGGATTGCATCGGCAATCCGTGGGGAAGGTATAGAGCATCCCATTGGCGGGCATCCAGCCATGGCCGCAGACACTTCGCCCGGATCGGATGTCTATCTTCTCGCCCGTTTCAAGATCGAAAAAGGTGTTCTTCCCGCAGATCAGATATCTTGCGGTGGCGGTATCCGGCGCACATCCTTTCGGATAGTTCTTGATGGGAATCATGCGGACCGTGTTGCCAGTTCGCGGATCGAGTGCTGACCAGTTAGGGTTCTTGGTCTTCTTGCCTATTCTGGGGTCTAGTGTTTGCTCGCCGCGAAGCCAGATTTGCCCACCCAGACGAAAGAAATCCAAAAAGTTCTCTCCGTGCGCATACATGGTAAACGGACGGTTCCACAGGTAGGCGCCGTCTTTTGCTGACATGGCGTGAATGCTCGTCGTGCTCTTCCAGCTCCTCGCCGTGCCACAGATCAGAACACCGTCAATTACCGTGCGTAGGCGGAAATCCATGTGCTTCGACTCGCTAAGAGCGGGATACGTCTGTCGCCAGAGTTGCTTGCCGTCGGTCATCTGCAGGCAGACGATCTCGCCGCCTTCGAGGTACGCATAGACAAACCCATCTTGAGCCACAACGTTGTCTGATGTCTGTTCGGATGTCCATATCGTCTTTCCGGAGTGCCTGTCCACGGCGCGTACAGGCCCGCCCCCGGTCAGCACAAGACGGTCGCCAACGAGCAGAACGTCTGTGGGATTGTGTTCAAACACCGTCATCGTTTTGCCGTTCAAGGCGTCGAGGGCGTAGAGTTTTCCGCCCGGTTCCAGCGCGCAGTAGAGACGATCGGTTGTGGCGCACATCGCCGCCTGGCTGAACGTGCGGTTCAGGTCCTGGGTTGCCTCTTTCACAATAGGCAGTTCGCGTCGCCAGAGCACAAGCCCGTTGTATGCGTCCCGGCAGACGATCACGGGCTGGGCCGGTGCGACGTAGAAACGGTGGCCTTCGTCAGTCAGCATAAAGTTTCGTCCGCCCGCGGACACCGCGCCATTGGGGTGGTCCTTGTGGCTGCGCGACCGTCGCTGCCCGTCGATCCATCTCAAATGAACAGGGGGGGCGACGAGCTGATCGTCTGACGTCCTGCTGCGCGCACTGTCGTGCCGATACTGCGGCCACTCATCCATGCCGGCCGGTCGCTTCCTGGTCACGACGGTCCAGGACTGCCCCAGCAGTTGGGTGCGTGTCAGTTCCGCATCTTTAGCAGGCAACTGCTTCTTCAGCCATGGTTCATGTTGATTCGACAGATGGAGAAACGCCTTGCCGTTGGGAGAGAGGCATCGAACCAGATCGGCCACACCGATTCGCTGGTCAGGCCCGAAATTCTCGGCCACGAAAACGCTCACGATACCGTCGGCGTAGGGGAGCCTGCCCGGGTCGACTATCATGGCAGTGGCCCGGGAGTCCTTGCTTTGTGCGCGAAAATGATCGCGAAGCTGAAGGGCTCTCGCCTCGGTAGCCGCGAGCGTCTGCAGCAGGAATCCAGGGCGTGTCGAGAACGCATCGGCCAGCGTGGTATCCCCGTTGTCTAACAGAACCACCAAGCCCCCGGTGCGTTCTGTCTGCTTCACAACGTCCGCCACGAGCGATGACGCAGGCTTTGCGTCCAACGTGGCCCCGGCCGCGAGAAGCAGTGATACCGCTAAGAATCTGTAGATCATCGCATTATCCTCCTATCGCAGACAGAACCATAGTAACCGGCAGAGGCAGGGCTAGCCAATGTGCGAGTCCTGTATATTGTCGGCACAATCCCGACAACCGACCCCGACAACCCGGACCCATGGCCATATCCTTCCGGAGGGGGAGATTCGAGTGTACCCAGCCTTCGCCGGCGGCTACGGCGGGCAGGCGAGTACGTTTACGAGGATGGGGGAGCCCCGGCAACAGGGTGGTGTATTCTCGCGACACCTCGAACGCGTCGTCGACCATTGCACCCATACCGTGGAGGACTCACTCTACCTGATCGAGGGCCGCATCGTACGCCACCAACCCGAGCGCGCCGAAGCTTCTGCGTGAACGCCGAAGGGCCCTGTTGAGAAGCTGGATGAGGATCTCACAGGTAGAGCTTTTAAGTCACTATCGTTGAGCCATCAGTTTGGGGTATTGCTCCGTTGGGGTGGTGGTTGGTCGACGACAGATACCGCCCCTCGGAGGGATGCCCGGCGGCACGACAGGTTCTTCGCCCCGAAGGGGCGTTTTCATCGTAGCCCAGGCCAACGGCCTGGGGTAAGGTACACGACATTGGTGCCCTGAAAGGGCACATCAACCTCAACGGTCAAACGGAGACGATGGCCATGCCCCAATCATTCTGTCAGATCTACATTCATGCGATCTTTTCGACAAAGGGCCGAAGGCGTTGGCTCGACGATGAGATACGATCACGTGTCCATGCCTATCTGGCAACGATTGCTCGGGATTGCGGCTGCCCGTATGTTGTGGTCGGTGGCCCCGACTGAGGTGCCCTTTCAGGGCACGAACACATAAAACGAAGATACCCAGGCCGTTGGCCTGGGCTACGATGAAAATGCCCCTTCGGGGCGCAGATTCTCCGCCCCGACCACCACCCCAACGGAGCAGTCTATGTAGTGGCGCGACGCCATCACCAGTGCTGAGCAGCACTTTGTTCCCGTTCTACAGGCCTTCTGAACGCGTACCGCACGATCCATTCGTGTAACGAGTAGGCTTACCAAAAAACGAACCTACGAAATGCCCGGATTTTGAACGGCCGGTTCACACCGGGGATGGGTGGGAATCTGGGGTGTCCGGCATCGTAGCCGCGAATACTCACGCCGCTTGAAGCACGTCCTCCATGGCGTCAATGCACGGCAACCACAGGGTCAAATGGTGCCAATTCGCCACCGAAGGGGGTCCCATATGGGGTTACTCTGCGCCTCGATGAAGCCCTGGTTCGTTGGCTTCAGTTTCCCCGATGTCGGAAATGTGCCGTAAATCGACGGAACTGCCCCCCTTGTTGCATGCAGCGGGACGCTGGTATGTTTGAGTCTAACCTGAAGCGAGGAGTCACTATGTTCATGCGAGTTCGCAGGCAAATCGGTGGGGCCAGAGTCACGTTGTCTCTCGCCGCCATTTTTCTTTCGGTCGCGACGGCGCACGGCGCTCGCAAGGGCGCTGCATCGGCGTTGAAGGGCGAGACGGTGAAGATCGTGCCTGCGACGCCGGTGGAGCGCCAGTGGCGGCACTGGGGAAACAAGATGGGGGTCGACTACTACGGGACGTTCGATCACGTCACGTCTAACCGGACTTACATCAAGGATCCGTGGGGTGACCTGATGGAGATTCCGCTGTTCTACTGCTCGCCGCCGGACCTCAGCTACATGCTGAACAGAATGGCGACGTTTCCTGAATCTGTGACCGACTACAAGATCGAAGACGGTGACAACCACAAGCTGATCGACATGAAGGTTGATGATCTGCCGCTCGGCGAGGTGAAGTATTGGAAGAACCACGGTGAGCTGGGTGGCGGGTTCAAGTCTTTGCACGTGCCGCCGGTTGTCGAAATGATCAAGGGGCGGAAGGCAGTGAAGTTCGACGTTTCGAAGATCACCCATATCAAGGTGAAGTATCAGGCATTGTCCAGTGACTTTACTGTCAGCGATCGACTCGATAAGAACAAGCCGTTCACGATGTCTGCCTGGGTCTATGATCCCGACCCGTTTGTCACGGAGTATGGCGGCACGGTGATGAGCTGGCACAGCATGGGTGGGGACCACGGCACGCGCCTCAGCTTCAGCGACTACAACTGCGACATAGGCGGTATGAGCAGTACATCGCGAGGGAAAAAGGGCGAGGGGAAGGGGGCGCTCGGTCTTCACGCGTCGAATGA